>CAZGXY010000074.1:0-217939 GCA_964530145.1 uncultured Acidobacteriaceae bacterium | reverse complement strand
CCGGGCTGGCGCCGACGGTGGCCGTGCGGGCCGGATCCTCGCGCCCACTCCCCGCTCCGGGCACGCTGACCGCAGTCAGTTACTGGTTTGAGACGTATCCCGGCGGAGGATACGACGAGTTGGATGGCGTGGTCGGCGGCGGAACGGCGCCGGCTCCGGGCTACAACTACCGCTTCGCGTATATATACAACACTACGCTGAATGCAACCTTCGCGACGTATGAGGGAATTACCGCGTGTTCGCAGACTGGGAACTATTGCCTGGTGTCGACCGACTGGCAGTGTTCGCTGGGAACGACGAATGGGACGAATACGAGCGCGTGCGCTCCGGCGTGGCCGACGAGCACGCCGGTGGCAAGCGGAGCGAAGGTGTGGCCGCGGACGGGAAATGCGGGTTTGTATGTTTACCAAGTTGGAAGCGGGTGCACCACTGGAGGCGCCCAGCCCACTGCCTGGAATCAAATCGTTGGCGGGACGCAAGCGGATGGCGGATGTACGTGGAGCAATATTGGAACTTACCGGGGGGACGTGGTAGCGGTGGCGATGAACTCGCAGGCTGCGCAACCGATTCAGGGCGTGGCGATGGTGTCGCCTCCGCTTACTACAAGCAATTTCAGTTCGTTCTACACGCTGGTTTCGAGTTTGTCAGGCAATGCGAATTTGAAAGCAGTGGCCCCGGAGATACCCTGGAATGCTGTGGAGTCGAATACTGCTCCGGGTTCGTATAACTGGACGACGGTCGACAGCCAGCTATTGCAATTGATCGCGAGCGGACAGCGGCTGCGATTGATTGTCGTGCTGTCGACCGAGGGCGGCGTGAATACCGGGACGCCGAGTTATGTATTTGGCTCTTCGTGGGCTTCGAATGTCGGTGCGGGAAACCCGCAGGATATGGTGGTGTGTTCCAACTTTGAGGGAGATAGCGAGAGCCCTTACGGACATGCGGGGTTTACCAACGGTGGCGTGTGGAATTCAAGCAATGCGACGTATGGCTCGGATCTGTCGGGACAGCCGGTTAGCTATGAGCCTCCGTTCATGATTGCGGCGCAGAAATTCATCACGCAGGTGGTGCAGCATTTTTCGCCAGAGTGTGCCACCTACAGCTCGGATTGCGCGAATGCGGCAATGCTTGGGACGAAGATGGATTATGTGCGGTTCGGACTGACGGGTGGGGGCGAGGAACATCCGCTGTGCACTCCGTACTGGCCGCTGCTTAATGGGTATACGACGTTCCAGGGCGAGTATCTGGACGGATCGAACTCCGGGGGCCAGGCGGGATACATCGACCAGATGACGACTTACATTGAGAATGCGGTGACGACGTATCGTCCGACGTGGAAATTGATTTTTGACACAAGCGATGTCGCGGGGTATGGCCACACTTTTGCGGATCACGAAGGGCAGATAGCCGCGTCGGCGGGATACGGGTTTGGCACCAACGGGTTGCAGATTGCGGATTTGACGAATTGTCCGGGAGCTAATTGCGAAAGCGACTGGTATTCGAATTTTGGGATGTATGCAGCAGTGCCGCATTATCTGCAAACGCTGACGGCGAGTTGCCCAGATAACAGTTGCTTGACGGGTAATCTAGTTTCGCTGCTCGACTTCACGATGGCACACGGCACAGATGCGTTCGAGCTTTACGCTTGCGACGTGTTGCTAGCGCTGGAACCATCTGTTTACCCAGGGAGCGGGCCGGCAGCTTGCAATCCGGTGTTCTCGACTTCTTTGTATGGGGAGTCCTATGCAGCGGCGGTTTCGGAGGCGAATTCGGGACCGTAGTAATCAGTAATCGAACGATTTCCAGATGAGGCACGGCGAGAAGCCGTGCCTTCGTTGTTTACGGGAGACTGACGATGAGGTGGATGCGGGGTGCGTGGCTGGTGTTGATTCTTCTGGTGTGCGCAATGTGGACGGCATGCTCAACGAATTGGGTGGCTGAGGCAGAACAAATTGTGGCGGTCATGATTCCGGGGATAGCGAACGTGCTGGCACTGATTGCGGCACTGCAAGGAAAGAACGTCTCGGCTCAGGATGTGCAGGCGGTGCGGGGTACGGTTAAGCAGGCGGAGGCAGATCTGAACCTGGTGCAATCGCTGGTGAATGAGTATCAGAAGGCGGATGCGAAGACACAGGCGGGGCTGCTTATCCAGATTCAGAGTGAGATGACTGCGGTGCAAGGGAGCCTTGGTAGCTTGCTGCCGGCGCTACATATAAAGGATACGGCGACGCAGGCGAAGATCGTGGCAGTGTTGGGCGTGCTCGCAGCGGAGCTACAGTCGGTGCAAGCTTTAATTCCTCCGGCAAACGCGAGCGGTATGCAAACGGCGGCGATAGCGGAGGTGGGTGCACCGAAAAGTGTTCCGCTGACGGCGGAAAAGTTTGTGAAAACTTACAACGCGACGATGACCGCGAAGACCGGCCAGGAGCCGTTGGACAATATTGCGGGTGGGCTCGGAATTCATTTGCACGGAAAGTTTGTGCGAATCGCGAGTGTGGGAATTCTCGACTAAGAATTTGACGGGGAACGCGCGGGCTATATGTGATGGCTGCATCGCCACAGAGCCGACGCTTGTCGCCTCCGGCGCAGGTTTCTCGCGACGAAATAAAACAATTTGAGAAGACCAGAGGATAACTGTGTGAGTGATGAGTGGAAAATGCAGCACCATGTGCGCTGCGAATGCACGGGCGCCATCGATCATCCTTCGCAGGCTCGGCCGGGAGTGCACGTTTTTCCGGACCGGCTGCATGTGGTGACGATGCTGGAGAATCCGCTGCGATGGCGATCGCGCTATTGGAATTACTGGATGTTTGAGCGGGAGTGCGAAACGGCCGGGGCGATTCTTTATACGGCGGAAGTAGCTTTTGGAGACCGACACTTTGAGGTGACCGAGACGGGCAATCCGCGGCACTTGCAGCTGCGGACTTCGCACGAAATCTGGCACAAGGAAAATGCGCTGAATCTGATGATACAGCGTTTGCCGGAGGCGGCAACGTATGTGGCATGGATCGATGCGGATGTGAGGTTCAGTCGTCCGGACTGGGCGCAGGAAACGCTGCAGCTTTTGCAGCATTATGACGTGCTGCAGATGTTCAGCCACGCGCAGGATGTTGGGCCGAATAACGAGCCGCTGACGACCACTCCGGGATTCTTGTACAAGTGGGTGACGGACCAACCCAGTCCGCACGAGCCGACGTTCATGACGAAGCGTCCGACTTATGGCTACTACAGCCTGCGTAGCGGGCAGTTCTGGCACCCAGGATTTGCGTGGGCGGCGAAGAAGAGCGCACTGCAGAACGTTGGGATGCTGGTGGATCATGCGATTTTGGGGTCGGGCGATTGGCGTATGGCCTCGGCGCTTGTGGGGCAGGTTAATCGGTCTTTGTATTCGGGATATTCGCCGGCCTACATCCGGCTGTGCAGGGAATGGCAGGAACGTGCGGAAAAGCATATTCGCAGGAACGTTGGATATTTGCCAGGAGTGCTAAACCATCTTTTTCACGGAGCGAAGAAAAACCGGTCATATGACCAACGCTGGAAGTTTCTGGCGCAGGCGGGATATGACCCGGATGTGGATTTGAAACGCGACTGGCAAGGGTTGTACCAGTTGACGGAGCGCAGTTCTCTTTTGAGGGATGGGATTCGGCAGTATGCGCGGACGAGGAACGAGGATTCGACGGAGGTATGAGAAGAGGGGTCGACCTGAGTTGTGATGCGCCAGCACAGTGATCGGAACGGTTGGGGCTCGTGCATGGCCGATTTGTGAAAAGGTGAATTGTGGGGAGCGAGCTTTATCGGCTGCTTGAATTGGGGAAGCACCTGGATGAGGAATGGGATGGACAAACTCTGCGAGACCGGATGATCGGCGGGAGTTTGCAGATCCGTCCGCGAGATGGACGGAGGCGGTTGCTGGAGTTAAACCGCGCCCAGCGCGAATATTCGCGGAGATGCAGCAAGCGAAATATCGTGCTCAAGGCGCGGCAGGTGGGGATTACGACCTACGTTGCAGCACGATATTTTGTACAGACGATTACGCGGCCAGGAACGCTAACGGTGCAAGTGGCACACAGCCAGGAATCGGCCGAGATGATTTTTAACATTGTGAGGCGCTTCTGGGAGAACCTGCCCGAAGAGCAAAGAGAAGTGCTGGTGAGATCGCGATCGAATGTCCGCCAGATGGCGTTTCCTGGGCTCGACAGCGAGTACCGGGTGGAGACGGCGGACGAAAACGCGGGCCGCGGGATGACCATACAGAATCTGCATTGTTCAGAGGTCTCCCGCTGGCCCGGCGGAGGGTTTGAAGCGCTGGCGTCGCTGCGGGCGGCGGTAGTTCCGGGCGGCGAGATCGTGCTGGAATCTACGCCGAGGGGCGCATCGGGGACATTTTACGGAGAGTGGCAGGAAGCCGATAAGACCGGTTACACGAAGCATTTTTTTCCGTGGTGGTATGAGGACAGCTATCGAGTTCTTGTGAGGGATGGTGAAGTGCTGCCGTTAGCTGAGGCAGAGAGCGGGCTAATTCAGCTCTACAGGCTTGATGAAGGGCAGATCGCGTGGCGGCGCCAGCAATGGAAGACGCTGCATGGTTTGGCAAAGCAGGAATATGCGGAGGATGCGAGTTCGTGCTTCCTGGTTTCAGGAGATTGTGTTTTCGACCTGGAAGGGATCGAAAAAACGATTGGTCTGCTCGAGAAAGAAACGCATCTGGAAGACAACGGAAGACTGACGATCTGGTTGCCGCCGCAAAGTGACAGAAACTACATCGTGGGCGTGGACACGGCGGGAGGGGGATCGGAAGGGGATTACGCGTGTGCGCAGGTGATCGACCGCGAGACGGGAATGCAATGCGCGGAGTTGCATGGACATTTTCCGCCCAATGAACTCGGGAGACGCGTTACAGATTTGTGGCGGAGATATAGGGGAGCGCTGGTGGCCGTGGAGCGAAATAATCATGGCCATGCGGTTTTGGTTTACCTGAATGAGATGGGATGCAAGAACATTTATGAGCAGGATGGGAAGCTGGGGTGGCTTACGACGGCGGCGAGCCGCCCGGCGATGATTGAGAACATGGCGGCGATATTGATCGAGAAGCCGCAGTTATTTCATAGTCCCCGACTGCTGGAAGAGTGCAGAACATTTGTTCGGCAAGCGGATGGGAGCGCTCGGGCTGCTGACGGGTCGAACGATGATTGTGTGATGGCGATGGCCATTGCCCTGGCGGTGCGGCGAGAGGATGCGGGACGACGAGCGAAGAAGGGAAGGTTCGAGCTGACGAGCATCGCGATGGTTCGGTGACCGGGGATTTGGTGCGAGCCGAGGGCATCCGGGTGGCAGATTTATTTGTGATTATGCAAGGTCATTCGTCACAGAGGGAAAGTTAGGACGTGATGTAAGGTATCCCGCTTTGGCACTCATGCGCTCGCTTTTCGCGGGCGGGCGTGCGCCACACGGGTTTGGTTGAAGCTGTCCAACACGTTAGAAGGATGCGGGGTGGGGCGCAGGCGCATTTGATGCGCTGCTCCGATGGGCATTTCTACGTGGTGAAGTTCAGAAATAATCCGCAGCATTTGCGGGTGCTGACGAATGAGATGTTGGCTACGAGGCTCGCTGAACGGGCGGGATTGCCGGTTCCGGGGACGGCCGTTGTCGAGGTGGGCGAGTGGTTAGTGGAACATACGCCGGAGCTGCACATTCAGATGGCGCATAATTCGATTCGTTGCCAAGGGGGATTGCAGTTCGGATCGAAATACGTGGTGAATCCGATCGATGGGCAGGTGTTCGATTACATCCCGGTGGAGATGCTGGATCGAGTGCGGAACCTGGAAGCGTTTGCGGGGATGCTGGTGGTGGATAAGTGGACGGGAAATGCGAACGGGCGCCAGGCTGCGTTTTGGAGGAAATTGCGCGAGAAGAAATATACCGCCACTTTCATCGATCAGGGATATTGTTTTAACGCGGGAGAGTGGACGTTTCCGGATCATCCGCTGCGCGGAGTTTATGCGAGGAATGAAGTGTATTCCGGGATTCGAGGATGGGAATCGTTCGAGCCCTGGCTGACGCGCGTGGAAAAGATGGAGCATGATGTTTTGTGGGATTTGGCCGGAGAGATTCCTCCGGAGTGGTATGGCGGGGAGTGGGACGAGTTAGAGAAGTTAGTGCGGACTTTGATTGCGCGACGGGAGCGGGTGCGAGAGTTGATTGCGGCGTTTGGGAGTTCGGTGAGAAGACCGTTTCCGGGGTGGGCGGAGCACTAACGGGCTGAACGAAGTGTCAATTTGGTGATGGCTGAGAAACGACATCTCGAGGTTTTTCTGCTGCGGTATGTTGCAGATGCTATCAAGCAAATATCCGTACCGATTGCCGTACTGATGCACGAACCGGGTGTGGCGGGCGGGTTCGTGGAAGTGAGATTTACCCGGGACTGGAGAATGGTGCGATGTGTTGACCCGCAAGCCGATGTGGAGATGCTGTCGGCATTAGAGGCAGATATTCGCACGCAACTGGCTTCGCCGGATGGGCGTATACAGCTATTGAATCGGTTTGAGGATTCGTTTTCGAATGTGATTCAGATTTCGCCTGCGACGGGGTGCCTGACGGAGAATCCGGCGCGCGAAATGGAAGGGATGGTTTCACTTTATCTGGAAGCGCCGAGAGTTGGCGGTAATCGCGAAGCGACCGGGCGGCAGAAGATTCTAGCCAAGATGCGGAGTGAATGGGAGCAGGCAGGAGTTTCGAAGCTTGTGCTTCCGGTTCCGGTTGCGCCTTATACAAGGCCTGGGGATCCATTTCAATTTGACTTTGGTTACCGAGTGAGTGGTGAAATCAAATTGTTTCAAGCGGTATCGCTGAGGGCGAGCGTGGACACGGCGATGATGCTGGCGGCGAGGTATCCGAAGATTGCGCCGGTGATGGCAGCAAAGACGGAAGCAGCAATAACGCTCACGGCGGTGGTGGATGACGATCTGGACCGCGGGCAAGATACCGTTCAGTTCGTGTTGAGCATGCTGGAGGAAGAAAGGGTTCGCGTCGCGGTGGCCGCGGAGATGCCGACGATTGCGGAAATAGCGCGTAGGGAGTTGAGGGCGTGATTCCCAGCGGACACCTGTCGCTAGGAGAAACAACAATAGTCGTTGTGTCGCTGATCAACGTTTGCTTGCTGGTAACGGCGGCTGTTTGCAAGAGCAGCAGGCTTGGAGAGGATTCGGTCTCGGCATTGCGCGTGAAGCTGGGCTACGTCGCGATAACGCTGGGCTTATGCAGCCAGATACTCTACTGCCTGATGTTGGTGGTCTGGCAGTACAGCTGGGTACCCCTCGATCCGGGGTTCAATGCGCTTACTCATTTGGAGGCGAGACTTTCCAACTTTGGCGGTCTACTTTCGACAGCCGCTTTATTTGTGGCGATATTTGGCACTGGAATTCGCCGGTACGCTGGCGTTTGGGTCGGTGTGACAACGTTTTGCTTCTGGTCCTATGTGGGTTTGGGAGTTGCGCTGCAGTCTTTGTTTCGATAGCTGAACGGGTGGATCAGGTGGGCAGACAATTCAACAGATTCATTGATCCTCGTTGCGGCGGGGATTTTCAGTTTGCGGTATTGGTTGGGGGAAGGATCGGGCGAGGACCCGGGTCCGGTAAATGTCGGGTTTTCGCTCGATTGGAAAGTCGAGGCGGCTGTCCCCAAAAATTCTTGCAGGCATAAACATCATGAAAATTACAGAGGCGTTGCGCGGCGCCATGCGCCGGATTGCGGGAGTGTCTTCGTCGGCCTCGCTGACGAATGCCGAGAAAAGACGGCGGACGATGCCGCTGCCTTCTATCTTCAACTCGTATGGGCCGCCAGGCGACATTATGCCGAAGCCGACGGCTTATAACTTGCGGAGGTTTTCGGAGATTCCGGTGGCGCGGAGGGCGATTAACACGATCAAGGATCGAATTGCAGGGATGCGCTGGCGGATTCAGCCGCGACAAGGAGTTTCGCTGGAAACGATTCCGGATGGGCCGGAGCGGGTGCAGATTCTTACGCAAAACTTCCAAGCTCCGAATCCAGATGATTCGTTCCGATCATTTTCGGAGCAGGTGTTGGAAGACATCGTGGTGGGCGGCTACGGGGCTATCGAGGTTCAGATCTCCGGCGATGCGAAACTTCCGTTGCTGTTATGGCCGGTGGACGGGGCGTCGATTCGAATGAATCTGGATTGGGATGGTTCGCCGCACGGGCCCCGATATTTGCAGGTCACCGACCAGTCAGGGCCGAAGAGCCAGATCAAACTGGATGACGATGAACTGATTTATATCCGGCTGAATCCGAGGACGCATACGCCGTTTGGGTTGGGGAAGCTGGAAGTGGCATTTGAGACCATCAATGCCTTTCTGGGCGCGCACCGGTATGCTTCGCGGCTAGCGTCGAATTCGGTTGTGCAGTATGCGTTGTGGATACAGGATTTGACGCCGGACCATCACGAGCGGCTGATCCGGTGGTGGCAGGACGAAATTGAGGGAACCGGGCGCGTGCCTATTTTGTCGGTGGAAAGCAAGCCGGAGGTGTTGCGGTTTGGCGGGGGGACCGACGCGGACCTGCGACTGCAGTGGCAGGAATTTTTATTGCGGATTATTGCCGACGCGTTTGATCTGCCTCCGTTTTATTTGGGAGTGGAGGCGGATGTAAACCGGTCGACGGCGGAGGAGTACAACGACCTGGCATTTCGCCAGGCGATCGTGCCGGCTGCGCGGTTGCTGGCGGAGCATCTGACGCGGGATGCGATCCAGAAAAGATTGGGATGGAATGACCTGGAGTTCGTGTTCTCGGAACTGGATACGCAGGATCCGCTGGAGGAGGCGCAGATTCAGCAGATTCTTTTGCAGAACGGGGTGCTGACGGTGAATGAGGTTAGAAGGATGCGGGGGTTGCCGGATTTGGAGCAGGGCGCTGCCGATTAGGTAGCGAGGCAGGACCTACTTGATGGAGATCGTGCAACTTGGCAGGGATCCTTTGACTATGCTCAGGACGACGAACGTCAAAAAGAAGGCAGGCGATGATCGAACTAGACAGCATGGCGGTGGAGATGCCGGAAGTGGCGGGCCATCCAAACCGGACGGCGTTTCGGGGAGTGTTGACGATGGTGGATGTGCCTTCGCAACGGGCGCCTTCGGGGGCGCGGGGACATCTGGTTGTGCTGACTAAGAGGGCGGCGGAGGAAGCGCTGCCTTCGTTGCTGGGAATGGCGCTGGATTACGCTCCAACTCTCGATCGCCACGATGTGCGAAGAAAGGTGGGAGTGATTACACGAGCGGAGATCGCCGGAAGAAACCTCGAAGTTGGCGGGTATCTCTTTGCGAGGGATTTTCCAGAGATTGTGAAGGAAATCGGAAAGGCTGGAGACGTAGCAGGCAGATTCCGTGCGATTGCCCCGGCAACTGCGGTACATGCGTCTGCGATTCACCGGGCGCGAGGCGGCTGGGCGGAGGCTTACAAGTTCAGATCATCGCTGTGGGCAGCGGCGGAGCGGCTGGAAAGGCTGGGCGCGACGATGCTGCGATCTCGTCGAAAACCGACCGGCGGATTTTGCCGAGCGATTCGTGCCGAGACGGCGATTGCGAGCGCGGGCGAGTCGGGATTGGGACTGTCTTATGAGGTCACTGACGTGAAGCTGGGCAGCGCCGATGCAGAGGTCTGGATGCTTGAAAAAGTTACGTTCACAGGCGCGGCGATTCTGCGCAGGGACAAAGCGGCGTACCGGGAGACGTGGATCGAGTTGGGAAGATAGCCCTGTTGCGTGCCGAACGATCGGCCGTTATCAGGGTTTGTTTTTACGGTGAAGATCACCGAAGAAGAGGAGAACGGCATGAATGAAGAGATGGTGCAGCAGTTGATGGCGACGGCGGAACGGCTGGCGAGTGCGGCTGAATCGTTGGATCGTGTGTTGGGGCGGCTGGACTCTCAGCAGGAAACGCTGAATACGAAAGTGGAACGGATTGCGGCGGCGGTGGAAGAGCGGGGAACCTACGAAATGTCGGGACGCGGAGAAGGTGCGCGGCAGTTGCATGAGCGGCTGGCTGAGTTGGAAAAGTCGAACGCCGACTTGAAGGCGCAGGCGGCAAGGCTGGCACGGAAGACGCTTCCGCCACTGGTGTCGTCGATCCTGGCGAAGAGCTGTGAAGAGTCTGGCAGTGAAAAGGTCGACAAGGCAGTGCTGGACAAGACGCTGCGCAGCTTGAGCGTTGAGCAGCGAATTGCGGTGAAGTCAGAGCTGGCGCGGGCAGGGATCATCGATTAGGTTTTTACGCGGATTTGGCTTTAAAACGAATGCAGGCACGACTTTGGTCGTGCCTTTTTGTTTGTTGCGCGGATAAAACCTATGGACCCTGACCTTGAGATGGCTTCAGGGATCCTTCGACTTTGTGTTTGCTTCGCTTCGCGAACCAACGACTTCGCTCAGGATGACAACGGGAATGAATTCGTCAAGGAAAAATTCAAAGGAGAAGAAATGACTGGACAATTTGTGGATTTGTACGCGTCGGCCGATTACCTTGGGCCGGGCGCAATTGAGATTGACCGATACCAGACGGAGATTTTTGACATCGTGCGGCGGCGCGGTGTATTTGGGCAGCGGCTGAAGCAGGTTCCGGCCACTGGACATCCGTCACGGTTCTTTGAAGAGACGGCGATCAATTCTCCAACAGCGGCGCAAGCATTCGTCGATCCGCGGAATATTACTCCGACGGTAGGAGCGCCGACACGCGTGGAGATGACCGTGCCGTTGAAGGCGCTGGTGTCGCAGATCAACTACAACCTGTTCGACCTGGAAGTGACAGCGCAACAGAGCCAGTTCGCCTACCTGCAAGCGAAGGACCTGGCAGATTCGGTGGATGGTTTGATGCGCACGCACGATGCCGCGCTTTGGAATGGTACTGACACGTCGCTCAGCTCGCCGACCACGTTGCAGTATTTCGGCGTGATCGGGCAGATCGTGGCTGGCGGAAATGTCACGATGGTGACCACCAGCCAACTGATCGTCGACAGCATCAAGAGCACGGTCGCGCAGATGGTGGCGAATGCTTCGTATGCAGTACGGCCAACTGCGATCTATTCCAATCCGGTGCTGCTGGACCTGATCGACCGGGAGATGAAGACGGATTACAACGTGGTTTTGGAAACGGTGGAAATTACCGGAGGGTTCCGGGTGAAGGCGTTGAGCACGCAGGCCGGAGACTTGCCGCTGATTCCGGATTGGACGATTCCGTACACCGGGACGCCTGGGACGGGAAGTGCAGTGCTGCCGGCGTACATCGTGACGGAAGATCTGATCGAGTACCACTGGTTGAGCGACCCGAATCCGCGGGTGTTCAAGCTGGGCCTTCCGAATGCGCTGACGCAGCAGATGGTGGTGGTGAAGTTTGGGGCACCGGTGGTGAAGGGCGCAAACTTCGCCCACTATCAAGTCAACATACAGCGATAACAAAACCTCTTCTCAGTTCTCGGCGTTGGAGATCACGGCTACAGAGTGTGAACTGGCATGACGTGGCGGGATGTGGCGCCGAGAACTGGGAAATTTTGGACCGGATTGAGTACACATTATGAATTATCTGGCGACAAGCGATTATTCGACATACGGACTAGACCCGGCGACCGACCCTTCGTGGATCACGGCGGCGTCGGGGATCATCGACGCGCATTGCCGGCGGACAACGCTGGGAGTGAATGAGTACGAGGAGCGCCTGAAGTTGCCGCCAGAGTTGAGCACGGTGAGGCTGAGTTATTTGCCGCTGGTCACGGTGGCGCCTCTGCCAACGCCGATCGTGACGTTGCAGGGGCGGTATGGAATTCCGCGGCGAGGAGAGTGGCCTTTTCCCGAACTCAGTCTGGAATTTGCGCTGGTTTTCTCGTTGCCGGGAATGTGGACCATGATTGATCCGACGACGATCGACATTTGGATGGAAAGCGGAGAACTGACGTTTCCGGTGAATGCGCTGGGATTGTTTTTCAACGAAGTGGATGTGGTTTACAACGCGGGATGGAGCCCGATCCCAACGCCAGTGCAGGTGGCGTGCGCGCAGATCGTGAAAAATGCGCAGGCTACTCCGGGATTGAACGTGCAGTCGAGTCAGATCAACCAGCTCCGATTGCAGTATTTTGCTCCAACGCTGGTTGACGATATGGTGCGGAGCCTGCTTGCACCGTTTGTGGCCATCAAGGGCGCGTGAGGCTATCGAGGGGCAGGACTGGGGTCGGGTTGCGGCGGCGGGCGGGGACGGAGGGCATGATGGGTGGCGGGATTTGCGGAGATGCGCTGGTTCGAGCGGCGAATGCGATGCTGACGGCACTGGGCGGAGATCAGGTGAGCCTGTTGTTACCGGCGACGGCGATGGCCGGTGACGCCGCTGGGCAACTGGGATTAGTCGATCCGGGGGTACAGAACGTAATTGTCAGTCCGGTTGTGGCGCGGAATCTGCCTACGGGGAGCATGGGGCCGGCGCGGAAAATCGAGTTTACGCTTCCGGCATCCGCGCTTGCGTCGCAGCTGCCTACTCTCGGAATGGGTTCAGTAGAGGCGCTTTTTGATGCCGCGCTCGGGCTTGTTTATGACGGCGATCTCTTTCACATCGAAGCGGTGGTTACGGAGAATTTTGCTGGGACCGCTTATTTTTATGTGGTGACGGCGGTGGAGTAAAGAGAAGGCGCCAGCTTCCAGCTTTAGTTTTTTGGGCAGCCGCGAGCAGGCCGGCATGGGCCAGAGCAGTCTCGGTCAATTGGTAATTCCGGAAATTTTAGAGTTGCGTGCTTCGAACCAAGGCGGAGCCCTGACAACTAGAAGCTGGTGTTCATGCAATTTGCGAAGGACAGTTTTTTTCTCGCGCTGCAGCAGAGGCTGGCT
Source organism: uncultured Acidobacteriaceae bacterium (assembly GCA_964530145.1). Lineage (GTDB taxonomy): Bacteria > Acidobacteriota > Terriglobia > Terriglobales > Acidobacteriaceae > Sulfotelmatobacter. The sequence continues at coordinate 205,068 of CAZGXY010000074.1, read as the reverse complement.
GGGCTGAACCCGGCAAGAACGGTGACGATCAACGGAACGACTGTTCCGGGGGTGGTGGTGGTAGAGAATCTGCCTCCTGCGGCGGTTGAGCCACAACCGAATGCGTTTTACATCGAGTGGGGGACGGCAGAGGTGATTGACGGGCATGCGGGCAACAGCGCGCTGATGAGTCTTGATTGTGTGATCTCTTATTACACGCTGGGAACTACGCAGAGCATGGTGGACCGAGGACGGCTGCTGGGGCAACTCGACGACGAACTGCTTGGAATATGCCAGCCGACGAGCACGGAAAAATACGACTATACGCAGTCGCCGCCGGCGGATCTGGGCACAAGTGTGTTCTGGAACCAGCCGACTTTCGAAGAGGCGACAACGAGTGGAACGGAAGACAACACCTCCGCTTACCAGGGCAGAGTGACGAGGCGGGCGATGTATGAGCAGGCTTATCAGGATGGGCGAGTAGAGCGGCGCGCGCAACTGACGGTGTTCTTCTTTTCGGAGGTGACGCTGCTATGAGCACTTCTCCTTTGCGTCCAGCGATGGTTCCTGTGACGCGGCAGATGCGAGCGTACTTTGCCCCGGTGAACCGAGCGACCGCGACGCCGACGATTTTCGATCCCGCGGCGAGCGGGTTGTTTGCCTTGAGTTCTCCACCGGCCCCCTGGATAGATCTGGGTTGGATCGATGAGTTCGATCGGCATTACGACACACCGACCGATGTTGTCCGGTCGGGCGCAACTGCACTGCCATCGAGCCAGTTTCGGGGGCCGCTGGAGGCGAGAGTGCAGTTCGACTTTCGCGAATGGGGAAAATTGCAGATGGCACTGGCGGGAGGATCGGAGCACATGAATGTGCTGGCGACGAGTCCGAGTGCCGCGCCGGAACCTTCTGGCGGCGTGCCAGTCGCCGCAGTCGCTGTACTGGCTGGATCGACGGCGAGCCAGATCGTTCTGGGCGCGGGCACGGTGAATTCGTTCGCGGCGGGAAACTTAATCGCCGTGGACGTTGACTATCAGGGGCAGACAGGGTACGTGGGGTCGGGGATTTCAGCGGCTTACGTGAGCAATCCAGCGAGCGTAAACAACGATCTTAACTACATACGGCGCGTGACGTTCAATGTGGGGCGAGTGGTACAGATAACGACGACGTCGCTGATTCTGTCGCAAGCACTGCCGGCCGGGGCACCGGCGTTGGGGGCTTCGGTGCAGGAGGTGATTGCGTTTGTCGATCGAGAAGGTGGGTCGTTTTTTCAGGAATGGTCGGCGCTTTTTGTTGCGGAGGCGGAGACCGGCGGGCGGGTGTGCTTTTACTATCCGCGATTGAGTCCGAACCCGGGGCAAGCGGCGACTGGAGTAACCCTTGCGTCGGGTGCGGGGTTGAAGCTTCCAAAAAGTGGGGGAGCTTCGAATACCAGCGCGGCGACGACAGCACAGGGTGGAAAGTCGAAAGTCTCATCGCAGAAATATTCGCGGGAGGATTTTGCAGAGATTGCAAGGCCTTTGAGTGCGGTCAGCCTGCATGCATCGTTCATCGCGTTGCCATTCACCGATACGAACGATGGGCAAACAGTTTTGTGTTATCGGAGTTATTTTCCGGCACCGATGGCTGCGGTTTATTGAGTACGGTCGACTGACAGGATTCGCCTGGATCTTTTCTGCGAGTTCGCAAGGGCGATATGCTTCGCCGGTTTCGGCGCCGCACGCTGTAAACCCAGAACATTCTCGTTGAGTCAACAAGAACGAAAGTGCGCGCAAAATCGTGCGGTTCGCGAATCTGCGCGCGAGGAAGGCAGTGCAGAAAACCGAATGAACCTGACCATCGACAATCTACTAGGGCAAGGGCCGCAGAGCTACACAGGAGCGATCGACGGAACGAAGATTCCGAAGGTGCTGCGGAAGCTCAATCAGCCGGCGGAATTGCAGTTCAGCCTGCTCGGGAATTCTTCCGGCTTTGTAATTCCCAGCGCGGGCGGCAGAGTCATTCTTGTTAAAGAAAATGGAAACGACTTATTTACCGGCTACCTGAGCGGTGCGCCGGAGTATGAGTACCTGGGCTGGGGCGAACAGGGGCCAGTTTATCGCTACAACCTGGTAGCGCAGAGTGATGAGGTTGTGTTGAACCGGAAAGCGCTTCCAAATCGCGCACCTTTTATTAACCGGCGTGCCGGAGAAGCGCTGCAACAGTTGGCCGAAGATCTGTTGCCGGGGTGGTTTGCCACGAGCGGCGTGCAGGGTTTGGACATCTTGGCTAGTTATGCAGTGAAGCCGCAGAAGAATTTCTCGTTTCACGCGGCGGAAATTTCGGTGGCGGCGCGGGCGAGCTTTCGGGCAATCAACGGAGAGCTGGTGTTTACTCCGATCGGCGCTGCGACCTATGCGTTGAATGAAAGCGACGAGAGTTTTTCACCGGCAGGATTGTCGTTGAATAGTCCCAACATGCAGGTGAATGAAGTCACCGTGATAGGAGAGAACGAGCCGCAGGCGTACGTCCGTGACTATTTTCTTGGAAACAATGAAAGTTCGAAGTTCTATCTTTCGCAGGCGCCATTTTCGCAAGCCAAGCCGGCGCTGATTGACGAAGAGTATTTGGGCCCTGGGCTAGACCCTACGACATGGGTTTTGATCGATCCAGCATCGGCGGTTTCGGTCACTTCGCAGACGCTGCAGATAGCGGGCGGGACGGGCGCAGATGGGCAGACGACGGTGAGCTTCATTGAGCAAATTGAATTGGGTGGAGCGCTCGAGCTGCAACATGGCGATGTGAGCTTTACGGCTGCGTCGGAGGGAGTGTTGGGCGGATTGTATGCCGGAGGAATCTCCGCGGCGGGGTGTTTGGCAGGATTTCAGATTGCGCCGTCCGGTTCATTATCCACGATTCAAGCATTAGTGAACGGTTCGCCGAGCGGGACACCGATTACTACTACAGCCGGCCACCAGTATTTCTTGACGACCTATCTGTATTCGATGGAGGGCTGCCGCACCGGGGAGACTTATCACTCATCAGTGCATCCTGCAGGAAGCGGGTGGGGCGGCGCCGCGGTTGCATCGGACGTGCGGCTAGTTCTGGAGGTTCAGGACATCGATCCGACTAGCCCCGAGACTTTGGTGGCGCCGGCGACTGTATTGTACGACGATGTTGTGACCAATGCCCCGGAATTCTGTACGTATGCCTTGGTGAACTCGACGAGTATGCAGTGCAGCATCGCTTATACATATGCGGGGCATATATCACTGGCTGAGGTCAGGACCGCACTGCCGGGTTCAAGCTACGTGACGCAGCTCGTTGGCGCGCTGTCAGATGGAGCCGCGTGCGAGATCACGAGCGATCCGTCTCTGGATTTCTATCCGGAATATGTTCCCGCGACCGGTCAGGCAATCGTCGTGAGCTATCGCGGGAGCGGGCGTGCTGTCGCGCTCGTCCAGAACGCTTCGAGCGTCGCATCGCTGCGAAATGGACCCGATGATGGGACCAGAGGCAGCGTGCGCGCCATGAAGACTCCGGCTGCGCGGACGGATGTCGATTGCGAAAACGCGGCTTTGGCGATTCTGGACGATTCCACGGGAGCGGCGTGGTCGGGAACTTATGAGATCTGGAGCGACTTCCTGCCCGGCGATGGGGAGGATATTTTTCCGGGAGACGCAATCAGTTTGAATGTCCCCTCACGATCGGCTGTGTTTACTGCGGTTGTGCGAGAAGTTGAAATTCAGATAGCCGATCCCGCTGACGACCGTGGATTTTACACGATCGCCTTTGCGAACGATTTAGCGACTCCACTGGGGATGGAGTATGGAGGCAGCGCGGTGACAATTGAGTTGCAGGACATGCCGACACTGCAACTGACGAACCAGGTTGGATCGTTTTACCAGGTGAATCTGACAGAAGCGCAGATCACCTCGGTCAGCTCGACAACCGTTGAAGTTGATGCGGGAATGCCACTGCCGAGTGACGGAGGAATCGAAGTGAGAGGAAACGATTATGGCTGGGGTCAAGCGAACGACCGAAATCTGCTGGGGAGGTTCAATACGGAAACTTTCACTCTCAGCCGGCTTGCGGCCGTGCAGGATTATTATTTGCGGCTCTACGATAATTCATCGCCGCCACGGTACTCGCGCTATTCCGCTGCGTTGCATGTTGATCAGCCGCTGTGAAGATCTCTCAGAAAGAGGGACAGGTCGATGGGAGCGAATGACAGAGAGCTGGCGTTAAGAGCGATCGATATTGAATTCCAGCGTGAAGTGCTGGACAAGCTCATCCGGCTTGAAACAAAGATGGACAGCCTGGTGGGAAATGGGCAGCCGGGACGCATGAAAGTAGTCGAAGAGAAAGTTGCGGTGCTGGAAAAGAACGATTTGCGCAACAGCTTTCATAACCGGATGGTCAATGCAGCTATCAGTGCGGCAATCAGCCTGGCAATCGCGTTTCACAAATACTGGGCGAAGTAGGCATTTCGACGAAAAGAGGAGAACAAAATGAGTACAGTACCAAGCACCACCATCGTTACGAATCTAAAGAATGTATCTGCAGCGACGGCCAACACGCTTGCTGACGCGAATGGATACGGGCTCGACATGCCGGGAATGTTGGCACTGGCATTGACCAAGGCGTACGAACTGAAGGGGTGCCTTACGCTGATCGCGGCGAAGACCGACAGTGCAGATCCTAACTTGACGACCATCAACGACGTGCTCGCGAGCCTGAGTTAGCCGCCTGGCAGCCGGACCTCGGAATGGTGCGGCTGCCAATGATCATTTATTCCGCAGTGTTCGATGGAGGCATTATGGATTTTTTGTCGCAATTGCTGCGAGGCATAGCTTTTGTGCCAGCCCTGGTAAACGGAATCGAAGGACTCTTCGGAAGCAAACCCGGAGTGGATAAGAAAGACGCGGCGATGTCATTTCTGGAGACGGCTCTGGGGACCATTGATGCGATCGAACAACGGAGCATCGTCGACCCCGAGAAGTTCAAGCGAGGAATTTCGGAAGTGATCGACGGCGTGGTGACCTGCTTAAATGCAAGTTGCTGGGCAAAGCCGATAACCGGCGGCCCTCTAAATAAGTAAGGCCTCACCACGAAAGATAAAGGTTATCAGCGCAATTTTCTCTACCCGACCTCTTCGCTCCAAGTTTCGAGATTCTTTTTTACGAGAGCCATGAACTGGTCTGCGACTGCACCGTCGATAAGGCGGTGATCGTAGCCGAGTGTGAGGTGAACGACCGAGCGGATGGCGATGGAGTCGTTGCCGTCTTTGTCGGTGACGACGAGAGGCATTTTGGTAATGCCGCCGACACCCATGATGGCGGAGTTCGGCTGATTAATGATAGGCAGGCCGAAGACGGCTCCGAATTGTCCGGGGTTGGTGACGGTGAAAGTGGAACCTTCGACATCTTCGGGCTTGAGCTTTTTGTTGCGGGCGCGTTCGCCGAGATCGGTGATACCACGCTGCAAGCCGAGGAAGTTGAGATCGCCCGCGTTCTTAAGGACGGGAACGATCAATCCCCAATCGAGGGCAACGGCGATGCCCACGTTGATGTTGCGATGGTAGCGAATGTTGTCGCCTTCGATCGAGGCGTTGATGATGGGCCACTGCTGCAAGGCCATGATGGCGGCGCGCACGAAGAACGGCATCATGGTGAGGCGGACGCCGTGGCGCTGTTCGAATCCGTTTTTTTGTTTGTTGCGCAGGTTGACGACGCGCGTGAAGTCGACTTCATACATGCAGTGAACGTGCGCACTGGTATGGCGCGACTCGATCATGTGCTTGGCGATAATCTTGCGCATGTTGGACATGGGAACAAGATCGCCGGGGTAAGGCGCGGGAAGTGAAGGAGCGGCTTGCACTGGCGGCTGGGTCGAGGCCGTTGGAGCAGGCGGGCGGACGAATGCGTCCGCCCCTCCACGAGCAGGTTGTGAGCTTTGATTGTCGATGAACGACAGAATGTCTTGCTTGGTGATGCGGCCTCCCAGGCCAGTGCCGGAAATTTGTGAAAGACTGACGCCGTGCTCGCGGGCGATTTTGCGGACCAGCGGGGAGGAGCGAGCTTCCTCGTCGGCCTCGCTGGCGCTTTCTTGCGGAGCAGGCTTGCTCGGTATTGCTGCTGCGGGAGCGGGTCTCGCTTCTGCGGGTTCTGTAGAGGTTTTAGCGGGAGCTGGCTTTGCTGGAGCTGCCGGAGCGGCAGATGAAGCGGCAGATTTTGCCGGTGCGGCTGACGCTTCGCCGTCCATGGCGATGGTGCCGACTACCGTATTCACGCCGACGGTGGTCCCTTCAGAGATCTTAATTTCCTGAAGAACACCGGAGGCGGGGGCGGGAATTTCGGCGTCGACTTTGTCGGTAGAGATCTCGAAGAGTGGCTCGTCGCGCTGAACTTTGTCGCCGGGCTTTTTCAGCCACTTAGTGATAGTGCCTTCGACGATGGATTCGCCCATCTGGGGCATGATGATGTCAGTTGGCATGACTTCCTTCCACGTGTCCCACGGATCAAAAGCCGGGTCACACGCAACCAAATATTATAGCGAGGATTCGCGGTACGAGGCGGCGAAGAGAGGTTTCCTCTTTTTCATCGTCGCCGGGAACCGCTCAGTTGGGTTTCGGCGACGGCTTTTCTTCTTCTTCGCCGCTCGGGGGAGCCACACCGAAATTCGTCTTCCAATAATCCTGAACGGCCGGCGGAAGCTTTTCCATGTGCGCGAGAAAGCTGGTGAGCTTCCAGATGTCCTGCTCGCTGAGAATCTTTTCCCACGCTGGCATACCTGTATAACGCACGCCGGTGCGGATGGTAAAGAAGGTATGCCATTCGGGATCGTCCGGCGGATCTGAGACCAGGTTTGGAGCCGGTGGATAAAAAGCTTTGCCGAGGTCTGCGGGTTTGCGATCAAGTCCACCATGACAGAGCGCACAATTCATGGTGTAAAGCTTCATGGCGTCTTCGAGATTCTGATCCGTGGGCGGTAGTGGGTTGTTGATGTGGGGCGCATGGCGCTCCATGGATGCGTCGACAGCGGTATTCGCTATGTGCATTTCCCAGTGCGGGGGGGCAACGTTGGCATATGTGGGAATGAGACCGAGAACGGCCGCGCCGAGGCCACCGAGAATCAAAACGAGTAAGGTGACTATTACGCCAAGGATAAACTTGCCCATGAATCCTCCACTGAGGTCGCAATCTGCGACCTCAAAGATTGCGAGCAGCTATTGTGGCAGATGAATGCCGCGAATTACAATTCGCAGCCGTAAAATGAAAATTGACCGGCGAGCGGCGATCATCGATCGGGGATTTTTGGGCATCTTTAACTAGTAAGCTTTGAGGCGAAGGGCTTCGCGGACCACATCTGAAACCTTCGGCAAATAATGCTCTTCCTGCGGCGGCGAAAACGGAATCGCTGAATCGAGCCCGGCGATGCGGACGATGGGGCCGTCGAGATCGTCGAATGCTTCTTCGTTGATGATGGCGGCAATTTCTCCGGCCAAGCCGCCTGTGCGCGAGTGCTCGTGCAGGATAATCACTTTGCTCGTCTTCTTTACGGTCGCGGCGATGGCTTCGCGGTCTAGCGGCGAAACGGTGCGGAGGTCGAGGATTTCGATCTCGATGCCGTCTTTACTTAGAATTTCGGCTGCTTCGAGCGCGGAGTGCACCATGGCCGCATAAGTAATGATGCTCAGATCGCCGCCTTCGCGGACGATGTTCGCTTTGCCGATGGGAACGACGTAATCTTCGGCCGGAATTTCGCCTTTGATGCGGCGATAAAGATATTTGTGCTCGAAGAAGATGCAGGGATTGTTGTCGCGGATGGCGGCTTTGATGAGGCCCTTGGCGTCGTAGGGCGTGGCGGGGCAGATGACCTTGAGTCCGGGATTGTGGACGAACCACATCTCGGGATTCTGCGAGTGGAAGGGGCCGCCGTGGACGTATCCGCCGCTGGGGCCGCGGAGGACGAGCGGAGCAGGCGCGCCCCAGAGGTAGTGCGTCTTCGCGACCATGTTGGAGATCTGGTTCATGGCGCAGGGAATGAAATCCATGAACTGAAATTCCGCGACGGGGCGCATGCCGGTGAGCGAGGCTCCGAAGGCAGCGCCGACGATGGCGGACTCGGCAATGGGCGTGTCGATGACGCGCTCGGGGCCGAAGCGGTCGATGAAACCATCGGTGACTTTGAATGCGCCGCCGTAGATGCCGATGTCTTCACCGAGGCAGAAGACGGTGGGATCGTGTTCCATTTCTTCCCAGATTCCCTGGCGGATGGCTTCGAGGTAAGTGAGTTGCATAGGGTTATGCTCGTAGCTCTTGCGCTTGATACAAATTGTACGAAATGCTACTATATTACGTTGCGTACAAGTTGCACAAGAGGGATTCCGATGCTCGACAAGCTTACCGCCAGCGAGGCACGGCAGAACTTCTCAGATATTCTAAACCGTGCCGCGTTTGGGCGGGAAAGAGTGATCATTCATCGTGGGAAAAAGGCGGTAGCCGCGATCATCCCGATCGAAGACTATAACCTGCTTGAGGAACTGGAAGATCGCATCGATGTGCGGGAAGCGCGAAAACGCCTGAATGAACCGACGATTCCATGGTCGAAAATAAAGAAGGACCTGGGCCTGTAATCTGATTGGCGCTCTCATGCGCTATAGCCTCGAATTCACGGCTTCCGCCTCGCGCGAGTTCCGCGATCTTGACCGCCAACTTCAGCGGCGAATCACTGAAAGAATTACCGCGCTTTGCGACGATCCATTTCCTTTAGGCAGCAAGAAGCTTCGAGGGCAGGCCGACCACTTCCGGATTCGTGTGGGCGATTACCGCGTGATCTACAGAATCGATGGAAAGCGGATTGTGATCGTCATCGTACGCGTTGGGCACCGGAAGGATGTGTGTCGGTAATCCCTGGTAAGGTGAGACACCGACCCATAAAATTTGCTCCCTCTCGAATATTAGTCAGAGGCAGCCCTCAAGCAAACGATAGATTTTCACTTCCCGCAAGGTGTCTGTGTCCGCTTCCTCGGGCCCCGGTCCGATTCTTGGATTCCCGGTGAATTCAAAGGCAATGTACACATTATTTTTGCTGCAAAACCATGGCGCTTCTACTTGGCCAACCTTGGCCAGATCCTCGTATACGCTGCTGGAGAAGTCCTTTCTTTCGACACAGCACATTTGACGAAATTTTACGTTCTGTGCTCTAAGGTAAGCCTCAACCTTTCTTCTGTTCATTCCAGGTTTGACAGCGGCGCCTGATACGCACGAACAGCAGATTGGTAGCGACCCTCGCGTTGCTGTTCCTTTCGTCGATTCGACTGGTGACGAGTAATAATCATGAACAATGCCACGAGCGATAGCAATAAACCGAAAGGAAGCCAATATTTAAAACGCAAGAAGTGGCCCATGATTTGTGATCGCCTAAAGGAAGAATGGCGCTCATTTCAAATGCACCGCCGCTTCCGTCTCCTTGTACCCTCCCGTACCCTTCTTCACCTTCGGCATTCCATACTTCGGCTTGATCGCGTGACAGCCGTTTTCGCAGAAGACGCCGCCTTCGGCCGATTCGGGGGTTGGCATTGGAGAGTTGACGGCAATTTCGCGTTCTTCTTCTATAGCCCGCTCAACATCTGCAATCAGATCGGCATGCTCTTTGGCCGACAACCACTTCCTCTCTTTTACTAGATAGTTTTCGAAGCGGGCGATCGGGTCACGTTTCTTCCAGAAGTCGAACATCGGCTTCGGCACGTACGCCGCGGCGTCGTGGATGGCATGGCCTTTCATGCGCATCATTTTCGCTTCGATCATGGTCGCGCCTTCGCCGCGATGGGCGCGTTCGACCGCTTCATGCGCGGCGTCGTAGACCTGGCAAGCATCTGTCCCATCCACAATCACCGCAGGGATTCCGTATCCGATTGCGCGTTCGGCGAGGTCTTTGCAGCGATACTGCATCTCGCTCGGCGTGGAGTAGGCCCACTCGTTGCTCTCGACGACCAGCACCAGCCCGAGATTCTGAACTGCCGCGAAGTTGATGCCTTCGTAGGTGACGCCGGTGGATTGGCCTCCGTCGCCGATCCAGGTGAGCACCGCGATGTTGCGGCCTTGCAGGCGCGCGCCCAGCGCCACGCCGCTCATCACAGGAATGAGGTCGCCGAGCATCGAAATCGGCGAGACCATGTTTCGCTTTTCGATGTCGCCGAAGTGCGAGGTGCCGTCGCGGCCCTTGGTGGGTGAGCCGGCTTTGGCCATGTACTGCATCATGGTGTCGCGTGCGCCGAAGCCGCGCACCAGCAGCGCGCCCTGGTTGCGGATCATCGGCGCGAACCAGTCGTCTTTATCGAGAGCGTAGGAGGAGGCGCAGGAGCAGGCCTCCTGGCCGAGACCGAAATAAACACCGCCGACCACTTTGCCCTGCTTGTAGAGGTTCTCGAGGGCGGTCTCCATTTTGCGGTTGAGCAGCATGTAGCGATAGATCTCTATGGCCTGCTGCTTGGTGAGATATTTGGAGTCGCGAATCGGCGGCACTGGCGCGTCGAGATCGCCTTCGACTTCGTAGCGGACGGTGCCATCTTTTTGTATGGATTGATGGACGGTGAAGTTCGGGTGCTCGAGACGGAAGTCGGGGATGGAGTAGGTGCGGAGATGTGAGCCGGAGGCCGTCGAGCTTCGCTCGACCGGACGGGCGAGGGCGCCCGTCCCCACACGGTTCTTTCCCAGGGTGGCCGTTCCCACATGGTTCTTTCCCAGGGCGTCCGCCGCTCCGCGAGTAGTAGAGGGTTTTGAGCCGTTGCGCGGGCGATTGCCGTTCGAATTTGTTTTGGCTTTCGTTTTCTTATTGGGCATGAATGCAGCGCGGAATTCGCGATGTATTCATGGTATCGCGAGCGGGGCGGGTTGGGCCAGTTTCGCCTATCCGGGAATGCCAAGCGTGTTGAGACTGCAATATACTGTTTTACCACTCGCAGTCCAAGGAGCTATTTCTATGCATGCGGCTGTGCTCCGCAAGTTAGGTTCCGCACCGCGTTATGAGCAGTTTGAGGATCCAGTTGCGCGGGATAGTGAAGCGCTGATAAAGGTTCGCGCCGCTTCGCTCAAGAACATTGACAAAGGCATGGCCAGCGGCGGGCATTACGCCAGCTTTCGCGAACTTCCGGTTGTCTGCGGAGTGGATGGCGTGGGAACGCTTGAAACTGGCGAGCGCGTGTTTTTCGGCGGCTGTCGACGTCCTTTCGGAACCATGGCGGAAAAAACCGTCGCGCCGCGCGCCTTCTGCTTTCCGCTTCCCGACGCGCTCGATGACGCAACGGCCGCAGCATTGCCGAATCCCGCCACCTCGTCGTGGCTGCCATTGAAGTGGCGGACGCAACTAAAGCCCGGCGAAACCGTTCTCGTGATGGGCGCGACAGGAACTGCGGGCAAGCTGGCGGTGCAAATTGCTAAGCTGCTGGGTGCGGGGCGCGTGATTGCAGCAGGACGAAATCCGCAGGAGTTGGACTCGGCAAGATTGTTGGGCGCGGACGTAATCATTCAAATCGACGAGCCGGAAAAAAATCTCGTCGAAGCGTTTGGCGCGGCCGCCAAAGGCGGAATCGATATCGTCCTCGATTATCTTTGGGGCGCGCCCACCGAAGCGCTGGTCACTGCGTTAACGGGCCACGACCTTGCCGCCGAGCCGCACACCACGCGGCTGATCGAAATTGGCTCCATGGCCGGGCCGACGATTTCCCTGCCGGGAGCGGCTTTGCGCAGTTCCGGACTCGAAATCTACGGGGCGGGGGGCGGAAGCGTGCCGAAACAGGCTATCTTCGAGGCGCTCCCGCAAATCTTCGAACATGCTGCGAAGGGCACTTTGAAACTGGAGACGAAGAAGGTTCCGTTAGCCGACGTTGAAACGCAATGGAACCAGAAGGAAGATCAACGCGTGGTATTTATTCCCTAGACTAGCTGCGATGTCTGTCGTCGCCATGAATTTGGCGAAGTTCCGCCGGTGGCTGCATAGGTACGCCCACCGTGCGTCCCATCAACGCGTCGAGCGTATCCACCCAGAGCATCTGACTTTGAAAAACGATGCTGCAGTTGCGCGAGATGGATTGGGCGACCGCGTCAAGATCGAGTTCGCGACCGAGTTCGCGCTGCATCGAGGTCACGGGCTTCGACGCGATGCCGCAGGGAATGATCAGGTCGAAGCAGCTCAGGTCGGGGTTCACGTTCAGCGCGAAGCCGTGCGAGGTGACGAAGCGCGAGATGTGCACGCCGATAGCGGCTAGTTTGGCCTCAATTTCAGTTTCAGTCCAGACACCAGTCAACCCGGCAACGCGTTTTGTTGGAATGGCAAAATCGGCGCACGTGCGGATCAGCACCTCTTCGAGGCGGCGGACAAATTCAACCGCGCCCAGGGTTTTGCGTTTGCCGTCGGGAGCAGCGAAGCCGCGCAGGTCGAAGATGGGATAGCCTACGATTTGCGCAGGGCCGTGGAAAGTGACATCGCCACCGCGGTCACATTCGAAAATCTCGATGCCGCGCTGGGCGAGAAGTTCAGGCGACGCGATTACGTTGGCGGCTTTGGCGTTGCGGCCTAGCGTGATGACTGGTGAGTGTTCCAGGAGGAGCAGTACGTCGCCGATTTTTTCTTCTTTGCGAAGCGACACGAGTTGCTGCTGCAAGCGGAGTGCGGTAGCGTAGTCGACAATGCCGAGTTGGACGACGGAAATCAAGAAATTAGTGATTGAGAAATTTGGCCATTGGGTAATTGAAAGGCGAGGCAGCGTGCCTACAAACTACTCAATCACCCAATTCCTCAATTGCCAAATTCCTCAACTACTCAATTTTCTCATGCATTAATCGCGATCCCGTACACACTATTAGCCGCATCGAGCATGGCTTCGGCCAACGTGGGATGGGCGTGAATCGTCCACATTAAATCTTCGACGGTGGCTTCGAGTTCCATAGCGGCGACCGCCTCTGCGATCAACTCCGTGGCTTGTGGGCCGATGATATGCACGCCCAAAATTTCTCCGTAGTCGGCGTCGCTGACGATCTTGATGAAGCCTTCGTGCTGGCCGACAATCGAGGCACGAGAGTTGGCGGTAAAGGGGAACTTCCCGATTCTTACGTTGTATCCGGCTTCGCGGGCTTTGGTTTCGGTTAGGCCGACGCTGCCGATTTCTGGATGGCAATAGGTCGCTCCGGGAATCCGTTCAGGGTTGATCGGCTTGCCGGGTTTGCCGGCGATTTTCGCAACCGCAACAATGGCCTCCATCGCCCCAACATGTGCAAGCTGCGGCGTGCCAAGCACGATGTCGCCGACGGCGTAAATCCCGGGCTCGGCGGTCTGCATCCAGGAATCGGTTTTGATGAATTCCCGTTCCGGTTTGATCTTGGTGCGTTCGAGGCCGATGCTTGTGGTGCGCGGCTTGCGGCCTACAGCAATCAAGATTTTTTCGGCCTCGATCTTCTGCTGTTTGCCGTCGACCGTGATCGTCACCGCAATTCCCGATTTCGTTTTCTCGATCTTGTCGACTTTCGCACTGGTATGAAAATTGATGCCGCGCTTGCGGTATACACGAGCGAGTTCCTTCGAGACTTCTTCGTCTTCCACCGGCACCAGGCGCGGGAGCATTTCGATAATCGTGACTTCGCAGTCGAAAGAACGATAGATCGAGGCGAACTCCACGCCGACCGCGCCGGCGCCGACAATGACCAGCGATTTCGGAATTTCCTTCAGGCTCAGAACCTCGATGTTCGTGAGAATTCGATCGTTCGCGTCCATGCCGGGCAACATGCGCGCTTCTGAGCCGGTGGCGAGAATCACATTCTTCGCCCTGAGATGATCAGCTTTGCTGTCCTTCACAACCTCGACGGTGAAGATTCCGTTCAGCGCGCCGCCCGTAAGCTTGCCGTAGCCTTTGATGGTCTCAACTTTATTTTTCTTCATCAGAAATTCGAGACCCTTGGCGTGCTTGGTGACGATCTTCTGTTTGCGGTCCTGAATGGCGGCCCAGTTCAGCTTGCGGGCGTCGATGCCCTCGATGCCGAATTCCTTGGCTTCTTTAAGGTGGTCCCAAAGTTCGGCATTGAACAGCAACGCTTTGGTGGGGATGCAGCCCACATGCAAGCAGGTGCCGCCCAGAACATTATCTTTTTCGATTAATGCGGTTTTAAGGCCCCACTGGCCGGCGCGAATGGCGGCCGTATATCCGGCAGGTCCGCTGCCGATGATGGCGACGTCGTAGATGGTTTCAGGCAAGGTGGCGCTCCTTCGTCTAGTAGGAACAGATGAGGATAAGCAAACGAACGATTCTAGTACCGGCCCAGGCCAAAAAAGCTTTCAGCACCCAGCCATCAGCGTTCAGCCGGGCACGTGCTACGTTTCGGCTGATTGCGGATTGCTGAGTGCTGATGGCTGCCCTGGCTCAGTTGCCTTCGTTGCTGGCGCGCTTCCAGTTGATCAGCTCGCCGATGGTCGAGCTGGTGCTCGAGACCGGCTGCTTGTAGGCTTCCACTTCGGAGCGCGAAGCTTCTTCGCCAACCGCGCGGATGCTGAGCCCAACTTTCTTCTCTTCCGGGCTCATTTTGATGATCTTGAAATCGTGCTCCAGGCCCGGTTCGAGATGAATCGGCTGGCCGTTTCCGTCGACAGCTTCCGATTTGTGGCACAAGCCCTCGACACCATCGGCGATTTCCACAAATGCTCCGAATGCGGCCACGCGCAGAACTTTGCCATGAATCACATCGCCGATATGGTGCTTCTCGAAGAATGTCTCCCAAACATCCGGTTGAAGCTGCTTCACGCCGAGCGACAATCGCCGCTTGTCAGGCTCGATGGCAAGCACGATCGCCTTCACGCGATCGCCTTTCTTTAAAACTTCTGAGGGATGTTTCACGCGCTTGGTCCAGCTGAGATTGCTGACGTGTACCAGGCCGTCGATGCCGTCTTCGATCTCGATAAAGGCTCCGAAGTCGGTCAGGTTGCGCACGCGGCCCTCCACGGTCATGCCAACCGGATATTTATCGTGGAGCGCATCCCAGGGGTTGTCCGCGAGCTGGCGCATTCCGAGGGAAATGCGGCGCTCGCCAGGATTCACATTCAACACTACACACTCAACCTGATCACCAACGTTTACCAGCTTCGAAGGGTGCTTCATGCGCTTCGACCATGTCATCTCGCTGACGTGAACCAGGCCTTCGATGCCTTGCTCAAGCTCGACGAACGCTCCGTAATCGGTAACGCTGATGACGCGCCCGGAAACATGGGCTCCGACGGGATAGCGATGCTCGGCATCCAACCACGGATCGGGCGTCAACTGTTTGAACCCAAGCGAAACCCGCTGCTTCTCTTTGTCGTACTTCAGGACTTTTACCTGAATCTGGTCGCCGACATTCACCAGATCGCGCGGATGCGTGAGCCGTCCCCAGGACATGTCGGTGATGTGCAACAGCCCATCCAGCCCGCCGAGATCGACGAACGCTCCGTACTCGGTGAGATTCTTCACCACCCCGGTGAGGATCGATCCCTCCTCCAGGTGCTCAAGAGTTTTGGAACGTTTTTCGTTTTGCTCGCCTTCGAGCAGCTCCTTGCGCGAGACCACGATGTTGCCGCGCTTCTTGTTGACCTTGATAACGGTGACTTCAAGCGTCTGGCCCTTCATGCCATCCAGATTGCGCACCGGTCGCAGATCGACTTGCGAGCCGGGCAGAAAAGCCCGCGCGCCAAGCACGTCGACGGTCAATCCACCCTTGGTGCGCTCAATCACAACTGCCTGCACCGGCCGCTTCTCGTGATGCGCTTTCTCAATCTCATCCCACGCGTGCAACCGCGCTGCCTTCTGGTGCGAGAGGTTGACGTAACCTTCTTCCGTTTGACCCTTCTCGCGCATTACATCGATCTCGTCGCCCGCCTTCACCTTCGGCTTGCCTTCGTGATCGAGCACCTCCGAGAGCGGCAGCAAGCCTTCCGACTTTGTGCCGATATCCACCACAACGTGGGTCGAGGTAAGCTTCAGCACCGTGCCCTTGATGACGCGGTCTTCGCCGACTGACTCTTCGCTCTCAGTGGTGAAACTCTCAAGCGCCGAGGCGAAATCTTCGCCGGGTTTGTCCTCAGGAGAAGAGGCGGCCTGCGTTGCCTGCTCGTGGGAAAAGTTGGAAGAAGTTGTGGCCGGAGACAAGGTCTGAGCGGTCGGGTTATGATCCGGTGCCGGTTCTGCTTCAGTGGCGACAGCGGAAGTGGAATGGGAGTTGTGGATGGTGGTGTCGTCGGACAAAGTCAAGCCTCTCTGATGAACCTCGCACTCGTGTGCGGAGGATGCGGGGTCTGCTTCTAGCGGACTGCTGGAGTGAGTCGTTTGGTTGTGGTGGGCTCACCCTGGCGAGTGAGCTTGGACAATCCCAGCTGTCGGACGTTTTACAGAAACCCGCGTCCAAAGGGAACTCCTCGACTATAGCAACGGCTTGCAAACAGTGTCAAACCTAAATATCGGCAGCCATATCGCGAAACCCGCGCTGCGCCCATGCGCCAGGGCCTCTGCGTTTTTTTACAATCTTTTCATACGGGGCCGGCATGCTTTTGTGAGTTGCAAGTGACAGGCTCCGCCCGGCCAGCAGGCAGAAAAGCCCCGAGAGCGGAGATTCCTGGATCCGATGATTTTCTCCGCGACGTGCGGCGAGATCGAATTCCGCGCAAACCCTCTATCTGCTACTCTGCCCTGGATGGATTACCTCTGGACCCCATGGCGTTACGCCTATGTCTCTACTGCCGAGAAGGCAGTCGGCTGTGTCTTCTGCGACGCCGCAGCCGGGACCGATGACCGAAAAAACCTGATTGTTTATCGTGGCAAACATTGTTTCATCATCCTGAATGCCTACCCGTACACGCCCGGGCACGTGATGATTGTTCCTTACGCTCATCTGGATGAGCTTCGGAAGGTTTCGCCCGATGCGGCAAACGAGATGATGCACCTGTCGCAGAAAACCGAGTCTGCGCTGCGCGATCTTTACCATCCAGATGGCATCAACCTGGGAATGAACATCGGCAAAGCGGCTGGCGCCGGAATTGCCGGACACATCCACATGCATGAGCTTCCTCGATGGGTGGCCGATTCGAATTTTGTTTCTGTGATCGGAGAAACCCGGATTCTGCCCGAGACGCTCGACGATACCTGGAAGAAAATGCACGAGGCCCTGCACGATTAGTTCCCGGGGAATTTATTTCCTTATCCAGCTGTCTGGAAATCGAACCTGAAGCGGGACTGGATCGGCCGATTCCTTCTCGGGAGCCGCGGTCACAGGGTCGGCAGAGTCCACGGATTTGCTGGAGCGGAAATCGCTCTCCGCACCGTGCGACCCGTTCGACGGGCTGACATCGGAGGCGGCCTCTGCCGCCGAATGCGCGGAATCCGGCCTCGCTTTCGGCTTCAGAAACTTTGCGCTATCGAGCAGCGGACGCCCAAGTGATGCGTTGTAGCTCGTCCAGGAGCCCTCCTGATCGGCCTCGCGTTCGAACTGAGCGCGCATCGCCTCCATCTTGGAATCCAGATCATCCATGTAATGCAGCAAGAGCGCTTCAGGGAACATCGGCAACTTGGGCGAGCCAAATTCATACTCGCCGTGATGACTGATGATGAGGTGTTCGATCAGCGTCTTCAGTTCGGGAGGAAAATCCGGCAGCATCGCAAGCTTTGCCTGCAACATTTCGAGTTCGATGATCATGTGCCCGAGAAGTTGTCCGCGCGTCGTGTAGGTAAAGGAACGATGGTAGGCAAGCTCGTGAATCTTCCCGATATCGTGCAGAAATGCGCCCGTCAGCAGCAGGTCGCGATTGACTTGCGGATAATTTCTGACGATCAGGTCGCAGGAGTGAAACAGCGACACCACATGATCGAGAAGCCCACCGATATAAGCATGATGCAGTGTCTTCGCCGCGGGAGCGTTGCGGTAAGCGGCGGCAATTTCAGGATCGGACATGAAGGCGCGCACCAGCGCTTTCAGGTGAGAGTTCTGAAACGAATCCACAAACTCGGTCAAAGAACACCACAGTTCGTCGATATTCTTTGTGGTCTTGGGCAAGTAGTCGTCGAACTCGATTTCCGATTCGCCCAGCTTGCGCAATTTGTGGATGGTCAGCTGAAACCGGTTCTTGTACTTATTAATGAGGCCCTTGATCTTGAGAAAATCGTCCTGCTCGAAGGCGTTGAGCACTTCGTCAACGTTGTCCCACATCTTGGCTTCGAGTTGGCCGCTGCGATCACCCAGGGTGAGCGCGAGATACGGCTCTCCGGTTTTCTTTGGCTTGATTTGCTTCGCCACTACGACGAAGGTCGAAGTGATTATCTTATTTTCGTGGCGAACACAATCGCAGATGTAGAACTCTTTCATACTTCGATGCCGCTACAAACTTATACTCCACGGCCAGTGTAAATCAGAAACCGCAGCGGCGGAGAGGTGAGAGAAGGAGAGCCATCAATAGAACGTTTTGCAGGCGGCCGGCTTACTCAAGCAGATCAAAGAATTCCGAGTTTTTTCTTCTTTTTCAGCTTCTTGGCGTCGTTGGCTTTCGCCGTCGCCACCTCGACCGGCTTGGTTTCGTTCGGGCTGGCGCCGGAGTCGATATATCCATCTTTAACGTCGATGTAAGCGTCTTCACGCAACTTGGTGAGATAAGTGCGAAGAGCGGGCTGCAATTGCTGCATGTAGAGAGCGTCCTGAATCTTCGGCTCGATGTCTTTGAGCGGCGGAATCCCCGCATTCTGGTGGCTGGTGACCTTCAGAATCACATAGCCCTGCTTGGTGCGGATCACGTCCGTCACTTCGCCCGCTTTCATGGCGAAGGTTTTATCTTCGAGTTCTTTAGCGAGGGTGCCGCGTTTGAAGCTTCCCAGGTCTCCGCCTTGTGCGGCCGAAGGGCCCTCGGAATCTTTCTTCGCGATGTCTTCAAAGCTCGCGCCGCCTCGAATCTGTTTCAACAGGTCGTTGGCCTTGGCTTCAGCCGCCGCCAGCGCGGCATCGTCAGCTTGTTTCCTGGCTGCGTCATCGGGCTTCGCGGCGTCGCCCGCGCCTGTCTGGTCTGCAGGGCCTTGCGCCGGTTTGCCAGCGGCATCTTTCCCCGGTTCCGTTTTCTTCGGCGCAACCAGGATCTCGCTTAGCCGGATCGATTCCGGCTGTTCCAGTTCGCTCTTGTGATCGTCGTAGAAGGCTTGCTCCGCGTCTTTGCTAATGCTGAGGTGCGAGCCAACTTCTTCTCCAATTACTTTTTGGGTAACGATCTGGTTACGCATGTTCTGCTTGAAGTCTTCGTAAGAGATGCCCTGAGCGGTCGCAGCCTTTTCGAGATCCTCCATGCTTTCGAGCTTCATGTCTTTGCGCATCTGGTCGAGGCGCTTGATCAGGTCCGTATCGCCGGTAATACCGAGGTCTTTGCCCTTTTCGAGCAGCAGTTGCTGGTCGATCAAGTCGCGCAAAACATCTTTCTCGCGGTCGGCATAAAGCTTGTCGGCGTTCGCCGCATCCGCCTGCTTCACGTCGTCGCGCAACTGGTCTTTGCTGCGCATATACTCGGACCGCGTGATGATCTGCCCATTCACGCGCGCGATAATCTCTTCCACCACTTGTCCCGCTGCAAGAGCAGACAAGCACGCCATAGCCACAACCGCCAAAAATAGCTTCTTCATAAAGTGTTTGGAGGGATGCCCTGCCGCTGGAACGGGCGAAAACCCTGCGAACAATTCTACTACTTCCGTTTGCCTTACGGGATCGCGTGACGCAACTATGCCGTGCGCACCAAGGCTAAAGCCGTCATGTCCTCTGGAACCAGTTGTTCACCGGGAGCCTCGCCGAGTTCATGCAGGATCGAAGTGCACAGCGCTTGAGCGCTTTGTGAGCGGTCCGACTGCAGAAGTTCCTTGGCTCGCGCCAGGCCAGGCTCTGCGTCATCCCCATCGCCATCTCTCGCCTTGCCTTCCACAGCTCCGCGCGAGACCAGCAAAAGCGCTGCCTCTTTCTCGATCGCCACGGTTGGAGCATCGCAGGTCGCGTGCGAAAAAAGCCCCAGCGGCAGCCCTGTAGAGGCGAGTTCCACCACGCCAGCTCCGTCGCGCAGCAACCCCGGCGTATGCCCTGCATTGGTGTAGCAAAGTGTGCCGAATCGCTCGTGGTAGCAGCCGATAAACGCCGGGCAGGAGTGGACTCCGCCAGCCTCTTCCATGATTTTGTGGTTGAGCCGAATACAAATCTGTACCATCGCGTCCGATTCGTTGATGTCCGGAGATGAGAAAAGCTCTGTACCGAGCGAGCGAAAGGTTTTTTGCGTCGCGTCCAAAATCCGCCGATTGGTATCGGCGCGGCCCGCCACATCCAGAAGGCCAAAGAGAGCGCGCTCGGTGCCAACCCGAAAGCAATCGTAGAAATCGCCAGCTACCCGATTTCTATAAATCGCTGCGGCAATTTCCGCGCCCGCAATTTTCGGAAAAGTAAATGGAGCAGGCTCAATGGACCCGACGGGTTGGAGCGGAGCGGACTCGAAAAGGGCGCACATCGTTGAGCGGACTATGCCGAAACCGGCACGAGCACTGACGGCAGGCTATCGGGGATTGTGGCAAAACAAGGAGAATTACGCAACGAAAAACATCCGGCCGCGAGTTGGATAGTTATTTGCCGTACTTATCGGCGAGATACTTGCCGACTTCAGACTCGAGCTGACCGTAATCCGAGTGAATCGTCGCCCGCAGAGCGGCCTCGGTGGAACTGCCTTCGTTCAAGCGCTGCAATATTCGCTGAATATCGCCGATTCCGTAGGAATCGTTGATATAGGAAACCGCCGCCAGAGATTCCGCATAGGCCACGTATGCTTCCGCGCCAGAGAAGCGCATAAAACTTCCCTCCAGCACATTCAGAGGGATATTGCGCTGAGAATTAAATAGTTGCGCTAATTGTCGGCCATCGCCGCCGAGCGATTTTGGCTCCATCAGTTGAGCGATTCCCTCGTGAAGCCAGAGCGGGCAGCGACCGGCAGAAAGCTGATTAATAAATGAGTGCGCCAGCTCGTGTTTCAAAACCCGCGCCAGATCGGAGTTCATCGAACTCAAGCCGTTAATCGGGATGCGCAGCTTGCCGTCGTTCAACGCTCCCGACCACGAAGGGGCACGAGTCACGTCGAAGAAAGCCTGCTCGGTATAAAGAGTAACCAGAATGTCATCATGTGGAGGCGTGCCCAACTCGCGCGCCAGATCATCGTAATCCGATTCAAGCGCAGCCAGGATTTGTGCTCGAAACGCCTCTGAGGTCTGCTTGCCCTCATAGTGCAGGACGAAGTGGCTGCTCTCGCGCTGGGCAAAGTCGCTTTCCACATTTTGCTCGCGCTGGGCTTTCGCCAGATATTGCTGCACGGTGGCGTCGGGGCGTATTTCCAAAGAACGCTTCCATGAGGCAACAGCTTCCTTGGTGCGGTCGGAAGCCTGTTGAGCATAGCCCAGTACCGTGTAGGCATCCGCGGATTGCGGCGCCGATCGTACCGCGTGCTCGGCGTAATTGAGAGCCTGTGCCGCGTTTCCCGTTCTCACCAGCAAAGCAGCGTAATAAGTAAGGACCGTGGCATTCTCCGGCTGAAAACGCAGCGCACTGTCGAAATAGCGCTTCGCCTGATCCACATTGCCGTGTTCAAATTCCGACTTGCCGGCGATGAAGTCGGCCGCGGCGCTCAGTTCGACGTTGCCCTTGCCTTCGAGTTTAGAGATCGCGTCCGGATCGACCTTGCCATCCTTAATAATGTTCCTGGGAAGATCGCTTTCGTTCGCCAAACTTCCCGCGGGAACGAAAACCGGCAAATCGCTCCCCTTACCTGCACTCAACCCCGCGGCCGGCATGCCGCCAGCCTCGATGTGATCTACCGAACTCTTCAGGATGGCGTAGCTGTCGTCGCCGATGTCGTATTCGTATTTATTGCCGTTTTCACGGACATTATCGGCAAGAATCGTTCGCCCATTTTTCAAATGGATGGTGTCGGCCCCTGCCGCGCAGGCGAGAACCATCCACCACATCAGCAGGCTAGTGACACGAAGGCGCATCGAAGCGCATTCTAGCAACTGGGATGGCCCTCACCCACGTGACCAAAGTACCGCGCAAACCACTGATCCTGTCGGCCTTTCTGTGCTTCTTTTCATTCGCCCCGCTATCGAGTGCACAGGTGACGCCGCCTCCGCCGCGCCAGGCCGGCCCCGCCGAGTCTCTTTATCTTCAGCTTGGCAATGTCGGGCTCGATCCTGCGCGCGTATTTCGGGTTCGCGAGGCCTCCATCGATCGAGCGGCAATTCACATCACGCTGGAAGATGGCATGATCGCGTTCACCAAAGACGTCATGGGCAGAATCACCGGAGCCTTCTTCGAAGGAGATGGAGAGGTGCTCCTTAGCCCACCGACAGACGTTGAACGCCGGTCGATGAGTCTTTTCACCGGGATGGCGATTCTGGAGGAGCGCTTCTCGACAGCCTACTTCCGTTTTAACGACAACACTGCCACAGAGCTGCAGCCCGGGCTGAGAGCACCAGATGAGCCCAACGATTTCGTCAACCGCTTCGATCAGACAGCCCGCAACCTGTCGCAGGAAGACTCCATGCGATTGCTCGCAACATTCGCCGAGTTGCTGCCGCCGGCCAGCGAATCGGGGTCGAAAAATTCGCTCGCACAAAGAGCGACCGATCCTGAGGACCGCTTATTGCACGCTCGATTGCAGGGCACGAAACTCGGGGTGTTCGACATCTTCTTTGACACGAGAGCCGATGAGCAAATTGCAGCGGGCCAAACTCGCAGCACCGAAAACAACAACATCTATTACGACGTCTGGACTTCCTTCTCAATTCAAAATCCGGAGCCGAGAAAAGTTCTTCAGAAACAAATTCCAGAGAAGCTGCCGGAAGAAGCCGAGTCGCGGGAAAATCGCATTCTGGTGCACAGCTATGCCATCGACGCGCGCGTGAAACCACCAAAAGAACTGGACGCCGAGGTCACGATGCGGCTCGACGCCGAGCACGGAGGTTCGCGCTTTTTGATCTTCGAGCTTTCGCGCTCTCTGCAAATCAGCTCCGTCGAGGCCGATGGTCAATCAGTCGAGTTCATACACAATCCCGCAGTCGAGGGTTCGCGGCTCGCACGCAGTGGCGACGACCTGGTGGCAGTCATTCTTGCCGAACCGGCGATCAAAGGACAAAAGATCAACCTTCGTTTCGTTTATAGCGGAGACGTTCTCGCCGAGGCTGGTAAGGGTCTTCTCTATGTCGGCTCCCGCGGCACCTGGTATCCGAACCGCGGATTGTCCATGGCCGACTTCGATCTAACCTTTCACTATCCCGCTGGCTGGACGCTGCTCGCGACAGGAAAACCAACCCCAGTGGCCGCCGTAAACACTGCCACACCAACCCAAAGAGGTGCCGCTGAGCAAACCGCACGCTGGGTCTCAGAACGCCCCATGCCCCTTGCCGGATTCAATCTCGGCAAGTACGTTCGCGCCGAAGCGCATGCCGGCAGCGTCGCCGTCGATGCCTATGCGACCAGTGGGGTGGAAAAAGACTTTCCCGCGCCAGCGCCGCAGCCGCCCTTGCCCGATCCGGCTCTGAATCGGCGCCAGTTCGTGCCTGAGTCTCCTTCGGTTTCTGCTGCGCCGTCGCCTGCGCACAACGAAGCTGCCGTGGCCGATCTCGCCGCCGAAGCCATTCGCTTCTATGCAGAGCGATTCGGGCCATTTCCATACAGCCAACTGGCGCTCACGCAGTTGCCGGGTCCGGAAAGCCAGGGGTGGCCGGGCCTCATCTTTCTCTCGTCCTACGCCTTCCTCACCCAGAAAGAACGCGAAGACATTCATATGAACCCCGCCGGAGGGCTGATCGAGCATATGGTGCCGGCGCATGAAACCGCTCACCAGTGGTGGGGAGATTTGATTACCTGGAGCACTTATCACGACCAATGGTTTTCCGAGGGCCTGGCCAATTATTCCTCTCTCATGATGTTGCAGCAAACGGATCCCGCGGGCTTCCACACTCTGATGGAGAAATACCGCAAAGATTTGGCCGACAAGAATGAGGATGCGGGGCCCGTCACGCTCGGCAGCCGCCTACTTTCGTCCCGTTTTCCCACCGGCTACGAAGCCATCAGTTACGGCCGCGCTACCTGGCTCTTCCACATGTTGCGCTGCATGCTGCAGGACGGCTCAGCACAAATGAAGAATGCTGCAAGTCAGGATGAAGTTGGACGTAAAGATAAGGATGTCGACGAGCCCTTCGTGCGCTCGCTGCGAAAGCTTCGCGAACGGTACGCGGGGAAAGCGATTACGACGAGACAACTGCTCGATGTATTTGCTGAGGATCTGCCCCCAACTCTGCGCTACGAAGACAAGCCTTCGCTGGATTGGTTTTTCGAGGGATGGGTCAACGGTACAGCGCTACCGAGAATCGAGCTGCAGGGAGTTAAGTTTGCCGAGAAAGGGAACGCGACAATCGTGACCGGAACAATTCGGCAGAAGGATTGTCCACCGGATCTGGTAACGTCCGTTCCGATCTACGCTGTAGGGTCTGCGAAATCGCTGGTTTTTCTGCGCCGTGTTTTCGCCGACGGTGCAGAGACTTCTTTTCGCTTTTCAGCGCCTCCGGGCACTCACAAACTTTTGGTCGATCCCTACAATACCGTCCTGACCGCGTCGAAAGAGTGACGTCGCGAACCTGTTACAGGGAACTCTTTATCGGGAAAGTTTCCCGGTCACATTCCCGTTCCGGTTCATTATCGTCTCAAAAGTTGAGGCTCTGGGCTGACGCAGATGCGCATGGGTGTGGTTTCAGCAGATTCTCTAGCCGTCTTACTCGCCGCCATTAGTGGCTATCAAAATGCTAAGTCGGACTCGAATCGATGGTTAAAGTCACGCAGCCCGAAGGTTCCGAGGCAACCGAAGCAGCTTTCGTCTGCGGAGCTTCGTCGCATGCGATTGCAACCATTTTGCTTGTGGAGGACGAACCTTTGCTCCGTAAAGCGGCTGCGGAAGCGCTTCAATCAGCCGGCTACGATGTCATGACCGCCAGCAATGGAGCGGAAGCATTGCAACTTTGCTCGGAGCGGCATAGCCAACTGAACCTGCTTCTTTCCGACATTGTCATGCCCGGAATGAACGGTTGCGAAGTGGCCAGGGCGATCCAGTTCTTATTCCCTAAGGTCCGCATTCTGCTGATGAGCGGGTACACACGTGAGCTCTCCTGCACTTCGGCGTTCCCCGCCGAGTCATATCTGAACAAGCCGTTCTCCACAAGCGCGCTTTTGCAGGCTGTGGGCGAGATCCTCGCCAGAAGCGCCTCGCCGGAAATTTCAGCCTGAGTTTTTTTCGGCCTATGGGGCTTTTGCGAAACGCTCTATCCCGTCGAACGCGGTCTCAGTGCGCTCATCCGCGGTAAATCGCCCGCACCAGCCCATGAACTTCGTCCATGTAAGAGTCGACTTCAAAGGTCAATCTCGCCCAGTCAAACTTCTTGAGCGAATTCGATCCTTCTGTTAGGAGAGCGAAGCCAGAATCCTCGAACAGGCTGACTTGACGTTTCTCGGCGTAGCCGTAATTCAAACCACCCATGCGACACAACAGATCGGCAATGTGCACCAGCGCAACCAGCTCCCGCTCGCGGCCGGACTCCTGCGGCGAATGGTGCCAGCTCAATACTGCAATCAGCTCAGGAGCCAGCCCCCAACTCTCAGCCAGCAGGCGCCCGCTCTCGCAGTGTGTGAATCCCAGCGCCCGTTGCTCGGCCTCATGCAGCGGGATGCCTTCCGCTTTGGCCATCTCGAAGGCCCAGCGGAATTCCACCGGTAAAAGCCAGAGATTGACCACAATTCCCAGGTCGTGCAGAAGTCCTGCGAGATACGCTTTGGCGGGGTCGACCACTTTGACTTCTCGCGCCAGTCGACGGCAAACCAGTGCGCAGCCCAGCGAATGCTCCCAGAAGACAATGGCATCCAATCCGCTCTTCTGGGGCAGCATGTTGAGCACGCTGCATGACATTGCGATATCGCTTACGTGACGAATCCCGAGATTCATCACTGCGGCACGTAGCGACTCGATTCTCTGCCAGCGCCCGAATAAAGGAGAGTTCGCCATCTGCAGGCATTGCGCTGCCAGAGATTTATCCTGCGCCAGGAAATCGATGACTGTCTGCACATCCAGGCCTTCGACCGGCTGCTGCAGATAGCTCATCAACGGCGCGAGCACTGCGGGGATCGTTGGAATCTTTCGCAAATCGGCAACTCGACTGAGAAGAAGCTGCCGGTCTGCGGGAGCGGCGGTCATTTGCATTTGCTCCCTGTGAGGGGTCGGGCGGATTTCATGTAACCGGTACAGCCGGCAAAATGAATCAGGTGAAATTCATCGCTGACACCGTATAGCGATTCGGAATTGCCGAGAAAAAGATAGCCATGCGGCAAAAGACTGTCGTGAAAATGCCGAAGCACGCGCCGCTTCGACTCCAGATCGAAGTAAATCAAAACATTGCAGCACAGGATTAGGTCCATAGCCTTCATCTGTGCCATGCCGGCATCGTCGGTCAGGTTGAGACGGCGGAAAACAATGTTGCTGCGCGCCATCGCGCTCACGCGCAGCTTTACCTCGTGCGGAACAAAGTACTTGCTGCGATACAAAGGAGATAAATTGCGGGCGCTGTGCTGCCCAAAAAAACCCTCCCGTGCCTGCGCCAGGGAGCGCTCATTCAGGTCGGTGGCGAAGATCGTCAGGGACCAATCTTTCAACTCACGTTGCGTCTGCTCCAATAGCAGCATCCGAAGCGTGTAGGGCTCTTCTCCAGTCGAGCACCCGGCGCTCCATATACGAAGGCAGCGTATCCGTGATTTTAGTTTCGCTTGCACGATCGCCGGAAACACGGTGCTGCGCAACGCATCGAGTTGCGCCACATTGCGAAAAAAACAAGTTTCCCCGATTGTGATTTCGTTGAGCAATGCGGTCAGTTCCGTCTGCCGTACGGGACTGCTCGTAAGACATGCCAGATAATCTTTCAGGCTCCGCGCGCCCAAAACCTTTATGCGGCGCTTGCAGCGATCGTCTAACAGCGCAAGTTTGTTGTCAGGATGGAAGATTCCCGCGCACCGATAAATCAACTCGCGGATTCTCACCAGGTCCGGCTCGGGCGGTCCCGCCCGTGCGGATGGCGTCGGCGCAGCGGCAGGGGTCGGGCTACTCACTGTGCATGCTATCGGCGAGGGCCTCGATTTACTTTAATCACTGGCGTCCGCCCGGAGACGCTGGTTCCTTCCCGTCTCTGCCGGCGTCTCCACGGGTGGTCAACACCACAATATCGACGCGCCGATTCTGAGCGCGCCCCTGAGGCGTCAAATTGCTCGCGATGGGATGGTATTGGGCATAGCCCGCCACCGCCAGTCTCTCTGGAGCAAACTGATGTTCGACAATCAGCACCCTCACGATTTCGGTCGCTCTCGCCGTCGAAAGTTCCCAATTGGAAGCCAACTGTGCCGTATGGATCGGGATGTTATCGGTGTGGCCCTCGATCCGCAGCTTGTAGGTGCGAATGGACAAAATGGAGGCGATTCGATCGAGGGCCGCATGCGATTCCGGCTTCAGCACCGCCGATCCGCTATCGAAAAATCCAAACTCCTTCAGGCTGATCACCAGTCCGTCGCTCTCGCGCCGCAAGGCCACTTCGTGCAGCGCAATTTCTTTCTGCAGCGCGTCGCGCAATTGGGTTTGCAAGGTGGAAATGTCAGTTTCTTCGGCATCTCCCGAGAGCGAGTCCTCCGGGGCGGAAGCGATGCGCCTCAGCTCCGCATTTTTCTTTACGTTCTGAATCGCCTGCACGGTGCTGAACGGCATTGGGCTATCGAGGTCGAGCGGGATCTGCGTCGTCGAAGCCGGGAAGACTCCCAACTCCTGAAAGGCAACCTGAATTGCCAAAGACAGCTTGCCGACCTTCTTCTGGTCGACTTGCGACGAAGCGTAGAGCACCACAAAAAAAGCGAACAGCAGAGTAATGAAATCGGCGTAAGAAACCAGCCAGCGTTCGTGATTCGAGTGGGGCCGCGGCCGCCTGCGTCGTGAGTTCATTGAGTAACCTTCTCCGCAGATTTCTCCACCTGACTCGCCTCGGCCAGAAATCCCAGAAGTTTCGCCTCCAGCATGCGCGGATTCATGCCTTCCAGAATCGAGGCCACGCCCTCGATTGTCATTTCGCGAACGATCTGCTCGTCGCGAATTCGCAGCTTCATCTTGCCCGCCATCGGAAGATACAAAAGGTTGGCTGATCCCACTCCGTAGATGGTCGCAACAAAGGCGACTGCGATCCCCTTCCCGACCTCATCGATCTTGTCCAGATGTTGCATCACTTGGATCAGCCCCAGCACCGCGCCAATAATTCCGATCGTCGGGGCGAATCCGCCCGCCGATTCGAATACCTGCGGAACCTGCTCTTCATACTCCGCGCGGCTGTCGAGTTCCAGTTGCATCATGTTCCGCAACTCCTGCGCCTCGGTGCCGTCCACGGCCAGCATCAACGATCGTTTCAAAACCGAGTCTTCAATGTTCGGCAGCTCCGCATCGAGCGAAACGATGCCCTCCCGCCTAGCCTGCTGGGCATATCGAACCAACTCCCCGATCATCTCCTGCGGATCTCTCTGCGAACGAATAAAGACCGATCCTAATTGCCGGAAAGCGAGCAAAATGATGGGAAGAGGAAATTGCAGCATTACCGCGCCCAGCGTTCCTCCGAAGACGATCATCGCGGCTGTGGGCTGGAGGATCTGGCTCATATGGCCGCCTTCCAACAGCAGTCCGGCCAGTATTCCGCCGACCGCCAGAGAAATCCCGATCAGACTGGATTTATCCAGGCTCACTTTGGCGGCTCCCTTTTGGGCTCCAAACGCTCGGCAGGCGCGAGGCGGGAAGCAGAGCTATCCCAGTTGCTGGTACGAGATAGGCCCTCAAGAACCGTCCGGCGGAATGCGACCACGCGCCTCAGAATCTCGTCAGCACTCTCTCTGACGACAATTTTTTCTCCGTTGATGAGTGTGACGAGCGTATCCGGCGATTGCTCCACGAACTTGATCAGGTCCGAGTTGACGGTGAACGCCTGATTATTGAGCCGCGTAAGCCGGATCATGCTTGCCTCACCCTCAATTCTCCGGGCACCTTTCTCCGGACACTTCGAGTGCACACACTCCCCTAAGACCAGCTATCGGCCAGGGAAGGTAAAGGCTTATGTGTGGCGCCGGAGCGAGGAATTACTTCGGCGCTGCGACCGACGGCTCGGTTCCGTCCAGGGCGCTAAAGCAAAATCTCGAAACGCCGATGGGACAAAAGACATTCGGGTTCCGTAGAGCACGAAGTGGAACGGGAACTCCGCAGAAAGCCAATGCTGGGGAGGCGGTTCCAGAGAAAGCGCAGGAGCGGGACCAACTCAAAGCAAAAGCAAAGGAGCAAACAATGCCTCTAGGTATCCTGAATAACATTCCGTCGATCGCAGCGGAAAACCAACTCACGCTCACCAGCAACGCTCTCAACACAACTCTGGAACAGCTCTCGTCGGGTTCGCGCATCAACAGCGGCGCAGACGATCCTGCCGGATTGGCCATCGCCAACGGCCTGCAGGCCAATATCGCCGCTTTGACACAATCGGTGTCGAACGCGAATGACGGTGTTGGCGAACTGCAACTAGCCGATGGCGCGCTCGCCCAGGTCACCAACTTGCTGGACACCGCGGTTACGCTGGCCACGGAATCGGCCACGGGCACGGTTTCCGACACGCAGCGCACTGCCATCCAAGCGCAATACTCGTCGATCCTGGCTGAAATTAACCGCATCGGCACCAGCACGACCTACAACAGCCAGGCGGTTTTTGAAAGCGGAATATCGACCAACCTCAACCAGGTGGCCAGTGCGAACAACGGCACCACCGCACCGATATTTCTCGACGACGCACTGACCGCAGGCGAAAGTACCTCGGTTACGGCTGGGGGAGTAACATTCAGCTTTCCGACCGGCACTGGCCCGGCCAACCCCAACGTCGAACTAACCACCGGCGGCGGTCCCAATACTGCGAGCACCGCGCTGATCGCAAGTGGAGTTCTGTCGATAGCCCGGGGCGGCGTTACCACCACCTACACTGTGGGCACGGGCGCTGTGACTCTGGGGACATTGATCGCTGCCATCAACACCGGCACCAGCCAAACGGGAGGTGGCACTATCGCTACCACGGGCGTCGCCGTCGCCGGCGGTGCCGCCACTGGGTTGGAGGCCTCGCTGGTCGGTGGACAGTTGCAAGTGACCGACACGGCCGGCAACAATGATCTGGCCGTGACGGGTGAGGCGGGTGTTATTACTGGCACGACTGGCGTCGCCGACTCGACGGCTTCGACGGTGCAGGACCTGATCAACGCCATCAACAGCGACACCACCGTCGGCGCACATGCGGCGCTGGTTGGGGGCCAACTTCAGATCACGGATCCACAGGGCCGTTCCGATCTGACGGTCACCACCGATGATCCCGCCCTGGGCGCTCCGGTCGCGGGCGCACCCACTACCTTTACCAACACCACAACCACTGGGACGCAAACCCCCGACCCGAACGAACTCGTCGGCAACACCAGCGGATTGACCACTGCGACAACGCTGGCGGCGAACTCGGTTTACAGCTTCACGGCTGGAAGCAAGGCGTTCACTTTCACTGCGAATGCCGGCGGGACTAACACCATTGGCGACCTCATCAGCGCCATTAACAATCCCGCCACCGATCCGGCCAATCTGTCGGCTTACCTCAACTCCTCCGGGCAATTTGTGGTTAGTGATCCCAACAGCAACAACGATTTGGCGGTCAATTCCACCAACACTGGCACCGTGCTGGGAACCCTTACCAGTCCGGATATAAGCACCGCATCGGAAAACATTTTTCTCAGTGATTCAACCTCGATTGGATCCAGCCAGATCGACGTCACCATCGGGAGCCTTTCAACCAGCGGCATCACCAACGGAAGCGGCGGCGCTGCGGTAAACCTGGCGACCACCGACCTGAGTACGCAAACCGACGCGCAAACCGCGTTGACTTTGATCAATCAGGCCATCGCCAACGTTGCCAGCACGCGCGGCACATTGGGCGCCAGCGTGAACCGACTCACCGACGCCAGCAACGTTATCAACAGCCAGGTGCAAAACCTGACCTCGGCAGAAAACACCATCACGGCTGCCGACATTCCGACCGCCGTGGCTAACCTCACCAAGTATTCGATCCTTGAGCAGACCGGAATCTCCGCTCTGGCCCAGGCCAACCAGCAACAGCAACTCGTATTGAAACTGTTGCAATAGATTCAACGCGGAAGGAGGCAGTCGAGCCTGCCTCCATTCAATTAATCCCTTGGGTTGCTCGCCATGAGCGTGAGTCCCGCATTGATTTTCCCGCCTTCGACCGAGTCTTCAGTCGAAACGGCGGTAGTGCGTCTGGCTCAGACACCTCAGCCCGTTTCAGGAAACGGTCCAGCGAAGGAAAACGACACATCGGAAATTCGTGGCCCGCAATCCAGCGCCCCGCAAGATGAAGTCAAAGTGCACATAGAACCGCCAGGCGAGATTGCGGTGTATCAATTTCTTAACCAATACGGCACGCTGGTTCTGCAAGTGCCGCCGCAGCAATTGCTGAATCTCGCCCAACAGATCTCAACTGAGCTGGCTCGGGAAGCCGCACTGCAGGCTTCGGCGGGTCAAAAAGGAGAAGACAATGGGCGTTAGCTTAAATCCATCCACCATCCTTTCCGGGCAAGGTCTCGATGTCAGCTCGTTGGTGCAGCAGATTATTACTTCCCAGAGCGGGGAGTTGACCGTCTGGCAAAACCAGGGCACAACCCTCGCAATTCAGGACGGCGTGCTTGAGGGCATCGAAAACGATCTCAGCAATCTGCAGACAGCGATCGCGGCGCTGGCCGATCCGGCAGGGGCGCTCACCGCGCAAGCCGCAACTTCATCCAACACCAGCGTGGTGACTGCCACGGCGCAAAGCAACGCCGTCGCCGGAACTCACCAGATCGAAGTGAATAGCCTGGCGACCACAGGCACGCTTTACAGCGCTGCCGTTTCCCATCCTGACGCTTCGTTTCTGGCAAGCGGGCAAACCAGCGGCGACATTCAGTTGCAGGTTGGGGGATCGTCCGGCTCAACGTTCGACATTCCCATTACGCAGGGCAGCAACGACACGCTGAATACTCTTGCCACCTACATCAACTCACAAAGCTCGGCTAACAATTGGGGGGTGACCGCCAGCGTAGTCAGCGATGCCACCGGTTCGCGGCTGGCGCTCGAAAGCCAGGCCTCAGGAAGCACGGGAGCGCTGGCGATCGCCAACGAGAGCAACACGACCCTCACTTTCGCAGCTCCCGAAGGCGGGACCAATGCTTCGCTGAGCATCGACGGCGTGCCCTTCAGCACCACTAGCGACACTGTGACAGGGGCGATTCAGGGAGTCACACTGAACCTGCTCAGCCAGTCGCCCGGCAACCCCGTACAACTCACCATCGGGCCGGATACCGATCAGATCACTTCCGCGGTGAATAATTTTGTCTCTGCATACAACACCGTGGTCAGCACTATTAACGCTCAATACGTTGTCGATCCCACGGGAGCCACTCCCGCGCCGCCTCTCGAATCGGACACTTCGCTGCGCACTTTGCAGTCCAGCATTCTTAACGATGCCGCTTACGCCTTGCCGGGCGCCACCGGGACGTCCACCGTCAACGGCGGCCTCGTGAATCTGGCGGCGCTCGGCATCAACATGAACAATGACGGCACACTCACTGTCGGCGCCAACGCCAGCGGAGAGACATTCGCCCAGGTGGTGGCATCGAACCCCGGCGCAGTTCTGAATTTCTTTCAGAACTCCTCCGGCACGGGTTTCGCCAATTCATTCGACAGCGATCTCACCAACCTCACCGACCCTACCGCCGGCCCTTTGAATGTGGATGTAACCCAAAATGAAGCTGCGCAGCAAACCCTCACCACCAACATCACCAACTTTCAGATTCAGCTCAACAATGAACAAACCCAGCTCACGGCGCAGTACGATTCGGTCAACGCTTCCCTTGAAGCGTATCCGCTGCTTTTGCAGGAAGTGACCGAGACCCTCGGTACTCTCGGCTCGGGGACATCGAGCACCGGAGCTCTGACCTCCAGCGAACCAACTCTTACTTCGGGACTCTAAACGCATGAACGCACGCATCTCGTATCGCGAAGCCGCCGTTCGGGGCGCAAGCCCGGTCAGGCTGGTCATTTGCCTCTACGAGCAAGCTATCGAAGATTTGCGCCAGGCCGTAGTGGCGCTCGAAAAAGGAGACATCGAAGCCCGCACCCGTAAAATCAATCACGCCATCACCGTTCTCGGCCAGCTGCAGGGCTCGCTCGACATGCGCAGCGGCGGGGAGGTCGCCAGAAACCTTGAGCGCTTCTATAACGTCGTGCGTGCCGGAATCGTCGAAGCCCAACTCAAGCAATCGGCCGGGCTTCTCGGACAGCAGATCTCGCAGCTCGTGCTGGTTTACGAAGCCTGGCTGGAAGTCGAACGGGTTACGTCGCCTGCGGCTTCCCGACCGCAGGAGTCTCTTGAATCTGCTCCGCCACTGGCTGCCTCCGCATCCCCGGCAGCGGACTGGAGCGCATAGGTGCCTTCCCTGATTGAGAGCCTTCGAGCCGCCAACCGGCGCCTCAGTTTTCAACTCGACAGCTTCTCCGCCCGGCAGGAAACGCGACCCTCGGTGATGAGCCCGGAAACCATGGCAACTCTGCTCTCGGACCTGCTATCCGCGGGCGCTGGCCTGCGCGCGCAACCTCTGCCCGCGCGCGGGAACGATCAGGATTTCGATCGCGAACTTGACGAATACCGCCGCCACGTCGAGCGCTTGCGCGACCTTCTACCCTGCATTCACCGCGCGCTGTTGATGGAACGTGCCCGCATCGAATTTCGCCGTTCCCGGCTCATGTCAGTCGCCGAGTGGGCCAGCGCGTCGCGCCAGACGCTTTGATTTGCCAACTCTGCATCGGCTGCGGCCTTATCTCAAATAGTCGAAAAGATCGATTTGCGAGGTTTGGCCAATCGACTGCAAAGTCGCTTCCAGCGATACCTGCGAGGTGGTCAGATTGCTGATCACATTCGGCAGGTTTGCTGCGCCCACGGTGTTCTCCTCCACCGCCAGTTGCTGGGTCTCGCTGCTGAGGTAGGTCTGTTGCGCGTTGAGCTGGTTCAGGGCGTTGCCGAAAAACACCCGCACCGTGTCGATCGAGTTCAAGGAATCACCCACTTCCGTGACGGCTGTGCCGATGCCGTTTCCGGTCTGCAGGCTGGTGATCAAATCCTGAATGCTCTGAAACATGTCGGTTCCAGACGCCGAGAAAAGTTGAGGTCCGGGCAGGTTAGTCTGCAAACTGAATTGATTCCCCAACGTGACGCTGTTCACCCCGGAGTTTCCCTGGTAAGTGACGCCCGACGGAGAGCTCGCGTCCAGGACATAAGGGGCGGTTTGCGTGGCAGTTCCCCCAAAGACGTAGTTGCCCTGGTAGCTGAGGTTCGCCAGACTGAGCAACTGGCTTTGGATGCCCTGCACCTGGGTGGCGATGGCCTGACGATCGGCGCTGTTCACCGTGCCATTGGCCCCTTCGGTCCCAAGAGTAACAGCCTGCTGCAGCGAGGTGATCACCGAATTTAGCGCCGAATCCGCATTCTGGATCTCGCCCTGAACCCCGCCCAGGCTGCGCTCGAACTGGTCTGCCTGCGAGGTCTCATCGGCGTTCTGCACCAGAATTGCCGCCGCCGAGGGATCGTCCGAGGGCAGGTTGACACTCTGGCCAGTGGCAATTTCCTGGTCGTCGGTGTTGATTTGCTGCTGGGTCTGCGCGATGTCGGCGAGCAGGTCGGGATACGGATTGGGATTGACGCGCATCGTCGCTTATCCAGTTAACGTGGGCATTTGAATCACGGCATACATCATGTCGTTGATGGTGGTAATAACCTGCGCCGAAGCCTGATACGCATCCTGGTACTGCACCATGTTCGCAGCTTCTTCATCGAGGGACACGCCGGAAACCGCAGAGCGCTGATCCTGCAGCTGCTGCAGGATGGAATTGGAAGCGATCTGCTCCGCCGAGGCATTCGAGGCGGCGTTGCCCACGTTGAAAACGATGCCCGAGTAATAGTCCTCAGGACTCTGTCCGCCGATAATCGCCTGGCTGTTTAATGCGTACATCGCCTCTGCGTTGCCGTTACTGCCAGAGGTGCCGTCGGAACTTGCAGCAATCAAACTGGGATCGGTGATGGCGACGGAGAGACCCGTTGCCGCGCCCACGTTGCCTGCCGGAGGCGGATTGAACAGGTTCGTGCCCGGGTTGCCGTTGAGATCGAACCCCGCGGCTTGCACGCCATTCACCGCTGTGGCCAGGCCGCCGGCCAAAGTGTCGAGCTGGCCCTGAATCGCGGGAATCTCCTGATCCCGCGCCTGCAGCGTCCCTCCCAGTTGCCCGGAAGTGATCTGGCTGGTGATGTCGTTTCCTTCGGAATAGACGTCGTGCAATCCCGACGGGGTGGACTGGGTTTGCAGTTGAAAGCTTTGCTGCCCGCTCACCAGGGGCGCGCCGTTGGCCGTAGTGAGCGTCAGTGTGTTGTTGGTGGGGATCACGGAAACGTCGACCAGGCCCGAAAGCTGGTCAATCGCCTGCTGGCGCTGATCGACGAAGCTGCCCGCGCTCTGTCCGGCATCTCCCAGGTCATTGATCTGCCCGTTCAGCTGCGCGATCTGCTGCGTGAGCTGGTTGATCTGTCCCACGACCTGCACCACGCTGAGGTCGAGGCTCTGCCGCTGCGAACTCAGGTTGTTGGCCGCGGTATTGAAACTGGTGGCGAGATTATCGGCGGCGGTCAGAACGTTCTGCCGGTCCGACAAGTCACTCGGATCGGTCGAAAGCTGGTTAATGCTGTTGAAGAAATTCGTGATCTCGGTTCCGACATCGTTGGTGCTGGTGGTAAAGTCCAATTGCGTCTGCTGCAGTGCCGAAGACAACGTGTTGAACTGGTTCTCCGTCTGAGTTTGCTGTTGAATCTGCGACTCGAGGAGCGGATCGCGGATGCTTTCGACCGACTGCAGCGTCACGCCGGTCCCGAAGGTAAGATTCCCGATTTCAACGGGATCCCTCGAGGCCAGGACCGGTTCCTGCCGCGAGTAGCCGGGAGTATTCACGTTGGCAACGTTGTTAGTCGTGGTGGCGAGCGCCCCCTGGTCGGCATTCAGGCCGCTCAAAGCGGTCGCGAGGCTGGCATTCAGGCTCGACATATCAAACCGCGTGGTCCGTGTCGGGAAACGCTTGAGAAGCCCGCACCAGCCGTCTCTGGGCCGGCGGCCGAGTATAGGCGGCGCTTGGGTCCGCCAGCATGTTGGCCATCACCCGGAGCTTCGATTGCGACCGTTTCAGCACCGCGGATTGCAACCGCAGCGCGTCCAGAATGCGGAACTCCATAGACTGCGATTCTTGAAAGAGATCCGACACTTTTCCAGCGGCAGCCGGCTCGCTTGAAGCAGGTGATTGCATTCGAACCGCAGCCAACTCAGTGCTCAAGGCCGCCTGTTCTTTTGTCCGCCGCTCGATCTCCGAAAGATCCAGAGCAAGCAATGCTCGGAGGCTCGCCTCCAGACTGGCCTCAAGCTTCGACATCAGTGCCAGCCGCGAACTCAAGGCCACATGATCGAAGCGCGGATTGCGGTCAGAGCGGCCGCAACGAAGGGATAAGATTCTTCGAAGCATAGGCGACCATTGCCTCACGCCAATTTATCGATCCGATGTTTCTGAAACTCACGCGCTGTCCCGGAGCCCAAATTGGAAGCTTCGTCGGCGCCTTCGTCCGGGTCCGGCCCTGTGGGGGTGCGCCTGCGCTCCTGATGTTGTTCGCCCGCAGGCAGGGCCTGATCCTGCGACGCTGGCACGCTTGCGACCGGCTCCATGCCGTCTGCCACGGAACGAATCGATAGATCGTCGCTAGCCACGGAAAAATTCCCTGCGAGCTACGCCTAATAACACCGCCGACGCGGCCCGGGTCATGCCGCCGTCGTCGCCAGCATGTGAGCAAAAATCGAGTCCGCCAACTGGCTCGGGCTGGGGCGATAGTTGCCCTCGAGCACCACCTGCCGCAGCCCATTCACTTTTTCCTGGCGGACTTCGGGAAACTGCAACGCCTGCCCGACCAGAGCCTGCACCTGCACGTGCGCCCCGGATAGCTGCGCCTGATCTTCCCCCAGCGAGGCGCTTCCTGAAGCCTGTGCCGTGCCACTCGGCGTACTCGGCGTTCCAGCTGGACCGCTCTCCGGAAGCGCCTGCGTCCCTTGATTCGGATCAATTCTCATCTTTTGCTCCCTCCCGATTCTCCTTGCAATTCTGCTGGCAATTGAGGTATCGGCAGGCGGTTAAAAAACTTTAATTTCTTGAACGTCTTCCGCAGGGCGCTCCTTGGCTCCTCGGCGTCCCCGCTTACATCTCATTCTATCGGCAGAACTTAGGAAAACTTTAGCCCCGGATGACGGCTTCGCGGCGAAGTATAAAGCGGTTTTCGCCTACTCCCCTTCGTGCGGAAGATGGGCAGAAATCATTGCGGCGATTCCAAAGCCTCCCCCCGTCGCCATCGCGCCTGCCAGCGCCTGAGTTCCCATGTAGTTGTAGTTGTCTTCGCCCGGGCTGGCATCCTGCCCCGGCAGTGTCGCAAAGGTTTTCTCGAACGATTGCAGCACGCTCTCAATCAATTGCGCTTCAAACTCCCGCGCCGCCTTGCGCCCCTTGCTCAGGTCCGGGGCCGCCGCCGGCGGCATCGTCGCAGCAGCTCCCGAAAAAGAGACGCCTGAAAAAGCAGCGCCGGAAACCCCGCTCATCAGATTACCTCCAGATCGGCTTCGAGCGCCCCGGCGGCCTTGATCGCCTGCAGAATCGAAACCACATCTCTCGCAGTGGCGCCGATTGCCTGCAGCCGCGTCACCAACTCCTCCACACTGGCTCCTTCGCCGAGCGCGACATTCTTTGCCGGAGTTTCCGTTGCCTTCAGCCTGGTCTCCGGGATCACTTCCGTCTGCCCGCCTGCCGCAGGATTCGGCTGCGAGGCCGTGTACGTGGTCGAGACCTCGATCGAAAAGGTGCCATGCAGAATCGAGACCGCGCCGAGCCGCACATCTTGCCCCAGCACCACCGTTCCGGTGCGCTCGTTGACCACGACCTTCGCCTTGCGCCGCACTGGAATTTCGAGATTCTCGATTCGCGCCAGCAGCGCCGGCACGTCTCCTGCCGCCTCGGCGGGAGGCTGAATCTCGACCCGGCGGCTGTCGATCGCCTTCGCTGCCGGGGCCGCCATCTCTTTGTTGATTACCGCGGCAACCGCTTCGACCGTAGTAAAGCTCGCTTCGTTCAACAGCAGCGAGAATTGGCGCAGCTTAGTCAGATCGAGCGAGCTGTCGCGCTCGATCAGCGCCCCGTTGGGAATGCGCGCCGTCGTGGGATGGTTCACCTGCTTGGCGTTTCCTCCCGTTCCCGCGGCATAGCCGCCGAGCACCAGCGGCCCCTGCGCCGCCGCATACACCTGCCCATCCGAGGCATACAGCGGCGTCAGCAGGAGCAGCCCTCCCTCGAGGCTGCGCGCATCGCCTGCCGACGAGACCGTCACATCGAGCGGCATGCCGGGGCGTGAAAACGGAGGCAGGTTGGCGGTGACAAACACTGCAGCCACGTTCTTCACCTGTACCGTCGTCTGCAGCACGGCTGCGGGAATCTCGACGCCCATGCGTTGCAGGATGCTGGCCAAGGTCTGAATCGTGAAATACGTCTGCTGCTTGTCACCCGTGCCCTTGAGCCCGACCACCAGGCCATACCCGATCAGCGAATTGTTGCGGATCCCCTCCACGCTGGCGACATCGCGAATCAGCACCTTGTGATCGACGCCGTCGGCCGCCGCCCAACTGAAGCTGAGCAAGATTCCGGCCGCGGCGTATCGTGCCATACGAGTTGCGAGAACGAAAAAATGCCGCAGCATGATTTGAATTCCTAAGAAAAACGGCGCTTTAAAAGCCAAAGATCCGCAACAGCCATTTCGTAAACACGGTCGGCGACCGCACGCCTTCGCTGACCACGCCTTTGCCCTTTACTTCCACTTCCAGATTGCCCACGCTGTTCGAGGCTACGGTGTTGGTGGCGTCGAGGTCGCCGGGCCGCACCAGGCCGCGCACGATCACCGTCTCGCGCTGATCGTTCATGACGATTTGCCGCTCGGCTTCGACGACCAGCGTTCCGCTCGGCAGCAGCGCCGCCACTCTCCCGGTCAGAGTTGTGGTCAACGCGGTCGTCGAACTGGCCTGCGCCTTGCCGGTCAGCGCCTGGTTGGAAGTGGGTGAAAACAGGTTGGCGACGCCGCTGGTCTTGATGTGCCCGGGGAGCGCCGTGATTCCCGAACTCGCGGCAAACGCCCGGCTGGTGGCCACATTTCCCGTGTTGGTCGACGACAGATTTTGCGAGATGTTGATGGTCACCAGGTCGCCCACGCGCGATGCCTTGTAATCAGCCACCAGATTGGCCAGGCGTCCGTTATCCACCCACAGGCTGCCCAGGCTGCTGGCAGCGGGGGCCGGTGACGATCCCATCATCCGCTGAATGTAGCTGGAAAGCCCACTGTCTTTCGGGGGAGCTTTTTTATCCTTGGTGCGAGCGGCCGCGGCCGCAGACAGCAGGATCAGAATGAAAACGGAGAATAAACCGATGCCAGCCCGCGTTCGCTTTCCCATCTGACGTTCCCCGGCTGCTCGTCTCACAAGCTTGCCCGCAAAGTACCGTCCTGCAATACTTCCGCCGGCAGAATGCGTGCAGCACTCTTGAGCCGCGCGCGCACGTGCTCGCCCAACCCACCGCCGTCAAGACAGGTCACCGGCAACACCACCCGAATTCCGCCTTGATCCCAGCGCAGCATCACGGTCTGACCGGGCTTCACCAGGAGCGCCTCCGATGGTTCCGCGTGCGGTTCGTGGCTCAACGGCACGCCCGAAGAAAATGCAGCTCCCCTGCTGGTGGCACGCGGTTCCCCGTCCCAGCGAGTCCACAGCAAGAACGGAACACAATCTTCCGGCCGGACGCAGCGCAGGGCAAACTCCCGCCGCCTCAAACCCCGATTCCAACTGCTCCGGACAAGCTCAATCCCGGCATCTTCGGGAATCGACTGCGCCGCGGCGCAGTCCAACTCGCCTGAGAACTTGCCGCCTCCGGCGCCGGCCGGCCAAGTTGAATTGCCAAGAACAAATTTCGCCATTTCCACACAAGACTTCATCCCGCCCGCACGCCGCACCGCCACACGATCTGGAATTTGCCCGGCAACTTCACTCGCTACCTCGATCCGCCGCAGAAGCGCCTCGATCAGCCGGCGAATTTCTTGCCCATCCAGCATGCGAGTTTTTCCAAGACGAGGCGCCGAACCCAACGATATCTCGGCCGCCGCTCGCCGGGCACGAGCACAGGTTCCAACCCCCAGCAGGTCGGCCAGAGTCAGCTCCGAATGCGCAACGCGTACGTTCGCTTCGAGCTCGACCTGGGAGCAACCACCCTCCGCCATGCACTGCCGAGCCAAACCACCGGAGAGCGCAAGGAGCGCCACTGCAAGCCACTTCATAAATCTCCCTCAAAAGCAAGCCGCGCTTCGCTCGGCCCCAATTCCCTATCGGCCAAGATTGTTGATGGTCTGCAGCATCTGATCGGCGGCATTGACGACTCTCGAATTGGCTTCGTAAGAGCGCTGCGCCACGATCATGTTCACAAATTCGGTCACGACGCTTACGTTCGACTGCTCGAGCATTCCCTGCACAATCGTTCCCAGGCCTTCCGTCCCGCCGGGCGTCCCCACGATCGGAGCGCCCGAGGCCGTTGTCTGCAGTAGCAAATTGCTGCCCGTACTGTTCAGCCCGCCGGGATTGTTGAACAGAGCCAGTTGCAGGGTTCCCACCTGCTGGGCCTGGGTCTGCCCCGCCAGAGTCACGCTGACCGTGCCATCCGATCCCACCGTGATCGACGTCGCCCCGGTGGGAATTGCAATCCCAGGCTGCACCGCATCGCCATCCTGGTCCACCAGATTTCCATTTTGATCGGTATGAAAGCTTCCCGACCGCGTGTAAGCGGTCTCGCCGTCGGGCAACAGCACCTGAAAAAACCCCTGCCCCTGAATCGTCAGATCCAGCGGATTCCCCGTCTGGCTGAAGTCGCCCTGCGTTTGCAGGACTTCCGACGCCGCCGAGCGCGTCCCCAACCCGACTTGCAATCCCGCCACCAGGGTCGTCTGTTGGGTCGCCGCCGCGCCCGGCATAATCAGATTCTGATAAATCAGATCTTCAAACTGCAGCCGCCGGCTGCGGAAGCCGGCCGTGCTCGAGTTCGCCAGATTATTGGCGATGTTGTCGAGATTCAGCTCCTGGGCCGTCATGCCGCTGGCTGCGGTATACAACGCGCGAATCATTTCTTAATTCCTCTCTTTACTCTCAAGTTCTTCATTTGTATCGCCAGTTAACTTTGAGCGATCTCACACCTTCGGAAGATCCTGCACCGCAGTCTGGTCAAGCTGGCTGTCGAAGGCGCTCATGGCGCGCGAAAGCATTTCCGCGCTGCGCTGCACGGTAATCAACTGCACTACTCCCTCCATCGCGCCCACGTTCGAACCTTCGAGCATCCCCTGATCTACACTCGACTCCGCCGCCGGCAGCGCCGAGCCCGTCGGCGCGCTATAAGTCGCATCGCCAACCGCAGTCAGGGTGGTACGCGGAGCGAACTCCACCAGTTGCAACTTGTCGACCACATTACCGTCGACGGATATCGTTCCGTCCCCGCTGATTGCCACGTTCCCAGTGGGGATCGTGACTGGACCCTGCTGCCCGAGCACAGCCGCGCCCTGGCTCGTGACGAGTTGCCCTGAGCCGGTTACATGAAAGCTGCCGTTACGGGTATACAAAACGCCTAGCGCCGACTGCACCGCGAAGAAACCCTTGCCTGCCACCGCGACGTCGAGGGGATTGCCGGTCGGCGAAAGGCTGCCCGAGGTCAAATCCAGCCGTGTCCCGCTCAACACGCCAAAATTATTCACCGCCGCATTCAGCGGATTTACGGTCGCCATCCCGCTTCCGGTCAGCAACGAGCGAAACGTCATCTGTTGCCCGCGATAGCCAGTCGTTCCCAGGTTCGCCAGATTGTGAGCCACCAGTTCGAGAGCCTGCGTCTGTGCCGCGAGTCCCGCGCACGCTGCGTAATAACCGCTATCCATGGCTGAGGTGATTCTCCGTGCAAAGACCTAAGCAGTCGGAGTTCCAATTAAGAAGTGAGGCGAAGAAGGCTAAGTATCAGAAAAAATCAAAAGCAGTGGAGGCGAAAAAAGAAAATACTAAGACTAGAGAAGAGAATCGGCAGATTTTACTCGCACCGGCAGATGGAATCCGGCAAACTATTCCCATCCTAGCGGCGAAGGTAAGAAATCGGTAACTGTTGAGGAGCGTTTCTCCGCCTTACACAGCCCGCACGCCCAAAGCTTCCTCAATCTCCGAGGCAATCGCTGCCGTCAGCGCCAGCATACGTTCTTCCGATTCCGCTTCCACCATCACGCGGGCCAGCGCCTCTGTCCCGGAATACCGCACCACCACGCGCCCGTTCCCATTCAGCTCACCCTCGGCAGCATCAATCGCCCGTTGCACTGCCGGAACCTGGGCAAACGGAATCTTCTCCCGAACCCGCACATTCTGAATCTTCTGTGGAAACACCTTTAGATCGCTCACCAGCTCCACCAACGATTTTCCCGACCGGACAATCACATCCATCACCC
This sequence comes from uncultured Acidobacteriaceae bacterium, assembly GCA_964530145.1. Classification (GTDB taxonomy): domain Bacteria; phylum Acidobacteriota; class Terriglobia; order Terriglobales; family Acidobacteriaceae; genus Sulfotelmatobacter. Next base: position 162,236 of record CAZGXY010000074.1, on the reverse strand, counting down.
GCAACGCGGTCAGCAAACCATCGCCGGTCGTGGCATCGCAATCGCGAAAAATCACGTGACCCGATTGCTCCCCTCCCAGGGTCGCGCCAGTTTTCAGCATCTCTTCCAGAACGTACTTGTCGCCGACATTGGCGCGCAGCATGCGAATGCCGGATTTTCGAAGAGCAATCTCGACTCCCATGTTCGACATCGTTGTCGCAACCACCGTCGACTCAGCCAGTTTTCCGCGCGCGAGCATGTCCCGCGCGGTCAGCAATAGCACCCCATCGCCGTTCACTACGCGCCCCGTCGCATCGCAAAACAAAGCGCGGTCAGCATCGCCATCAAAGGTTACGCCCAAATCGAACTTTCCGCCGGAGTCCGCGACCGCTTTGCCCAACGTCTGCGGATGCAGCGCCCCGCACCCGTCATTAATATTTCTCCCGTCCGGCGTGACGTTCATAAACGTCGCCTGCATCCGCAAACTGCGAAACAGCTCCGGAGCCTCCGCGGTAGCCGCACCGTTGGCGCAATCCACCAGCACGCGCAAACGGCTCAGATCCGAGGGCACGCTGGCCGCCAGTTCCTGGATGTAAGCCTTGCGCAGCGCAGCTTCTCCCGGCAGCGACGGCCCCGCCAGTCGAAGCGCCGTATCGTCAGCCGCGTCGACTTTTCCCAGGAGCGAGAAAATTTCTTTTTCAATCTCCAACTCACGCGCATCGCTCAGCTTGAATCCATCGCCAGAAAAAATCTTAATGCCGTTATCCGTCCAGGGATTGTGCGACGCCGAAATTACCACGCCCGCCGCCGCGCCACGCGACCGCGCCAGGTATGCTACTCCCGGCGTCGTGATCACCCCTGCGCTGTGCACCTCCACTCCCACAGCCGCCATTCCTGCCGACACGCGATCCGCAATCCAGGCGCTCGACTCCCGCGTATCCTGTCCGGTAACAGCTTGCGGCCGAGGCGTTGTGCGCAGCAGATCATGCCCCAGCGCTCGCCCGATCAGATAAGTGCTCTTGGATGTCAGAGGGAATTCGCCAGCCACGCCGCGGATGCCATCGGTGCCAAATAACTGTCTGTCCTTACTGCTCATAAGTTTTGGTTGGGAGACGGTACGGTTCAGAAGCTCTCAACCGAGGATGATAAATCAGATCTTGTGAGTCGATTGAGATCGAATCAGTCGAAAGGACACCGCAAGCGGCAACTCAGTGCCCGGCCCCGCTCTTCTGCATAATCACGGTCACCCGCACGGGCGCCGGATTCACCACCTGCACTAGCGGATCCGGAACGTACACCATCGTCATAAAACTACCCTGCGTGCGCGTTCCTGAAACATCCACCGGATCGGTCGTCGCCGAGTCAACCTGTTCCACGTGATGCTGCGGCCCGGTAATGGTGATCCGTTCGGGATCGACCAATACCTTTCCGATCTGCTCGCCGTCAATAAAATTTCCCGTCACCCGTGGATGGACCTCTACGTCGCGTGTCAGGCGCGTGTCAAAACTAAGATGCACCTGCCCAGGCACCACTTGCACCACATGCAGTTCGCGGCTGTGATGAACCTGCTGCGCCGTCAAATCGAAGGTGCGCTCGCCCGGCTTCGCGTCGGCCAGTTCAAGCTCGGCGTGAATGTCGGCCGCGCGCAGGTTGCGTATCAAACTCTCCGGCCCACGAACCCTAATCTGCGCCTCCGGAATCGTGATCGAACTAATCTCCAGATGCGCGGGGACGTGCTCAAACTCAATCGGCACGCGCACCTCCACTTCCGCCGGCTCCTGCTCCGGAGAGATCGCCATCCACAGCGCCGTTGCAATCAGCAGCGACAGAACCTTCAGCCAGAAATTGTGCAACACCCAGCGCCGCAAAAAATCCCTCATAGCGGCCGCTCCATATCTTCTTCCGCGCCGGCATCGGCCCCAATTTGCGCGCGCAGGCGCAGAGGCGAGTCGCCGTCAGTCTCGCCATTGTCCACTTCCGCACTTTGCGCGACCAGCGTCGGCAAAGTCACCGGAGACATATATCGTTTCAGTTCGCTGCCCAACCTCTCGCGCAGCTGCTCGGCGGTCAGATCGCGCTGAATCTTCCCACCCATCGCCATGCTGATCGCGCCGGTCTCCTCGGAAACAATCACCGCGATCGCGTCGGTCTCCTCAGTAATGCCGATCCCCGCCCGATGCCGCGTACCGAGCTGAGTCGAGAGAACGGGATTCATCGACAGTGGCAAAAAACAAGCCGCGGCCGCCACTCTGTCTTTCTGGATGATGACCGCCCCGTCGTGCAGCGGGGCGCTCGGCCGGAAGATCGTCGCCAGCAAATCGTAAGAGAGCTTCGCGTCCATCGCGACGCCACTTTCAATGTAGGTGCGCAACCCAATGTCGCGCTCAATCACCATCAAAGCGCCGGTCTGGTGCTGAGAAAATAAATTCGCCGCCAGCACGATGTCGTCATAAGAATCGCCCCCCGCGGCACTCCCGCGCAGAAAACTCAGCCGCCGTCCCACGTCCGACAACACGTACCGGATCTCCGACTGGAAAACGACGATCAACGCGAACACCACATAGGGAAGAAGATGGCTGACCAGCCAGTTCAGCGTAACCAGTTCGCCGATCCGCGCCAAATAAAACGCCACCACCACCGCCGCCAACCCGGCCAGCATCGGCGCCGCGCGCGTCCCTCGAATCATCGTCAACAACTCATAAACAATCAGCGCCACCAGCAGAATGTCGAGCACTGTAAACGACACTCGCAGCCATGGCGCCGTCACTTGCATGCAAAAGTCTCCGAGCGGCTGAATTTCAACGTCCGAACCCTACATTCTAATGCAGCCTGACCACGTCCCCATGACGGCGTTACTCCGAAGCCTTGCGTTTTCCCTCTCGCGAGTTCGTGCTTGGTTTAGCCCGTGTTCTCTGTGGTCAGTGTTTTCCGCACTGCCGCCCGAATCTCGCCTTTCGCCACGCGCGCCGAAATTTCTTCTCCAACCTTCACCTGCGCCGCATCCTTTATCAGTTTCCCGGAACTGTCGAACACCAAAGCATACCCCCGCTCCAGAATCGCCAGCGGAGACAGAGTTTCCAGCGCTCGTCCAAGGCGCTCCAGCCGCAATTTCTTGAGCAAAAGTTGATTTCGCATCGCCGCTGCCATCGCCGCTGCCTGGGCCTCAAGCTCCGCGCGAATCCCCGCCAGCACCCGCCGCAAATCGTAATGCCGCACCGCCGCTGAAACATTTTCCAATCTCCGCCGCTTCGCCTCAAGTGCAGTGCGCTCGCCGCGCTCCAGCCGGAAAGTCAGATCGTCCAATTTCTGCTGCCTTTGCCGGATCAAATCCATCATCCGGGCGAACGCCCCATGCTGCGCCCGCTCTGTCAGCGCGTGCCGCGCCTCTAGCAACCGGCGTTCCATCGCGCGCACCAGTCGCTCGCGCAAATTTTCAGCGTCATTCTCGATTTCTACCCGCGACCGGATTACCAACTCTGCGGCGGCTGATGGCGTCGGCGCGCGCAAGTCCGCAACGAAATCGCAAATCGTGAAATCGGTTTCATGCCCGACCGCCGAAATCACCGGAATCTCCGAAGCCGCCACGGTCCGCGCCAGCCCTTCATCGTTGAAGGCCGCCAAGTCTTCCGCCGACCCGCCGCCGCGCCCCACGATAATCACGTCTACGCGCTGGGCGTTATCTTTGCGACTTTCGCTCTCGCGGCAATCGTTGAAATACCGCACTCCGCCAGCCACTTCAAACGCCGCCGCATCGCCCTGCACCTGGGCCGGATAAATCACGACATTCACAGTATGATGCCGCCTCTGCAAAATATTCAAAATGTCGCGCAGCGCCGCCGCCTGCGGGGAAGTCACAATTCCAATCCGCGCAGGCAGCGCCGGAATTGCTTTCTTCCGCTCCGCCGCAAACAACCCTTCAGCTTCCAGCTTCGCCTTCTGTTGCTCAAACGCAACCTGCAGACTGCCCGCACCCTTCGGCTCGATATATTCCGCCGCAATCTGCAGCTCGCCGCGATCTTCATAAATCGTCACCCGCCCGCGCACGATCACCTGCATGCCGTCCGCCGGGCGAAAGCGCAGCAGCCGCGCCTTCGAACTGAACATCACGACGCGAATCTGCGCATCGCCATCCTTCAAAGTGAAATAAAGATGTCCCGAGTCCGGCGCGCGGAAGTTCGAAATCTCGCCTTCGACCCAGGCGTCGGTATACTCGCGCTCCACGTGCGTGCGAACCGCGGCAACGAGCGCGCGCACGGTCCAGACTCGGCGCTCCGCCGGCGCGAACCTGAACCCGAGTTGATCGGTGAGGGACATGCGTCGAGTGCAGTGTAGCGGAAATGCTCAGCGTTCGCCTGTTCTCAATCGATTCGGCCGCGGACCGCGCTCGGCTATGGTAAATTTCGGATCGTATGCTCGGACTGGATGATAGTCGCTGGGCTAGTCTCAAAGGGGGCTATAAAACTCGGTTTGACCCTCGGCCCCAGCTGGTCAGACTTGAGACGGGGCAGGACATCGCGACCGTTTGGCACGAACTTTGGGGCGAACTCCATCACCAGGGGAATGTTGGAGACGCCTCGTACGCTGTGGTGCCTCACGTCGTGAGGATTCATCGGACGCGCGGCGTTGCCGATTGGAATACCTATGCGATGGTGGCGGTTATCGAACTGGCTCGTACAAAACGCGATAACCCAGAACTACCGGCGTGGCTGGAGCAGGACTACTTCCGGGCGATTACGGAATTAGCTGAGATCGGTGCCGCAGAGATCCTACGAACCCGCGAACCCGCGAACCCGAGACCGTTCGCGCCATCCTTAGCATCATTGCCATTTCCCAGGGCCTCCGGACGCATGGGCGGTTCCTGATTGAGTATTCCGAGGACGAGTTGTTGGACATCGAGTCAGATGAATGAGGCGAACCCAGCCCGAGGCGTAAGGCGGGCTCACCTCTCCCGCCACACCACCTTCCCCGCCACCATCGTCCAAACCACCTTTGTATCCCGCATCTCCTCCGGAGAAATTGTTAGCACATCGCGATCCAGCAAAACCAAATCCGCCCGCTTGCCTGGAGCAATCGTTCCAATGGCATCCTCCATATTCATGGCCCGCGCCGAATTTCGCGTGTAGGCATAAAACATCGCCTCGCGCGGCATATCCTGCGGAGGGTCGAGTACGCCTTCCGGCCCGCGGCGCGTCTCCGCCTGATAAATCGCCTTGAAGACATTCGCAGTCGAAACTGGCCAATCGCTCGCGCCCGAAATAATTCCTCCGTTATCCAGAATCGACCGCGCCGGATACTGCCACTTGTAAATCTCCGGATCGATGTACGGCTTAATGATTTCAATCGTGTCCTGGCTTGCATCGGCCCAAAACATCTGCAGCGCGCTCACCACGCCCAACTCGCGAAAGCGCGGAAAATCGCTCGGCTGTACAAATTGCTCGTGCGTCAGCGTATCCGGCAACCCGGAATTTCCATTCGCCTTTCGCGCTGCCTCGATTCCATCCAGCGCCGCCGTCACCGCTCCATCGCCGATCGCGTGCACATGAACGATCAAACCCTCCTTATCGGCCTCAATGCACAGCTCGGCAAATTTCCGCGGATCAAAGAGCAAATCTCCATTTCGTCCCGTATTCCGATAAGGCTTGCTCAAATGCGCTGTCTGCGACGGAAACTCGACTACGCCATCGGCAAAAATTTTCACCCCGGTCACGTGCAGATGCGGAACATCTTTAAATTCCCCGCGTGTCTTCTGCACCCGCGCCAGCTCTGCCGCCGGATCTTTAGCAAACACCTGCGGAAACGCCACCACTTCCGAATTCAGTTCGCCGTGATCGGCAAGCGACTTGTAAGCCTGCAAAACATAATCCAGCGCCAGCGGATCAAGCCATGCCGTAATTCCAAGACTGTATTCATATTGCAAAGCCGCGCGCCCCGCAGCGAGTAATTGCTCCGGCGTCCACTTTGGCAATAGAGGCTCAATCTTCTCCGTCCCGGCATCCACCAGGAATCCGTCTGGCTGTCCTTCCTTATCAACGCCGTAATAGCTCCGTTGCTGCGGCGAAAGCGTTTTCAAAAACTCGCTCGTAATCCCCGCCCGTGCCAGCAGTGCCCGATTCGCCCAGGCGGTGTGGCCATCCATCCCCCGCAGTACAACGCTTTGCTTCTCGTAGACTCCCGTGCTGAAATCCGCATTCAGCACATTGGGATGCGACCAGAACTCCAGCGGAATTCCGAGCACCTCCAAAATATCGCCACGCATTCCGCGCCCTGATTTTTTGGCCTTTGCGACAAACGCCGGCAACTGATTGAGCGACGTGACTTCGTCGCTCGCATCCGCGGCGATCAGGTTCAACCCACCGTCAATCGAATGACTGTGCGAGTCGATGAATCCTGGAAAAAGACTTCGGCCCTGCAAATCAATTCGTTCGGCATTGGTTGACACAGACTTCTCTACTCCGGCAGAACTACCGACGGCAATAATCTTGTCGCCGCGAATCGCCACCGCTTCCGCGTAAGGATTCCCCGGATCGCCCGTGAAGACCTTGGCATGAAAGAAAATCCGCTCCGAGCCATCTTGCGCCCACAAGCCTCCGATGCAAATGAGAACAAAAAAAACCACTACGAACGAAATCCCAGCGCAACCCTGTAGTCGCCTCACCGGATCATCTCCTCAATAGGTTTTACTCGTGACCTCTGTGCTCGCTGTAATGATCGTCGTGCGATGTCTAAGTCGCACGAATGGCCAAGAACCTTCAGCGACCTACTCGCCGTAACCGTCTTGCCCCGATACCTGGGCTCTGCCATAATCCCCAGAGATCGGCTTCGGAAGAGATTAACGAAATAAACAAAACCCAGCGTTTCCTTTCCGCCCTTCGCCTGCAACTAATAACTCAACCAGCTCACCGGACTCCCGGGTAAGAGCACTTAGGAGTGTAAGCCATGACCTTCCCCGCTCGATTCGCCCAAGGCGCTGCGTTGGCCTTCGTTCTTCTTCTCGCCGCAGCGCCGTCATTCTCGCAGAACGTTCTCACCTACCACAACAACAACGCCCGCACCGGTCTCAACGCCGCAGAAACTATCCTGACCCAAAGCAACGTCAACGTCAGCACCTTCGGAAAATTGTTCGTCGTTACCGTCGACGGCCTGGTCGATGCCGAGCCTCTGTATCTCTCCGCCGTCCCGGTAAACGGCAGCACTCATAACGTACTCATTGTGGCCACAGAAAACGATTCCATGTATGCCTTCGACGCCGATCACGGTACACAGCTCTGGCATATGAGCGCGCTCGAGGCCGGCGAAACGCCCTCCGACGATCGTGGCTGCTCCCAGGTCACACCAACCATCGGTATCACCTCGACTCCCGGCATCAGCCGTCCAAGCGGGTCCAATGGAGTCATTTACACCGTCGCCATGTCGAAAGATTCTTCCGGAAACTATCATCAGCGCCTGCACGCACTCGACGCCACTACCGGTAACGAACTCTACAAGGGCCCAGTTGAAATCACCGGGCAGTATCCTGGCACTGGCGACAACAGCTCCGGCGGATACGTCATCTTCGATCCCGCCCAATACGAAGAGCGCGCAGGCATTCTGCTGGCCGACGGCCTCGTGTATCTCAGCTGGACCTCGCACTGCGACTACCGCCCCTATACCGGATGGGTCATGGGCTACAACCCGAGAACGCTGGCGCAAGAAACCGTGATTAATGTCACGCCGAATGCCAACGAAGGCTCCATCTGGGGATCCGGCGCCGGCCCAGCCGCCGACGATGCCGGCAACATTTTCTTTCTCGACGCGAACGGCGTCTTCGATGCGACGTTGAACTCCAGCGGATTTCCCAGCCAGGGCGATTACGGCAACGCCTTTGTACGCCTCACCACCAAAGGCGGTCTCGCCGTCGCGGATTATTTCGAGATGTACAACGGCCAGCAGGAAAGCGACGATGACGTCGACTTGGGCTCGGGTGGCGCGATCCTGCTGCCAACCGTGAAAGATGCCTCTGGCAATAGTTGGGAACTTGCTGCTGGCGCCGGCAAAGATGGCAACCTCTACGTGGTCAACCGCAATTCGATGGGCAAATTCAATCCCAACAGCAACTCCAATTACCAGACGCTTTCCGGGGTTCTGCCCGGCGGAATCTGGTCAATGCCCGCCTTTTTCGATGGGCGCCTCTACTTTGGCCCCGAAGGTTCGCCAATCTATGCCTTCCAATTTAAGAACGCGATGCTGAAGACCAGCTCCGTTGCACAAACGGCGACCACATTCGAGTATCCAGGAGCTACTCCTGGCATCTCGTCAAATGGCGGCCAGAATCCCATCGTGTGGGCCGCGGAGAACACCAACCCGGCAGTTCTGCACGCCTATAACGCGCTGACTCTTCGGGAACTCTACAACAGCAACCAGGCCGCGAACGGACGCGACCAGTTCGGGGCCGGCAACAAATTCATCACGCCCATGATCATCAATGGCAAAGTCTATGTCGGCACGACAACTGGCGTAGGCGTCTTCGGATTGCTCTCACCAAAAGGCAAGAGTAAATAGAAATATAGGAATAATGGCTAGGCTCGGCGCGACCTCGTCTTCTTAACTGCATGATTTCATTGGGGCAATGCTATCTCCATTGCAGGCTCGCCTGCTTTTTGGGAGTTCACGCTCGGGTGGTGGCCAAAGACGCGCAGTACGCGTCTGTGCTGCTGCTTCAGCTCAGAAAACGACGAAGATGCGCTATGCCGCGAAAAAGTTGCATTTTTCATCGACTCCGAAGTAATATCGAACTAGAGGCTTGAACCAGAGTCTCCCAGTAACGTAACCCTGACCCTGCACCGCTACGAGCAACTTTCCAGTTTTGCAGTTCAACGTGTGCAAAAACTTAACGAGGCCGCCCGTCAGCCTCCGTCCCGGTTCGGAGAGTTCAATATGGCGTGGTACGCGTACTGTCTTACCGAGCATCAGACCCTTCCCAATGGCACCCGTTCCCGACGCCCTTTTGTAATTGAGAATGTTCAAGGCGTGAACGGAGCCCCTGTCCTCAGCTATCCCAGCGGCGAGTTCGCTGTGATTGTGAGCGAATATGACCAGAATCTCGGGCCCCTGGATCACAAAGCCGCCATCGACCATGCACGCGTGGTGAGCGGATGCTTTAGAAGTTCCACCGTATTGCCGTTCCGTTTCGGAACCATCTTCGAGAGCGACGACGCGCTTCGGCAGGCCGTCCGGGTCAACCGGCGCGCCTTCGGCCAGAGCGTCGAGAAGCTTCGCGGCAAATCAGAAATGCACATCAAACTGACCGTCACCGACGGCTCGTTGCGCGAGGCTATGATCGATGTCATCCTGCCCGACACAGTGGGCGGCGACTACCTTTCGAAGCTCCGCGTCAAAGCCTCCCGCGAACGTGAACGGCAAACCAAAGCCCGCGCTCTTTCGGTTCAGGTGCACAAGCTCTTCAACCCGCTGGAAGAAGAAGTGAGCTGCAAGAAAGTCGCCCCAGAAGGCATGCTCATCGATATTGCGCACCTCATCGACAGTAAGTCGGTCGAGAAATACCAGAACCGCTATTCAACCGCCGCCAAACAGTTGAAAAACTGCGCGGTAGCGATCAGCGGCCCCTGGCCGCCGTATCACTTTCTTCCTGGCAAGCTGCGTACCGTAACAGGGAACAGTTAGTCCTCAGACATTAGTCTCTAGCCGCCGGTTCGCAATTCGTATCGGCGGCTATCGCTGAGGTATCCACGTGCAATCAATGTGCACTCTTGTGCACTTCCCATCTTCGCTGTCGGCCGAATCCCTCTTGAGAGTGTTGCCTCGACCGGTCGTAAACTAAACACCATCATACGGTTAAGGAATCAGCAGGGGACTGAACATCGAAGTTGGTCTTTGGTTCGGCAAATGCTGTTTTCACACGTACTAAGAGGCCGCAAACCAAAAGTTATGACCTTCACTTGTTTCTCTCGTCACCAATTCCCGAAGTACCGTTCCATGGGTTGGAGCGGACACTTGCATCGCCTTTCCTGACCATTGCCTACCAAATTTTGACCTCTTGAAACGCGGCCCCAGAAATGGGGCCGCTTTTTTGTGTCCGGCCCTGAGTGAGAATCCGGCAGCCGCTTGCCTCTCTTGGCGACCTTTGCGACCGTTCTTCAGCAGCTTTGCGGTTGAGGTCTCTCGCTCAAACAGAATCGGCCGCTAGATGAATCTCCACACGAAATGCGCCAAGAAAGCGAACAGAAGCAACATGAAAACGCCGCCAATCCATATAAGAAAGTTGAGGGTTATCTTCGGGGAGTTGACTTCCTTCTTATCCATCGCATGACGCTACCGCCCGCCACAGGAAGGGGGAATCAGGTTTCCACAGTAGATGCGCTCTCGCCCCGAGCTTTCCGACGCCGAGCTTCTCAGATACACTTCCACAATCTATGATTCGATTTTCGCTTCGCTCCTTCACAATCACTTTCGTGTTGCTCCTCTCACCCGCAGTTAACCTTGCCCAGAATCCGCCGCAGAACGGAAAACCGACTCCGTCATGGTCGATGCCCTTACAATCGACAGCGGCTGAGCTGCAGAATTTCCCGCCGCTCCTACTGCAGCAGCTTTCTGCGATCAAGGCTGCGGCGCTCAATGACGACTACGCTTACCGCCAGCTGACTCACCTCACGGAAAATATTGGCCCTCGTCCCACCGGATCGCCGCAGGCGACCGCCGCAGCTCAGAATGTAGCCGAAGAACTCCGCAAACTCGGCCTCGACGTCCGCCTGCAACCGGTGACGGTTCAGCATTGGGTTCGTGGAGCGGAAACGGCGTCATTGGTGCAATACCCAGGAATGGTCCCGGGTACGAACCAAAAAATCGTTTTAACCGCTCTCGGCGCCAGCACATCTACCCCCGCGGACGGCGTGACGGCCGATGTGATCACGGTGAACACATTCGACGAACTGAATGCTCTTGGCCGCGACAAAGTCGCAGGCAAGATTGTTTTCTTTAACGAACTGTTCGACAAACAGAAAGCCGCAGCCGGGTACGCTTTCGCCTCTTACGGTGAAGCTGTTCGCTACCGCGCCGCCGGACCGAAGGCCGCAGCCGATCTCGGTGCGGTCGCCGCCATAGTCCGCTCCGTCGGCAGCGCCGACTATCGCCTCCCGCACACCGGATTCAACGCCCCCGCCGGAATTCCCTCCGCGGCAGTCGCCGCCGAAGATGCCGACCTGATCGCTCACCTCACAGCCGAAGGCCCGGTCAGTATGCATCTTGTTGTCACTCCTCAGAAGCTGCCCGACGAGAAGAGTTACAACGTCATCGCCGATCTCAAGGGCTCTGAGCATCCCGAGCAGGTAGTCATCGTTTCCGGACATCTCGACTCCTGGGATCTCGGCACCGGAGCGATCGACGACGGGGCCGGAGTCGTCATCGCGATGGAGACCGCCGAAATTCTGCAGCGCCTTCACCTGCGCCCGACTCGTACTCTCCGCGTGATCGCGTGGATGGATGAAGAGACCGGAGGCTCCGGCAGCCAGGCCTACACCACTGAATATTCCAAAGATTTTTCCAACTGCGTGGCCGCCATCGAGAGCGACTCCGGTGCAGCCCATCCGCTCGGGTTCGACGTAAAAGCTGCTTCCGGTGCAATCGATCTGCTACGCCCCGTGCAATCGGTACTCATGAGCATCGGGGCCACGCTGATGCAACCGAGCACCTATGCTCCCGGGGCCGACATCGCTGCCATGTCCGAAGCCGGAGTTCCAGCCTTCGGCATCATGCAAGACGGACGCACGTACTTCAACTACCACCACACCGCAGCCGACACGCTGGATAAAGTTGTTCCATCCGAACTTCGCGAGAACGCCGCAGCCATGGCCGTGCTCGCTTACGCGCTGACGAACATGAAAGGCCCACTGCCAAAATAAGGCGCTACCAAGATTGAAGCACTCCAACCGGCGCTCCACGCGCGGGGCCCGGCGAGCGGCTCTGAGATCCCTTGAATAAATCGTGTTCCTGGGGGGACGGCTATGGTTTTTCCCACGTGGTAAAAGTCCACCCCACAAAATAGGCTATATTCCCAACTATGTTCCGCAACGATCTTCTCGCCAGGAAACGCGTCCTCATAACCGGCGCCGGAACCGGACTCGGCAAAGCCATGGCCCACCGCTTCCTCCAGCTCGGCGCTGTTGTTCATATCTGCGGGCGCCGCGAGGAGGTTCTGGAGAAAACAGCCTCGGAGCTGTCTGCGTCTGCCGAAGGTTCTATTCATCCCATTCCCTGCGACGTTCGCAATGCCGAAGCAGTTGAAGCCATGATCGACTCTATCTGGAGCGAAGGCCCCCTCGACGTTCTGGTAAACAACGCCGCCGGAAATTTCATTGCTCGAACCGAAGAGCTTTCGACCCGGGCCTTCGAGTCGGTCATCGGCATCGTGCTTATGGGAACGCTTTACTGCACCATGGCCTGCGGACGCCGCTGGCTTAAGGCGGGCCACTCCGGCACAGTCCTCAGTATTTCGGCCACTTACGCGCCGGTCGGTTCGTCCTACGTCGTCCCATCGGCCATGTCAAAAGCCGGAGTAGAAGCTCTCACCCGCAGTCTTGCGGTCGAGTGGGGAAATCGGGGCATCCGCATGAACGCTATCGCTCCCGGTCCGATCCCCACGCAAGGCGCCTTCTCCCGCGTTCTTCCCCGTCCTGAGCTTGAGGCCGCTGCCCTTGATCGCAATCCGCTGCGTCGTTTCGGTACCGCAGAAGAGTTGGCCAATCTCGCTGCCTTTCTTGTCAGTGATGGCTCCGCATACATCAACGGCGAAGTTGTTCGCATGGACGGAGGCGAATTCCTACAGGGCGCCGGAGAGTTCAGCAACCTGGGTCGCCTGCTGACTAATGAAGACTGGGAATCTCTCAAACCGCGAAAAAAATCATGACACTTCGCCCGACTCCGCTCTACCGTGCAAATCTTTACATGGACAACACAAGTTCCTGCCCTCTTGAGTGGAGTCGAATTAAAACGTGCCGCATCCAAATTAAAACCAAGCAAAAACCTGGAGGCTCCCCATGCAAATCGTTCTGGGCGCAAGCGGCAATACTGGACACGTAGTAGCGCAAGACCTGCTGTCGAAAGGCGAACGAGTTCGCGTGGTTGGCAGGAATGCCGACCACCTTCAGTTTCTTGCTGCGAAAGGTGGCGAGCCTTTCGTCGCCGATGTCACCGACCCTCAAGCTCTTGCTCGTGCGTTTCAAAATGCCGATTCGGCTTACGTTCTGATTCCACCCAATCCCAAAAGCAACAATGTGCGCTCCTTTCAAGACACCGTGAGCGATGCAGTCACGAAGGGTTTGCGCGATGCCGGAATTAAGAATGTGGTCTTGCTCAGCAGCATCGGTGCCGACAAAGCTTCCGGCACCGGGCCAGTCGTGGGGCTTCACAATTTTGAGCAGAAGCTGAATCAGCTCGAAGGGGCCAATGTGCTTCATCTCCGCGCGGGCTATTTCATGGAGAATACTTTGCCGCAGGCTGCCGCGATCCGCTTGACAGGATCGACGGTTGGCCCTCTGCAAGCCGACTTGAAAGTGTCCATGATCGCCAGTCGCGATATCGGCAAGGCTGCCGCGACGGCGATGTTGAGCCGCGATTTCCGGGGCAAACAGGCGCGCGAGCTTCACGGGAATCGTGACTTGGGTTACGACGATGCAACCGCAATCATCGGCAACGCGATTGGCAAGCCGGATCTGAAATATATTCAGGCGCCGGACGAGCAGATGCTTGGTGCGATGGTGCAGATGGGAATGTCGGAAGACATGGCGCGGCAGATCATCGAGATGGCAGGCGCATTGAATTCCGGGTACATGCGTCCCCTGGAAGCTCGTACGCCTGAAAGTACCACGGAGACCACGTTCGAAGATTTTGTAGCGGAGTTTTTTGTACCCGCATATCAACAACAAGAGGCCGCGTAGAATGATTTCCGCTAACGATCGGCGTGCTCGGTCTGTCTCATCGTCCGAATAACCGTGTGAGCAAGGCTTTCGGCCACCGCGACGTCGCCTTCGTCAAAGTTAAACGGCTCCGGCGCGAACACTATGAGCAGTCCGATGGTGTCGCACTCGTAGCGCACCGGAGCCGCCAGAATGGAACGCACGCCCAATCTGCGGCAACTCGCCAAGTCGACGCGAGTGTCGTGTTCGGAGTCGTCGCACCGCAAAGTCTTGCCTTCGCGGAAACACTCACCCGACAGTCCGGAGTTCACATCCAGCCGCGCTCCAAGCGCCGGGGGGCTGTCTCCTACGCTGGCTCGGCACAGCACCGAACCTTTATGCAAAAGTGCAATCGCGGCGCTGGAGCCCCTCGTCAGCGAACGCGCCCGCTCGGCAATCATGCGGAGCGATGCCGCCAGGTCGGTTCCGAGCGAGTTGAATTCGTATTGAACTGTCGCAGAGATCGGATGTGGTTGCCCGGGTTGCATTTCTCTCACGCCCATTTCGGGTCCCGCTTCCAGGCTAATTGCCATGGGGCCTGACCCATTAACGGCAGCTTTCGCCGCGCCCCATCCCCAATCCTTCCCCAGCGCGACTTTCGGAGCGGTCCAACTGCGGGTTCCAGGATTCGCCGATAACCAATCGTTTAATCTTCGCCGAGCATCCTCAGGAAGGTCCGAAAATCGCACGCCCGCGCGCCCCAACGCATCTGCCCACGCGATATATCCGGTAGTTTCCATGTGGACCGCGGGCTCGAAAAGATCCAGCGCCAGGCGAACCGGCCTGTCTTTGCCCGGATTTTTCCCCTCGCCAGAGGGAGTGGGAGGCGCACCGGTGACTTGCATCGACAACCCTTCCTCACTCAAATCCAGGATCATGCCGCCGGTCACGCCATCGAAGCTGGCAAATGCCGGGGCATGCACAAGTTGACGCAAACAACGCCGCCGCTCGGTCGCGAATTCGCGGTTGCCGTCCATGAGTTGCAGGCGGATTCCTGCGTGGGGTCACGTTCTCGCTTTGTCGGGATCTTTACCTGAAACGAATAATGAATTCGCCGGCGACGAGAAAAAAGTGCTAGCGCAGGTTCCTCATGATAAAGGTGAGGGCAGGGCGTGCTCGGGAGCGGTGAAACCAACAACGGGGTGAAATCGCACGGCTCAATGGACGGTTTTCGAGCCGTCGGACCCTTCGATCGATTGCGAAAGATCCTTTTCCATTTCCTGGTCGAGCCATTTCTCCAGGGAGAGCTGCGAACTTGCGGGCACGTTCAGAAAGCGTAATCCTACATGCCCCTTCATATCGGCCCACGCTACTTCAGACTCCAGCTCTATAGGAGACTGACTCTCCGGCAGGGTGAATTGCAGATAACAGCGCCCATTCTTCGGTAGAGGCTCTTGCACCGCAATTGCGATTCCGCCTTCGCTGATGTTCGTGCTTGTCGCTTCCCATTCTTTCTCTTCGATGCGCACCTTAACCGGCATCTTAACCGGTTGCCGATAGTAGCGCCGGCGCTCGCGCTCCATGAAACCCAGCGCGGCATTGAAGCAACGCGAGGCGTTTAGGCCACTGATGGGCTTTTGAAGAACGAAATTGACTCCCATGCCAAATGCCTGTTGCGTAGTGGTTCGCTTGCCGTTCAGAACGGCGAAAGTTACCGCATTCTGATTGCTTGCACTACCGCGCACTCTCTGAAGCAGTTCGATGCCCCCTTGAATGTCATCGCAATCGACGATCACGGCATCGAATTTCCCGGCATCCAGAATTTCCCTCGCATGCTTCGCTTCGTGGCAGATTTCCACCTGAATCGAAAGCTTCTCGAGCGTCGGGCGGAGAATCCGCACTACTTCGAGATCCCGGCTCAATAGAAGGGACTCCAGCGTCATGTGCCCATTCTAGCCAGCGTCATTACGACTCGAAAGTAACGAAAGTATTGGGGGTATAAAACGGTGTCGTAGAAGACACTTTCAAGTGGAAAAGCGTGGAACAAACTGACACTATGACCCTGGTCATGACGCATTGTGTCTATTTATCTCTCGGCTCCAATATCGGAGATCGCGAAGCGAACCTGAGCAATGCTGTATCTCGGTTGGAGACCCTTGGGCGAGTGCTCGCGGTTTCGTCTTACTATGAGACCGAACCGGTGGAGGTGACCGAGCAGCCCTGGTTTCTGAATTGTGCAGTCGAATTCGAGACGAATCAAACCCCACAGCAGTTGATGAAGAGCCTTCTGCAAATTGAATGGGAGATGGGACGCCGTCGCGTGCAGAAGAAAGGTCCGCGCTCGGTCGATATCGACATACTGTTGTTCGACGATGGGATCATCGATTCAAAAGAACTTACGATTCCGCATCCGGCAATGCAAGGACGTCGATTTGTATTAGAGCCACTGGCCGAGATTGCTCCGGAAGCGAAGCATCCTATATCTAAGAAAACAATTCGCGAGCTGCTCGATGCGCTGCCGGTGGACCAGGCCGTGCGAAGGCTTGAAACTTGAGTCGATGAATTAGTGCGATTGGTAGCGAAAATACGAAATCCGCGAAAATCCGGGCAGGACCTATTTCGTCAGGGGACGATGATCCGACCGCCCGCTTCCTGTGACGTTAGCACTGCTGACTCCTTCTCCGGAAATTGCTCATAAAGAAAATCAATGAAGGCCCGCGACTTCGGACGGCCCGAAGTCCGCCCATGCGCCAAGCGCAACAAAAACACCAGGGACTTCAGCACATCGCCGTCTTTGAGTGTCGAGTAGCCCAGTTGCTTCTGCTCTGCTTCGCGATACTGCTTCATCATCTCTTCCACTTGCGCCGCAACTGCGTGCTGCGCGCGCGCGGCAACCGGCTGCTGATAATGCAATCCAGAATTTACCAGCCGTTCATAACTCGCGCACATGGCGGCGAGCGCCGCGATCAGATCCCGATCCTGGAGACTGCGGTCTGCGCGTGTGGCCTTGGCCAGCGCATAGCTCAAACCCATCAGCAGATGTTCGCGCTCATAAGTGAACTGCTCCGATATCTCAACTTGCAGAAACAAAGCGGTGCCGTCGACTTGCTCTGCTGGACGCGGCTTCTCATGCTCCCGTGCCTGCTGCAGGTACGGACACTCGCTCGGACAGTCCAGTGTCACCTCGCGTTCCTCGCCGCAACACTGCGGACAAATGCGCCCATGCACCGCCGGGCAGAAGCGTTTTTCCTTGCGAATCTGGCAAATTGCGCAACTCAAATCGAAGTTCCTCTCTCCCTCATTATGTCATTACGAGTCGATCTGAAGACGCAGCGAAGCACGAACACTGGCTCGCACCGCTGAGGATTCCAGTCGTTTTCACAGGTCAGTAAACATGCAGATGCGTCTTTTTCGCGCCATTTTGGGATCCCTGTCGCAAATTAGCTCGTAATAATGCGCCTTTTTTGATAGCAAATGCATGGGACCCGCGTAAAATAAGGGTGTTTTCCACAGGGGCGCTGATATACCATCAGAACCGCTGGAACTCAAATTCCAATCTATTCCCAGGAGGAAGCATGGCAACAGGTTTGACCAAGACTCAACTCGTGCGTTATCTGGCGGAGAAAACTGAAATTCCCAACAAAACCTCGGCGGCGTTTCTCGAGCAGCTCGCCGACGTGGCAGTGAAAGAAACCAAGAAGAACGGCGTGTTCGTTGTGCCCGGCCTCGGCCGCCTGGTGAAGGCGCACCGCAAAGCCCGCATCGGCCGCAACCCGCAGACCGGCGAGCCCATCCAGATCAAAGCGAAGACCGTCGTGAAATTCCGCGTCGCCAAAGCCGCGAAAGACGCGATCGCTCCCAAGAAGTAGTTCGGCCGGCATTCGACACAACTTACGATGTCATTCCGAACGGGGCCGCAAGGCCCCGTGACGAACCTGTTTTTCAACTCCGCCCCGGCGCTCAAGTTTCTCATAAATCCATGCTGAACTGGATCGTTATCGGAATCGGCGATATCTCGACCCGCCGCGTCATCCCGGCAATTCAAACCGAGCCGCGCAGCCGCCTTTATGGTATTGTCACGCGCGATCCGGCGAAAGCCGCGTCGTACGATGCAAAGGTCTGGACCAATCTCGACGAAGCTCTAGCCGATCCAGCCATCGACGCGGTCTACGTTGCTACTCCAGTCTTCTTTCACGCGCGGCAGACCATCGCATCCCTACGCGCGGGCAAGCACGTACTCTGCGAAAAGCCGATGGCGATGAACGAAGCCGAGGCGCGCTCGATGCTCGACGCAGCCAAAGAAAATAACCGCCTGTTGGCGCTCGCCTACTATCGCCGCGCCTACCCGAAAGTCCAGCGCGCAAAGCAACTGCTCGAAGCACGAGCGATCGGTCAACCGGTTCTGGCCGAACTCACCTGCCACAGCTGGTTCGATGGCAAAGCCTATGACGGTGTCGACCATGGACGCCACTGGCTCGTCGATCCTGCCAAAGCCGGAGGGGGACCGCTCTTCGACATCGCCTCGCACCGCATCGACGTTCTGAATTTTCTTTTCGGCCAGCCGCAGCGAGTGAGCGCGCATCTAGGCAACGGGGTGCATCATTACGCGGTCGAAGACAACGCCACCGTAATGACCGATTATGCCAACGGTGTGCGCGGCATTGTGGACGTCCGCTGGCATTCGAAAATCAAGCGCGACGAATGCCGGATCCGAGGCACCGACGGTGAAATGGAACTAAGTCCGCTGAACGGCCCCGACCTAATCTATCCCGGAGGCCGCGAGCATCTTCCGGTACATCAGAACGTTCATCTGCCGCTAATCGAAAATTTCGTCGACGCGGTCGAAGGCAAGGCGTCGCTCATTGCGAGTGGCGAAGCCGCTTTCTGGACCGACTGGATCACCGAACGCGCTCGGAAAACGAAAGTGATTGATTAGAGATGCCTTTGCACGAACTCCGGGCTTGCTCCAGCCGGGTCGATGGATCCAGGACTCACTTCCCATACTCATTCCTGACCACTTCGCCCCCCTTCATGACAAATTTGACTCGTTCCAAGAATGTGACATCCTGAAGGGGATTCCCATCCACCGCGATGACATCGCCCCAGGCACCGGGCTCGAGCGTCCCGACCTTTCCTGACCACCCCAATAAATCTGCCGCATTGATCGTGGACGCCTGAATCGCCTGCAGCGGGGTCAGCCCCAACTTCACCATCACGGCAAACTCATGCGCGTTCAGCCCATGCGGATAAACTGCCGCGTCCGTGCCAAACGCAACTTTCACTCCGCTGGCAAATGCATGGGCAATGTTCAGCCGGGCAGCCGGCATGACGGCCTTGGCCTTCACCAACAAGAAATCGGGCACATGATTCCGTTCGGCATTTTCCAGAAACCAATCGCCGAGATACAAAGTCGGCACCAGATAGGTTCCGTTCTTCTTCATCTCCGCAATTGCGGCGTCATCGATGTACGATCCGTGCTCAATCGAATCGACTCCGGCTTCGGAGGCCCAAAGAATGGCTTGCGCCCCATGGGCATGGGCGGCGACTTTGCGGCCCAGGCGGTGAGCGTCAGCCACAATGGCTTTCATCTCTTCCAGCGTGTATTGCGAGGCTTGGGGATCGTCGCCTTTCGAGAGTACACCGCCGCTGGCGCAAACCTTGATCAGATCTACCCCATATTTAATGTTCTGACGCACCTTCTGCTGCACAGCCGCGATGCCGTCGGCCACGCCGTCGGAAGTTGCGTGGTATTCGAAGGGCAGCAGATTGTTGTCGCAATGCCCGCCGGTAATGCTTAGCGGAGGCCCGCTCACCAACATCCTCGGCCCCGGCACATCGCCCGCGTTAATCGCATCACGCAACGCCACGTCGGTATATCCTCCCGCGCCCACGTTTCTTACGGTGGTGAAGCCAGCCAGCAACGTCACCCTGGCATTCTTTGCACCAATCAGAGCTTCGCGAGGCAGAGAAATGCCAAGCTGGTCATAGCCAAACTTCGGATCGCTGGTCAGGTGCGTGTGCGCGTCAATCAGCCCGGGCAGCACTGTTGCGTTCGGTAAGTCGATCACTGTTACGCCTGCTGGAGCCTTCGCTTGCGCACTCGGGCCCACACTCACAATCTTGCTGTCATCGATCACGATTGTCTGATCGGAGAGCAGGGTGCCGGTTTTCACATCGAGCACGTGCCCGGCATGAATGACCACAGACTTCGAACTCTGTTGTGCATTGATCGCCAACGTCGACGCAACCGAGGCGACAGCCAGAATGGAATGCAGAATTCCCTTCATCGATCTTCTCCCCAAATGTTCTCAAGTTTAAAAGCAATGCGTAACTGAAAACGTACGGAAGAATATCAAAACCAGGCAGGCAAGTCGCATAGGTGTCCGCTCTGCCGAACGCTGGGCACAAGCGGCGTGTGAACCTGCGCAGGAGAAGAAAATCCAACAAAAAGGCCGACGGCAACCGCCGCCGGCCTCGCAACACTGCCCCGGAGCTATGCTACGGCTTGAGTTGGCGGGCCGCCGAGCGCGCTAGCCGGAAGAATCTCCAGATCGCAACCGTTAAAGCCCCGCAAACTGAGGCTCGAAGAAGAGGATCAGTTCTTTACGGTCATTGCATCGGAGTCGATAGCCTTCTTGCCGGTCACTCCTTCAAGTCCGGCCAGCACGCCGCGATAATCGCCCTTGTCGCATTGCATAGCGAACCCCCCCTTCTTGTCCCCGTCGGCCCAGGTTATGCCAACATAGTGCTTCTTTGACTTAGTCAACGCCATGAGCGCTCCGATGCCGAAGGAGACAAGCGCCAATCCAATCGCAGCTCCCACTCTCCGATGCACATCTTGCCCATAGCTGATCTCTGTGATCGACCCAGCGGGAATCGTAATCACCTCGGCCTTGTCCTTCACAAGACGAACTTGGTCGGCCTGAATAAATAACTTCATCCCAGTTCCCGGCTTTGTATCGGGAATCGATCCTCCGTCATAAGTCACCTTGTAGGCGTTATCCCCGGCGAGGACGGCCACTGGGACTGCGAGGCACAAAACTATAGCAAGTACCTTGTTCATAGTTCTCCCCATGCGAGTGCGTCAAGCGACTCGCGCCTTTGGCAATTGGATTGTGTGCTTGGCCCGGCATAGCCGCACAACCAGGGGAAGAACAGCGGGAAAAGGCTATGCACCAAGAAGTGTGGATTCACGGGGACAGGTTGTCAAGTAGTACCGGAGCTACGGCCCATTGCGGTTGGCTCGCAAACCGATCAACGGAATGTCAAGGACCTAGGCTGCCGTGCGAAGTCGCTGAAATACGTGGAAGAAGAAGTCCAACTTAAATTGAGGATTCGACTTGCCTGCCAGGTTTTGATATTTTTCCGTACGTCTTCAGTGTGAACCTGCGCAAGGGAAGAAAGTCCAACAAAAAGGCCGACGGCAACCGCCGCCGGCCTCGCAAAACTGCCCCGGAGCTATGCTACGGCTTGCGTTGGCGGACCGCCCAGGGCGCTACCCTCATCCCCGTGAATGTCGAACACGGTGGATAACCGAGTCATCTGAAGCAGGTCATGCACTCTTTTGCTCACGCTCGCGAGCTTTAACTGCCCACCCTTGTTACGGACCGTGGTGTGCGCTTTAACGAGTTCTCCCAATCCGGAGCTGTCAACGTAATGGACGTCGGCCAAGTTCAGCACGATCGTCTTGTGCCCCTTGTCGGCCAACTCCGCGACAATTTCGCGGAGCATGACATTTCCATCGCCCAGCGTAATACGCCCGCTGACGGTAAGCACGATGACGTCCCCCACCTGCCGCGCACTGGTTTGCATTCTGCCCGGCGTCTGGCGGCCCTCCATGCTCATGCCCAATTGATCGAGAATGGCGCATGCCGCCGCGGCATCCGCCTGCGACTCCGTACGAACTACGACCAGCGAACGGCCTTCTTTCAGCACTTCACGAAAGAAGGCGACGTCCTCCCCGCATTTGTCGTCGGGAGTAGGTTGAGCGTCCGAACGACTCGCAGCCGTTGCCATCGCTGTACCTGCACTTGCACCTGCCGCTCCCAGCAGCGCTGCCGCGCCGAATCCCAGCGCAAACACAGTTCCGATACCGGGAAGAAGCAGTGTTGCAGCGACCACACCGGCAGTCATGCCGGCCGCTCCCCCCATAAAACCTCCGACCGATGCCCCAAATTCCTTGGCCACCGACTTGGCCTCGGTTTCAGAACGAGTCAGGAAAACAATAGAATCTTCCTTCACCCCACTCTTACGCAATTCCCGGATAGCGTCTTCTGCGCAGTCACGGGAAGAAAAAACTCCGATTGCGGTTTCCATGTGCTCTCCTCTACCGCTTAAGTTTTTGTGTACTTCCCCGGGGTATTTACTGATTGCGCCGCACTGGAGTGCGGCTGAGAATAGGCGAAAGACTACTTTTCTGGCGCACAACTGTGCTACGGAGACGGGTAATTGTCAAGCGGAAATACATGCGCATGGAACCTCCCGCGGCGAATGGGACTTGGCGCGGTACCCTCGCGACCCTACCCTCCCGGCCCATCATTCGAAACGTAAGCTTCCAACGACTCCAACTCGCGACTGAGATCGTCAACCCGCCACTCCAGCAGATTGCGAATTGAAAGAATTCCCAAGAGCTTGCCACGGTCATCGGCTACCGGCAGATGGCGAAAATGCCGTTCAATCATGGTAGCCAGCGCTTCACCCGCGCCGGTCCGCTGCGTTGCCATTTCCACGGAAGTAGTCATCAGGTCGCGGACCCGAGTGGCTTCGGGATCGGTTCGCGTCAGGGCCATCTTGCGCAGCACATCGCGTTCAGTAAAAATTCCCGCAACCCGAAACTCCGAATCGACCACTGCCACCGCCCCCACGTGATGGTCGAGCATTTTGTTGATAGCGTCGGCCACGGTCGCATCCAGCGGCACCGCCGCGATTTCACGGTCACAGAGTTCAAGCAGGCTCATAAGCATCTCCCTCAGCTCTCGTTACGCTACCTGAGCAGAACCACCGCTTCGAACCCAGAAGCGGGAACTGTTGCATTATGCTCGCGCCAAAAACGATGTCAAGCGAAATGAAGCGATTTTAAGCATCGTAATTTCAATTCGGAATCCGCTGCGAGCCGCATCCCAGCAACCACCTCACTCTTCCATCCCCACGTTCTTACCGTTGCTTCGGAAAACCTTGCCATCCTTCATGACGAAGCGCACATCCTCAAGCACTTTGATATTGCTTACCGGATCGCCATCGACCGCGATCACATCAGCAAATGCTCCCGGAGCGATCACGCCGATCCTGCCGTCCATTTCCAGCAACGAGGCCGCACGCGAGGTCGCGCTCTGAATCGCGTCCATCGGGCTCATCCCCAACTCCACCATCCGCGGAAACTCCTGGGCGATTGGCTCTGTCCAGGGAATCCCGCCCATGTCGGTGCCGAAGGCAATCTTCACTCCAGCCTTCATCGCCTTCTGAAACGACGGGCCATGTAACGCAACCCGTAGCCGGTCGCGTTGCCCTGCGGGCGTATCTGCGGGAGCCCAATCGTGGTAATAGGCGCTGATCGTCGGCACATACCAGGTGCCTTGCTTCACCATCTGTGCAACCGCCGCATCGTCGAGATCGAGACCATGCTCAATCGAATCGCAGCCGCCATCGAGCGCCCGACGCAAACCGATTCCGCCGTAAGAGTGACACGCGACTTTCTTTCCCCACCCATGAGCCTCGTCGACAACCGCCCGCAACTCCTCGAGGGTCAACGTCGGCTGCGAGACCAGTTCGCCATTCTTGCCCACCCAGGACCGATGCGTCGTGTAAACCTTGATCCAGTCCGCGCCATGATCAAGCTGCTCGCGCGCCGCCTTGCGAGCTTCCACCGGACCATCCACGATCTGTGCGCCCTTCGGCATGTCAAGCTCCGGCGCGTAACCATCCAGCGAATAGCCTCCCGTAGTCGAAATGGCTCGCGTGGAAACGAACAACCGCGGCCCGGGAATGTATCCCTGCTCGATTGCCTGCTTGATGCCGACATCGCCGTATCCAGCACCTTCTGTCTCCACATCGCGCAAAGTCGTGAAGCCCTGCTCGAGCGCCCGGCGTGCCGCCACCGTCGCCCGTGCTGCCCGAAGCGCCAGCGGCGCATTCAGAATGTTCGCGTCATATCCGCCCTGCGCCGGATCTTCACCCTGCAGAAAAATGTGAGTGTGGCAATCGATCAGCCCTGGAAGCACTGTGGCTTTCGACAAGTCGATTACTGTCGCTCCCGCGGGAATCTTCTCGTTTACCGCGCCGCTGACACTCTCCACCTGGTTGCCCCGAAGGACGATCACTTGATCGCGCCGGGGAGTATTTGATCTGCCATCGATGAGCGTGCCCGCCCGAATGACAATTACGGCTTGTTCCGCAGAGTGGCTCGGTTCCTGGGCAAAAGCGCTTACGCAGACAACAAAAAACAACACCCAGCAAAAGTTCTTCACGTTGCTCTCCTCACGAGATTTCAAGACAATCGCAGTTTCATAATGTGCTGAATTACCGATGCTTTTACGGCAAAGATTCTATACCCAGGTGCGATTCTGCGAATGAGCGATCTGGGCTGAATCAAATCTGGAGGAGCGCGACCTGCGCTTGCGCGAGTCGTGTAAATGTAGTTCTTAGATCGTTGGAGGGATCTCTAGCCGACTTCCACGAGGCCGTAAGTATGCTGCCATCGCGTGCGCATGGCAACCAGAGCGCGGCTGATTTCGACCTGTGAAATCTGATCGTTCGGCCCTGCGATAACAGCCGCCGCCTCTCTTTTTGCCAGTTCGAGCAACTGACGGTCACGAATCAAATTGGCCACACGAAAGCTCGGCATGCCGGCCTGGCGCGTTCCGAAGAATTCTCCCGGGCCGCGCAGTTCGAGATCGAGTTCGGCTATCTGGAACCCATCATTAGTTTTGACCATGGCGTCGAGACGGCGCTCGCCCTCCTCGCTGACCTTGCCGCCGGTCATTAATACGCAATAGGACTTTGCGGCGCCGCGTCCGATTCGGCCGCGTAACTGATGAAGCTGGGCCAAGCCGAAGCGCTCGGCGTGCTCGATGACCATTACGGTTGCGTTAGGGACGTCGACTCCGACTTCGATTACCGTGGTGGCAACGAGAATCTGCAATTCGCCTTTCTGAAACATCCGCATGACTTGATCTTTTAAATCGGGGTCAAGTCTTCCATGCAGGAGCCCGACTTTGAGATCGACGAATAATTTTGTGCTTAATTCGCGGTACATCTTGACCGCAGCTTTCAGTTCAGTTTCCTCGCTTTCGGCGATCACAGGATAGACCACGTAGACTTGATGCCCCTTGGCGACTTGCTTGCGAACGAAATCCCAGACTTCAGGCGAACGGGCGTCAGTGATTCTGCGGGTAACGATTGGAGTGCGCCCGGGAGGAAGCTCATCGAGGACGCTGAGATCGAGATCGCCGTAGATTGTAAGGGCCAAAGTTCGTGGGATGGGCGTGGCCGTCATCACCAGAACATCGGGCTCGGGGAAAGTTGGTGGCGTATCTTTCAACGCTGCCCGGGCAACGGTTACCTCCGATTCGCGAGTACCGTTCGCTTCTCCGGACTTCTTCATTAGCTTGAGCCGCTGCATCACTCCGAAGCGGTGTTGCTCATCGACAATGACCAAACCTGGCTTGGCGAACTCAACCTTTTCTTCCAGCAAAGCGTGGGTGCCGATCACGAGTTGCGCGTTGCCCTGGGCTATGTGGCGGCGGATTTCGCGCTTGCGATCGGGTTCCAACGAGCCTGTCAGCAGAACAATGCGGTAGCCGGCATTCTCCAGAATTCTGCGCGCGGAGAAATAATGCTGCTGAGCAAGGATCTCCGTGGGCGCCATCAAAGCGACCTGATACCCATTTTCGATGGCGATGATTGCGGCTTGAAAGCTGACGATGGTTTTGCCGGAGCCGACATCTCCTTGCAGCAAACGTCGCATGGGGTGTGGTCGTTGCATGTCTTCGGCAATTTCTTTCAGAACGCGCTTCTGCGCCGCGGTGGGATGAAAGGGCAGAATTTTCTTGATGGCCTCGCGCACCCTATCGTCCAGGCGAAACGGGATGCCGGTTTGCGTTTTTTGCTGGCGCCGCTTGAGTTCGAGCCCCAGTTCGATGAAAAACAGTTCTTCGAAGATTAGACGAATATGTGCCGCGGTGCGCGCCGATTGAAGATCCGTCAGGCTCTCGCCGGCTTCGGGCCAGTGAACTTTCCAAAGAGCATCGCGAAGAGAAACAAGCGCGAGATTCTGACAAGTGGCTTGCGGAATGGTTTCAGGAAGATCGGGAGTCAAATTCTCCAAAGCGATACGAATGATGCGGCGAAACCAGCGTGAGGTAATGCGGCCCTGGCCGGCCGATTCGTAGATCGGAACGATGCGGCCGACTTCGAGCGATGCCGCGGCTTTATCCTGAGCCGCATCTCCGGAGGAGTCGCCGAGCATCTCATACTGCGGTTGGATGATCTGGAGTTCTCCGCTGCGCTGATCTTGCTCAACTTTTCCGTAGAGAGCGATGAGTTCGCCGGGTTTGAATTTATCCTGTAAGTAGGTACCGTGAAACCAGAGGCAGCGGAGGCGCGACCGCCCTTGGCCAACGGTGAGCTGAAAGATGGGCATTTTGCGAGTGCGGAATAGACCGGAATTGCGGACTTCGCCAATGACGGTGGCCATTTCGCCAGGACGCAGTTCGGCGATGCCACGCGGGTTCAGGCGATCTTCGTAGCGAAAAGGGAGATAAAGCAAAAGATCGCCTACCGTCGAAATGCCTTTGGCGGCGAGAATTTCGGCCAGCTTGGGGCCAATTCCTTTTACGTATTGGACCGGCGTGGTGAGTTCGAGCATCAGAGTTCTTAGGAATGTTAGCAGCCTCTATTGTGAATGAGTCGCCCGCGTAAAGCCTCAATCGCCATAAACTTGATGCAAGCGCTTCTTGCCGTGATTTTGGGCAACCTGGCGTATTTCTTTCTTGGGCCGGTCTTTCACTTCCCGCGCCATCGTCCATTTCAGTTGGATTGGGGTTTGATCGTCGACTTCTGGCTTTGCCTGGTTGCCTGGGGCTTGATACGAACAGTGAGACGGTGGGAATAAGCTATACCGGCGTGGTCGCGCCGAGCGTTCTTGCGGTTACTTTCGGAACATCGCGAATCTCCAGCCGCACGCTACCATATTTGTCTAGTTATGAATAACATCGCGGTCCTGTACGATGCGGGCCAAGCTGTACTTTCCACGTTCGATCTGGACGAGGTGCTGCAGCGGATCCTGGCCATCGCACGCGACTACTTTCATCTGCGGAATGTTGCGATTATCCTGCTGGAGCCAGCCTCGCAGCAGTTGTACGTTCGCTCGCAGATTGGATGGGACGAAGGTAACGACAAACAGCGATGGCCTATCGGACAAGGCATTACCGGTGCTGCGGCGCTGAAGAAGCAGCCGGTTTACGCACCTGATGTGTTGAAGGACTCGCGGTATTTGTGCTCGGCGAAATCCACGCGTTCCGAGCTTTCGATTCCGCTGATGGTACGCGATGAAGTAGTGGGCGTACTCGACTGCCAGAGCGACCGGACCGACCACTTCGACAACGAGACCATCGATTTGCTTACTCTTTTTTCGAACCAGGCGTCGATTGCTCTGCAAAACGCGCGACTTTATTCGTTGGAACAGCAGCGCGCCCGGCAGCTTCAGGCGATCAACGCCATTGCCCAGCAAACTACCGCTGTTCTCGATTTGGAAGAACTGCTAAGACGGGTTTGTGAATTGATTCAGGATGCGTTCCGCGTTTCCCACGTGTCACTATTTTTGAGGGAAGATCAGGATCTGGTGTTGCGCGCGCATCACGGCACGCTGACGCCGCGCATGCCGCAGGGCGGACGTTTTCCGGTGAGCAACGAGCCCTGGGCGAGCATTCTGGCCGGGAACCGCACCGCGATGGAAAACCATCTTTCGGCCACAAGCGCGAGGTTTTTCGCGGAATCGCAATCGCGCATGCGAATTCCTCTGGTCTCTTTCGGCCAGACCCTGGGCGTGCTCGCGTTGGACAGCTCACATCCGGACGCGTTTCATGATGGGGATTTGCAGTCTCTGGAATCGGTTGCGGATATCTGCGCGACGGCCATTCAGAATGCGCATTACGTCGAGCGCGTGAAGCAACTCGCTTATTTGGATGGCCTGACGGGTATCTTCAATCGCCGCTTTTTTGAATTAAGAATTCTGGAGGAGATCGAGCGGGCGCGCAGGTACGGCTCGGGCATGGCTGTGATCATGACCGACATCGACCAGTTCAAACGGTTGAACGACGAGTTTGGGCACGTGCTGGGTGATGAAGTTTTGCGGCAGGTTTCGTCGCTGTTTCATCAACAGGTGAGAAAGATCGACGTGGTTTGCCGCTACGGCGGCGAGGAATTTGCGATTCTGTTGACGCAGACCGGTCCGGAACAAGCTTTCAATATCGCGGAGAAATTACGGAGAATGGTCGCGACGTGGCAATTCCCGGGCGTGCCGCGGACGGTCACTGTGAGCGCAGGCGCAGCTGCCTTTCCGGAGCATGGGACCACACGCGATGAACTGGTGAAGGCTGCCGATAGTGCGCTTTATGCCGCGAAGCAAGCCGGGCGAAATCAAGTTTGCCTGGGAAATTCGGTGCGCAGGCACGGGGCTGGGTCGTAGTGACTGGGCCTATGCGACTCAGGAAATGATCGGAGTCTAAACCCGATGTGAGGCAGATTCTAGATATCAAGCCGGTGGATCGACATTTCCAGGCGAATCTGCTCCATCTTCTTGTGCAACTCGTCCGTTTTTCTTAGAAGTTCTTCGCGAACCTTGGGCCCGTACACCTCGTTGAGTTTGCGAGCCTCTTCCCTCAACTGTCTCTGCTCATCGCACAGGGATTTGCGTATCTCCGCGCTGGCCTTGCGGGTTTGCTCGCGGGCCAATTCCATTTGCGGACGCAGCTGGGCGACCTCGTTGTGGACCTCGGTCATCTCCATCCGGCTTTCCGCATCCACGTCGGGCACATCAAAGCTTTCTTCCAGCATACCGCCGGACTCCTTGCGTCCAGGTAGCGCAATGGTAAGAGTTTGCGACTTACGATCGCGGATCACCTCAACGTTGACCGACCCCGCGTTGCGATTGTGCAGAGCGTGAGTGAAATCGCTGGTGTCGTGAACGGGCTGTTCTCCGAGGCGCACGATTATGTCGCCGGCGCGCAGGCCGGCCCGATCGGCGCGGCTGCCTCTTTCGACGGACCGCACCAGAACGCCTTTGCCGTCTTTCGCGCCGAAGAACTCGCCCAATTGTTGGGTTAGATTCTCCACCATCAAGCCGCTGCGCGCCGACGACTGTACGACCACAACACTGACGCTCGGCATGTCAAAGTCCATGTTCGGCATGGTCGGCATCTCGAAGTGGAATTCGTCATCGCCGTCTTTATCCTTGGATCTTGCGATATGTTGAAACTCCGAACGGCGGTCGGCGAGTTGGACCTTGATTGTGATCGGCTGTCCGTCGCGGCTCAATCCGAGGGCGACGACGCGGCCGGCCGGGGTTTCGTGAATCATCCGCTGTAGTTGAGATTTGCTCTCGACGGCCGCGCCGTTCAGGCTGAGGATGACATCGTGCTCTTTTATGCCGGCTTTTCCTGCGGGTGCATCCTGGTCGACCATGGTAACTTCAACGCCTTTTTCCTCTTTCAGTTTCAGTGTCGCGAGGCGATCCGCGCTGACGTCGGCGATGTCAACGCCGAGGTAGGAAGTAGTGCTGGAATCTTCGCTAGGGATGCCGTAAGGCTGCCACGAATTGATATCCCAGTTTTGTGCAGCCAGCGATAAGGTGGCGAGTAACGGCAGCAGAGCAATCGTAGCCAAAATGTGTTTACGCATGGACAACCTCCGAAACATTCTTGCAGCCGATCGATCAGCGAATCGCTCGCTTGCCGACGGGCCTACTGATTCATGCGCCGAAAACAGATATCTCCAGTGGTAGTTCGAACCTTGAGAACCGGACCGCCGCCGTTCAACTTCCCTTCGGCGCTCAAAGTTCTAGGCCCCCACTTGTCACCTTCGCTAGAAACGTGGATATCCGGGAAATCTGAACTGATGCGGTGGCCGCTGCCTAGGTCTACGCTGGCGCGCACCGAGATGGCGACGTCTGATGCAATATAGACGGTGATGTCGCCGGCAGACGTCTCGAGCGCCGAATTCGCGGGTTCGGCTCCGGTCTTTACCAGCTTCACGACGATGCCACCGGCGCCAGTTTCGGCGCGGGCTGAGGGCACGCCGAAGAGTTCAATGCCGCCGCCGCCGGTGTGGGCTTCGACGTGACCTTTCGCGGAGGCCAGATGGATACTACCGCCGCCGGTTTCGATTTCCGCCGGGCCGCCGATATCGCCGAGATCGACGCCTCCGCCGCCGGTTGACACTTTGACTTTGCCGGAGCACTGGTGCAGCTGGATGCTCCCGCCGCCGGTCTCAATGCTGGCCGCTTGCGAGGCGGACATGATTTCGATGCTGCCACCGCCGGTTTCCGCGACCAGTTTGCCGTTCGCATGGTGCACTTCAATCGATCCGCCGCCGGTATGAAGGCCGATGTCGCCGGTAATGCTGCCGACTTCGATGGATCCGCCGCCAGTTTCGGCGTGGGCGCCGCCGCCGATGTCATCGAGGTGGATGTTGCCGCCGCCACTCTCCGCTTCCACGCGACCTGCGAGTCCGGTGGTCTCGACGTTGCCGCCATCGGTCTCTATTTTTACCAGACCAACTTCCCGTGGCACCTTGATGTCAAAGTCCGCAGAAAACTTACGCGGATGTCCACCCTCCCAGTCACCGACGATCCAGGCTGTGTCTCCTCGAACATAAGTGGTGATTTTGAAGGACTCGAACTGGCGGCGGGCATCCTGTTCGGATGACGTGTAGGAGTGGCTATCGATGACGTAACTAATGCCCTGTTGCTGTCCGCCGTGGACTTGCACCGAGCCCATATCGACCTTAACTCTCAGGTTCTTGACTCCAGTCAAAGATCCGGTGACCACCTTGCTCCAGGCACCGCCTTCGCGCGAAATCTGCGAATCTTGCGGCGATGCTACCGACGCAAAGAGCGCAAAAAATGTGATGAGTCCGACGAATTGTGGCAAACGCTTCAATGAATTCCTTTACCTTCCATTTCTCGGCGGCCAGCGGCGTTAATTGCATTCATGAACGCACGGACCACGGACATGGCTAATCAATCTCCGGCAACTGCGCCAGCATGGTGCGCGCCTGCGACTTAATGTACTGGCTTTGATCCTTCGCTGCTAAAGTCATGAGCACGCCACGCACGCTGCCATCGGCCTTCACCGGCTCAATCAGACGTAACGCCTCGGTGCGCACGCCGGGATTCGCATCGTTCACGAGCGCCTCGAGCACGGCATCGCGGACATGCACATCATCCTTCACGAAGCTTCCTAGACCATCGAGCGCCTTCAGGCGCACGCCCGGATTTGTATCGTAGTGGAGGGCATAGATCAAGGCATCGCGCACCTGGGAAACATCCGGCTTTTGCGTGAGCAGATCAACCGAATCCATGCGAACGCCCGAATTGTAATTGTTGTGGGCGGCGAACAGCAGCAATTGCTGGATGCGCTGGTCGTTCAACGATCCCTGCGTTTCGAGGGTGGAAACCGTATCGTATTTGATGGCGATCTTGTCGCTGCCCGGCTCCTGGGTGATGGAGCGGATGCCGGTAATGGCGGCTTCGGCGGGAGTGGGAGCTGAGGGGGTAGATGCAATGGTGGCTGCGAGCTGTGGTTGACGGGCAAAGACTCTGTACGCTGTGCCGATACCCGCCGCGAAACCGAAAATCAGGATCACCGAAGCCAGTGCGGGAGAGAAATGTACCTGGCGCAGCCAGCTCGTGGGGTCGAAAGCCAACCGGTGCCAGAACCGCCCCTGCTCGGCGGTTTCCAGTGCTTCTTGCAGGCGCATGCGAGAAGCGGTCAGCAGATTCGGCGAAGGCTCGGCTGCCTTCTCCTGCGACAGCAGGGTATGGAACTCCTGCTCGGCTTTCAGTTCGGCTGCGCAATCCGTGCAGCGCGCAACGTGCTGCTCCAGTTCATGGCGAGCATCGTCAGCCAGCTCGCCGTAAACATGCAGCGTGATGTTTTCTCTTACCCATTCGCACTTCATATTCGTTTCCTTTTCAATTATCGGAGGCGTCCCATCTTTCGCATCTCTTGCGAGCAGTGGAAATCCACTACCTCATATCCGCCAACTGGCCCCGCAGCTTTTGCGTGGCGCGAAATAAAGTGTTCTTCGCGGTCTCTTCTGTCGTATGCAAAATCTCGCCGACCGTTCTCAATTTCAATCCGTGGTAGTGCTTCAACTCAAACACCATGCGTTCGCGCGGAGTCAATTTTTCCAGCGCGCCCGAAATCCGCGCGCCCAGTTGTCGCCGCATGAGATCGCGTTCCGGATTCGCTCCCGCGCGGCCATCCGGAACCTGATCGAGCAAATCGTACTCTTCACCGTTGCCGCCCTTCACGACCGGGGCATCTTCTTTGCGCACCGTTTTCTTGCGCAGGTGATCGAGGCACAGATTAGTGACGATACGGTAAATCCATGTGTAGAACGAGCATTCGAAGCGAAAGCTCCCGATATTCTTGTAGGCCTTGAGAAAGGCGTCCTGGTAAACATCCTGCGCGTCGTGCTCGGTACCGGTCAGGTGCAATGCCAATCGCAAGACCGCCTGATCGTAGTGGCGCACGAGCTCCTCGAAGGCAGCGGCGTTGCCGCGCTGCGCCTCGCGGATCAGCATCGTATCGTCTATGCGGCGTTCTTGACCAGGCATGCGGACCCGCGCGGGGTTCTGGCTCTCCACCAGTGTTGAACCGCTGACTTTCTCCACTCGCTCGAAATTCGTCTTCGAGTGCGCCCGTTTACCAACCGCAAGCGTTACAGCAAGTACATCGGCCGGCATGTTTTGTCTTTTCCTGTTCGCCCGGTGTCAATGCCGTACCCAGGGCTTACATTGGAATAGACGGGGAATCAGCGGAATCGTAAGCAGGAATTATAGGAGATTTTGGGGGCTAGGTGATTCTGGCGGAACGGGTTAGCAAGACACTAGACACCCATACAACAGCTAAAGGTCCGCGGGCCATTTTCAGGGGTGCCTAACGGCACCCCACGCCTTTGTCCTACTCTGCCACCGCTTCCTTCTCGATCACCACTCTCAAATGCGCGGTCACGTCCTTGTGCAGTTTCACCGGCACGGTAAATTCGCCGAGCGTCTTCAGCGGATCGTGGAGCTGAATCTGGCGGCGATCGAGGTTGATTCCTTTCTTTACGACGGCTTCGGCAATGTCTCCCGAGGTGACCGAGCCGAATAGTTGATCGTTCTCGCCGGAGCGGCGCTGGAACGAAACGGAGACGCCTTCAAACTGCTTGGCCAGCTCTTCTGCCTGCGATTTCTCTTTGGCCGAGCGGCGCACGGAGGCGGCTTTCATCTGGGCGATGACGGCCTTGTTGCCCTCGTTAGCGACAATAGCGAGCTTGCGCGGCAGAAGATAGTTGCGCCCGTAACCTTCGGCAACCTTGACTACGTCGCCACGCGATCCGAGCTTGTTTACGTCCTCTTTGAGAATGACTTCCATGATAGCTTCTAGCTCCTAGCCTCTGGCTCAATCTTGCCCCCACCTCGAAAGGCCAGGAGCTGCGAGCCAGAAGCTGATTTTTCTACTGCACTCGTCCTGCGAATGGCAGCAGGGCGATGTTGCGCGCCTGCTTGATGGCCACGGCCAGCCTATGCTGGTGTGGCGAACATACGCCGGTGAGGCGGCGTGGCACGATCTTGCCGCTCTCGGCCACGAACTGGCCGAGCAGGCGGTAATCTTTGTAATTGATGTCGGCGATCTTCTCGGTGCAGAATTTGCAGACTTTTTTACGGCGGAAAAATTTGCGCGCGCCGCCCTCGCGGGGAGGACCGCCGGGACCGGAACGGCCTCCGCCTCCAAACCGGGGACGATCTCCTCCAGAACGCGGGCCATCTCCCGCAGGCCGCGCGGGCCGATCACCGACCGCCGATGCTGCTTTCGTTTCTTCAGCCATAAAGCTCCTTAGAATCTGTTGTCAGTGGCCAGTTGTCAGTGGCCAGTGAAAAACCATGTTAGATCGTCGCAAACGCCCGGCCTGACAACTCGACGCATGCTTTCTAGGCCGTAGCCGGGGTTTCCGCCGCTGGAGTCAGTGGCGCTTCCTCGACCGCAGCCGCAGGTTGCGCGCTCATTTTCTTGCGTGCTTCGCGCAGCTTCTTGATCTTCTCCAGGCGCTTCTGCTCTTCGTCGATGCGCACAGTGAGAAACTTGATCACCGGTTCTGTCACGCGCAGGCGGCGCTCGAGTTCGTGGACGACTGAGCCGGCGCCCTCAATGGTCAGCAAAATATAAACGCCCTCGCGGAACTTGTGAACCATGTAGGCCAGCCGCCGCTTGCCCATGCGCTCGACATTCTTCAGCGTTCCCGAGGCCGAGGTCACAGTCGATTCCAGGTTCGAAATCAGTTTTTCGAGGTCTTCATCCGCCATATCCGGCCGGACAATAAACATCAGTTCATAGGTACGATTCATTTCCATCTCCTGCCACCGATTCTCACGGATCTTCACGGAGCCAATCTGCCGCTAATCTTTCTCCTCCGGCTCTTTGCGGTTAAAGCGATTCATCGCCGCTGCCGGACCTTCCGCCAAAATTACTTTCACCGCTTCCGCTGCGGTTTCGAGCATCTCGTCAACTACCGCGAGTTGCCCTTTGCGCATCGGCGAGAGCAAATATTCTTTGCCATCGCTCACCTTATGATCGGGCGCTACGCCGATCCGAATCCGCAGAAAATCCTGCGTCCCCAGCGCCTCGATGATCGACTCGATGCCGTTATGCCCCGCCGAACTTCGCCGCGTATGGATCCGCAGCGTGCCCAGCGGAAAATCCAATTCGTCCTGAATTACAATCAGGTCCGATTCCGGCACTGCCTCGTATTCCGCCAGCAACTCCCGAACCGAAATGCCGCTCAGGTTCATGAAGGTTTCCGGCTTGGCCAGAAGCACAGGATCGTTGCCGATCTGCGCTCTGGCCGTTAATGCCCGACACTGGCGGTTCCGAATCTCGATCCCTTTCTCGCTGGCTATTCGATCGACAGCGAGAAAGCCGATGTTATGCGGCGTGAACTGGTACTCGATGCCAGGATTGCCGAGACCGACGATCAGTTTCACGCCTTGCTTTCCCCCAAAACGAGCCGAGCATTGCTCGGCTGGACGGGCGAGGGTGCCCGTCCCCAGATGAGCATTACTTCTTTTCCTTCTTCTCGGCTTTCTTCTCTGCCGGTTTCTCGGCAGCGGCGTCGCCTTCTTCCTCAGTCTCAGCCTTGCCCTTCTTGATGACTTCGGGCTCAGCCGGTGCCGCACCCGCCTCGGCAGCCGCCGCTTCTGGCGTAGCCACAACTTCTTCCTTCACAGAAGTGACGTGAGCCACAGGCTGATTGGCATCGGTCAGGAACTTCAGCTTGGGATTGTGGGGCAGATCGGAGACACGAAGTACCTTGCCGAATGTGAGTTCGCTCACGTCGACATCGATGTGGCTTGGAATGTCCCCCGGCAAGCATTCGATTTCGACTTCACGGAGCATCTGCTCGAGAATTCCACCCTCGGTCTTTACGCCAACTGGAACGCCTTGCAGAATGATGGGCACGCTGACGCGCAGAGCCTTATCCATGGCGATGCGCTTCAGGTCGATGTGCAGCAGGCTGCCTTTGATGGGCTCGTACTGCCAGTCGACGATCATGGCTTTACTGCGCTCGCCATCGAGAGCGAGATCGAAAATGCTGTTGTGACCGCTGTCGGAACGCAGAATGCGCAGCACATGCCGTGGATCGACAGTTACCGGCAAGGCATCTTTTCCCGCTCCGTAAACTACTCCGGGAATTTTGCCTTCACGGCGCACCCGGCGCGCATGATTCTTAGTTCCGGCTTCGCGCGGTTGGGCTTCGAGAGTATTTTGTTCAAGTGTAGTGGCCATAAAATTAATTCCTGTCTCTGCTTCGAAAATTTGCCTTCGAAAATCTGTGGCCTCAAGAAATCGAGACGCAATCATCTACGTAAATAACTTGCTGACAGAAGTCTCCTCGTGGTTGGCCTGAATCGCGCGCCCAATCAATCCCGCAATCGAGAGCACGCGAATCTTGGGCTCACGCTTTGCCTCTTCGGTCAGCGGGATGGTGTTCGTCACCACCACCTCACGGATGACCGATTTCGCAATGTTCTCTACCGCCGGGTAAGAAAGCACCGCGTGGGATGAACAGGCATAAACCTCGGTCGCGCCGTTCTCCTTCAACGCGTTCGCAGTTTTCACCAGCGTTCCAGCGGTATCGATCAAGTCATCGATGATCAAACACGTTCGTCCATTCACATCGCCGATCACGTGCATGACTTCAGCCACATTCATTTCTACCCGCCGTTTGTCGACGATGGCCAGCGCCGCGTCGACTTTCTTGGCGAAAAAGCGTGCGCGCTCCACGCCGCCCGCATCCGGGGAAACCACCGTAAGATTCGGCAGATTCAACTTCTTGAAGTGATCCACCAGCACCGGCGAAGCGAACAGGTGATCGACCGGAATGTTGAAAAACCCTTGCAACTGCGGCGTATGCAAATCCACAATCAGCGCTCGATGAATTCCCGCCGTCGTCAGCAGATCGGCCATCAGCTTCGATGAAATCGGGCTGCGTGGCTTGTCTTTACGATCTTGCCGGGCATAGCCGAAATACGGAATCACCGCCGTAATGCGCCGCGCCGACGCGCGTTTCAGAGCGTCGACAATCAGCAGCAACTCGATCAAATTCTCATCGACGCTCGTGCTTCTGGTCGCGTGCACTGCGCGGCATGTTGGCTGCAACACAAAAACATCGGCGCCGCGAACATTCTCCTGAATTTGCACATAGGCTTCGCCGTCAGCGAAGCGGGTCACCTGTGCCTGACCACGCGGCATTCCCAGGAAGTTGCAAACTTCATCGGCCAACGGCTCATTGGCGGTGCCACTGAAAATCTTGAACTTCTCATCGACCCGTGCGCGCGGCTTGCGGTCCGGCTTGTCTTCCGGAAGCAGTTCGGCCTTTTTCTCGACCTTCTCCGTCTTTTCCGCCGGCGTGAGTAAAGTAGCCATGAGTTTCAGCCTTTAGCGATTAACCTT
Organism: uncultured Acidobacteriaceae bacterium; assembly: GCA_964530145.1. GTDB lineage: Bacteria > Acidobacteriota > Terriglobia > Terriglobales > Acidobacteriaceae > Sulfotelmatobacter. The sequence continues at coordinate 125,158 of CAZGXY010000074.1, read as the reverse complement.
CAGCCTTTAGCCAAACCTCCAACTAGCGGCTCAAAGCTGTTTTTGGCTGGGCCGCTAGGATTCGAACCTAGACAAAGTGCTCCAAAGGCACTTGACCTACCATTAGTCGACGGCCCAGTAAGTCATTGTTGATTTTGGATTGTTGAGATCGGCGAATCCGACCGCCTTATTGTCAACCAACAATCAAAAATCGACAATGAAAATTCGCTCTGCCGCCGCTAAATCCAAAGCTTTTTCCAATACTCGCGGCGTGTCAGTGTTGCCGTCATTTGCGCCGCCCACCGTTGGTTTTGCAAGCTTAGCGCCGCCCGTCTCGCTCCGTCAGTCGAGGCAAACAGTCCATACACCGTCGAGCCAGACCCGGAGAGCGAGGCATACCTTGCGCCCGCACGCTCCAACACCTTCTTTGCTTCACACAGTTCGGGGTACTCAGGAAAGACGACCTCTTCGAAGTCGTTCTTGATCCCGGCCCGGACAAGCTCGAGAAGTGGATTCTCGCGCCGGCCCCTTCGAGAAGGAGCACCGGAGTGACTCTCGCTCAGCCACGCCGACAACCTCATGCCGAGCAGATTCATTCTATCGGATGAAACCGGCGCGGTCAATTTCCGGTCCCACGCGGCAAAGGCGTTCGGCGTTGAAACGCCGACGTCGGGCGTTACGACGACGCAAGGCGTCGGCAGGAGGTCCGCCAGTGGATAAACTCGTTCGCCGCGACCTAAACCCAGCACGGTTCCTCCAATCAAAAACAACGGCAGATCGGAACCAACTTCCGCGGCAATTTGCAATCGTTGCGCCAGAGTCAAGTATCTTTTCAAAGCGCGTTCAAGAGCTAACAAGGTCGCGACTGCATTGGAAGAAGCCCCACCCAATCCGCCTTGCACAGGCAATCGCTTCTCAATTTCAACGATTACCCGCCCTTTCGATTTGATTGCCGGCATTGCCTTCTCGACGATGCGGTAACAGGTATTCGAATCGTCCTTGGGAACTCTGGGGTCGCCGCAGCGAATCTCGATGCCGCTTCCGCGCGTCACGCTCACCCGGACTATATCGTGCAACCGGATCGTCTGATATAGGGTCAGGAGTTCATGGAAGCGATCTCGCCGTGGCGCGCCGATGTATAAGCCAAGGTTGATCTTCGCGAAGGATCGCAGGCTCACTGGCATGGAGGATGATTGTAAAGCCTCTCGGAATTCGAGGACAGTTTCTGGGATGGGCTGGGTGGCAAGCTCGGTCGGGAGACCGAGGTCTCCCCGCTCGACACACCACTTCGGTAATCTCGACTGTGACCTCTTATTAATGCACCCTAACTTTTGATTCTGATCCCACGAACCGGCAACGGTCCTTCCCAATCGGAACCAAGTAAGACCGTAGGCAACGAGTGCTGCCCCGCTTCGCAAGGGGACCCTGTCAGCGCTTACCTGCAACGTTGAAGATGTTGCTTGCGGAGCCCGAGGAAAAATTTCAGCCTGTGTTCCACGACGACCGGAGCAAGCCCGGCGTGTGTGGTGGGCTTCAGGGGTTATGTATGCGGACTCTGTTCTATCGGTGTTCTTTATTATTGTACTTTTTTGCGGTTGCAAGTTTCGCCGCCGCGCAATCCAACTACCGAGTCATCTCCGTCAACGATGGCGGGACTATTTCCGGGACCGTGAAATGGTCCGGCCCGGCGCCCCATGAACTGGAGTATCCAGTCACCAAAGATCCGCAAATCTGCGATGCGGACGGCAAAAAGACTGTCAGCCTGGAACGGATGATCATTGGGCCGGAGGGCGGGGTCGCGAATACCATCGTCTATCTTAAGAATATTTCCGCCGGCAAATCGATGGATTTGCCCGAGCAGCGCCGTCATTTGGACCAGCACCATTGCCGTTATATTCCGCACATTCTTCTGGTTCCCGCAAATGCCGACCTGCAAATGAAAAGTTCTGACGCGACGTTGCACACCATCCACATGGATGGCGCAGCCAGCTATAACCTGCCGTTTCCCTTCACCAACCAGGTCAGTACCCGAACCATGTCAACACCGGGCTTGGTCAACCTCCGTTGCAACGGCGGTCATGTTTGGATGAACGCCGAGATGATGGTGGTGCCGCACCCTTATTATGCTGTGACCGATGAAAGCGGCCGATTCGAATTCACGAGCGTCCCACCGGGCACATATGAGATTGTTGCCTGGCACGAAGGCTGGGGACTGGCGGGTAAGGAACAGGCTTACGATGTACTGACCGAACGAACTGTCCAGCGCCCAATTTTCTCAGAGCCGAAGACCTGGGAAAAGTCAGTAACGGTGAGTCCAAACCAGCCCAGCAGCGTGAATTTTGTGATTGGAAATAAGTAACCGAACGAAGCCGGACACGCCTGTTCGCCAGACAATGTGGGGAAGATCCAAGAAGCCGGAGAAGCCCCCGGCTTTATTTTTTGAGCAGAAAAAGAGGACGCTAACTCCGCCGCTTGTACAGAATGGAAAACTCAAATCCCGGATTCGGTGCAAAAAGTTCGGCCACTTTTCGCAGACGCTCAGCTAAGGCGGAGGGCGCCAGCAACGGATAGTCACGCTCTCGCAGGTCGTAATAATCCACGTCCAGGAACAATGACAGCACGTAAATAGAAATCGTATCGGCGAATGTAGCCTCGAAGTACTCGTTCTTATATTTCTCTGCGTCGGGGCCTGACGCTGTAGCCAGCTTGCGGGCCTCCCAGGCATCGAGCGAAGTCTCGCCGCGAATGCCAGCGGTCACCTGTTTCCACGCCAGATCGCTGAACTCATCCGAAACTCCGGCAACTTCGACCAAAGCATGGCCCACATTGATGTAGAACTCGAAGGCCACGGAGAATTTATCGTCGGTCAGGCGCGTCGAGATAAAGACGCACTGCGAATCGCCCAGATTCAGGTTGCGATGGCAAACCGCGTTGTCGCTAAGTGCGACATCGTAGCGGTCCGCGATCAGGATCTCCTCGCCCTGACTGACTGCAAGCGGCACAAAATAATAAGCCTTACGCTTAAGGGCCGACGCGATCCCTGCCGGTACGGCTGCGATCATGCGCTCCATATCGACTGAGCCCACCGAATTTTCACCCGCGCTGGCGTAGCATACGCCGTTTGCCGCCTGGGAAACCGGCGTCGTCCGCACCACATCGGCGGGGCTCCGCGTGATTGCTGAGGCTGCCTGCGACATCCTTGCTCCTTTATACACTACCGGGTTTCTCGATGCCGCCGTCTTGGACCGCTGCTCGAACCGGTTCTCGTCCTAACTTTCAGCCAGAGTCGGCTTGGGTGGTGTAGCCTAGAATCATGTTTTCGAAGTCGCCCTCGCCGCGGTGGTATACGATTCCCGTGCGACTGGCGCTCGTGACTTTCATCTGCACTCTGCTGGCGTTCGCCGTCAGCCTGTTGTTGGGTATCATCGGAACCGTCGCGCTGGCAGCTTATCGTCACGTCAATCCGGATATGACCACGGCTTATCGGAACATCGCAACCCCGTCGGCCTTAGTGGCCGGAAGCGTCGTTTTTGTGCTGGCACTGGTGATGGAAGTCCGCCACTATCGCCAGTCGAGGACGCTGGCTGCAATCGCGCGGGCGAGCGAAGCGCGGCCGTTGCAAATTCAAAACTGATATGCGGCCTCGAATTGCCCTTCCCATGCCGCATTCGACCGATCGCGAATATTCCGAAAGAGCGATTCCGCAATATGAGCGCGCTGTCGAACTTGCGGGTGGACAGCCGGTGCGGATTCCGCTCGATGAGTCGATCGACAAAGTGAAGCAGATCATCGCAGGCTGTGCCGCGGTTCTGCTGCCGGGGAGCAATGCCGATGTCGATCCCGTGAAATTTAGAGCCGAGCGCTCGTCGCGGTCGGCGGCGCCGGATCCACAACGCGAAGCCATCGACGAATTATTGCTCGAAGACGCTTACGCTTCGCGCAAGCCTATCCTCGGCATCTGTTACGGTTTGCAAAGCCTGAATGTTTTTCGCGGAGGATCGTTGATTCAGCACATTCCGGATTTTCTGCCGGAAGAGTTGCGAAGCCGGGTCGATCACGAGGCAGGGAAGAAAGTTGCAATCGCGCACACGGTTGAGGTCGAGCCCGAATCCAATCTCGCGAGGATTGTGAATAATGGTGGGCGCTCGGCTACGGTTCCAGATCGAGTTGCGATCCCGGTCAATTCCTCGCATCATCAGTCGGCGCAGACGCCGGGAGCGGGACTCCGCATTGTCGGGCGATGCCCAGACGACTCCGTCATCGAGGCGCTGGAAGGAACCGACCCCGCGCATTTTGTCCTCGCGGTGCAGTGGCACCCGGAACGGTCGGTCGATCAGGATGAAGCGTCGCGGGCGATATTTCGTTCAGCGGTGAAGGCCGCAGAAGCTCATACAAAATAGTTTAGCGTCGAGTTGCCCTCTTCTCGCTCTTCTTCGTTCTCTTGTAGTCTGTCCTCTTTGCTTCGCCCGATTTCTGGAGCAATACGACTACATGTGCGACCGCGGTGTTTTCCAGATTCAGTCCCTCCGGGGTCTTTGCTTTCAAGCCAACGCAATCCGATCTCACCCCCAGTAAATCGGCAACGCGATTTCGAATCGCCGCGGCGTGCGGTCCGATCTTCGGAGCAGCGAGAATCAGGCTAGCGTCGACGTTGCCAGTGGTGTATCCCGAAGCGTGCACTCGGTTCAACGCCTCGCGAAGAAAGACAACGGAGTCCGCGCCTCTCCACTTTGGGTCCGAAGGCGGGAAAAGGGCGCCGATGTCAGGCGCGGCGATGGCTCCGAGGAGCGCGTCGGTAATCGCGTGCAGCAGCACGTCGCCGTCAGAGTGGCCGCCGAGGCCCTTCGCGTGTGGCAGGGTGATACCGCCAATCTTCAGCGGTATGCCGTCACGAAATTCATGAGAGTCGAAGCCGTAGCCGATGCGGCTGGTGGGTTGGCGGCTTTTGTGGTCTGGCATCTTTAATCGTTCAATTCGCGGTCTTCAGGTAAAATTTGGCCAGTTCCATGTCGGCCGGCGCGGTAATTTTGATATTCCTGACGGAGCCCATTACTACGGCAACTTCGTGGCCTGAGCGCTCGACCAGGGACGATTCGTCGGTGCCAAGAAAACCATCCGCCGTAGCTTCATCGAATGCTCTCTTGATCACGTCGTAGCGAAAACCCTGCGGCGTCTGCGCCATAACGATGCCCGCACGGGGAATCGTGGCTTTGATCACTGCGCCCTCGGATGTACGGTCGACTTGCTTCACGGTATCGACAGCCGGAAGGCCTGCAATCGCAGCACCATATTTTTGCGCTGCCTCAATCACTTCCTGAATAATCTCACTGGTGACGAATGGACGGACGGCATCGTGAACGAGAATAATGTCGTCGGGGGCGGCGGAAATTGCCTTGAGCGCGTTCTCCACCGATTGTTGCCGATGCTCTCCGCCCACCACAAAGTTTACCTTCTTTGCGGCTACGTCACTGGCTCCGCTTTCCAGCCGTGAGCGGAAGCCAGCGATTTCGTTCTCGCGCAGAGCGATCCAAATCTCACTCACTGACCGGACTGCCACGAACTTGCGAAGCGTATGGATGAGGATCGGCGTGCCACCCAGTTCGGTGAATTGCTTCGAGGGGGGCGCTTTGCTGGCCTTTGTGGCCCCGGCAACAGGGGCCATGCGTGTGCCCAGCCCGGCTGCCGGGATAATAAGAACGACCTTCATGGCGGCCTGCAAGTATACGAGCGTGAAGCGAAGAGTTCAAATGTGAGCGAACTATCTTACGAGAAATCGGGCACGGATTTAGTGGATCTCTGCGGATAGGCCCGTCGAAAATACCGCCCGCGTAGGCCCGTGGCCAAAATTTTCTTTAGCGCTTCGCCTTTGCCGGTTCCTTTTCCCCCACGCGCTTGCTGACCTCGAATTTCATCTTGCCGGCTTTCTTGTCGGCGTCTACCACAATGTGGTCGCCGTGCAGAATCTCTCCATCCAAAATCTTCAATGCGAGAGGATCCTGGATCAGCTTTTGAATAGCCCGCTTCAGCGGCCGAGCGCCGAAGTCGGGATCGTAGCCCTGAGTGAACAACAGCTCTTTCGCGCCGTCAGTAAGCTCGATCGAGATTTTGCGGTTGGCGAGCAGCCGCCGCAAGTCTTCCAGGCGGAGTTCCACAATTTTTACAAGCTGTTCCTTACCCAGCGGACGGAAGATGATGATGTCGTCGACACGGTTCAGGAACTCCGGCCTGAAATGGCCGTGCAGTGTCTCGGTCACCTGCTCGGTCGCTTTCTCGAAGTCCTCCGGTGTACGCAGGTTTTCCGCTTGCAAATAGCTCGATCCCAGATTCGACGTCATGATAATGATCGTGTTCTTGAAATCAACTACGCGGCCTTTGCCGTCGGTGAGGCGGCCGTCGTCCATGATTTGCAGCAGAACGTTGAACACGTCGGGATGCGCTTTCTCGATTTCATCGAAGAGCACGACTGCATAGGGTCGGCGGCGAACCTGCTCGGTAAGCTGTCCGCCTTCTTCATAGCCGACGTATCCCGGAGGCGCACCGATGAGGCGGGAGACCGAGTGCGTCTCCATGTATTCGGACATATCGATGCGCAGCAGAGCACGCTCGTCGTCGAAGAGGAATTCGGCCAACGCGCGGGCCAGTTCGGTTTTGCCGACACCGGTTGGTCCGAGAAAGATAAAGGAACCAATCGGACACTTCGGATCGCTGAGTCCGGCGCGGGAACGCCGAATCGCGTTGGCGACGCGCTCCAGGGCCTCATCCTGTCCGATGACGCGGTGACGCAGGCGATCTTCCATGGTGACCAGCTTCTTAACTTCGCCTTCGAGCATTTTCGAAACCGGAATCCCGGTCCACTTGGAAACGATGTGGGCAATATCCTCTTCGTCAACTTCTTCTTTCAGCATACGAGTTCCGCCCTGATTCTCCATCTGCTTGGTGAGCTTGGAGAGTTCGGCTTCGGCCTGGCGAATCAGGCTGTAGCGAATCTCGGCGACGCGCTGCAGATTGCCTTTGCGCTCCTCGGCCTGTTCTTCGATCTTCAGCTTCTCGATTCTTTCTTTCAGCTCGCGAATGCGGGCGATCAGCTCCTTTTCTTTCTTCCAGTTCGCCTTGAGTGTGTTTGATTTTTCGCGAATCTCGGCGAGTTCGCGATCGATGATTGCGAGGCGTTCTTTGGAATTCGGATCGTCCTCTTTCTTCAGCGCTTGTTTTTCGATTTCGAGCTGCATGGCTCTGCGCTCGAGCTGGTCGATATCGTTCGGCAGCGAGTCGATCTGAATGCGAATCGAGGCTGCGGCTTCGTCAACGAGATCGATCGCTTTGTCGGGCAGGAAGCGGTCGGAAATGTAACGGTGCGAAAGGGTGGCCGCGGCGACGATGGCCGAATCTTTAATTCGCACGCCGTGGTGTACTTCGTAACGCTCTTTCAAGCCACGGAGGATTGCAATGGTGTCTTCGACGTTCGGCTCGCCGACGAAAACGATCTGAAAACGGCGTTCAAGAGCGGCGTCTTTTTCGATGTATTTGCGGTATTCGTTGAGTGTAGTTGCGCCGATTGCGCGGAGTTCTCCGCGAGCGAGCGCTGGTTTCAACATGTTGGAGGCATCGATGGCGCCCTCGCTTGCGCCCGCTCCGACCAGGGTGTGCAGTTCGTCAATGAAAAGAACGATCTGGCCCTGCGAGTCTTCGATTTCCTTTAGAACCGCTTTGAGCCGGTCCTCGAACTCGCCGCGATATTTCGCTCCGGCCAGCATTGCGCCCAGATCGAGCGCGACTACGCGCTTGTTCTTGAGTACTTCCGGCACATCGCCGGAAATAATGCGCTGGGCGAGGCCTTCGACGATTGCGGTCTTGCCCACCCCAGGTTCGCCGATGAGCACCGGGTTATTTTTGGTTCGGCGGGAGAGAACCTGGACAACTCGTCGAATTTCTTCGTCGCGGCCGATCACCGGGTCGAGCTTGCCTCGGCGCGCCTGCTCGGTGAGATCACGCGCGTAACGCTCCAGTGCCTGATACTTCGCTTCAGGGTTTTGATCGGTGACTTTCTGCGAACCCCGGACTGACGTCAGCGCCTTCAGGATTGCGTCGTAAGTCGCGCCGTGGCGGGCGAGAATCTGCTGCGCAGCGTCCTGCTTGAGGTGCGTGATGGCGAGCAAAAGGTGCTCGGTTGAGACGTATTCATCCTTGAAGTTAGAAGCTTCTTTGAATGCCTGCTCAAGCAGTTTATTGACATTGTTCGAGAGCGCGGCCTGGGTGGCTTCGCCGGCAACTTTGGGCAGCTTTTCGATCTCGCGATAGACCTCGCTGAGAACCGCCTGCGGCCCAATGCCGATTTTCTCGAGAACCGGCGGAACGATGCCTTCTTTATCCTCGAGCAGGGCGGCGAGCAGATGCAGCGGCAGCAGTTCGGGGTTGCCGTGTTCCGAGGCGAGATTGTTCGCCTGCTGTACGGCCTCCTGCGCTTTTACCGTGAACTTATCCCAACGGATGGGCATGGGAAACCTCGATTTCGTAATTGTGAAATTTGATAATTGAGTAATTTGATGGACGGGGCTGACGGCGGGTTTAAATTATTCAATTACAAAATTTCCAATTAGAAAGTGAGGAGGCGGTCATTTTCGCCGCCTCCCGTAGGCTTGATCTCGCCGGGCTTCGCCCCGGGCACTCCCACAGAAGGCTGCTACATTACGCAGCTTTGCAGGGGCTCTGGGCTTCGACGGTCGTCTCGCTGCCGACGTTAATCTTGATCTGTTTCGGCTTGGCTTCCGCCTTTTTGGGCAGAGAGATATTCAGCACGCCCTTGTTGTAGGTCGCCGAGACGTGCTCGGTATCCACAGTGGTGGGCAGATTGAACGTGCGTGTAAAGCTGCCATAGTGGCGTTCGACACGGCGATAGTTCTCTTCTTTTTCCTCTTTGTCGATCTTGCGCTCGCCGTGAACGGTAAGGGTGTTGTTCTCGACGCGGACATCGATATCTTTCTCGTCGATGCCGGGCACTTCGATCTTCAGGACGACATCGTGTTCGTCTTCGTAAACATCGACGGCCGGGGCAAAGTTGGAAGTGGTCAGGGACTGATCCGCGCCTTCGGTGTGGGTCTCCCGGAATAGGCGGTTCATACGGTCTTGCAGGGTACTGAACTCGCGGAATGGCTCCCAGCGGGTAAGCACTGTCATAGTAAATCCTCCTTCAGAAATTTTTGGATTTGGAACTAGTGATCGGCCCATCTATGCACAACGATTGGCCCGAATCACTACTTTTGATGTCGTAATTAGCGCTAAGGCATCATAAAATATGAGTGGCATATTGTCAACATACTGATTATCTTTTTTTATCAATTACTTACATAGGCAATGACACACTTCAAATAGGCTGTCTCCGGCACGTTCAGCAGGATCGGATGGTCTTTGGCCTGTCCGCGAAGCTCGGCTACCCGTATGACTCGGTGAGCGTCGCGGGCGGCAGCAGCCAGCATTTCGAGAAAGTCTGCTTGGCTTACGTGATATGAGCAGGAGCACGTAACCAGGATCCCTCCTTGGCGCACCATCTTGAGGGCGCGCAGGTTAAGCTCTTTGTAGCCACGCAGCGCGGCATCCAGGTCTCTTTTTGTCTTCGCGAAGGCCGGGGGGTCGAGCACGACCGTGTCGTACTCCCGGCCTGAGGCGGCATAGTCTTTTAGCAGGTCAAAGGCGTTGCCTTCGATCCACTCGATTTCTTTCCCGCTCAAAAGCTGGCGGTTCAAAGCGGTATTTTGCTCGGCCACTTCCAGCGCTGGGCGGGAGCTGTCGACTCCAGTGATGGTTGAGCACCGCGGCGCTAGATGCAGCGCGAACCCTCCCTGATAGCAGAAAACATCGAGCGCTTCTCCGTGAGCGTATTCGGCAGCGGCGGCATAATTTTCGCGCTGGTCGAGGAATGCTCCGGTTTTTTGGCCTTCGCGGGCGTCAAAGTGAAACTGCACGCCGTCCATGGTGAAAACGGTCGAGGTTTTTTCGCCCACCAGGAGACCAGAATCGCGAGGCGGGAGTTGCTCCAGTTGGCGAATTTTGGAATCGACGCGTTCGACAATGGATGCGGGATACAGCTTTTCCTTGAGCACTGAGAGCAGGTTCTCGCGAATCGTGTCTGAAGCCATGGCCTGAGTCAGGACTTGAATCGACAAAATGTCGTTGTAGCGATCGACGATGAGGCCGGGAAGAAAGTCTGCCTCGCTGAAGATCAGTCGGTAGGCGTTGGAGTCGCGGACGGTCAGTTCGCGATAGGCAAGGGCCTCGCCGACACGCTGTCGCAGTAGCGCAGGGAAATCGGCGACCGGGCTGCGAGAAATCATCCGCAGAGCGATCTGCGAAGAACTGGAATACAGCGCTGTGCCCAACGGCTTGCCGCGCTGGTCGAGCACCGTGACTACGGAACCGCGAGCGACGCCGTCGGACCTCGTCACGTCGGAGCGGTACACCCAGACGTGACCGGATTGCAGTCGGGACGTGCCGCGCGCTGAAATTCTAACCTTGTAACCCTCGTTCCTTTCAGAAATCCTTGCCATGCAGACATATTAATTGGTACGAATTGTCGCAGGCATACACTTGCTCGGAAATGTTGACCGCGAGCACGAGCCGACGAATCGCCTCGATTGGATACGCCTTGTCGGCTGCAGCCATCGATCTCTATAGCCAGCTCGAGAGAATCGAATATTGCAAAATTCTGGTCAGCTCACCACTGCCCCGTAGGAACGGGCTCCTGCGTCTTGGTCTTCATGGCGGGGGTCTCGGGTTAGGAGCCGAACGGCTCTTGACAATCCTTTTGGCGGTGGTATCCTCCGGCCTATTTCGCGAAATTTTGCCATCCAATTCTTGGTGCTGCCAAAAGGAAAGTCACAATGCCAACCGCAGAGTTCAAGCAGGCGAATCGCCGAAAGCGACGATACCCAATCGATCTCGATGGGCAAACGGAGAAGAATCTTGTTGCTTACGAGACGGCTGCCCGCGCCGCAACCGCGAACCACCGTCCGACGGCTTCTGCGCCGCTTCTGGCGGTCGGTCTTAGCATGTTTGCCTTGCCGCAAGTCACCTTGGCCGAAGTTGTCTGTACTCCCGTGAAAGCGTCCCTACAAGGCACTGGCCATCTTAAGTTTGATCTCAATAATGACGGCATTCAGGACGTCAGTGTGAACGGTTACAGTACCTTTATAATTGGTTCGGACGATAACTTTTTTCGCAGCGATTATCTAGGCGCCCACGGTCTAGTGGCCGGGAACGGCATCGTAGCATTTGGACGAGAGTTTGCATTCGCCTTGCGCAATGGCCAGGAATTTGGACCGTCCGGCGATTTTCCGAATGCCGGGTTTATGGCGCGCCACTTCTCTAATTTGTACAGCTCATCTACACGCGGGCAATGGAAGAATGTAAAGAGTGCTCGTTTCTTGGGCGTCAAATTTCTGATCTCGGAAGAGACGCACTACGGTTGGATCAGGTTTACTTCCTCGGTTACGTCTCGTTTAAGCGGGGTCGAAGCCACAGTTGACGGTTACGCTTATGAGACCGTGGCCGACAAGTCGGTCGTCGCTGGAATGTGTGATGAGGAAGCGATGCCTGCCAAAACCGTCATGGAAGCTGCCCCGGGTAGCTTGGGACGACTGGCGGTAGGAATGGCCGGAAGGTAGGCTTCCGCGCATCGGATGCGTGAGGCCAGGTGGGCCAAATTGCAGAATCCGCTTGCAAGAGCGTTTCCCGCGCGGAGAAATTTTGACCGTGGGACTAGGATCGACAATCTTCGCAACCATGCTTCGATGGCAAATGAGGTTGAGCGGCTGACGAGATGGTTGTTCTGTTTTAGCGAGAGCGGGCTTTTTGCAGCAGGAAGATCATCTCGACTGCCGAGGGGTCCAGCGGAGTTTTCGCGAACGAACCGTACTCCGCGACAACCTCAAGTCCAGCCAATAAGAACAAGGCGCGAAGGTGCGGATAGGTGTAGAAAGACATCTTCAGCGTGTCGGTTTCTTCCAGGATCACCTCGCCGTCGCGAAAACTTCGAAAGATAAACGTGACGGTGTAGTTCTGATTGACCTTGTCGTCTGCCTCTTTGCGGACGAAACGACGCAAGACAATCTCTGCATCGGTGGGCGAGACCCACTCCGCCTCCAATCGCTCTTCTCCGACACCCAGGGGTGCCCTGTCGAATCTCGGGAAAAACACATCGAAAGCCAGCGTGCCACCGTCGGCGAGGTGGGCTCCAGCCGAGTTCAGCGCCGCTAGCTGATCCTCCACCGTATACATCTGTTGCATTGGCCGGAAAGGGATCGTCACCAGCGGAAATTGTCTGCCGAGCCGGAAATCGCGAATGTCGCCGGAGTGGGTCGTAACTTTTTCGCGAACACGTGAAGATTCCTGCGCCAGATTATCTTTCAAGACTGTGAGCATGGGAGCGGAATTGTCCACGCCATGAACCTCGATTCCGCTGCGCGCAATGGGAAGCAGCACGCGCCCCGTGCCGCAACCAATCTCCAGCACAGGACCGCCATACGACTTTGCCAGATCGAGGTAGAACCGAGCGTCGTCGATGACGCCCATCGCCGCATATGCCGCGTCGTAGTATCTTGCTGAGACTGAATAAGAGTTGATCTGGGCTTGCAAACTCGGCCTCCTGAAGACCTTGCAACTAGGAAGGGCTTGTTCGAGGAATATTAACTAGCCGCTTGGGTGGTCGGAACGTCTGCCGGTACATCAGCCTTCGCAGCCGTCCGCGACTTCATCTCATGCCGGGCCGCCTCCAGATCGAAATGCAGGGAGTCAAGGGCATTGGTCGGCATTTCCGTCCCCCAGGTCTCCATTTCGTCTTCCGACCAGTGTCCGTTGAGGCGGATGGCGCTGGTGATGTCCTCGGGAAAGGCGTGGCGGAAGTCGCCTTCGCGGATGAGGATATCGCCGACTAGCCGCCCGGTCGCGAAATCGAAGATGCGCCGGCTGGCCTGGCCTGCGGCGTTGTTAAAGCACAACAAGGCCTCGCCGTCATTGGCAAATTCCTCGCGGTAGTACCAGGCCTGTGGCGCGTCAATTTTGGGATGATGGCGCTTTGCGCGCTTGAGTTCCGGCTCGATGGCCTGCATTTCATTGGCGGGGTTGAAATAGAGAATTCGCTGGCAGGAGTCACACACTACGGTTTGTTGGCCGGTCCGCACATCGTTGTAAGTCTGTGGCCGCAGCATGACCTGGCAGGCCATGCATTTGTGATCGCGCACTTCAGAAATGCCGCTGCCGCGAAACTTTGAAACCCGTTCGTAGTGACGCAGCAAGTCTTCGTTCACGCCGGCCCGCATCTGGTCGCGTTTGGCGCGCCATTCGGCGAGCAGTTTTTCGTCTTCGGCGGTACGCTCGTGGGCAGCAGCTTTTTCTTTTTCAATCTCGGCAGTTTCGGCTTTGAGTTCGGCCTGTGCGGCCTTCACTTCCTTATCGCGGGCGTCGGCGTTGAGCATCAGTTCGAGAATTTTGTCTTCGGTAGCAGCGATTTCTTTCTCGGCAAACTGAATCTCGTGGAGCAGGGCCTTGTATTGATCGTTGGTTTTTACATCAAGTGACTGGTCGCGGTACTTGGAGATTTTGCCACGTAGGTCGGTTATAGCAGTGTCGTGCTTGCGGCGGGTCACTTCGTCGGCTTTGACCGAGGCCTGCGCTCTTTCGAGCTGCGTTTTCGTGCCTGCCAGCTTTTGTTCGATGTCGGCGACGCGCTTGGGCAGTTCAGCAATTTCTTCCTGCAGACGGCGGATTTCCTTATCCGCTTCTTGCAGCCGCAGCAGGTTTTCTATTTCTGGAAGCATTCCGAAAGGACTCACATTGATTCTATCACGCGGAAACCGGCCACTCTCTTGGGCTTTTCGCGGAGAATGATAGATATTCGCTCGTAGGTGTAAACTCTTTCGTTCGCTTCTTGCTTTAATTCCAAACTTCTTGTGTCCGGGGTTTCGTGTGAATAAACAATTCATATTTTTCGTGGTTGCCGCCGCTTTCGTTAGTTTTGCTGGGCTGATTTCGGCACAATCCTCCTCTCAGGTTAAGCCCCTTACCGTCGAGTCAATCTTCGCTCCGGGCGGCCTCGGAGGGCGCGGTCCAGAAAATATTGATTGGAGCCCGGACGGCACGAAGCTGTCATTCGTGCAGCGCGACGATGAGGGCGAACATGGGGAGCTTTGGTATGTGGACGCGGCGACCGGCGAAAAAAGGGAGCTGCTAAGCGAGGCCAAGCTGGCCACTCTTGTGCCGGATTATGACAAAGTGAAAGACGAGCGTGAACGCGAGCGTCTCACGAGGTATCACGTAGCTGCCTACGTCTGGGCCCCGGACTCGAAACACCTGCTCTTTGACTCTCAGGGACAACTCTGGCTTTTTGATACAGCGTCCGGAACCGCGGTGCAGTTTACGTCGGCCTCAGAGCCGAGCGACGATCCGAAATTCTCCCCCGATGGCAATCATGTTTCTTATGTGCGAAAGCACAATTTGTTCGTTCGTTCCGTAGCCGGCAGGGAAGAGAAGCAGCTCACAAAAGATACTGGCGACGACCTTTTTAACGGCGACATCGATTGGGTCTATGCCGAAGAACTGGCTGTGAGAAGCAATTACTTCTGGTCGCCGGACAGCAAGGAGATCGTCTTCCTACACATGGACGAGACTAGAGTGCCCACCTATCCCATCGCGAATTTGCTCACAACGCATCCCACGGTGGATTACGAAAAATATCCGAAGGTGGGCGATCCAAACCCGACCGTGAAGCTGGCGGTTGCCGATGCGCAAAAGGGCAAAGTCCGTTGGATTTCCCTCCCCAACGAAGAAGAGATGTACGTTCCACGTTTTGGCTGGGTGCGCGACGGTGTGATCTGGGCCGAACTTCTCAACCGCGATCAAGACAAGATGGATTTGTATTTCATCGACGCAAAATCTGGGAAATCGGCCAAGGTTCTCACTGAGGCGACTCCGGATGCCTGGATCAACGTGAACGATGATTTCCGCGTCTTTAAGTCGGGAGATCGTTTTCTTTGGTCGAGTTGGCGCGATGGAACCACCCAGTTATATCTCTATAGCTTTGACAAGGAGAATCCGCTTGGGGCGGAAGCCAAGCTAGTAGGTCAAATCACTCGCGGCGATTTCGAGGTGACCGGAGTCGAGGGTGTGGATGAGGCGGCTGGGACAATCTTCTTCTCGTGCAACAAAGATGATCCGCGCCAGCGGCAACTGTACTCTGTGAAGGTAGATGGCAGCGACATGCGGCGGGTCACTCAGGAGGAGGGAATTTACTCGGCGAAATTTGCAGACAATGCCAAACATTACCTGCAGATGTTCGTTGGCCCGCTTACACCGCCGCGAATTTCACTGTGCACCGTCGGCGCATCGTGCGCTTCGGTTTGGCAGGCACGAAACGAAGTAGCGGACTACGGCCTGCGCGCTCCGAAATACCTTGCGTTCAAGGCCGACGACGGCACTGCACTCTATGGTCGTTTGTTATTGCCTCCAAACACACCGGTGAATGGGAAAATTCCGCTGATCGTGAATATTTATGGGGGTCCAGCAGCACAGATGGTGCTGAAAGAACTGGAAAATCCCTTTGACGAGATTCTATCCAGGCAGGGTTTTGCGGTCTTTGCTGTCGACAATCGTGGCACGCCGGGACGCGATCGCAAATTCCAAACCACGATCCGCCATGAGTTCGGCGCCATTGAGTTAAAAGATCAGCTCACCGCCCTCGACCAGCTTTTGATGCAATACCCACAACTCGATAAGGACCGCATGGCGGTCTGGGGATGGTCGAATGGCGGCTCGATGACGGTCTATGCGATGACGCACTCCGACCGCTTCCGCGCCGGCGTAGCGGTTGCGCCCGTCACCAATCAGGTGAACTACGACAGCATTTACACCGAACGCTATATGGGCCAACTGAAAGACGATCCGAAGGGATATGCGGAGTCTGACGTTACGACGGACGCCGCGAAACTTCATGGCGACCTCATGCTGGCTCACGGTACGGGTGATGACAACGTGCACTTCCAGAACAGCATGCAGATGATCAACGCACTGATCGCAGCGGGAAAGCAGTTCCGGCTGATGATCTATCCGAACAAGACGCACAGCATCTCGGGAACCGATGCCCGCACGCATTTGTTCCATATGATCGACGACCACTTTCAGCGGCAGTTGCAATAGGCAAACGGTTCGTTTTTCGACCCATGAAAAGTGAAAGTCTTTTGCTGGAAGGCGACTATGTTCGCCTCGAACCTCTCGGTGTGCGCCACGTTGACGGCCTCGTGGCGGCTGCGTCGGGGGATCCTTCGCTATATCGATGGAGTCCGGTTCCCCAAAGCAAAGCGGAAGCAAAGGCATATGTCGAGACGGCTTTGTCGTGGGCCGAGTCGGGAACTGCGGTCTCCTTCGCAGTCGTGCGCCGCGCGGACGACGTGGTCATTGGTTCAACGCGTTTCTTCAATATTGAACGATGGGCTTGGCGGCAAGGCCACGCGCGATGCGGGCGCGTTGCACCCGACGCCTGTGAGATCGGCTATACCTGGTTTTCGGCGTCAGCCGTGAGGACGGCCGCCAACACCGAGTCGAAGCTGCTGATGCTCAGGCACGCCTTCGAAACCTGGGAGGTGTTTCGGGTGTGCTTGCATGCGGATGTTCGCAACCTCTGTTCGCGCAAGGCAATTGAACGCATCGGAGGTGTCTTCGAGGGCATTTTGCGCGCGCACCGAATGGCGGCGGATTTCATCGCGCGCGATTCGGCTCGCTACTCGATCATCGCAGCGGAGTGGCCAACAGCAAAACAAAGGCTGATCGGTTTATTGAGCGGAAGGGCGTCAGCGGAGGGACGCTAACGATGTTTGTCCGCTTTCTTGGACGAACTGGCCTTCGGCTCTTTGGCTGAGCTTTCCTTCGATGAAGTCCCTTTTTCGGAGGTTTCCTTCGAAGAGCTTTCTTTCGATGAACTCTCGCCGCTGGCGGAGTCAGTCTTGGAAGTGTCTTCCTTTTTCGAATCTTTTCCACCGTCGGAACTGGATGCGCCTGAAGATTTTTTCGCGTAATCCGTCACATACCAGCCCGAGCCTTTGAACTGGACGGCCGGCGCAGAAATGACTTGTTCGACGCGCCCGCCGCACTCCGGACACTTTTTAATCATCTTGTCGGAAAATTTCTGGATTTTCTCGAAGCGGTGACCACACTTCTCGCACTGATATTCGTATAGAGGCATCGATCTCGCAGACGAAGAGTTGAGTTCCCTCTCGATTCTAGGGGTGTCGACCGAATCCCGTCAAACCTTTCAGACTGCGCAACTTATTCGGTCGCCGATCATCTGCTAACTGACGGGAAATATCTTCCACAGGTACAATTGAAACGCATGTCGAGCCTTCCACTGCCGATTGCCGCATTTTTTGCCGGACTGATTTCGTTTTTGTCGCCATGTGTACTGCCGCTGGTGCCAGGGTATGTTTCTTTGATCTCGGGCGCTGGAGTCGATGAACTGAAGTCATCCGAAGGACGCCTGATGCGCCGGGTGATGACGAACTCAATCGGCTTCATCCTTGGATTCAGTGTGGTTTTTATTACTCTGGGTGCGATCTCGAGCGAGATCGGGCAAATCGCGGCGCAATATAAGCACACGTTGGCGATCGTCGCTGGAGTTGTGATCATTCTTTTTGGCTTGCACCTCACCGGCATTCTAAAGATCAAAGCACTCTACGCCGATACCCGCATGCATCAGGTAAAGGGCGGCAGCACGCTCGTCGGCGCGTTTGTCATTGGGTTCGCCTTCGCCTTCGGCTGGACTCCGTGCATCGGCCCGATTCTCGCGGGCATTCTAACGCTCGCCGCCGCGCAGGACACGCTCTCGAAAGGCATGATTCTACTGGCCATCTATTCACTGGGGCTGGCCGTGCCGTTTCTGTTAACCGCGCTCGGCGTCGAGCGCTTTCTGAAGTTTTACAGCCGCTTTCGCTCGCACATGCACGCGCTCGAAGTTGCGTCCGGCGCCTTGCTGATCGGTTTGGGCATTTTGCTGGTGATCGGCCGTTTCACTCTGATTTCGAATTGGCTTTCCTTTCTCAACCGCTTCGCTCTATAGAAGGATCTGGCGCGAGCGTGAATGGAGTTTTGTATGAACCGGAATCCGCTGGCTCTTGTTGTTGTGGCATTGGTGGTTGCTCTGGGCATTTATGTCGGCTATCACAAGGCCCGCCGGTCGGGCGCGTCTTTGACCTCGCATCTCACGCAGTCAAGCCCGGCCCCGGACTTTTCTCTTCAGTCGCTCGAGGGTAAGACGACGCATCTTTCGGACTTTCGCGGCAAGGCGGTACTTCTTAACTTCTGGGCCACCTGGTGCGGCCCGTGCAAAATCGAAATGCCGTGGTTCGTCGACTTGCAGAAAGAATACGGCGCGCAGGGCTTGCAGATCGTCGGTGTCGCCATGGACGACGCCAGCAAAGAGGACATCGCCAAGTTCGCCAAAGACATGGGCGTGAACTATCCGATTCTGATTGGGAAAGAATCGGTTGGCGATGAATACGGCGGAGTCCCGGCGCTGCCGGAAAGTTTTCTGATTGCGCGTGACGGCAAAATCGTGGACAAGATCATCGGCCTGAGGGGCAAAGCCGAAATCGAAGACGCGGTGAAGAAGGCACTCGACACGAAACCAGGTACCAACCAAACCTCCGCTGCGGCAAGTACTCCCGTTTTCCAGCCTCAGAGATGACAATAGGAATCGCGGCCTGAAGGCTTTACCATTCGAGATAACTTGCGCAGACGAGCCACATCGTGAATCATCGATCAAGGAAGCTTTCGATCCCGGCAATGTTCCTGCTGTTTCTTTCGCTGCGGTTGGCGATTCCCGCTTCCGCGCAAACTCTCGGCAAAGCTCCGTCGCTGAGCATGGTTCCTGTGGCTCTCGTCACGGCGCAGCGCGCGAAGCAGACCATGGTGAGCCTGAACTTTCGAATTCCTGCCGGCTACCACATCAACTCGAATACGCCGAAGTCAGAATTCTTGATTCCAACCGCATTGAAAATGGATCTACCTACCGACATCGTGCTGGGGAAAATTGAGTATCCTCCCGGCGAAGATGCCAGTTTTCCATTTTCGCCCGACGAAAAACTCAGTGTTTACAGCGGAGACTTCACCATCGCCATCGCCGTCCATCCGCTGCACTCGGTCGTTCCCGGGAAATACGAGATGCGGGGCGTACTTCGCTATCAGGCCTGCGACAACGCCGCCTGCTATCCTCCCAAAAATCTGCCAGTGAATTTTGAAGTGAAGGTCGTGAAGGAACCCGGCGCGCATCAAGCTAATCCAGCGCAAAGTCCGCACGTGCACGGGTAGCTGCTCCCGGATTGAAACGCCAGTCCGAAATATACCGACATAAGCTCTTGTTCACGCTGTCGGTGGCCGGCACTTTAATTGCCTTGTGAAGTCGCCCTGGCCACCGCAAGAATTACTCCGGCATAAAGCATCGTATCGGTAAAGTAATTCATCGCCTCGACCTTTACGTCGGTACTCGGGTCTGGAAACGAGGCGATCAGGATCGCCGCATAGACGGTGAAGACCAAAAGCGCAATCCATGCGCCGAGATAAGTAGCGGCCGTCCGCGTCTTCTTTCCCAACAGGATGCCCGCCCCGCAAACCAACAGAATCGCGCCCGTGAGGTAGCCAATCGGCAGACGGGCGGGAATCCACTCAGGCATCACCATCTCGAGAGGTACGCCTGGAACATTAACCGGACGAATAAACTGCTCGATGCCATAGAAAATCGCGGCGGCCCCGATGATGACGCGGCCCACAATGATGAGCTTGCTTCCGCCTTGCCCATCACGCCGCATTGCGTCTCCGGCAAGAACCCAACCGCCCGCGCCGAATGACAACTCGCGCAACATAAGTACCCAGCTGAAGTGGTTACGAGGCTGGACCAAAGTCCCAGGCAGGTCCATCATCGCGACGAACGTAAACATCATGATGCCCCAGAAAAGGCCCGACCAGCGCACCTGAATTTTTGTGGCAATGCTCAAAGAAGCGGCCAGCAAACCGACGCCGACGAAAAATGTCCAGAACATGGGCCAGGGCATAAACTTCGGCACCAGCTGCGAGATGCCCTTGGAGGCAGAGAAATGCTCCATGCTGAAAACTGCCAAAGGCAGGGCAAAGAAGAGATTGCCGAGCGCGACAACCTTATCTAGGCCGCGAGCCTGGGCAACGTCGTCTTTGGCGGCCAGAGCCCCGATCACCAGCAGGGCAACGCTGGCGACATACATCAAAGTAACGGTGCGGGAGATTACGAGGAAGATAATCGCGAGAAAGGCGAGGATGGTGGAGTGCATGTTTTTTGGGGCGGCTTGATGCGCCGCTCGAAATCATAGCTGGTTAGACCGCGTGACGGGAGAAAAGATAGGGAGTGGCTTGAATGATCTCGGGGGACGGTAGCTTTCGTCCGTTCCCTAAATCGGAGTACTGGCAAACGTCAGCTTTTTCCGCCATGTTTTTTCTCGAGCTTAGCCCACGTATCCTTCAGAGCCACCGTCTGATTAAGAACAGGCTTGTCGGCTTTCGAATCCAAATCAACGCAAAAATATCCCAGCCGCTCAAACTGATACCGTTCACCAACCGCCGCCGAAGCCAGGGAAGGCTCCAGCTTCGCCTGCGCAATGACCTCCAGCGAAAGCGGGTTCAGATTTTCGGTGAAATCCCCGCCCTCGTCAACTTCGTCGGGATTCTCTTTGCTGAACAGGGTCTCGTAAATCCGCACCTCGGCGTCGATCGCGTGCGCTGCCGAGACCCAGTGAATGGTGCCCTTCACTTTCCGCCCATCTGGAGCATTCCCGCCGCGCGTTGCCGGATCGTAGGTGCAGCGCACCTCGACCACTTCTCCGTCATCGTTTTTCACTACGCTCGTCGCGGTAATGAAATAGCCGTAGCGCAGCCGCACTTCGCGCCCCAGCGACAGACGGAAATATCCCTTCGGAGGCTCTTCGCGAAAGTCATCCTGCTCGATATAGAGCACCCGCGAAAACGGAACTTTCCGCGTGCCCGCGGTCGCGTCCTCCGGATTATTCACCGCGTCCATTTCTTCGACCTGATTTTCCGGATAGTTGTCGATGACCACTTTCAGCGGACGCAGCACCGCCATTACCCGCAGCGAGCGCTTGTTCAGGTCTTCGCGGACGAAGTGTTCGAGCATGGCCAGCTCGATAGTTCCGTTAGTGCGAGAAACTCCCGCGGCGGTAACAAAATTACGAATCGCCTCCGGCGTATAGCCGCGGCGGCGCATGCCGCTGAGCGTTGGCATGCGCGGATCATCCCAACCCTTGACGCGGCCTTCCTCGACGAGCTGCCGAAGCTTGCGCTTGCTCATCATGGTGTAGGTCAGGCTGAGGCGGTCGAATTCAATTTGCCGCGAAGGAAAAATCCCAAGCTGCTCGATGAACCAGTTGTAGAGCGGTTGGTGATCTGCGAATTCGAGCGAACACATCGAGTGCGTTACTTTTTCCAGCGAGTCCGACTGGCCATGGGCAAAGTCGTACATGGGATAAATCGGCCATTTGTTGCCAGTGCGGTGATGCTCGGCGTGAAGGATGCGGTACATCACCGGGTCGCGCATGTTGACGTTCGGCGACGCCATGTCGATCTTGGCGCGCAGAACCCGCGAGCCATCGGGAAATTCTCCGGCTCTCATCCGTTCAAATAGGTCGAGATTTTCTTCGACGCTGCGATTGCGATAAGGGCTTTCTTTTCCCGGCTCCGTCAAAGTTCCGCGATACCTGCGGATTTCTTCGGCGGATAAATCGTCCACATACGCCTTGCCGACTTTAATCAGCCTGATTGCCCACTCGTAGATCTGTTCGAAATAATCCGACGCGTAGTAGAGCCCATCCCACCGATAGCCGAGCCACTTCACATCTTCTTTGATCGAATCGACATACTCCGCATCTTCCCTCTCGGGATTCGTGTCATCGAAGCGCAGATTCGTGTGTCCGCCAAATTCATCGGCGAGGCCGAAGTCGAGGCAAATGGCTTTCGCGTGGCCGATGTGCAGGTAGCCGTTCGGTTCGGGAGGGAAACGCGTTTGCACGCGGCCGTTGTATCTGCCGGTTTGGATGTCTTCGGCAATGATGTCGCGAATAAAGTTCGACGGAGCGGGCAAGGGCGAAGTAGACAAGACCTTTTCTCTGCTTTCGATTGGCGGATGAGGCAGATTCATCAGTCTTGATCTTATCGCAAGCAAACGCCCTGGTGATGCCCCAAGGCTTACTAAGGAAATTTCAAAAGTGCGCAGCAATCGCGAACGTGCGCGTTCCAGCCCCGTTCCCACTACCGTCGCAGGGTTTAGGCGAACTTTTGCACAGCTTGACTGATACGTAGGAGCGTCGTGTCTTTTCCCAGCACCTCGAGGGTTTCAAACAGCGGCGGGGCATTCTTGCGGCCACAGACAGCTACGCGAACCGGTTGAAACATCTGCCCAGCTTTCACTCCTAATTCCTGGGCAGCCGTGCGCAAAACGCGATCGAGCGGATCGTGCTTGAACTCGACATTCGCCAGCACTTCGCTAGCCCGAATTAGAACTTTCATAGCCATAGCCGCATCACCTTTTTGCGGAATGAGTTCAGCCGGATCGTACGGCGGCAATTCCTCGACAAAGAAAAAGTCAGCGGTGGTGAGAACATCGCGCAACAGCTTGATCCGTTCGCGAATCAGCGGCGTGATCTTCATCATCTTTTCCGCAGCAACGCCGAAGCCAGCGCTGTTCACGATCGGCAGCAAGCGGGCGCTCAGATCCTCAATCGGCAGCCCGCGAATCTGCTCTGCGTTCAGCCAGACCGCCTTTGGGTCAAACGTCTCCTCCGGAGCAGCAGCAGACTCTTTGAAATTCACCACTGCATTCGAGCGATTGATTCCCTCAAGCGAAAAAGCGTCTTTCAACTCTTGCAGCGACATATTCTCGCGATCATTCTTTGGAGACCAGCCCAGCAGACACAAGAAATTGATAAAGGCTTCGGGCAAGAAGCCTGCGTCGCGGTAGGTCGTGACGCTGACGACCGGCCCGTGCTTTCGCTTCGAAAGCTTTGTTCCATCCGGGGCGACCAGCAACGGCAAGTGGGCGAATTGCGGCAGCCTGAAGCCGGCGGCCTCGAAGATCAGCACATGCTTGAAAGTGTTCGTAAGATGGTCCTGGCCTCGAATGATGTGCGAGATACGCAGATCGGCGTCATCCGCGCAAGAAGCCAGATGGTACGTTGGCATTCCGTCGGATCGCAGCAGGGCAAAGTCCTCGATGTCATCCGCCGCCTTCACCTGCTCGCCGTAGACCGCATCGGTAAACCCGACTTCAGGCCCGTCGCCACGGGGAACGCGAAAGCGCAAGGCAAAAGGCTCGCCGGCATCGGCCCGCCGGTCGCTCTCTTCCCGCGAAAGCTCACGAACTCCGGGATTGAACAGCCAAGTTCCTTGTGCTCCGGACCTTTCGGCGTCGCCTGCATGGGCTGGAGTGAAATCCCGATAGGCGAGTCCTTTTTCAAAGATTGCCCAAGCCATCTTGCGATGAAGTTCGATTCGTTCCGATTGTTTATATTCCTCGTCCCATGACAGATTCAGCCACTTCAATCCGTCGAAGATGGAATCGACCGAAGTCTGCGAGTTGCGCTCGACGTCGGTGTCGTCGAGGCGCAGAATCATCGTCCCGCCGTTATGGCGAGCATAGAGCCAGTTGAAAAAAAAGGTGCGGGCGCTGCCCACATGCAAGAAACCGGTAGGCGAAGGCGCAAAGCGCACACGGGGACTTCCAGCAGAATCAGAGGTCTTGGGCATAAGGTTCCGAATCTCGATGGTATGGGCAGGAGAAAAATACCGTCAAGCGAATGCGCCGAATTACATAAGGTAACACGCTGAAATGGGTACTTTCAGGCGATTTCCGATGTACTTAAATCCTGTTGTCTTCGGCGGTCGCGTATGAAAACATTGGACAGAGTTAATAGACTTCTTTCCCGGTTCTTGAATCTTAATTCAGGCGCAGGCGTTCGTCCCCCAGGTCTTATGAATAGTGTTGTCATCAGCATGGTGGTGATTCCAGGAGTAGTTTCACTCCTGCTGTTCCTGGTATTCACCTACCTGTTCGAACAGAGCCGACAGGCCTACTTCCGCGCGTGGCAGTTTGCTTGGGCCGCTTATACGCTGCACTACGCTCTCGACGCTTTCTCCTTTTATCGGGCGCCCTCGCCTTTTGCGATTTTTGCGAGTTCAGTGTTCCTTGTGGCGATGGCGATTTGCATCTTCGTTTCAACCCGCCTGATGCGCGGACGTTCGCAATTTATGTGGTACGACGCTGCGCTGGCGATAGTCGGCCTCGGCCTCGCCTGGGTTAACTTTCAGGCGCACATGGTAGGAGGGGTCTACCAGGCAACCGCGCCGCCGGCCATTGCGCTCGATATCGCTATCGCGGCAGTGCTTCTGTACAGCTCGGCAGTCTTTTACCTTAACGGTCATCGCCGTGGGTCGCTGGCGTTCAAGGTGCTTGCTTTCTCGCTTGCCCTGTGGGGTGTGCTCATGGGCGCGGGGCAATTCCGCAATCCGTGGGGCGCCCGCTTTGGCAGTGCTGCGAATTATCTCGGGCCGATTCCTCAGATGCTTTTGGGCATCGCCATGGTGATGGTGCTGTTTGAAAACGAGCGTAATGCGGTACAGGAAAATACTCTTGCGCTGTCGACGTTGGGTGTCGATCCCCGGCAACTGCTTTCTGCCGAGGATCTGCTGCCCAGCATGCAGGCCGCTCTGGTTCGTCTGGCTGGCGCATTATCGGCGCGGCGGGCAATTATTTATATCTCGGAACGGTGGTGTGGACTTTTGCCTTCGGTGCAGCAAGGATTCTCGGCTGAATTCTTACACAAGCTGTCTAGCACCGGGGCTGGACAATACATCTGCGAACTGGCATACCGCCAGGGCGGACTGTTCACCGTCCACAATCTTTCGCAGCTCACCGAACAGCTGCCGATTGGTTCTTCGGGAACATTCAGCGAATTCAAGAGAGTTTTTACCGAAGCGGAGATCAGGAACCTGACGGCCGTGAGTTTGCAGACCCGGGAGCACGCCTTCGGCGTCATTTTGTTTCCCCACGCCGAGCGCAAAGCCTTCGGCACGTCGGGACCTCGCTTGATGGTGGGGCTTGCCCTGCAGCTTGGTCTGACCATCGACAACTATCTGATCGCGCACGATGCACATCGCAGGACACAGGAGTACGAACTGCTCACCGAAATCGGAAAGGCGATCAGCTCGCGCCTTGATCAGGATGAAGTGTTGCGCACCATCCACAGCGAATTGGGACAGATTTTCAATACCAATGACTTTTTTATCGCTTTTCAGGAAGGAGATGAAGTGCGCTTCGAGCTGGAAGTAGAAGGTGGCCGCACTGTGCCCAAGCGCAGCCGCAAGATTGGGAACGGCTTTACCGAATACGTTATCCGCACTGGCCAGCCACTCCTCATTCGGTCGGATGTGGAAAAAGCAAGACTCCGGATGGGAGTTACATTCAAGCCTCCGCAACCGGCGAAATGCTTGTGTGCGGCGCCCATTCTGCTTGGCAACAAGCCTGCGGGAGTGATGGTGGCGATGAGCACGGAGCGTGAATTCGTTTTCGAGCAACGCGATCTGGATGTGCTGGTGACTGCGGCCGGTCAAGTATCGGTTGCAGTGGAGAATGCCCGATTATTTGCTGAGGAGCAGCGGCGCTCGCGGCAGCTGGCTTTTCTGAACAACATCTCCCGCACCGCAATTTCGAGCGACGACCCGGTTCACCTGCTCGGCGAAATCGTCGGCGAGATCCAAAAGAATTTCAGCTTCGATCATATAGGCATCGGCCTGCTCGATTACGGCACCAAGGAAATCGAAATCAAAGCCGAGGCAGGAGCTACGGCTCACGCGATGGGCAAGAGGGTTCCGCTGGGTTTCGGGATCCTTGGCCGCGTCGCGCGAACCGGGGAACGGGCGCTGGTGCAGAATGGAATTCCGGGCCAGATGGGAGCGATCCTCCCGGAATCACGTTCTGTCCTCTGTATTCCGATTACCTACAGCGAAACGCTTCTCGGAGCGTTGAACATCGAAAGCCGCAATGAGAGCGCCTTTTCGCCCCAGGATGTGCTGATTCTGAACACCTTGGCAGACTTGCTGGCCACGGCGCTGCACAATGCATTCGTATTCCAGAAGCTGCAACAGCAGTCGATCACCGACGGTCTCACCGGAATCAAGACGCGCCGCTTCTTCTGGGAGGCTCTATCAGCCGAGTGGAAGCGCGCATCCCGCTCGGGACGGCCATTCTCGGTCGTGCTCATCGATCTCGACAAGTTCAAAGAAGTCAACGATACGCTGGGACATTTCGAAGGCGATCTGGTGCTGGCGCGCGTAGGACGATTGCTGGAGCAAAAATCGCGTCAATCGAACGTCGTTGCGCGCTACGGCGGAGACGAATTCATTATCCTCATGCCCGAAACCGGCCCCGAACAGGCGGAAACGCTGGCCGAGCGTCTTCGGCAATGGATGGCCGCGGACCCGCTCTTGAACGAGCATCACATCACCGGCAGCTTTGGCGTGGCCAGCTTCCCAACGCACGGCTTCTCCATCGAAGATATTATTCGCGTCGCCGACGCCGGAATGTATGTTTCCAAGCGCTCCGGAGGCAATCGCGTTTCAGCGGCGCAGGAATTTGCCGCCGGAGAAGAGTTTGCCGCGCAGCGGCAGCAAATCTCGTCCTACATTGAAGGTTTTCTGCAGCGCGAGCACAATGGGCCCGAGCATCTCGAAGAACTCACCTCGATGCTGATGAGATTCTGCGGCGGGGAGGAAGATTGCAATGTGCCGCTGCTCAAGGAATCGATTGAAGTCCTCAGCCGCGCAGCCGAATCGCGCGAACTGCGCACCTCGGGCCACGGCGACATGGTGGCGCGCTATACCGAAATTCTGGCGCGCTCTCTGCATCTGCCGCCCGAGGAAACGTCCGATCTCGTCTATGCCGCGCGGGTTCACGACGTTGGCAAGATATTCGTTCCCGAGCGCATTCTGAACAAGCCCGGCCCGCTCACCGATGACGAATTCTTTCTGGTAAAGATGCACGCCCGAGTCGGGGCCGAAATCGTCGGCATTCTGCCGGATAGTGCCATGATGCGGCAGGCGATCGAGCATCATCATCAGCGCTTCGACGGCTCCGGCTATCCCGACGGCGCCAAGGGTGAGCAGATTCCGCTCTGGGCGCGCATCATCTCCCTGGCTGACTCCTACGCCAACATGCTGACCGAGCAATCCATCTCCGCCGCGCGCACGCCGGAACAAGCGCTCGACGAACTTTCGAAGATGAGCGGTACCGGTTTCGATGGCATGCTGGTGCGCCTGCTTTTGCGCGGATTAAAATCGGAACGGACGCCGGCAACGAGAGATTCTCTCTAGATATTCAACGTTCTCTCAGTGGTGTCGTCGCAATACCTTGTCCCGAAAATCGGGCCAGAATTCCGGAGCCAGATTCACAAAGCCGTTATCTCCGATATCGATTCCCCAATGCATCAGCATGCCTTTGCCGGTGCGGCTGGATGGGGGGTAATAAAGATTTGAGAACAGTGTGCTGGCGCCGCTGCCCAGAACGTTATCGAAATTGAACGTATTGCCGCCATCGTCTTTGCGAATTACAACGGCTCGGCTGACGGAATAACCGACCCTGGTCCAGAAGCCGTGACCGCTGCCCATGCGAAAATAGCGCGGATCTTCGTGGAGCGCCGACGCCACAACAAAGTCTCCGAAGAAATTTTGCGAGGCGATGTCTGCGAGAGAGGCGCCGAAGCGTTCTGCCAGAGCCGTCCTGCCAACTCCATATTGGGGATCGGTCTTGGTCACCTGCGAGAAAGCGGCATTGAAGGAAGCGCCGCCAAAGGTTAGAGGGCTGGCGGTCTCCGTAACAAAATTGTCCCATTTTTCGCGCGTCGTGTGGATGGGCGGCTTCTGAGCGTCAGATACCGAATCCGGTTCCCATGAACCCTTCGCCGGAGAGACTGGCGCTTCAGCATCTTGTGCCCACAAGGGGGTGCAAAGGAAAATCGCGGCCAGGAGTGCTGCGCCCATGCGGAAATGCCGCGTGCGGCGATGGCTCGACCAGTTTCCCTGATAATCGTAAACGCCCCCTAGCATAGGTTGTTTGATTCCCTTAGCAGTGCTGCCGCTTCGTAATAAAGGGATTTATTTCTCAACAATTCTTCAGCGAAACCGCCAAATCGCTTCGCTTGCAACCGGGTTGGGAAACCCGCAAACTATTCATCATGTCAATTCCACTCTCTTTATCCGGCAAAGTTGCTCTTATTACGGGAGGGTCGCGCGGCATCGGCGCAGCCACGGTCCGCATGTTCGCTGCGGCTGATGCCAAAGTTGTATTCACTTATCAACAGGCGAAATCTCAAGCTGAGGCTCTAGCAAAAGCTTGCGGCGGCGCCAACTGCGTTGCTATTCATAGCGATCTGAACGGCACCGATGCCGCTCGACACCTGATAGCCGAGGCTGTTCGGCCTTTCGGCCGAATCGACATTCTCGTGGCCAACCACGGAGTCTGGCCTGTGCAGGATGTCGCCATCGAAAAAATGCCGGACGAGCAATGGCGCTCCACGCTCTCCATTAATCTCGACGCAGTCTTCGGACTGGTGAAACATACGGTTGCGCATATGAAGTCTCAGCCGCGCACGGGCTCGGCGAGCGGGCATGTTGTTCTTGTCAGTTCCACCAGCGGCCAGCGCGGTGAGGCTTTTCACTGTGACTATTCCGCGACTAAAGGCGCAATCATCAGCATGACCAAGACCCTCGCCGCCGAACTCGCTCCAGCAGGCATCTACGTCAACGCCGTCGCGCCTGGGTGGGTCGACACAGATATGTCGAAGCCCGCGCTCGATGATCCCCGTAGCGGCGAAGAAATCCGCAGCACGATTCCGCTCCAGCGTGTCGGGAAGCCCGAGGAGATTGCCGCTCCGGTCTTGTTCCTGTGCACCGAGCACGCGGGCTTCATTACCGGAGAAATTTTCAACGTCAACGGCGGAGCCGTACTCGTGGGGTAGGTGCGGGCGGAAAGTGACTGCGCTGCTTCGTCTCGCTCCGAATTGGTGCATCCAACTTCGTTAATGAGCACGGCCTTTCACGCGCAAAATGCGGCAAGCAGCTACAATTTGCTATTCGAGCATCCAACCTGTTCGTACGAATGAAATACCTTGCTTTCATCGCTGGAATAGCGCTCTCTGTCGCGATCGATTCTGCGGCATCGGCGCAGGCGGCCACTGAGCCTTCGCCGCCGCAGGGTGCAGCTGCAGTCTCCTCCCAGGCGGAATCGATTCCCGCCGCGGACCTCTCCGGAGCGCGCAAAGCCCGCGGTTTGATCGAGCAAGCAATCCAGGCTCTCGGTGGGCAGGCATATTTGAACGTTCAGAATATCGAGGAACAGGGGCGCACCTACAGCTTTCATCACGGCAATCCGACCAGCAACGGCCTGCTGTTCTGGAGGTTCGTCGAGAATCCCGACAAGGAGCGCATCGAAGTAACACCGGAGCGTGACGTCGCTTACCTCTACACTGGCAACAAAGGCTATGAGCTGACTTATAAAGGGCCGCGCGCCATCGAGCAAAAAGATCTCGATGACTACTTACGCCGCCGCAGATTTTCGCTCGAAACCTTGTTGCGGGTTTGGATCAACGATCCCAAAGTCGCGCTTTTTTACGACGGCAATGCGCTGGCCGGCAATCTTCCGGCCGACCAGATAACGCTCATCGACGCCAACGACGAAGCCGTCGACCTTTTTCTGGACATCGATTCGCACTTGCCCATTAAGAAAACCTACAAATGGCGCGACCCCGTCGATCACGAGCGCAATGTGGAAGAAGAGATTTACGATAACTTCCGCGTCGTGCAAGGGGTAAACACGCCCTACGGATTCACCCGCTATTTCAATGGGGACATGCAAAGCCAACGCTTCGTCAACGCGGTTCATTACAATCAGGAACTGGACCAGACAATGTTTGATCCGAATTCCCGGTACAATCCCAATAAACCCGCGAAAAAACACTGACTTAGCCCGATTTGACGGGCCCTTCTTTGCCCGTGAGCCCACCAGTGTGGCTTTGCACAACAAGTCCCCTCTGCACATGAAGTTAGAATTCTGCACAAAAACTAAATAGCCTAACGCTGCCTTGGTGCTGGCCGGAGGGGTTCTCCGGATGCCATAGAATTTTTCTTTTCCATATCCTCGACCGTTTTTTCAGCCAACGCGAGTTGCTCTTTCGCTTGTTTAATTTTCCTCTTGGCTTCTTGAATTTGTATATTGAGAGTGTCTCTAGACATGTTAATATACCTCCATTATGGTTGACAGCATTGATGACGAGGCGGCGGAAAGACGGTACAACCAAGCCCGGTACTTCGGGTTTACAGCCGATCAGTTGCGGCTTGAGGTGAAACTTGCGGAACTGGACGTGCAACGCGAGGATACGCGGATGCAATTGGAGCGCATCCGCCGTATCGTCTCGGAACTTGGCGCGCTCTGCGGATACTTGGATACGAGCAATCTGAGCGCACACGGAGTCACGGATGCGTGTCGGGCAGTGATAAGGACGGCCCATCCCGACTTCCTCTCCGTCAAGGACATCAAAGAAAGGCTGGAAAAGGATGGTTTTGACCTGAAGCGATACGAGAACGCTTCTGCATCCATTTACACGATTGTGGGCCGATTGGAAAGGGACAAGTACGTAGAAAGGAAACAAGACGGCTTCCGTGTTTTGTATCGGTGGAGGAAATGGCAGAGAAGGCCGCGATTTAGAAGCCGCAAAGCAAGAGCCGGAAACGAGGGGACGGTGGATGACAAATAGTTGAGATGAGATGCGCGGATGAGAGCCGAACGTTTGCGACGCGATGCTCTCACCCGCACCCTTTAACGGAGAAGCCCCAAGCCTGTGGAGGCAAACGGTCTGCAAAACCGCCGGACGGCGTGTAAGCGCCGTGGGTTCGACACCCGACTTCTCCGCCAAACTTTTTGAAAGATCAGGATTGACGCGCTTTGAGATTGTACTTGCGCGGTTTGTTCCAATATGGACTTTTGCAGGATGGACACACGCGGGGTTCGCCTTCTGTACTGCGGCGTGGCACCCATTCGTGCTCGCACCTGTTGCAACGATACCCTTTTTGCTTAACAGTAACCAGCGCCATGAGCTGACTGTACCTAGAAAATAATATATTGTCAAGGTAAGATTTTGCTTGACAGATATATACCTAGTTAGTAATATATTTCTCAGGTGGAGATTATGGAAAACCTGAGAGAGCAGCGCGGTTTGGTAATTGCGGCCACAACGAGAATTCGGCGCTACGGCGACCGCTGGCAGGTTCCTTCGCAGAGCGGGCACGGCTTCTACATGGTCAGCCTCAGCGACTCCGGTGAGTGCTCTTGCCCTGACTGGGAAACTCGCCGCGAGAAGTGTAAGCACGTTTATGCAGCGATGTTCTACGTTCGCCGGGAAGTGTGGGGGGATGATGGGTCCAAGACCGTGACTGAAACCCTTGCGGTCGCTGAATCTCGCCCGACCTACCCGCAAGCTTGGACTGCCTACAACGCCGCTCAGACCGGCGAGAAAGAAAAGTTCCAATCCCTGTTGTTCGACTTGTGCTGTGGGACTCGCCAACCGCAAATTAAGAAAAACGGGCGGCCAAGCCTCCCGCTGCCCGATGCTCTTTTCAGCGCCGTGTTCAAGGTTTATTCCACTATGAGCGCCCGTCGCTTTATGACCGATCTGCGGGAAGCGCAGAGCAAGGGATTTATCGGCAAGACGCCGCACTTCAATTCCATTTCCAACTGTCTTGAGAATGCCGAAATGACCCCAATCCTTCGCGGGATGATTACGCGAAGCAGCTTGCCCCTGCAAGCGGTCGAAACCGACTTCGCGGTGGATTCGTCGGGCTTTATGACTTCCCGCTACGTCCGCTGGTTTGACGTGAAGTATGGCAAGGACAAGGAGCAGCGCGAGTGGGTAAAGACTCACATCATGTGCGGCGTCAAAACTAACATCGTGACCGCCGTCGAAATCGCGGACAAGCACGCGAGCGATGCCAAAATGCTCCCGCCGCTCGTAGAAGCAACCGCGCAGAACTTTCAGGTTTCCGAAGTCTCGGCAGACAAGGCTTACGGCGGTCGACCTGCTACCGATGCGATTCAAAAGGTCGGCGGTACCCCGTTCATCGTTTTTCGCGGCAACGCAACAGGCGGCGTGGGCGGAACTTACGAGCAGATGTTTCATTACTTCATGTTTCGCCGCAACGAGTTCCTTACCCACTATCACAAGCGGTCGAACGTCGAATCGACGTTCTCGATGATGAAACGCAAGTTCGGAGACTCGCTGCGAAGCAAGACTGACGTTGCGATGGTCAACGAAACGCTCTGCAAAATTCTCTGTCATAACCTCGTGGTACTCATTCACGAAATGTACGAACTCGGAATTGACCCCGCATTTTGGCCGATGTCCGCTTAAGCTTTCTATTCCCAATAACATTCGCCGTTGTCGGCGATGATTGATGAGCACTTCGGCTGAAAATCGTCAGGTTTTTGCTCAAAGTACATTGGCGGTCTTGTGCCGGGAGCTAACTGTACCTGTCTCAGGACTTGAATCCCCTCCGACCATCGTCCGTTAATAAATCTCATTCGGACGATTTCAGTCCAAAATCCATTCTTCGCGCTGAAGAAGATGTTGAAGTCGTGCTGCTCCTGATTGTTCGCAACTATGGGTATAGGCTGCCGCATGAGATGCGTAGCTCCGGAACTCAAATCCCCGACGTAAATATTGGTTGTCGAGCGATCACCGAAGCCAAATTGCTCGTGCTTGGCTTGCATATCAGCAGAAATTTGCACGTCCACCATTCGTGCGGATACGTCGGTTAGCGGGTACTTTCCTACATGAACTGCTGTAATCGCAGCCGTCGATGCTGCCGCCTTGTCGTCCAGCGCCAACCCGATATAACAGAAACTGTCTCCGCCGGTTGTAGTGTTGATGCCTTCCATTTGCAGATTTTTAAGAACCTCCAACTGACCGCTGATGTTTGAGGAGCGAATTCCCGAAATAATAATCACTAGCAGTCCCACAAAAAACGATATGCCAATCACAATTTCATAACGACGTTGTCGAGCACGATCGTGTTCTGTTATCGGCTGCACGGTAGCCCTCCATGCAACCCAGGTAATTGCGGTTTGGGCCAGAAATGCGATGACCCCCAATCCGGTATCGACGACAGTACCCCCCACGCACACCTCCACAGTGCCAAGAGCCTGCTCTTGGTGCCATGAAGGATATGCTTTTCAGGGAACAAGGCCAATAAAACCGCACGCGGAGGCTCCTGCACATAAACCCTCTTGGCTGCACAATAACTAGCCATTAGGGGTGCCTTTCTGTGCAAAGCCCACCAGTGTGGCTTTTTTGCCACAGCCGAACTTCCTAAGCTGCCTATAATCTATTCCTTAATCGAAAAATACAAAGGCCTTGATCCAGGAGCAAACAGTTCGCTCAGCTGTGGAATGCAGCGGTGTTGGCCTGCATAGCGGTGCTCCGGTGTCGATGCGAATCCTGCCTGCGTCCCCGGGAACGGGTATCGTTTTTCGCCGCAGCGACCTGGACGGCTTCGAGGTTGAAGCCGTCTGTGGCAACATTGCTCGCGTAAGCTATGCCACCAGCCTGATGAAAAAGGGCGTTTTCATCTCCACCACAGAACATCTGCTTTCGTCATTTGTTGGCCTGGGCGTGGACAATGCCATCGTCGAACTCGACAACCTGGAGCTCCCGATTCTCGACGGCAGTGCGCTTCCATTCGTTCAGATGATCCAGAAGGTGGGGCTGCGCAAGCAGCGGCGGCCGCGCAAGTATTTCAAGATTCTCCGCGCTACGGAAATGCGCGAAGGAAACAAGTTCATCTCCGTTGAGCCGGCCGGCAGCTATTCCGTTTCTTATTCCATAAATTTCCCGCACCCGCTCATCGGCAAAGAGACGATGAAGGTCGAACTCTCCAATGGCAACTATCTGCGAAATATTGCCGCTGCGAGAACCTTCGGCTCGCGCGAAGACGAGAAAGCGATGCGCAATATGGGGCTGATCCGCGGAGCCTCACGGGAAAACTGCATCGTGCTCACGCGCGATGGAGTCGAAAATGGCCCGCTGCGTTTTCCCGACGAATTCGTACGTCACAAAATTCTCGATCTGGTCGGCGACCTTGCCTTGCTCGGCAAGCCCATCCTTGGCAGAGTCATTGCCGATCGGGCTGGTCATGCCATGCATACCGCAATGGTCTCACGCATCCTCCGCGATAAAAGCCTGTGGAGGGAAGTTACGTTACCCGAGGACGAGAACGAGCCGGCAGGCTCCGATAGCGCCCACGCTACTGTCGGGTCGTCCTTCTAACTCCCTGAATTACTGACCATGAACGTATGCTTGGGTGTCGTTAAGCCGCTGCCAGATACACATAACGCAAAATAAACAAAATCGTGAGAATCCAAACGAGGGCATTTATTTCGCGAACCTTTCCGGCGGCAACCTTAACAACGGTGTAGGAGATCAACCCCAGGCTGAGCCCGCTGGCGATGCTGAAGGTCAGCGGCATCGCGATCATCGTGATAAACGCCGGCACGGCTTCGGTGAAGTCTTGCCATTCGATGCGGGCAATCGATTGCGTCATTAAAACGCCAACCAGAATCAGTGCCGCTGCGGTTGCATAGGCTGGAATTGCCGCAGCTAACGGAGAGAAAAACGTCGCCGCCAAGAAAAGGGCCGCGACGATCACATTGCTCAGTCCTGTGCGCGCCCCAGCGGCAACTCCTGCGGCGCTCTCGATGTAGCTGGTCACCGTCGAGGTTCCGGTGAGAGCGCCGACGATGGTTCCAACGGCGTCGGCGACCAGAATACGGCCTGCACGAGGAATTTTGCCGTGTCGCATAAAGCCGCCCTGCTCGCAGACTCCCACGAGCGTGCCGACGTTGTCGAAGAGATCCACGAAAAGAAACGCGAACAGAATTTCAAGCAATCCCAAATGGCTGGCTCCGCGAAAATCGAGTTGCAGGAAAGTTGACGATGGATGCGGAAAAGATAAAATCGCTGCCGGCCATTTCGCCGCTCCTCGCAACACTCCCAGCAAAGCCGTGGCCAGGATGCCGATCAATATCGAGCCGTGAACCTTTCGCGACATCAACACCATGGTTAGGATCAGGCCGAAGCAGGCCATCTGCACTTCTTTGTCGGCGAAGCTACCCAGTCCCACAAATGTCGCCGGATTCGCGACGATCAGTTTCGCGTTTCGCAGCCCGACGAAAGCAATGAACATTCCAATTCCGGCGCCAGTCGAGTATTTGAGGCAGTCCGGGATTCCGTTCACAATCTGTTCGCGAACCCGCGTTACGGTGAGAAAAAGAAACAGAACGCCCGAAAAGAAAACTACCGCGAGTGCCGTTCGCCACGGAAGATGCATGCCGAGGCACACTGAATAAGTGAAGTAGGCATTGAGCGACATTCCCGGAGCAAGCGCGATCGGATAATTCGCATAAAGTCCCATCACGAGCGTGGCAATCGCGGCGGAAATGCAGGTCGCGAAGAGGACACCCTCGGGTGGCATTCCGGCCTGCGCCAAAATCTGTGGGTTGACGACGATGATGTAGGCCATCGTCACGAAGGTGGTCAAGCCGCCGAGCATTTCCTGCCTGATCGACGTGTTGTGCTCCACCAGGCGAAAATAGCGGTCGATCGGCGACCGCTCGAGCGGCGGAGGTTCGGTGAGGCCAGGTTCTGTCAGCGACGGTTCGTTCAATGAATACCCTTATTCTGGAGTGAAAGAATGGAACGGTTTAATACTCGATCTTGTTCGGCATCTTCTCCCACGCTCGAAAAGCTTCTAACGCCTCATCACGCATCATCTGAGTCATGGGAATTTTTCGTAGCGAATGCGGCTGCGCGAGTTCGCGGTAGATCAATGAATCGTCGAATCCGGCCAGTGCCGCGTCCGCGTCGACGGCTGCGAAATAGATACGCGAGAGTCGCGCCCAGTAAATCGCTCCCAGGCACATCGGACAGGGCTCGCACGAGGAATAGATCTCGCAGCCTGCAAGATCGAAGGCAGCCAGGCTTCTGCAGGCCTCGCGAATGGCGACTACCTCAGCATGAGCCGTAGGGTCCTTCGTCGACGTAACCCGATTGGAGCCTTCAGCGACGATTTTTCCATCTTTGACGATTACCGAGCCGAACGGCCCGCCTCGCCGCGAGCGTACGTTATCGATGGCAAGATGAATGGCGCGGGCCATGAAGGGATTTGGCATGGATTTATCGCGAGTCACTCTGCGCCGATGTCTTCATTCCATATTTCCGGATGGATCCGAATATACTCGGCCAGCATCGAACCGCAGTCCTCAGAATCGAGATCGAGAACGTTTATCCCTAGCGATCGCAACCAATCCAGGCCGCCCTGGAAGTTGCGGCTCTCACCCACCACAACCGTGCCGAATCCAAATTGCCGGATCAGCCCGCTGCAATACCAGCAAGGCGCGAGCGTCGTCACCATAATCAGGCCGCGGTAGCTGCGTTGCCGGCCGGCGCGGCGGAAAGCATCGATTTCACCGTGCGCCGAAGGATCTCCAGCCTGCACGCGGCGATTATGCCCTGTGCCGATCACATTTCCACTTTGGTCAAAGATCGCGGCTCCAATCGGAATACCGCCTTCCGCAAGTCCTTGCCGCGCCTCCGCCAGCGCAACCGACATCATGACAGAGTATTCGGCAATAGAGGGCACGATCTATCTCCCTGGAAGCTTACGCAAAAAGCTTGTTACTCGAAAGCGGCAAGTCGCGAACCCGCTTGCCGGTGGCCGCGAAGATCGCATTGCAGAATGCGGCAACGAACGGCGGCACGCCCGGTTCGCCAACTCCGGCGGGCGGCGCCAGACTTTCGGCGATGTAGACGTTGGTTTGCGCTGGCACATCGGTGATGCGAGCCACCGGATAATCGTAGAAATTGTTTTGCTCGATGGCGCCGTTTTTGGCTGTGATTTCTCCCGTGCGAACAATGCTGGTTCCGAAAACCGCCGCGCCCTGAAATTGCGCGGTCGTCGCTTCTGGATTCACCACGAGTCCGGCATCGAGCGCCGTATCCACACGCGGGATGCGGATATTGCCATCGTCGGTGATTTCAACTTCAACCACCGTGGCCACGTAAGTCAGGAAACTCCGATGAGCCGCGATTCCGAAGCCGTGACCCGTTTCGCTTTTCTTCCTGGCCCAACCGGACTTCTTCACAACCATTTCGAGCACGTTTCGCAGCCGGCCCGTTTCCCAAGGATATGTTTTATAGTCCGCGCCGTAATTGGGATAGTTAACGTTCGTGAAATCCAGAGTGCGGGGCTGCCCGATTAAATCCAGCAGGTACTCCGCCGGATCACGCTGGGCACGATGCGCAAGCTCATCGGTGAAAGATTGCACTGCGAATGCGTGATAAATATTAGCGACCGATCGCAGCCAGCCAATTCTCACGTGCGCATGCGCCGGTCCGTTCTCGATTCGCAGGTTCGGCAAATCGTAAGGAAGATCCGTCCAGCCCTGCGCCAGATGAGGAGGATCGCCGTAGATCGCACCTACGTCGAATGTAGCGGTAATCGGCGGAAAGACCGATCGCTGAAGCCAGGCTGTGGGTTTGCCTTTTTCGTCGAGCGCTGCCTTTATGTACATCGCCGCGACCGCGTTGTAATAGTCGAACTTGACATCGTCTTCCCGCGTCCACACAACCTTCACTGGACGCCCCACCTTTTTCGACAGAACCGCGGCCTCGGCAACGTAGTCAGGTTTCGACTTCCTTCCGAAACCGCCGCCCAGAAGGGTTACATTGCAGATCACGCTCTCCGGCGGGATGCCCAGTTCCGAGGAAACGATGGCCTGCACCGCCTGCGGGTTCTGCGTAGGCGCCCACACGGTTACTTTTCCGTCTTTAAATTCCGCCAAGGCGGCCATCGGTTCCATGGGAACATGCGCCAGCAACGGTACATAGTAATCGGCTTCGTAAATCGTCTTGTTGCGGCCGAATTCCTGATCCGAATCGCCCACACTGCGAATTACTTTTCCAGGCTGGTGCGCAGCGTCGAAAAGCTCTTTCTTGTATTCGGAGGAGTCATAAGATTCGTTGGGGCCGTTCTCCCAGTCGATTTTCAGTTTCTTGCGGCCTTGAAACGCAGCCCATGTGTTGTCAGCAATCACGGCAACTCCCCCAAGGGGCTGAAACGCCGCGGGAGGCTTGAATGGATCGATGCTGATGGTGCGCTTGACTCCCGCGACTTTCAAAGTTTCCTTATCGTCGAGAGCTCTCACCTTCCCGCCCAGAACCGGCGGATGCTCGATCGATGCATAGACCATGCCGTTCACCCGTGCATCGATTCCGTATACAGCTTTGCCGGTGCATAGATTCTCGAGGTCGATACTAACCATGCTCTTTCCGATGTAGCGCCACTCGGCGGGCTTCTTCAGTTGAACCTGATCTTTCGGGGGAACGGCAAGCTTCGCTGCGTCAGAGGCCAAGCCGCCGTAACCTGCGTGCCGGCCGCTCGGCTTGTGAACCACAACCTCAATCTCGGTCGAACACTCTAATGCCGGTACATTCCATCGTTGCGCGGCTGCCTGAATCAACATCATCCGTGCGGTCGCTCCGCACTCGCGCATGGTGTTGAAGTAAGTTCTTACGGATTTCGACCCGTCGGTATTTTGATCTCCCAGCCGCTTGTCTCCCACTGCCTGGTCGACCTTTACATGCTTCCAATCGGCGTCGAGTTCGTCGGCGAGCACCATCGGCAAAGAGGTGCGAATGACGGTTCCCATCTCTGAGCGGTGCGCGACGATGTAGATCGTTCCATCCGGCTGAATGCCAACAAAAAGACTGGGATGGAACGTTGCTCGATTGGCGTCATTGAGCGCATCGACGACCCCTTGCGCGAGGGAGACCGGAACACATCGCACGGCGAGCACAAACGCACCCGCACCGAACACCCCTCGCAGAAACCGCCGGCGGCTTACATTTTCGATAGTTTTCATGCGCTCTTCTCCGCCGCCAGCTTGATTGCCTGACGAATGCGCTGGTAAGTACCGCAGCGGCAAATGTTGCCGGCCATGGCATCGTCGATATCCAGATCTGTGGGATGAGGCTTGGCCTTTAAGAGAATCGCCGCCTGCATCATCTGTCCAGACTGGCAGTAGCCGCACTGCGGAACGTTCAATTCAATCCACGCTTCTTGCACGGGATGAAGCCCACCCATACTGAGCGCTTCGATCGTCACAATCTGGCTGCCCGCTGCTGAACTCATCGGAGTGACGCAGGAACGAATCGCCTGACCGTTCTTGTGGACCGTGCAAGCGCCACACAGAGCCATGCCACAGCCAAATTTCGTCCCCGTAAGCCCGAGAATGTCGCGCAGATACCAGAGCAGCGGCATGTTGGAATCGCCGTCAAAAGTGCGGCTGGATCCATTCACTTTGAGTTGGATCATGCGTGTTCTCCCTTTAGCCGAGCATTCTACTTCCTGATCCGGAGCGATCCCAAGCTGGACATTCTGGTTGATGATTTAAGTAGATGCTGCGTAGCGAATTTTTGTGTCGCAGCGTTCAGGTCCTGGGCAGATCGGGAGTGTCGAACGTCGTGTTAAGTGAAAAGGAGCGAATCGACTGGCACGGTTAAAAGGTGTAATTTAGCTGTCTAGCAATAGTGGTTTCGTCGAGCATCGATCGCCTCTGCATCAAATTGAGACCGAGAAATAAATGTCGAACTCTTGAAATTGCGCCAGCCTTTCTGCTAGAAAGGAAATCAGTCTTTCGTTCAGAAACTGGGAAATTTAGTGCAACGGAATCGCGTGTCTTTTGCATCACAACGCGATCAAAGCTAAATCCGGCGCCTACGGAGCCTTAAAGGGTTCCGCCGGTGTAAGACTTCGAACCTCCTAACCCTTTGTGGAGTTCGGATGTTGTGGTTAGTCAGCACGGCGAGAGCGGTTGGGACGATTTCCCGTCCGAGCGGTGCCGCGCCACTTCTTTGCTTGTTCTTGCCAGACCGCAAAACATCGCGGTCCGCGCCAATCCTGTCCAGAGATATTCCAATGTTCAGCACACATGCGGAGGAACCTTATGGCGACGAATTTTGTCCAAATTGAAAATGATTCGGAGATCAAACAACGGCTGGATGCGGAGCGTATGCGCCTGCGAAAAATTGCTGGCCTTGATGAACCGAAACATTTTCACCGTCCAGTGGAGCGCGCGTTTACCGCGGAAGAGCGCAGCCGCGTAACCATCTTATTCGGCGGTTTTACCTGGAAACATGAGGACCTGATTCGCGCTGTTTTCCAAGGCTGCGGCTACCGTTGCGAGAAGTTGCCGGTGCCGAACGTCGCCGGTTTTCAGACCGGGAAAGAGTTCGGCAACAATGGCCAGTGCAATCCGACTTACTTTACAGTGGGAAATCTTGTTCAGTATCTGCAATTCCTCGAGAAGGAGGGCCTGCCTCGCCAGCAGATTCTCGACAATTACGTCTTCTTTACCGCCGGTTCCTGTGGCCCATGCCGCTTCGGAATGTACGAAGCCGAGTACCGCTTCGCGCTGAAGAATGCGGGCTTCGACGGCTTCCGCGTGTTGCTCTTCAAAGATTCCGACGGAATTAAGGCTGCCTCCGGCGAGCCTGGTCTGAAGTTCACCATCGACTTCGGCTTCGGCATGTTGAACGCCATGCACTTGGGCGATGTCTTCAACGATTTGATTTACCAGATTCGTCCTTACGAGTCGAACAAGGGCGAAACTGACAAGGTCTTCCGGGAGACGGTCGATGGCTTATGTGATGATCTCAGGAATCGCAAATCCTTTGAAATCGAGGAGCGGGCTCCAAACTGGGCAAAGCCGAAATTCAAAAGCAACAAAGTCCTCAGGAACACTTTCAACGTGTTTGGCAAGTGGCACGAGCATATGTGGGGAAAGGACTACTTGAATGCCCTGCACACCGCCCGCGAAAAAATGGACTCGATCGAGGTCGATCGCACCCGCGTGAAGCCGCTGGTAAAGATCACTGGCGAGTTCTGGGCGCAGCTCACGGAGGGTGACGGCAACTTCCATATGTTCGACTTCCTCGAACGCGAAGGAGCGCAGGTTCTGGTTGAGCCGATTGCGACCTGGGTCGCCTATTTGATGTATCAGGCCAAGGCGCACGCTATCGCGAAGTGGCCGGTGAATCGTCCTCACCGGAATCCGGAGTGGTACCAGGCGAAGGACCTGTTTGCGAACTACATTGGATTGCGCAAGAAACTATGGGGGATCGGCGCCGGTCAGCGCATGTGGAATTTCTTCTATCACCGAACCATCAAGAACCTCGGCGGCATTACGCACCAGCTTGTGCCGCAATCGGAACTCGCCGATCTGGCGCATCCCTTCTATAACCAGTTCGCGCGCGGCGGTGAAGGGCACCTTGAAGTCGGCAAGAACGTTTATTACACGGTGCACAAACTTTGCCACATGGTGCTCGCTCTGAAGCCGTTCGGCTGCATGCCGTCATCGCAGTCGGATGGGGTGCAATCGGCCGTGATCAATAAATTCAAAGACATGATCTTCCTACCCATTGAAACTTCCGGCGAGGGCGAGGTTAACGCTCACAGCCGCGTGCAGATGGCGCTCGGCGAAGCCAAGGTCAAAGCGAAAACTGAATTCGAGCAATGCCTCAAATCGACAGGCAAGGGCATGCAGCAGATTCGCGAATACATCGACGAACATCCTGAACTGAAGAGGCCCTTCTATCACGTGCCGCATCAGGAGGGCGTCGCCGGTACGGCGGCGCAGTTCATTCTGCACGTCAGCAAGCGAATCGACAAGGATACCCGCTTCCAGAAGCGGTCGCGGGTGCGCGTCGAAGCTGTGCCTGCGATGTCAGGAGATTAACAGGCCGTTTTAACACAGAGAACAAAAAGTTCGCCGGCGCTTACAAGGGTGAATGATTGCTCGGCGGTTTTGGTGTTCTTAGCGATTGAGTTCGCAGATTGGTCGGGTTCTTATGGAAGAGGGAATTAATGCACGATCATAAAGGTCCAGCGCTCATTCAGATCGCCCCGCTCGAAAAGCCAGTCCAGCGACAGACGCAGAAGCCCCACGATCACAGTACGAAATTCATGGTCGGGCTCGACGTCGGTTCAACCACGGTGAAAGCTGTCGTCGTCGATGCGGCCAGCGACCAGGTATTGTGGCAGGACTACCAGCGGCATGAAACCAAACAGCCTGAAAAATCGCTGGAATTCCTAAAACGCATGGAATCCGAGATCGGCATTAATGCGCAAAACACGCGCATGTTCATGACCGGTTCCGGCGGCGGCGCCATAGCAGACCAGATCGGTGCCAAGTTCGTTCAGGAAGTGACGGCGGTTTCTCTTGCGGTGGAGAAGTTGCATCCGGAAGTTTATTCGGTGATCGAACTCGGCGGACAAGACGCCAAAATCATCGTTTTCAAAGATGACGATGAAACCGGCCGCAAGAAAAAAATACCGTCGATGAACGACAAGTGCGCCGGCGGCACGGGCGCGGTCATCGACAAGATCAATGCAAAATTGAAGATTCCGACCGAGCTTCTCGCGCAGCAGAAATACAACGATATTAAGTTGCACAAGGTCGCAGGCAAGTGCGGAGTCTTTGCCGAAACGGACATTAATGGCCTGCAGAAAGTTGGAACGCCATCTGACGAATTGATGGCGTCATTGTTCGAGGCAATCGTTCTGCAGAATCTCAGCGTTCTTACCCGCGGCCACACGCTGCGTCCGCACGTGTTGTTGCTCGGTGGTCCAAACAGTTTCATTCGTGGCATGCGTGAAGCCTGGCAGGCAAACATTCCCCGCATGTGGCAGGAGCGCAAGGTCGCAATTCCCGACGGCGCGAAACCAGAAGACCTCATCAAGGTTCCGCAGAACGCGCAATATTTCGCCGCTCTTGGCGCGATCGAATTCGGACGCAGCGAAGACGACTGCATTGGCTGCTACCGCGGTTACGAGAGCCTTATCCACTACATCGACTTCGGCCGTCAGGAAGAGAAAGCCAGATCGGGTGGCAAAGGACTGGTCGAGAAGCCAGAGGATCTTGACATCTTCAAAGACGCCTATCGTCGCAAGAAATTTACACCCGCTGTCTTCCAGAAAAACAGCACTGTCGCGGGGTTCATCGGCATCGATGGCGGCTCGACTTCCACCAAAGCCGTTCTCCTCGATGAAAACGGGGATATTCTCTGCAAGACCTATCAACTCTCGAACGGCAATCCGATTCAGGACACGATCGAGATGTTCGAGAACCTGCGGAATCAGGTGGAAGGGCAAAATGCGAAACTCGAAGTTCTCGGCGTCGCAACGACAGGCTACGCGAAAGATATACTCAAGGACGTTCTGAAAGCCGACGTCGCGCTCGTAGAGACCGTTGCGCACACCGAATCCGCGCTTAAGTTCTACGAAGATCCGCACGTCATTGTCGACGTTGGCGGGCAGGACATCAAAATCATCATCCTGCACAACGGGCGCGTCAAAGATTTCAAACTCAATACACAATGCTCGGCAGGCAATGGATATTTCCTGCAATCGACCGCTGAAGGCTTTGGCCTCAGCGTAAACCAGTATGCCGATTTGGCTTTTTCGGCGCAGGCGATGCCCGTCTTTGGCTACGGCTGTGCGGTATTCATGCAGTCGGATATCGTAAACTTCCAGCGGCAGGGCTGGCGTGCGGAAGAGATTCTCGCCGGTTTGGCTGCCGTGCTGCCGAAAAACGTTTTCTTGTATGTAGCAAGTATCCCTAATCTGGCTGCCCTGGGTTCACGCTTCGTTCTGCAAGGCGGAACACAGAACAATCTGGCCGTGGTGAAAGCGGAAGTCGACTTCATTCGTAATAGTTTCCGCGCTACGGGCAAGACTCCGGAAATCATCGTTCACGAGCATTGCGGCGAATCGGGTGCAATCGGCGCGGCCCAGGAATCGCTGCGGCTGTGGCGCAACGGCTTGCGCACGACTTTCGTCGGTCTCGACGCGGTTCGCAAAATTGAATACCGCACCACGCGAAACGAAGAAACGCGCTGCTACTTCTGCAAGAACAACTGTCTGCGGACGTTCATCGACATCCGCACTGAACCGGTCAAGAATTTCGTGCCGATGGAAAAGGTTACCAAGGTTCCG
Source organism: uncultured Acidobacteriaceae bacterium (assembly GCA_964530145.1). Taxonomy (GTDB): domain Bacteria; phylum Acidobacteriota; class Terriglobia; order Terriglobales; family Acidobacteriaceae; genus Sulfotelmatobacter. Next base: position 80,956 of record CAZGXY010000074.1, on the reverse strand, counting down.
CTGATGGTTGGTGAACAGCGGCTGATCATTGCGACCTGCGAAAAAGGGCTGGTTGAAGATATCAACGACATGAAGGACATCAAGGCCGGACTCGACAAGATTCGCGATCAGCATCCGAATTTCGTCGACATCGCCTCGAAAGAAGTATTTCGGCCCACAAATGCCAAAAGTGTTGCCGATCCTCTGCCAACGCGAGGCTGGGCTGGATGGAGCAAAGGCGCGAAAGAGCGACGCGCTCTAATGGAAAATCGCAAGAAAGTTCGCGTCGGTATTCCACGTGTGCTTAACATCTACACCTACGCGCCGCTGTTCAATGCCTATCTTGAGAGCCTCGGAGTTCAGCCCGAGAATATTATTTATTCCGACTACACCAGTTCCGAACTCTATCGCGCAGGCGCTAGCCGCGGTGCGATCGATCCGTGCTTCCCGGCCAAGATCGGAATCTCGCACGTCTATAACCTGATTCAAGAGAAGCACAAGAAGAAGCCGCTCGACCTCATTTTCTTCCCAATGTACGACGTGCTACATTCGTCCTTGGTAAAGATCGTCGGCGCCAACGCCTGCCCCACCGTTACCGCGACGCCCGAAACCGTGAAGGCGGCATTCACCAAAGAGAACGATGTATTTGCGGAAAATAACGTGAAGTACCTTGATCCGGTGCTCAACTTCGCCGATCACAAGCTTTTCGCCCACCAGATGTTGCAGGCTTGGCAGCCTGTGCTCGGGCTTTCGCAGGAAGAAAATGACCGCGCCGTCGAATCCGGATTCGCTGCGCTGCAAGAATATGAATCCAGCATCCGCCGCCGCGCCCGCGCGGTAATGGATCAGCTGGAACGGGAAGACCGCATCGGCATCGTCATGCTGGGCCGCCCATACCATCATGATCCTGGGCTCAATCACGAAATCCTTGACGAATTCCAGAAGCTCGGCTACCCCATCTTCTCGCAGAACACTTTGCCTATCGATGAAGATCTGCTCGATCGCCTCTTTGGCGACGAAGTGCGGGCGGGTGTGACCAGTCACGCGCTGGATATCACTGACGCCTGGAAGAATTCGTATTCGTGCAGCACGAATCATAAGGTCTGGGCGGCAAAGTTTACTGCGCGCCACCCCAACCTTGTCGCGCTGGAAATCTCCAGCTTCAAGTGCGGCCACGACGCGCCGATCTATGGCGTGATCGAAGGTATTATTGAGCAATCGGGCACGCCCTATTTCTGCTTCAAGGACCTCGATGAGAACAAACCGACCGGATCCATCAGAATCCGCGTCGAAACTATCGATTATTTCCTGCGCCGCTACCGCGAAGAGGTTATCCGCAAGCGCAAAGCCGAGCAGGATATCGAAGGCCAGCTCGCCGCGCTGGAAGCGGAGTTGCGCCGGGAGAAATTCGACTCCACGGTAGCACCTGTCGCTGAAGAAAGCTGGGAAGGCGAACAAGTAGCTGGGGACTAAGTACCGGCGTTTCTCTGAAACGGGCGACAGTCCTCAGACGAATTCCAGAACTACGATTTCAGGGTTCGATCCGAGCCGCAACGGCGGTCCCCAGGTTCCGGCTCCGCTCGATGTGAATACCTGCATTTTGCCGATCCGGCTCAAACCGTAGACGAACTGCCGGTAAATCCGCCGCGCCATCCAACTCCAGGGAACGAATTGTCCGAGATGCGTGTGGCCTGAGAGCTGCAACGAGAACCCCGCAGCCTCGGCAATTGCCGGATGATCGGGAGCGTGCGTGAGTAGAATGCTGGCCCGGTTGCGGTCCAAACCGACAGCGTGCAACACCGAAGCCAACACTCCGTCCCGCGCAGCCTGCCGGTAAGGCACTCCGACAATCTGCAGGCCGTCCACTTCGACTTTTTCGTTGCTCAATACGCGGACCCCGGCAGCTTTAACTGCATCGAGATATTTGCTGTCGTCTCCAAATTGTTCATGGTTGCCGGCCACGAAGTAAACCCCCTGCGGGGCGCTCAATTGGTTTAGCGGCTCGGCCGCGCTTTTCGCGTCGATTGCGGTGCCGTCATATAGATCTCCGCCGATAAAAATCGCGTGCGGCTCTTCTCTCAAAATCTTTGCCACCATCCGGCGCATAAAATTTCCATTGCGCACGTGTCCCAAATGCAAGTCAGTAACGAGCGCAGCTCTGCGTCCACGCCACGCCTCCGGCAGATTTGCCAGTTGCACCGTTGCCCGCGTCACCCGCGTCCAGTTCGCATTGAAAACACCGTAGAGCCCAATCAGGGCACCCGCTGCGTAGAGGATCTCCACCGTGCGATGGAAGTTCAGGCTCAAACCGGCAAGCTGAGCGATGCCGAAAACAATCCAAGAGCAAACAGAGGCGAAGAGTAGGAAGGTCAGCAATCCCACCCAGACAGCGGCCGCTCGGTAGTAGGCCCGCACGAGCGGGTTGGTGTAGCGGAAGGCAAGTACCGATGCCGAGACGAAGCTGACCGACAACAAACTAACCGCCAGCTTCAGCCACGAGCTTGACCGAGGATCGCCAGCAGTTGAAAAAATCCATGTCTCGTAAAGGAAAAAATGCGTCAAAAACAGAACCGACTGAATAATCACAATGAAACTTACGAAGCGTGTTCGAAAGCGCATGATACATTGGATTCCCAAACTTGCCGTTCGGATTGTTTCGATAATTCCGTGGCACTGCCTGGAGCGAAATGCAAGAAACTGTTGGACTTCCGTCGATTGACCGATTACTGCCCCGGAGCAGATTGCGGGCGGTGACAGTGCTTGCCATCTGTGTGGCCGTCGCCGCGCTGTCGTGGTCGCAGGTTCCAAAGCCTTCACAGCCGGCGGCTACTCAGCCAACTTCACAACCCGCCGGCAACACTTTGCCTCCGGTGCAAATTGACGGCACCGCAGTTCTGCACCACCTGAATCAGCTCATCAGTTGGTATCGGCACGCGAACACCGGAGTTCGATCGGTGGGAATGCCCAGCGACGCGATTTATCAGGACAACACTCAGAGCCTTTCGGCGCAGGCCGTACGCCTCGGGTTTGAGTCGGCCAAAGCGGAGGCCGCCCTGCTGGCGGCCGAACAAAAGGCCAGCGGTGCGGCCCAAACCGAATCGACACAGCAGCAGAACCTCGAGCAGATGCAGGCAAGAACCGCGGCCCAGATTCAGCAATTGCAATCGCAGATCGACACTCTCGGCGCCCAAATTCTGAAAGCCTCGCCGGCCAAACGGGAAGCCGCGATCTCGCAGCGGGATGCTCTCCAAGGCGAGTTAGAGGTGCAGAAAGCACTTTCCGACGCGCTTGAGAAAATGCTCTCCTTCGTCGAAACGAATGGCGAAGTCTCGGGCAGTCTTGAAGGCAGCATCAACAAGCTCGCCAAGACAATTCCCGAGGTTCTCGGCTCAACCACAGCAGCACAAAAAACAAACCCGGCGCCGACTCCGAGTAGACCGACATTAGCCAACTCTGGCGGCCTGATCAGCGAAGCCATGAATTTGTATGACTACATGGCAGCCGCGCATCAGATTGACGGCTTGGTAAAGCAGACCGAATACATGCGCGATGTCGCTGACCGGCTGCGCACACCGCTCCGGGACGCTTTGCGCGCGACGATTCAGCAGAGCCAGCAAATGGCCAGCCAGCCACCCACAACCGATCCGCAGCAGTTGCAATTGGAGCGGCACACCTACCAGGAGCTAACCGGACGGTTCAAGCACCTCTCTGCGGCCATGCTCCCGCTGAGCCAGGAAATCATTGTCCTGAACGACACCAAATCGAACTTTGATGAGTGGCATAACTCGATTACACGCGAATCCAGGTACGTGTTGCGTTCGGTTCTTCTGCGGGTGGGAGGAATCGTACTGGCGCTGGTTGTGATCCTGGTGCTTTCCGATATCTGGCGGCGCATCACGTTTCGTTATATCGGCGATCCGCGCAGACGACGGCAATTTCTTGTCCTGCGCCGCGTCGTAATCGGAGTTCTGATTGCGATTGTCTTGGTTCTGGGATTTGTCAGCGAGTTCAGTTCGTTGGCCACGTTCGCCGGTTTTATTACGGCCGGCATCGCGGTTGGGCTGCAGGCCGTTTTGCTATCGGTGGCTGCCTACTTCTTCATCATCGGGCGGTATGGCATACGGGTTGGCGACCGCATCAGCGTTGCCGGAGTTACTGGCGATGTCGTCGATATTGGCCTTATTCGCCTGTACTTGATGGAACTCGCCGGTACCGGGGTAGATTTGTATCCCACTGGCCGCATCGTGGTGTTTTCGAATTCAGTCCTGTTTCAGACTGGAACGCCGCTGTTTAAGCAAATTCCTGGAACCGAATATGCGTGGCATGAGGTGGTGGTAACCATTGCGCCCGAAGGAAATCATAAGGAGGCGGAAGACAAGCTCATCGCTGCCGTGAACGGCATTTACGCGAAATATAAGGACGAAATTCAGCGTCAGCATGCCGATATCGAGCGGCGTGTCGACATTCAGATTGAAGCTCCTCATCCCGACGCGCGACTTCAATTCTCGGATACTGGTTTGGAATTGCGGGTGCGCTATCCAGTCGAGATTCGAAAGGCCCCGGACATTGACGAGGAGATGACGAAGAGAGTTCTCGAGTTGATTGCGTCCGATGCGGCGCTGAAAGCGGCCGTCTCGGGCACGCCGAAGATTCGCGCCGCGGTTAAAGGCTAGCGCGATTCGGTTTTTTGTGAGTTCGAAGGAGCCGATCATTCCTCTTAATTTTTCGACGCCAGCCGTGACGCATCCGGCACGCGCTTTTCACTCAGGATCGCGTCACATCTGCGATTGATCACACGGAACTGCTGTCTACGGCGAAACTCCTGCGCAGGTGATAAAATCCTTAGGTCGAACCCTGTTTGCTGCCGATAAACCTTGAGCAGCGGACTGTAGTCGGGACGTGGCTCAGCCTGGTAGAGCACTCGCTTGGGGTGCGAGGGGTCGGCAGTTCAAATCTGCCCGTCCCGACCATTTAGATCGATGGGTTTTGTCGGGGATTTGCGGTCCTTGGCCTTGCCAGCATTGATCGTTCCCCCAGTAGCTGGTGAAGTGACCTGTTCCTAGCCTCGCCGTTTGCGACGTATTCGGCTATCCGAGTGATACGCTGTTGGGCGCGGATTCCGACCGAGCATGCTCATAGAAATCGGACAGGTGGAGGCTCTCTTCCGGTATCCGGTGAAGTCCATGGGCGGCGAACCGCTCCGGGCCGCCGATCTGGGTTGGCACGGCCTCGTTGGTGACAGGCGCCTGGCCTTCCGCCGGATGGATGACCGCAGCGGCTTCCCCTGGCTCACCGCAAGCAAACTTCCCGAGCTGCTTTTGTTTGTTCCGCAGCCTCGTACATGCAGCTCCTCTGGCGACGGCACGCACGAAGATCTCCCGATGCATATCCGCACCCCGAGTGGCGAAAATCTTCCCGTCTTTGGAGAGGAACTGGCCGCGGAGGTTGCTCGCCGTCACGGAGCTGCTGTGCAGATGATGCAGCTAAAGCATGGCATCTTCGATGAAGCGAGCATCTCGGTCATCGACTCAGATACTGTGGGTGAGATTGGACGAATCGCAGGCCTGAACCTGGACTCGCGGCGATTTCGTCCGAATATTGTGATTCGCTCACTGCGGCCACGTGCCTTCCAGGAGGACGAGTGGGTGGGCGGCGTGCTCTCATTCGGCGAAGGCAGTGATGCTCCCGCTGTCACCGTCACGATGCGCGATGAACGATGCGCGATGCTGAACCTCGATCCCGACTCAGCAATTCCAGCTCCGGAAGTGCTGAAGGCGGTGGTTCGCGCGAACCAGACCTGTGCCGGAGTCTACGGTGCGGTCACCCGCATCGGCCGGCTGGCAGTCGGACAGACCATCTTTCTGCAGGCGGCGTCGGAGAAACGGTAACGGAAGAAACACTCCCTGTCGGCAACGGCTACGCGGTTTTCTCGTCGCGCTGCCTATATAGCGACTGATCGACTTGCCGCGCCATTGATTCGATATCCAACGGCTGTTGCAAAAACCGCTGAAGATCTTCGGCTGCCTTTCTGGGGTCGCTCAGGACGTCGCGGTAGGGCATGCGAAAAACACGAATCTCAGATCGGCGCTGCAGCCAAGAATTAACCTGATTCAGATGCGCCTGAAGCCCGGCGATCAATGCTGCCGGACTGAGAGCCGCGCCGGTCGTACCGCGCCGTCGAATCATCTCGCTCTGCGATGCGACAACTTCGGGCAACGGACGTACGAGAAAAACAATCTCGTAGTCGTGCCCTGCCGGCAGCGCGAACAAAAGCTGTGAAATAACTTTCACCACTTTGCCTTCGGCTTCGGAGATGCAATTTGGATCCCGCGGCAATTGCTTGATGCGCTCCCATTCGTAGTAACCGCGCGGATTGTCGGTATCGGCAACGCGTTCACCGTCGGTTACGGCCGACATGCCTCCGGCGGCGAGCATCTGCATCATCAGCGATGTGCCGGAGCGGGGCAGGCCGGAGACGATCGTGATCACGCTGGAGCTTCTGCCTTCTGCCGCCGGCGCCTCATTTGGAGATAGATGCTGCGATGCCGCGCGGCTTTTTCGGGATCACCATCCCCGGGGTGCATGTACAGCGCGGCAAGCCAGCGATGGGCCGCGATCAAGCCGGGCAACATGGTGAGAGATGTTTCAAATGCCAGGGCAGCGCGCTCGCGATGGCCAAGGCGCGCAAGAGCGACTCCCAGATAGAAATGCCCCAGCGGCAGAAAATGCTGCAAGCCGACGGCCAGCAGCGCGTGTTCTGCGGCTTCTTCGTTGCGGCGCTGCCGGAGGCACGCCACCGCCAAGCCCAGATGCGCCTCGGCGCGGTCTCCATCGATTTCGAGAGCACGCTGGAAAGCGCGCTCGGCGTCTGGGACGCGCTTTTGTCGAAGGTAAGTTTCGCCGATGCGCAGGTGAAGATCAGGAAGATGCGGATCGGCTTGCTCCGCTTTCAGCAGGCTTGACAGAGCCGTGTCCATGTCACCTTCTTCAAAGTGGATGATGCCCATGAGCAGATCGGCCCAGGGGCGCGGCTTGGGCTCTTGCTGGACCGGTGGCAGGTGTTCGCCGGCTCTTGAAAGATCTTTTGTCGCATCCGCGGCGGTAGCTTCTCCAGAGCCGTTTTGTTTTTCAGGCTTAGCCTCTTCTTTGGGTGGCTCGTACACCATCAATTTCTCAAGCAGCGCTTTCGCCTCGGCGCGCTTGCCGGTCGCCCAGTAGCACTGCGCCAGATGTTGCGCGAAGCGCGGCTGGTCAGTCCATTTGCCGGTGAGCTCTTCAAAAATCGGCAGAGCCTCGGGATAGCGCTGGGTATCGAGATAAACACGCGCCAGATTATATTGCTGCTCGCGCACTGCGACTTCAACCGCCTTGGACTGGTCTTCGCTCGGCGGCTGAATGTAACCGAGCGCAACAAACTGCTGCAGAACCGCCTGAGCGGCGGCGGGGTCCATGCGCAGATCGGCGGGATGCATGCCACATTCACCGGGCTCGCTCTCCCAGCTTGGAATGCGTTCGATTTTCGGAGGTTGCTCGAAAGCCTGCACCAGGACGCGGCCATCCATGTCTTCGCCGACCGGCAATCCAAACAGAGTCAGAATCGTGGGGGTGACGTCGAGGAGCGTTGCGCCGTAAATTCTCTCGTCCTGCTTGACGTGCTCGCCTTTCATGCAGAAGACGCCAAATTGCCGGTGCTGAATGGCGGGGCCGGCAGGTTCTTTCGGAATGCCACGCGGGCGCAGATGATCGGAGTGAAATCCGTGGTCGGAAACGAGAATCACGGTGGCATCCGGCCCGGCTAGAGTCAGCAGAGTTTCGAGCATCATGTCGTGGAAACGGTAGGCTCCGTTGACGACATCCTTGTAGATCTCGAATCTTTCCTCGGGAACGCCTTCCATTCGCGGTGGATGGAAGTGCATAAAGCCGTGGCAGAAGTGGTCGATGCCGTTGTAGTAAACGGCGAGGAAATCCCAGGGCTCGTTCTGCAAAATCCATGTGGCGGCGTTGTGGATCGAGCAGTTCTCGGAGAGAATCTTGGCGAACGATTGCAGGCCTTTGTCTTTTTCCTGATCGATCTCGGCCGCGCGCGGAATCCAAGGGAGGATCGCGGCTTCGGTCACCTCCGCCGGGTGCATACGCAATTTCGAAAAAGTATCGCGCAAGCTGTCGGGATGAACCGCACCGGGCGGCAGCGGCCACTCTTTATCGAGCGGCCCGACGGCGTAGGGAAAAAGATCGGAGACCGATATGCCATTAATCGGTTCAGCGGGATGCCCTGCGAACCAGCCTAGAACATGGGTTTTGTATCCGCGCTGCGTGAGAATATTCCAGATTGCCTTAACCTTGCGCGAAGTGCTGGTCGTGGGGCGCACCCCACCGGTTTGCGGATCGGGCTCCATGAAGCCGTGAATGCCGTGCTTGTCGGGACGCTTGCCGGTCGCGATGGAATTCCACAGCATCGGAGAAAGAATCGGACGCAAGGTGGCCAGATTTCCGATGACGCCATGGTTGACGAAGTCATCGAGCGTGGGCATCAGACCCTGATCGAGCAGGGGATTAATCAGTTTCCAGTCGGCTGCATCCCAACCGATGAGGAGTACTTTCTTGGCGAGACGATTACTCACGGAATTCACTTCGGATCGAAGAATTGAGAAACCGGGTTAGTGTCGCGAACTAGTCAAATGAGTTTACACTGATTTGGCCGATTTGCTGCCCTGTTTTGCGAGTTTCTTCGATCATGAAGGTTCTTGCATGAAGTCTTTTTTCTCATGGCCAAGAGGCGGAAATCGCCGCACAAAAACGGATGAACGGCAAAGGGAAGGTTGGAATCGAGGTAATTTCTTGAATCAGGTCCATCGCTGCTTCGCTGTCGTCATCTTTATGATTACATTCGCAGGAACCATGTCGGCAAAAACTCGGGTTACGAAACATCCGTTCGGGCATATGCCCGACGGCGCGGCTGTCGATCTGTACCGGCTCAACGACGGAAAGATTGAGGCTGCAGTCATTACTTATGGCGGCATCGTCGTTTCTTTGCGCGTTCCGGATCGCAACGGAAGACTCGATGACGTGGTTCTGGGTTGCGATTCGGTGGAAAAGTACATTGAGCAGACCGCACACTTCGGAGGAATCGTAGGCCGATATGCCAACCGCATCGCGCATGGCACATTTCAGCTCGATGGACATACGTATTCCATTCCGAAAAACGACGGCGACAATGCCCTCCACGGCGGCCCGCACGGCTTCGACAAAGTTGTCTGGGCCGCCAAACCGATTGCGGAAGGAATTGAGTTGACTTATGCCAGCAAAGACGGCGATCAGGGTTTCCCTGGCACACTCACGACGACAGTTCGATATACCGTGAGCGGTGGCGCCTTGAAAGTCGATTATTCCGCCACCACCGACAAAGATACTGTTCTAAACCTGACCAATCACTCCTACTTCAATCTCGCCGGGCAGGGAAACGGCGATATCTTGAAGCATGTGGTGAAGATCAATGCGTCTCGCATGACCCCAGTCGACTCGAATCTAATTCCGACGGGAGAGTTGAGATCGGTGGAGGGGACGCCCTTCGATTTTCGTATTCCGCATGCCATCGGCGACCGGATTGAAGCCGATGATCCTCAATTGAAGCTAGGTCACGGTTACGACCACAATTTTGTTTTGGACCACGCGCCCGGGCAGTTCGCGGAGGCGGCAGAAGTCTACGAGCCAACCACGGGACGCATCCTGCGCGTGCTGACCGACCAACCAGGCGTGCAACTCTATACCGGAAACTTTCTTGATGGATCGATCACGGGAAAAGAAGGTCGCGTCTACAAGAGAAGATACGCACTCTGCCTGGAGACGCAGCGCTTTCCCGATTCGCCCAACCATCCCAGTTTTCCTTCGACCGAACTGAAGGCTGGGCAGACGTTTCACAGCATCACGGTTTACGGGTTCAGCGCCGGAAGCAGGTAATATCGAAAGAGAATAAAGATTAAGCGGTGACCGGCGACTGCATGGCCGTGACCACGGCTTCAAGATGGGCGAGCGTTTCCGCCACGGTAAGAGAGTACATTTCGCGTCCAAGGCCTTCGCCGGCGTCGAGCGCCGATTTCAGATAGTGCCCGGCAATTTCAACGGCGAGAGCGTCGGTAATGGCTTTTCCCGTGCGTTTCTTGTATTCGACCCACGCCGGATGCGGAAGAGCTACCCAAACGGTTTTTCCATCCACCAGAAACTTGATGTCGACAGCATCGGCGTGGCGAGTCGCGATGGCCACGATCAACGCCTGGTAAACGCAATGAACCGGCTTTTTGGTCCAGCGGTCGGTGACTGTGAAATCTTCGAACATGCTAGGAAAACTATAACGAACAGATTCGAAGTGAGCAAACAGTGGTTACACGCGAGGCACGGAGCTATCCGCCGGCGATTGCTCCAACAATTAGGAAAGGCTCAACTCCTGAGGCCACCGCTTCAGGCAACGCCGTGTCCGGCGGTTCGTGAGATAAGTCTTCTCCGCAAGCAAAGAAGCGCAGGAACGGCCGCCTCTGCTGCGAGCCGTGATCCCTTATGGTCCCCCGCAGCATGGGGTACTGCGCTTCAATCGCATCCAACACCGCCCGCAGCGTAACCGAACCGCGCACTTCAATCTGGACTTCGGCCCCCGTCTGAGAGAGCGTTCGCAAATGCTGAGGAAGAATTATACGAACCATGTCAGAGGACCGTTTTAGAAGGATTGTTTCAGCACCGGGACTTCACGGTTCAGACCTTCGGGATTTCTTATCCGTGGCCTTGGGTTTCAACGTCTTCGCGTACGCGTAACTGACTTCCAGGTATTTTTTGAGTTCTCTCGTATCCTTAAGGAGCCTTTCCGGTACTTCTACATATTCCCTCATAACGGCTCCATACGCCTCGTAGAGCTTCGTTTTGTGCTTCATCAGAAAGTCTTCGCGCTTGTCCTCTGGCAGGCGGATGGCCAGCGTCGACTCGTGCAGGAGCGTAAACATGTTTCCGTTCACCGAAGTGTACGGGTTGGCAGCGCCCTTGCGGTCGAGGCCTGGAATGGTGGCAATCAGTTTGTCGTAGAGTTCAACATTTGGATCGGAAACGAAAGATTTCTTCGACTTTGGCAACAGAATCACCTGGCGCGCACTTTTTGCGATGGAAAGCTGCGCTAATCTCGAAGGTGTAGCCTACAGCGTTTGCACCTCAACTGAAAATACGGCAGGCAAATTCTGCGCGATCGCAGACCAATTGTCACCCCCATCGGGTGAGCAGTAAACCTGGCCGCCGGTGGTTCCGAAATAAATTCCGCATTCGTCCAGCGTATCTACTGCCATGGCATCGCGGAGCACGTTCACATAGCAATCTTTCTGCGGCAAACCCTTGGTCAGAGGTTCCCATTCGTTGCCCCCGGTGCGGCTTCGAAAGACGCGCAGCTTGCCTTCCAGCGGAAAATGTTCGGAGTCGCTTTTGATAGGAACGACATAAACGGTTTCCGGTTGATGAGCGTGTACATCAATGGCGAAGCCAAAGTCGGTCGGCAGATTCCCGCTGACTTTTTTCCAGTTGTCTCCGGCATCGTCGCTGCGCATCACGCCCCAATGTTTCTGCATGAAGAGCACGCCGGGGCGCTTGGGATTCATGGCGACGTGATGAACACAGTGGCCGACCTCGGCGGTGGGATTGGGAATATATTTTGAATAAAGTCCGCGATTGATTGGCTTCCAGGATTCTCCGCCATCATCGGTGCGAAACGCTCCAGCCGCCGAAATCGCAATGAAAATTCGATCGGAATTGCTGGGATCGAGAATAATCGTATGCAGGCACATGCCACCGGCGCCGGGCTGCCATTTCGGTCCTGTGCCATGCCCGCGAAGTCCCGAAAGCTCGTGCCAGTTCTGACCACCGTCGGTCGAGTGAAACAGAGCAGCATCTTCCACTCCGGCATAAACTGTGTCCGGATCGGTTAACGATGGTTCGAGATGCCAGACCCGCTTGAACTCCCAGGGATGCTGGGTGCCGTCGTACCACTGATGCGTGGTAAGCGGTTTCCCGGCTGCGTCGTAGGCAAATTTGTTGCTTTCACTTTTTGGCGGTCCCGGCGCTGCGGCTTGTCCCGCGGGCGTTCCGGGCTGATGCCAGGTCTTTCCGCCGTCGTCGGAACGCTGAATAATTTGTCCGAACCAGCCGCTGGTTTGCGAGGCGTAGATCCGGTTGGGATCGACCGGCGAACCCTTGAGGTGGTACATCTCCCATCCGGCGAAATGCGGCCCGCTCACTTCCCATCGATCGCGCTTGCCATCGGACGTGAGGATGAAAGCACCTTTGTGTGTGCCTACGAGTACGCGAACTTTACTCATGCGAAAGCTCCCCTCAAAAGGAAAACTCAGATGGCTCGTAGTTGAGCCGGCAACCGTGCCGTCCGTGAGATTTTAGACGTGCGTACGCACCTTTTGCACGCTGGCCGTGAAGTTACCATAAATAACTTGCAAATCGCAAGTGAAATGCTACCCTGTCAATGTGGCTGGAAGAAAAAGGATATCGCGCAGGTCCGGCTGTCCGCTCAACGCTTCTGTGGAAATGTTGGGTGACCGCTGGTGCCTTCTCATCATTCGAGACATGATGTTGCGCGATGCCCGGAGCTACAAAGAATTCCTGGAAGGCTACGAAGGCATTGCCACGAACATTCTGGCCGATCGCCTGCGCAAACTGGTGAATTGCGGAATCATCACCAAGAGCACAGATCCGTCGGATGGCCGCAGAATAACTTATAAGCTCACCGCGAAAGGAATCGCCCTCGCCCCGGTGATGACGGAGATGGTGCTGTGGGCGGCCGTGCACGAGGATACTGAAAACGAAGCGCTGGTCCGGCAGATGCTGTCCGATAAAGAGAAGTTTCTTGCCGGAGTCCGCCAGCGATGGGCGGCTAGCCTCTGACACCGGTCGATTCCGCACGGCGCAATGCGAGACGGCTTTCGGCTAACATGATTCAGTGCCGTCTAAATCAGTTCTGAACAAAAACACAGTCAACATCGTCCGGGCAACAAACCTTACCAAAATTCCGTGGCTTGCTCACGGATTTTCGACGCGGGCCGGCGGGTTCTCGCGAGCCTATGGGGGCAAAGCCCTTAATCTCGGCTTCACCCAAGATGATTCCAGGACGGCAGTCGAGCGTAATCGAAAAGCTTTTCTGCGCCGGTTTGCCCCCGCGTCACAAACTTGGCCGCTTGTCACGCTACGCCAGATTCATTCCGATATCATCCATTTCGTCGATTCGGAGCCCAAAACGCCGCTTGCAGGCGATGGGATGATTACGGGCACTCCGGGGCTGTTTCTGGCCATCCAGACGGCGGATTGCCTGCCGATTATTCTCGTGGATCCCAAGCACAAAGCCGTGGGTGTCTTTCACGCCGGTTGGCGCGGCACTGTGCAACGGATCGTCGAAAAGGGTGTTGGCGAGATGAGGCGATCCTTCGGAAGCAGCCCGAGCAACCTGGAAGCTGCGATCGGCCCCGGCATTCGTGGCTGTTGTTACGAAGTGGGTGAAGAAGTGCAGCAGAAGTTCGAATCGCAATTCGCGTATGCTGCGGGTCTATTCCGCGAAGTGAAGGAGTCTGACCCGGTGCGAGAAAAATATCCTCTGCTGTTTTTGACGGCGCGAGCGCCCGGACACAGCGATCTGCCGAAAAAAATATTTCTCGACCTGCTGGAAGCCAATCGCCAACAGCTGATCGCTGCTGGGGTGCGCCCCAAGAGCATTGAAGCTTCAACTCTGTGCACAAACTGCCGCTCAGATCTACTGTTCTCTTATCGCGCGGAAAAAGGTAAGACGGGGCGAATGATGGGAGTGGCGGGAATTCGCCCCTGAACGATTCCGTCGGAGTCTCGATTTACTGCCTGTTCCTTACACCGTCGGCGCAGCACCCGGAGCTGCCGGTGCAACCGGGGGCGTGGTCACGGGAATACCCTCGTTCACCAGATCTTTGAGTTCCTTGCTGGGCTTGAAGAAAGGGATCTTCTTCGCTGGCACTTCGACCTTTTCACCGGTCTTCGGGTTGCGGCCCATGCGCGGCTTGCGCTGGCGGGTGCGAAAACTGCCGAATCCACGAATCTCGATTTTGTCACCCGCGCGCAGCGAGCGCACCACGCTGTCGAAAATAGTCTCGACAATCACTTCGCTGTCTTTGCGCGTTAACTCCGCCAGGCGCGAAACTTCATCGATCAGATCGGCTTTCGTCATAGTGTTTCTTTACCCCCGGCTGTCTCCCCGGCATCGTGCCCACCCAGAGCCGCGCCGCTGACAACCTCATAACCTTCTCAAATTTCAGGGCTTGTACGCAAGTCGCTAGATTGGGTGCGACCACTATTTCCACAGATAATAGAATCCAACCTCCTGCTCCATCAGCTTCTCGCGGGTCGGCAAGTACCTGGAAACGTCGCCCAGAAGCACGTCGAGCAGCGTTCTGCGCTCTCTGTCGGAATGAACCAGAGTCGGTTCTCCGGAGATGCCGGCCGACTTCGCTGTATCTTTCACGGCTGCCTGGAAGTCGCCCACGTTGTCGATCAGCTTCATCGACAACGCCTGCTCGCCCGTCCAGACCTTCCCGTTGGCGATGGCTTTTACGTCATCGAATTTCATGCCGCGCCCGTCGGCGACAGCGTGAACGAACTGTCCGAACATGTTGTCGATCAGCGATTGCATGTAGGCCTGCTCGGCCGGAGTGAGATCGCGCGCGGGATTGCCGGTATCCTTGAATTCTCCCGTCTTAAGCACGACGTTCTTCAGCTTGGCCCACTTGAGCAGATCGCCGTAATTGACCCATTCGGCGATGACGCCGATCGATCCAACAATGCTGCCATTATCGGCATAGATCTTGTTTGCCCCCGATGCCACGTAATACGCTCCGCTGGCTCCGACCGTCTCGATCGAGACGACGACGTTTTTCTTCTTCTCCTCGCGCACGCGCTTGACCTCGCGATAGATCTCTTCCGAAGCCGCCACGCCGCCGCCGGGAGAGTTCACGTGCAGGATGATCGCTTTAATCGAGGAATCTTCGCCAAAACGCTTGAGTTCGCCGACCACAGGTTCTGGCGATAAGATTACGCCATCCAGATCGACCACCCCGATGCGGTCGCCGAATCCTCCAAAACCGGCTTCCTCCGTGCCGCCCGCATGGAGCGCAAGATAGATCAAAGCGAAAACGGCAAGCGCAAAGAGGAAGAATGCGCCTCCGCCAATCAGAACCCACAATAAGGTGCGAGATTTTCGTTCGGGCATTGAGAAAGTGTAGCACCGGCAGCTAGGGCATGAGCACTTTCAGAGCGGCAGGCTGCACGCCGATCTCGACGGGCGTACGGCTGACGTATTCGCCATCGGCGTAGACGTCCTGCGGAGATTCGGTTTCGACGCGGATGCGGTAAGCCTGGAAATATTGGACTCCACGAACTTCGATGTGCCCGCCAAAATAGACCGTTGGGAACGTGCAGGCAAGCTTGAATGGATCGATGCCGGCGATGACGCAGACATCGAGCTGGCCGTCGTCCATTTTCGCGCGGGGGGCGATTTTCATCCCTCCTCCATAAGCTGGAGAATTGGCGAAAGCCGTCAGGATCGTGGGCTGGTGGCTGCGCGTGCTCCACTCACCGGTATCGGCCTGCGTGAGAATTTTGACCGGAAAAGGTGCGAAACGCAGAAATGTTGACGCAAGGGACAAAGCGTAACCGCCATGGCCGCGAAGCCACCGTGGCAGTCGATTGGCGCGGCGCGCCACTTCGCAATCGAGGCCGATTCCAGCAACGCTGCAGAAATGGCTTGAGGAGTTTTCTCCTGTGGATGTTTTTCCGGCGTCGCAGGGAGTGATAAGGCCTAAATCAATTGAGCGAACATTATCCTGCTGGCGAAGAAAACGCCGCCACGCCGTCAGCGAATCGCGTACTCGCCGTAGTCCCAGTGCCCGCGCGAAATCATTTCCGCTGCCCGTCGGAACCACAAGCACTGGCAAGCCAAGCGAGGCCAATGGGCTAAGATGACGGTGAACCGTGCCATCGCCGCCAAATAGTATGACGACGTCCACAGCCTCGCCTGGGGACGGCAGACCAATTCGCCATTCAATCGACCGGTCGATCTGGAAGGGACTTAATTGTCTCGACGAACACCCGAGCCCGAAGATTGCTGCAGCGCGCATGTGGGCAGGGGAGCAACAGTCAGATGTACGGAAACGATGTGAGGCTAGCCCACCTTGCTAATTTAGAGACCGTTATCGTCAATAAGTCGAACCCTTTTCATTCGACGCCCGACTCGCAGCACGACATAGTGATCTAGTGGCATATCCGCGATGAAGTTGCCTTCTCCGACAGAATTACCGTCAATCGAGACTGCGTTGTTTTTTAACTTGGAACCAGCGTCTCCATTTGAATTGGCAAGGCCAGAAAACCGAATCAGCTTATCGAGGCGCACTACTCGTCTCTGTGTTGGATTTAGTCCTCGTCCAAGAACTACGATCGCTCCGTGGAGTTTGCCGTCGGCGTCAACCTCAACGTCGGCAAGACTTACGTTCACATTATCCAAATCTTCCGGCGTCTCCGCTCTCTGAAACTGCTTCGCCCAATCCGCGCTTGCATGGCCTGCTTTTTCTGCGCCGTGAAAATCTTCAACAATCCTTCGTGCCAAATCCTTCTTCGTCTGCATGGGATGCGATTCCCGCTTCATCCTCTCGATGTCGGCGACCTGCGCATCCGTTAGCAGTTCGTAATATCTCCACATCATCTCATCGGAGATCGACATGATCTTGCCGTACATCTCCAGCGGCGGCTCGTGAATGCCGATGGCGTTGCCCAGCGACTTCGACATTTTCTGCACGCCGTCGAGGCCTTCGAGAATCGGCGTGGTCAGCACCACTTGCGACTCCTGGCCGTAGGCACGCTGCAGTTCGCGGCCAACCAGGAGATTAAATTTCTGGTCGGTGCCGCCCAGTTCCACGTCCGCTTCGAGCGCCACCGAGTCGTAGCCCTGCACCAGCGGGTAAAGCAATTCATGGACGGAAATCGGCTTTTCTTCGCGGAAACGCTTGTGAAAATCCTCGCGCTCAAGAAGCTGCGAAACGGTGTACTTCGCCATCAGCCGGACGAAATCGTCGGCAGTGAACTGGCCCATCCACCGGCGGTTGAAGTCGATGACTGTCTTTTGTGGATCGAGAATCTTGAATACCTGCGCCTTGTAGGTCTCGGCGTTCTCTTCGATCTGCTCGCGCGTGAGCGGCGGGCGAGTCACCGAACGACCTGTCGGATCACCGATCATTCCGGTGAAATCGCCGATCAGGAAAATGGCTGTGTGGCCGAGATCCTGAAAGTGCTTGAGTTTGCGGAGAACAACCGTGTGGCCGAGGTGCAGGTCGGGAGCGGTCGGGTCCATGCCGAGTTTGACGCGCAGCGGTTTGCCCGTGGCGCGCGACTTTTCGAGCTTAGAGCGCAGATCGGCCTCGCGAATGATCTCCGCAGAGCCTTTCCTAAGGTACGTCAGCTGTTCGTCGACCGGCGCAAAGCTTGGCATGGGAAAAGACATTATAAGGAATGCGCGAGCGTAAGTCAGAATGCGGACTAGAATTAGCTCTAATTTCGACACTTCTATGAGAGCGGGAAACATCCGAATCCGAAAAGCGACGCTGGGCGACGTTCCCCGGCTTCGCCAGGTGATTGAAGCGTCGGTGCGCGGACTGCAGGTGGGTGACTACTCCCCCGCGCAGATTGAGGGCGCACTGGCCTCGGTGTATGGCGTCGATACCCAACTTATTGCCGACGGCACATACTTCGTGGCAGAGGTCGCTGAAGAAGAGAACGTGAGCCGCTGCACCATTGCCGCTTGTGGCGGATGGAGCAAGCGGAAGACTCTCTACGGAGGCGATCAATACGCGGCACGCGAATATTCGCTGCTCGATCCCGCACGCGATGCGGCGAAGATCCGTGCGTTTTTCGTGCATCCTGACTGGGCCAGACGGGGCATCGGCGGCCTAATTCTCGAAGCGAGCGAGAGCGCTGCGAAACGCGGAGGTTTTACGCGATTGGAAATGGGAGCGACTCTGAGCGGAGTACCGTTTTATCGGAACAAGGGCTACGCGGAGCTAGAGCAGCAATTTGTCCCGCTGGGCAATGGCGAGGCGCTGCCAATTGTAAGGATGTCCAAGTCCGTATAAGAAAGCTGCATTGAATCTAGAGGGGCTTACTTTTCGAGAGTTCTCAATCTCCGTCCCAAAATTTCGAAATTTCCGCGCAGCACAATGTTGATCGCTTCCGTGTAGGCGATGTGCTCTTGCTCAAGAATCCGCTCGGCAAGTGCGCGCTCGCTGTCATCCTGCAAAACCGAAACGGTTTTCTGCACGATGATAGGGCCGTGGTCCAGTTCCTCATCGACGAAGTGAACGGTGCAACCGGAAGCCTTCACGCCATAGGCGAAGGCCTGCTCCTGCGCCTCGAGGCCAGGAAATGCCGGAAGCAGCGAAGGATGAATATTCAAAATGCGCCTTGGAAATTGCTGCACGAACCATGGCGAAAGAAGCCGCATGTACCCCGCCAGACAGATCAGGTCGACATTGTTTTGCTTGAGCGCTGAAACGACTTCGCGATCGTGCTCAGCGCGGGGCCTGCCTTTCGACGGAATCACCAGCGCGCTCAAGTCTCGCTCGCGTGCGGTCACGATTCCGAGGGCGTCGGCTTTGTTTGAAATTACGACAGCGATTTGCGTGTCTGGAATGCGGCCTGCGTCGATACTATCGGCGATGGCGACGAAGTTCGAGCCGCGCCCAGAAAGGAGAATGCCGAGGGAATGCCTTGCCGATTTGCGATTATTAATTGGCTACTCCGAAACACCACAACAGTTGAAATGGTCGCCGACGCAACAACTAGTTGTAGATAACTTTGCGCTCGCCTTTTATGATGCGGCCTATCGTATATGCCTTCTCATTTACCCGCTCCAGCACGGTCTGCGCCTTTTTGAATTTCGCCAGGGGAACAACAAGCAACATGCCGAGACCCATGTTGAAGGTTCGCAACATTTCTTCGAGAGGAACGTTGCCGATCTGGCGGAGATGCTCGAACAGAGGCGGAACCGGCCAGGACCCCAGATCGATCGATGCCGCCGTGCCCCGGGGCAGAACGCGCGGAAGATTCTCGGTTATGCCGCCGCCAGTAATGTGAGCGAGGGCCGAAACGCATTGCGCATCGTTGAGCTTTTTCAGCGCCGGCCAGTAGCTTTTGTGCGTGCGCATCAATTCGTTGCCGACTTTGCCCTTGATCTCATTGACATAATCGTCGAGCGAATATTTGGCTACATCGAAGAGCAACTTGCGGGCAAGCGAATATCCATTGGTGTGCAGGCCGTTTGAAGGCAGGCCGAGGATGACGTCGCCGATCTGCACATCTTTGCCGGTAATAATGCGATCGCGCTCCACGACTCCCACGATGAATCCCGCCAGATCATATTCGCCTTCGGGATAAAATCCGGGCATCTCGGCTGTTTCCCCGCCAATTAATGCGCATCCATTGTGCTTGCACGCATCGGCGATGCCCTCGACGACTTTCTCGGCAATTGCCGGCTCGAGTTTTCCCGCGGCGAGATAGTCCATAAAAAACAGCGGTGTGGCGCCTTGCACGGCGATGTCGTTTACACAGTGATTGACGAGGTCCGCGCCCACCGTGGAGTGCAGATTCATCTCGAAAGCGATCTTGAGCTTTGTGCCTACTCCGTCAACGCTGGAGACCAACACCGGGTCGGCGTATTTGGCTTTATCCACGGCAAACATGCTGCCAAAGCCACCGATTTCGCTGAGCACGCCACGAGTAAAAGTCTTGTGCGCCAGATATTTGATCCGCTGCTTGGTCCGATTGGCGCGGTCGATATCCACGCCGGCGTCGGCATAGGTGACGCGGGGAGCATCGGGACTAGGGCTCTTAGGCACGAGTTCTTCGGAGCACTTTCTCAGAGTTTCAGCGGACGAACGTGGATTTTTCTGCGCAGCAGAAATCCTAGGGTTGCCCATTGTAACACGGTGCAAGAATCGCGATTTTGTGCTGAGTCTGGCGCAGAATAATGAATGCCGGGAATTTCTCAACCGTCGCTACCGGTTCGGCTTCGCTCTAAAAACAAATATACAAGCGGTCCCAAAGCCATCGCGATCACTCCGCCAATCGTGGCGAAACGGTCGCCTCCCAGCAGCGCGATGATTGCCATCGCAACGGGCGCAGCCACGACGTAGATCATGCCCGCGCGGCCGCAAGGAACGACGAAAGCGCGCGGCATATCTGGTTGGCTGCGCCGCAGCTTCCATGCCGATAGCACTGTCAGCACCGTGGTCGCCGAACGCAACCAGATATATACCGAGATGATCTGGCCGAGGCTCTGCCATGCCAGGAGGGCATAGATCAGAGCTGATACTACGATCGCCAGCCAGGGCGTTCCATATCGCCGATGTTTCTGCGTTAAGGCAGGTGACAGGTAGCCGTCTTCCGCCATCGCGAAAGGCATGCGGGTCGTGGTAAGCACGGTGCTGTTCAACAGCGCCACGTTGCCCACCATTGCCGCCAGCGTCATCCATGTGCCGAGCCAACGGCCGCCGATCATCTGCGCCGCTTCTGAGAAGAATCCGGTATGCCAGCGCTCCCAGTCTCCCGCCGATGCGAGACCGGCAAGCGTCGGAAGGAAATACGCGGCGACTGACAGCGGCACGACAAGCGCCAGGGCGCGCGGATAGGAGC
Organism: uncultured Acidobacteriaceae bacterium; assembly: GCA_964530145.1. Classification (GTDB taxonomy): domain Bacteria; phylum Acidobacteriota; class Terriglobia; order Terriglobales; family Acidobacteriaceae; genus Sulfotelmatobacter. Next base: position 60,247 of record CAZGXY010000074.1, on the reverse strand, counting down.
ACTGCGGGTCTTCCACTTCCTCGGCGACCGTTGAAAGCTGTTCGTAGCCCGAATATAGCCAGAGTCCCAACGCCAAACCAACGCCAAAGATTTTGAATGTTTGCTGATGCGGTGGAATCAATGGGACAAAAGGATTGTGACGCCAGTTCACAAACCCGATTATGATCATCGTCGCTACCGGCAGAAAAATGAAAATCTCGAGCGCAGTTGCGACCTGGCCGACCATCTGAATGCCACGAACGTTGATCCAGGTAATTAAGGCGATCAGCGCAAGCGAAACCAGGTAATGTTTCCATCCAGTGATGCCGGGGAAGTAGTAGACCAGATAGTCGGTGAAGAGAACGGCGTAGGCGCCGCCCAATAGAAACGACGCAGACCAATTCCACCAGCCAGCGAGAAATCCCCAGAAGTCGCCGAAGGCGGCGCGGGTCCAGCGATAGAAGCCGCCTTCAACCGGCATGGCGCCGGTAAGTTCCGCCGAGACCAGCGAGACCGGGATGCACCAGAAAATCGGCAGCACAAGCAGATAAATCAGCGTCATGCCCGGACCGGAGGTTGTGACCATGTCTTCGAGCCCGAATGGGCCGCCCGTGGTATAGGAAAACATTACAAAGACGAGATAGAAGAGGCTGGCCTTACGAAGCGTGGATTGGGATTGAGCGGTCAAATTGCGGAACGGCAGTTTAATCGGGATACAGATCGCTGATCGAACAAATATTCTTAAGCTGCCAACTCTCCGGAGAGCGCACCTTCAAGTTGCAGCAGCTTTCGCTTCACGTCAAGGCCGCCGCCGTACCCGCAAAGAGTGCCGTCGGACGCGATCACCCGATGGCAGGGCACTACGATCGCAATCGGATTGCGGTTATTCGCCATGCCGACGGCGCGAAAGGCGTTGGCCTTTCCTATAGTGCGTGCGATGTCGGCATAGGTGCGAGTTTCGCCGTAGGGAATCGCCAGCAGCGCGTGCCAGCAGGCAACCTGAAAATCTGTGCCGCGAAGATCAAGGGCGAAGGTAAACTCGCGGCGGTTGCCTGCAAAGTATTCGTTCAACTCTCCGACATATGCTTTCATCGTGCCGGCCGATTCCTCGAATGCGATCGTGTGACTTCTTTCTTCGCGAAGATCCCGCGGATTTGGGCGCACCGATTGCTGGCCGGGCAACCTTTTGTCGAATTCGAGCGCCACCAGGCCGCGAAGCGACGCCGCGAGAAATAAAGGCCCGATCGCAGACTGGACTTTCGTGGAATACAGGGTTTCCATACGCACACCTCGATTCAGCGAAGAAAAGCACCGGGGCAAAGATAAAAAGATAACAGATGATTCCCTGAATCGTCATAACGCCGTCGTCGGCCCCATTTGACAGGGACCCCTGCCTTAGCTGAGAGTGTGTGCGTCGTGGTTACTGCCTCAACTCCGGGATCCGTCAAGAAAGGACTCTCCATTCTTGCAGGCGTGGTGTTGGCTCCCATTGTTTTAGTCGGGTTGGCCGCCTTCGCTGCGGGAGATTGGCGGCAGGCCGGGGCTACGCCCTCCGGGGACCAGGTTCTGGTCAGTTCGGTTACAGCGCCGAAAAATGGGCTGCGGACGGCTTGGATTCGGGTGGAATACAGAGAACCTACGAAACTGCCGCAGGGAGGCCCGTTTGTGGAATTGCGCGCGCGGGTTCGCTTCGACTGTGCGAGCCGCACTGCGGTGCCGAACTCCGAATGGTTTTATTCTCGCGACCACGGCGGAAAACTTGTGGTCAGCAAGAAATCCCGCCGGGACGATCAATTTGGATCCACCACCGAAGGCGGCTTCGGCGACATCGCCCGTGACTTCGTCTGCAAACAAAAGTAAGGTTGCGGCGACCCTCTGAAGATTTCCACAGCCCCTCACTTCTGTAACTTCACACGCACTTTCCCCGCGGCCAGTTCCGTCATATGCTGATACCACAAGTCGGGGGCCGGTCCCAGTGCTTCCGCTTCTGGCTATGATTTCTGTTGGCGTTCCTTATTTGATTGCGGGTGGCGGCGCGGTGGTCTTGGGCAGCTACGCTCTTTTGCGTCGCAAGCCAAAAAGCCCGGCAGAACTGGAGCGCGAGCGCCGAAACTGGCTCGACGGCATCGGCCGCATAACCGACGGCACAGTGATCGACGTGCAGGAGATGGAGCCAAGCAATGGCCACCACGCCGCCGTCTTGCTGATTTATAAATACGATGTCGCCGGCGTCTCGTATGAGTGCTCGCAAGACGTTACCTACCTGCGCCAATGGATTAACCTGCACTCCTGCCGGCTCGGGCTGCCAACATCAGTGAAATACGACCCGCATAATCCGGGGAATTCCCTGGTAGTTTCGGAGAACTGGATGGGGCTGAGGCAATAGCAGTTTCCCAGGTGCAGCGACTTGGGCCTGGCAAAGAATCGAAATTCGACAGTCAAAAACGCCGGATCAGTAAACACTCTAGCCACTACGTTTTCAGATCTGGTAGTCCTCCTGAAAAAGCTCCTGCGGGGAGATCCTGCCTGGCGGTTTTTCTTCGTCAATTGAAAGATCAGGCTCGGCTCCCAGTGCTTCGTGCGAGTGGTGCTGAAACTTCTCGCGCAATTCGTGTACTTCTTCCGCCAGCTTGATGATTACGTCCGAGAGCGGATCGCGGATGTCCTTGGGATCGGTAATGACTACGCGCTTGCCATCCCGCAACACGATGTGGCCGGGGACGCCGACGATCGTAGAGTTGGCGGGCACGCTTCGCAGAACCACGGAACCCGCGCCCACCCGGCAGTTATCTCCGATAGTGATGTTACCCAGAAGCTTCGCCCCGGAGCCGACTGAGATGTTGTTTCCGAGCGTAGGATGGCGTTTGCCTTTCTCCTTGCCGGTCCCGCCGAGCGTCACACCCTGATAAAGCGTCACGTCATCGCCAATGACGGCCGTCTCGCCGATAACGGTGCCGGTGCCATGATCGATGAACAGCCGGCGCCCAATCTCGGCTCCAGGATGAATCTCGATGCCGGTGAACAGTCGAGTAAGCTGCGAGCTGAACCGCGCCAGAAAGCGCATGCCGTGACCCCACAGCCAGTGGCTGAAGTGATGAGCCCAAACCGCGTGGAGGCCCGGGTAACAGACTAAAACTTCGATATAAGAGCGCGCTGCCGGGTCTGACTCGAAGACGGTGGCTATATCCTCACGCACAGAGCGGAAGAAACTGGTCATGGCTCAGCTCTCGGTTGCCCATCTCTGAAAGCACCATGCGATTCGAATCGCGAGGTTGCGAACAAGGCCGGGCTTTCCATGTCGCTGAACAAAAGCTAGCTGAGCGGAGCGGAGAGTGCAAGGATGGAGGTGAAAAACGAACCGGTGGTGGCAAGCCTGGAAACCGCCGCTATCCGCCGTTGCGTAAACCGCCGCTGGCGGCGATCGTCATGCGCAGGTATTTGTACGGGTTGACCGGCGTGTCATTAATGCGAACTTCATAGTGAAGATGAGGACCTGTCGATCGCCCGCTAAGGCCGACGTAGCCGATTACATCGCCGCGGTGGACTTGCTGACCCGGAGCAACGGCGAAGCCAGAAAGATGGCCGTAACGGGTCGAGATGCCGTGGCCGTGTTCGAGCATAATCGCCTTGCCATATCCACCCAGGAAATCGGCAAACGTCACGACGCCATCTGCCGGAGCAATCACCGCATGCCCATAGCTGCTGCCAATATCCACGCCGCTGTGAAACGCGCCTTCACCGTTAAAGGGGTCGATTCGTTCGCCAAAGCTGCCCGTTACCTGGCCATCGACGGGCCACAGATTCGGAGCGGAATTAGCCCGGTACCAATCGGCGGTGGTGGCATTGCGCGTCAAACCCAGGCTGATGCCAACGGACGCCGCCCCGGTAAGGGCAGAATTCCGCAAAGCGCTCAGCTGATCCAACGATGAGCTGACGTCGGCATCCTGTATGTTCTGCTGCGAAGCCGTGACCAGCGAGGGCTGAGATTTCAAGCCGTAAAGAGCGGACACTTCACTGGCAATCGAACCCAGAGAAGCGACCTGCACATCCCGTTCCCTGGCGACCTGCTCGAGCCGCGAATAACGATCCCGGAGCTGCTCTTTTTCTGTGCGCAGTTCGTTGTAGTGCGAAACCTTGAGCAGCATTCGCGCATAGGAGCTGGCAATGCCGGTCAGGCTCAAGAAGCCGATGGCGGCACCGATAACAAATACATATAGGTAGTGCAAAGGGATGGAAATCTTGCGGAGCTGCCCGTCATCGCCGCGGGCCACAAATAGAATGTAAAAGCGCTTACGCAATATTTTCCGCTCCGTTTTTGAATAATCAGTAATCAGGGCCGGAACTCCAGGCATTGTTCCGATGCACAGAAAGCCTGTTCGGACTACCTGATTTCTGTGGGCTACGCTCCCATCTGGGAATGGAAACTCTTTAACGTGCCCACCTTCTATCGAATACCCAAGAGAAGCCGATGCCGCATTCCCGGCAATTAACACAGAATGCGCAACTTAGCTTCTCCACCTACTCAATGTCGCTCGGCCAGAGTGTTTGTGAATGTCTGGTAAAAGGTAGCAAACCGGGTTCCCCCTGTCAACGACGGCAGGATTTCTCAAATGTTACTTAAGGCGTGGTAATCGAGCGGGACGATTCTGAGATTACCCCGGCAGACTGGCCATCGGACAAGCGGGGCGGAATGGCCACAGAGGCTCCACGCTGCGACAGGGCCGTTGGAGAGCCCTGAAGCAGAACCAACGGCTTACCGAGGGGACTGCTTGCCTTAGTTCTCAGTTTTTCTAGGCATCATGGGCGTAGTTGCGGCTACCACCGGATCGTCCTCGCCCAGCAGAGGCGCGGCAATGCGCAACGCTTCGACCTGCCGCTTTACCTTCGACAACTCTTCTTCCTTCGCCCGCAATATCTCAATCACGTTCCTCATAACTCTGCTCTCCGATGATCGACGTATGAATGCATTTTTTCTTTTCTGCCGAATCGACGCGCTTCAGTAAATGTAGGCTCCATCAAAATTCATGACAATGCACGAAGGGGCACCTCTAGAAACTTTGCGGTGGTTAGTGTCCGGAATGATACGGATGGCCTTTTAGAATCGTGAAGGCGCGGTAAAGTTGCTCCAGCAAAACCACGCGTGCGAGTTCGTGCGGCAGCGTCATTTTGCCAAGTGAAATTCTGTATTGCGCAGCTTCGAGGGTCTGCTGGCTGAAGCCATCGGCCGGCCCGATCCCAAAGATCAGCGGCAGCGGGTTACGATCCCGATATTCGCCCAAGAATTGAGCGAACTCCCCCGACGAGAGCTGTTTCCCCTTTCCATCCATCAATACCAGCGTCGATTTTTCCGAGCTTTTGCCCCGGCTGCCGGGTTCGCGTCCGGCCATCTGCAGAAGCACCGCTTCGTCGCGCAGAGATACAGCCTCGACAGGCGTGTAGCGCGAGGTTCGCTTCACATATTCATCGGTGAGAGCCTGAATTGCAGCCTCTTTCGTCTTTCCGATCCAGGCGATTTTGATTTTCACGGCGGCTATTTGCTCCCCGAGGCCAACACAATCGTTGCTCCAAATTCGATTTCATTCCCCCGTATATATTTTCCAATTGCTTCGTACACCTCGGCGTGAATCTGCGGCCACAGATGCGGCGGAACTCGATTCAGTATGGGACGGAACGGCACCGCAACCGCCTGTGCCTGCTCCCAAACTTCTTCCGGCGTACCGGGCCAGGTCCATGGCACCGTAATTGTGTTTTCGTGCACGTTGCGAAAACCCGCAAGGCCGAGAACCTCTGCAAGGCTTCCCGGCTGGGAAAAGCGAAACGGGTCTGGACCACCCGGCGCCAGCGCTTCACCGCCGACATGCCGGTGGACTACTCCCATCGTGCTTTGCCAGTAGGGCTGTGCAAACGGGCCCCACGCCAGCAATGCCGCGCGGGCGCCGGGACGCAAGACACGGCCTAATTCGTGCAGGGCCCGGTCGATCTCGGCGAAAAACATGACTCCAAAGCGCGAGGTCGCCAGATCGAAAGAATTGTCTGCGAAGGGCAAAGAGTGGGCATCCCCTTGCCGGGTGATGAAGTTTCGTAACCCTCGCTCCCGTGCTCTCTTCTTCGCGACCTCAAGCAACTCGGGACTTAAATCGAGAGCCGTGACTTGCCCTCCCGCTCCCACGCGCGTCGCGATGGTAATTGCGGGCTCGCCGGTGCCGCTCGCCAAATCCAAAACCTCCATGCCGGCTTGCGGTGCGGCGTATTCCACCAGAGTTTCAGTGACCGCCTTGCCCATGGCAGCCGACTTTGCCTTCCACTTATCGGAGGCAAGTAAACGGTAGGAGTTGCCCCATGTCGCGCCTGCCTTGGGAGCATCTTCCGAAAGATCGGCCATAGGAATGGGAGGAGCGATAGCTTCGGTCTGATGTCGAAACCCCAGCCGCTACGCTCTCTTGCGATGAGCAACCGCGGTGCGTTTGCGCGGGCTGGCGGTTTTGATAGCGGCTCTCGATCTGGTTTTCGCCTTCAAATCCGAAGGTTCCAGCCGTCGTGCCGTCTTCCATAACCGCTCAAGATCGTAAAACTTGCGCGCCTTCTCGGAGAACACGTGAACCACGAAATCGACGTAGTCGACCAGTATCCACTCAGCCTGCCTGTAACCTTCGACCTGAGCAGGCCGCAGGCCCGCAGCTTTCAAGCGCAGCTCCACTTCATCGGCGATGGCCTGAACCTGCCGCGGATTCGTGCCGCTGCACAAAACAAAATAGTCGGTGAAGGCCCCCGACCCTTTGTCCATTTCAAGAATTGAAAGTTCTTCCGCTTTCTTATCGAGGCAGGCTTGGATGGCCGCCGCTACCTGTTGCTTGAGTTCGTTTTTCTTCATGCAGAGGGTCAAATCGCCGGGTTGACGAATGACTGAGTCCCATTGTAAATGAGGAGGCCGGTTCGGTTTTCCACCGTGCTGGGAGCGGGCGTGTTGCGGCTAAAAAATTAGCGGGCGTCAACGGCCTTTGTACAGACCGATCTTCTTGATGTAGTCGCCGACGGCCGGCTCGACGAATCGCAACAGCGGTTTTCCCGCTGCTGCAGCCTGCCGAATCGCGGTAGAGGAAATTGCCTGATAGACATCCGACAGCAGATGGATAGTCGCGCCGGTGAGAACCAGATCACCGGCCGCCGCCTGTTTATGAAATGGGCGTGTCACTTCCTGCCGAGGCCGCAGGCTTGCGGGCAGCGCGTTGGCGACGTCGGCCAGCGAAAACCCCGGTCTGCTGGCGACCAGAAATGCGCATTCGCGAAACAAATCTTCGGCCCGGTGCCACTTCGCGATGTCTTTGAAAGCGTCGATGCCGATAAGCAGGAAAAGCCGGTCGGACGGCTTGAGGGTCTGCTTCAGGCGCTTAACCGTATCGATAGTGTAGTTCGGCTTTTCCGCCTGCGATTTGTCTTTTCGTGAAGCCGGCGCGGCAGCGTCACATGGCGCTTCAAGCAGCGACGGCAGGAAGCCTTTTTCTTGTGCCGTGGCGAGGGCAATCATTGCGTAGCGATGCGCAAAACCCGACAGGGGCTGAAGCTGCTTATGCGGCGGAATATTCGCCGGAACGAACAACACGCGAGAGAGCTTGCAGCGCTCGCGCGCTGCGCGCGCGAGCGCGATGTGTCCGCGATGGATGGGGTCGAACGTGCCGCCAAATAATCCGATATTCATGCGCGCCTAGTGTCTGCGTTCCGTTGCGAACTTGGCAAGTGTGAAATGAACGGGCTTAGATGCACCTACTTGAGTCCGAACAAACCAAGCACTACTGTGAAGACAATGACGACCAGCACACTCAGCGTAACCAGCACGAACTTGCGATCGTGATCTACGGCGAAGGCATAAACGGACACAATGACGCGTGCAATCGGCGTAAGAATCAGCAGCACTGTCGCGATCATCATGAGGACCGTCGGATCGAACGATCGGATTCCTTCGGCGATCGCTGGCCAGCGATAATGTTGCTTGATCCAATCCGGCGTGAGTGGAACGAATTGCGGCCGCAGCAGTGCGCGGACGATTCCTACACAGAACAGTGCGGTGCTGACCACCATTCCGCCGAGCAGCACGTTGTAGACGTCGGCATAGACATTCAGATCCGCCGGCGCATGCTGCGCAGTTTGGCCGGTTTCACGGTTTTTGCGTTCCTCCGTAGTGTCGTTCATGCAAAGCTGGGCAGGTGAAGCCGGAATCCCGTATCGAGCCCTTTGGCCAACATTTCGTACGCCAGATACAACATCAGCACCGCGAACAGCCACTTCAGCCACGCGCTATGCAAGCGGTTCATGATCATCGTGCCCGCGGTGGCGCCGGCAGTCGTTCCCACGGCGACCGGTCCCACGACCGTAAAATGGATCAGCCCGGCAAGAAAGAACAGAATCGAGCTGACTGCAGCCGTAACTCCGATCATCAACTTGCTGGTTCCGACCGCTGCCTTCATCGGCACGTTCATGTACCGGTTCATCGCGGAGACCTTCAATACGCCTCCACCAACTCCGAGCAATCCCGAAGCGAGCCCCGCCAGGTATGCGATCGAAGAACCGATAGGCACGCCGTTCACGACGTATTGGACATCTCTGTTTGCAGCTTCGTCGAAGTAATCGCCACGCAACTTCAGCCGGCTGCTGAACCGGTCAGGTCGAACATTGGCAAATTCTCCTCGCGCAATTCGTTGATCGTCAAGATTGCGGGTGGCAAATGCTGCGTAGGCCATGTAGCCAAGCATCGCCGCGAAGATGAGCTGCATCGTCCAGTCTCGCAAGTAGAGTGCCAGGACGCTGCCCGAGAGCGCTCCCACGGTAGTAAAGATTTCCAGAAACATTCCCAGGCGCAGGTTGGTAATTCGCTGATCGACATACGACGAGCCGCCTGCATTCGAAGTTGCGATTACCGACACCACACTCGCCGCTACAGCGATTTTCATCGGCAGATGAAACACCAGCACCATGGCCGGGACGAGAAAGATACCGCCGCCCACGCCAAGCAGCGCTCCCAACAGCCCGGCGACGCACGCTGCGGCGAATAACAACAGCACAAAGCTGTAGGAATATTGCATTCGCTCGATTGGATGATAATCCCAGAAAGTTCGACTGTGAACAAACAAGAGCGCTCATCTGGTCAAACGATCTCGCGATCCAGTCAAGAGGCCAAGAATTGTGAGTTGGAAAGCACGATAACGGGCACTGTCCGGATGCGCATTCGAGTTGTGTCTGGTCGGCCAACGAGGAAGTGCCGAGAAAGATACCTCCACCGCGAATCCGGAATGCACTCCTGTAATCTCGCGCATCCAAGAAGCAGGTCCTAGCATACAGCTCATGCGCGTCACCCTCCCCCTCCTTCGCATACAACCCACCCGTGCGCCCATTTTGCGCTATGGAGTCGCCGTCCTTAGCACGACGATGGCGCTGATCCCGGCGCTGCTGCTCCCAAACATTAATGAAAGCCGGCTGGCGGTATTCGCGGTTGCCGTAATGGTAAGCGCCTGGTACGGCGGCTGGAAACCTGGGCTGGTCGCAACTTCTTTCGCGCTGACCGTCAGCGCATACTTCTCGTTCTCCGGAGAGCAAACTCCGCAACAATTCCGCTCAACGATGATCCGCCTATCACTGTTTTTCTTGTTGGCGGTGGTCATTTGCTGGCTGAATGCCGCGCTGCGGGCGGCGCAGGAAGGATTGCGGCGTTCGGAGATGAACTTCCGGTCTCTGGTGATGAACGCGCCCTACGGAATCTGCCGTTGCGATTCTGCCGGGAAATTGCTTGACGCAAATCCCGCCATGCTGGCCATGCTTGGTTACTCCTCCCTCGACGAGGTTGTGGGGTCACACATGGGCGCGCTCTACGAAGACACCCAGCAATGGTTTGAACTCGCGGACCGTTTGCGGACGGCGGTGCCCTTCAACGGCCTGATCGTGCAATGGAAGAGGAAAAATGGTTCGCCGGCGACCGCTCGCATCTCGGGCCGTACCGTGGTGAACGGGGGAAATTCCAAAACCTTCGAACTGTTTGCCGAAGATGTGACGGAACGCCGGACCCTGGAGCAGCAACTTCAGCAATCGCAAAAAATGGAAGCCGTTGGCAGGTTAGCTGGAGGCATCGCGCACGATTTTAATAACCTCTTGATGGTGATCTCAGGCTATGCGGAATTCTTGCTCGAACGCCTCGGTCCCGAGCCGTCTCTACGCGCTCCAGCGCAAGAGATCGCCAGCGCAGCAGGGCGGGCATCTTCGCTGACACGGCAGTTGCTCGCCTTCAGCCGTAAACAGATGCTGGCGCCCAAGATTCTCGACCTGAATGCGGTCGTTACCGAGAACTTGAAAATGCTCACGCGCATGATCGGCGAAGACATCGATCTCGTCATGGTCCCCACAGACCGTCTCGGCGCCGTTCGCGCCGATTCCGGACAAATCGAACAAGTGATCATGAATCTCGCGGTCAACGCACGCGACGCGATGCCTTCCGGGGGAAAGTTGACGATTGAGACCACCAACGTGACCCTCGACGATGAACATGCCCGGTCGCAGGCCCCGCTGAAAGCTGGAGACTATGTGATGCTCTCGATCAGCGATACCGGCGCCGGCATGGACACCGACACTCAGTCGCACATCTTCGAGCCGTTCTTCACCACCAAAGGGCCAAAAGGAACCGGGCTTGGGCTTTCCACGGTATACGGCATCGTCAAGCAGAGCGGGGGCTACATCTGGGTTTTCAGCGAGCCGGGCAAGGGCACGACATTCAAGATTTATTTTCCACGCGTCGCGGAGATCGCCGATGCCCCGGTTCACATCGCTCCAACGGCGGAATCCGCCAGCATGGAACCGGGAACGGAGACAATTCTTCTGGTCGAGGACGAAGCCAATCTCCGCTACCTGGCGCGGCAATTCCTGGAAAAACAGGGTTATCGCGTGATCGAAGCGGCAGATGGCGCTGTGGCCATGCAAATCGCGGTGGCACACGAGGGAGTGATTCATCTTCTGCTCACCGACGTGATCATGCCGGGAATGAACGGCCGCGAACTGGCTCAGCGAATTTCAGAAATTCGCCCCAACACGAAAGTGCTCTATATGTCCGGCTATACCGAGAATGTAGTGGGCCGCGACGGCACGCTCGACGCCGGGATTCGCCTGCTGCAAAAACCGTTTACTCTTCGCGAACTCAAAAACAGAGTGCGTGAAGTGCTCGATTCCGCTTTGCCCCGGGAGGCCTCCATGCCAGCACGAGCCGCATATGCCAAGACAATCCAACAATTGCCATCTTCACGCGCGCAGCGCTTTCAACTGCAGTTACCCTTGAAGTATCGCCGCCTCGACGAAGAGAACTGGCACGACGGCAAGACTCGTAACATCAGCCGTTCGGGCCTGTTGTTCCAGGCCGAAGACATGCTGCAGCCGAATGTTGTGCTTGAAATTAATCTGGTGCTGCCTTCCGAAATTGCCGGGCTTTCGCCCACCGAGGTAGTTTGCCGGGGAGAAGTTGTGCGCACGGTGACGGAGGTCGGCGAGGAAATGCCACCCGCGCTGGCCGCAAAGATTTTGCAATACCGGTTTCAGCACGGGCCGCAATTGCCCAGCGCGTAGGAAGTTGAGCCGGGTAGCGCGATCAGGCTTCTTGCGATTCAGCTTCCACAGGTTCTTGCATAGCCTGCTCGCGCAGGGCGTTGACCTCTTTCGCCATGGCGAATTTTAGTTCTTCAACGCCCTTGCCGGTGACGGCCGAAATCTCATACAGCTTAAGCTTGTGCTTCTTGCAGTACCGCTTCAACGCAGCAAGCTTGCTCTTATTGGCTACATCGATTTTCGAGGCCACCATAAGCATCGGTTTGTTTTCCAATCCTGCGCCGAAACTCGTCAACTCGCCGAGGATGACTTCTACATCTTTCGCAACATCGGGCCGCCCGCTCGCATCGGAGACGTCCACCAGGTGCACCAGCAGGCGCGTACGTTCGATGTGCCGCAGGAACTGTGTTCCTAATCCCGATCCGGCATGCGCGCCTTCGATCAAGCCGGGAATATCGGCCACGACAAAGCTGATTTCATTCTTGGCATAGCCGACGGCGACCACGCCCAGATTTGGTTCGAGCGTCGTGAATGGATAGTCGGCAATCTTCGGCCGTGCTGCAGAGATGCGCGAGATCAACGTCGACTTGCCCACGTTCGGATAGCCAACCAGACCCACGTCGGCGAGCAACTTCAGCTCGAGCCGGTAGGTATGCTCTTCTCCAGGCCGTCCCAGCTCACATTCGCGGGGAGCTTGATGCACCGAAGTGGCGAAGCGCGCATTGCCACGGCCACCGCGTCCCCCTCGCGCGATGACAAAGACTTGATCCGGCGCAGAAAAGTCGAATACCTTTTCGCCGCTCTCCTCGTCGTAAACAATCGTGCCCACCGGCACCTTTAAAATGATGCTCTCGCCATCGCGCCCGGTTTTGTTCGAGCCTTCGCCATGGCGGCCCCGCTCCGCCTTGTACTCGGGATTGAAACGGAAGTGGACCAGCGTATTATGCCGCTCGCTGGATTCCATGATCACGTCGCCGCCTTTGCCCCCGTCGCCGCCCGAAGGCCCGCCGCGAGGGACGAATTTCTCGCGCCGGAAGGCCATGCAGCCATTGCCGCCGCCGCCCGCCTGGACCCGGATTTTCGCCTCATCAATGAACATGGCTGATCGCTTTGCCTACAGAAAACGCTAGACTATCAAGTATATCGGTTTGCAGCCCGGCCTACGCGCATCGTTGGGAAGACCGAACCTGCGCTGCAGTCTGCAATCTGCGACCGCCATGGCTTCTCACATGCTCGCCGTTCCGCCAAAGGACGCCGACGAACAAAAATCGGATGCGATCGGGGGAAATTTGCAATATCGTGGCAGGCTACTTCAAAGCGAAAATCGGTTACGGTGATACTTGTGTCCTGCCGGCTCCGACTGTAGTGATCGGAACAAACTATAGAGTCTGCTCACCGCGCGAGGGATTACAGATCAAACTACCATTGCTCCGCGAGAGCGAAGCCACTCTGATCGCGCTTGATATCCGGCCCTAGTTACTCGGCGATCTCCACCGGCTCGACCATGACGAACTTTCCCATCGAGCCCTTATTCAGGAATTTGATCCGTCCGGTAATCTTCGCGAAAAGCGTATCGTCTTTGCCTCGGCCTACGTTGAGTCCCGGCTTCACGCGTGTGCCCCGCTGCCGCACGATGATCGTTCCGCCTGGGACCAGCTGTCCGCCGAATGCCTTGAACCCGAGCCGCTGCGCGTTTGAATCGCGGCCGTTGCGTGAAGTGCCTTGTCCTTTTTTATGTGCCATAAAGCATCAATTCTCAGTGGCCAGTTGCCAGTCGATCGTTTCCCAGGCGTTCGCCTGTTCGGTCGCTACTTCTTTTTTGCCGCCTTTTTTGCTGCCTTCTTGGGAGCGGACTTCTTTTTGGCCGAAGCTTTCTTCGGAGCCGCTTCGGCTGCCGCGGCCTCGCTCTCAGCCTTCGCCTTCTTCGGCTTCGCCTGCTTTTTTTCCTGCGCCGGAGCTTTGAAGCTTTGTCCGTCGAAGCTGATCTCTGTGATCCGCACGGCGGTGAACGACTGCCGATGCCCGCGAAGCTTTTTGTATTGCTTCTTCCGCTTATAGTGGAAAACGAGAATTTTCGGGCTGCGTCCTTCTTCGACAACTTCGCCCACCACGTGAGCCTCAGACTGCGGCTTGCCGATCTGCCCCTCGCTGCCGGAGACGGCCAACACTTCCGGAAAGTCCACATGGCCGTCGGTGCCAGTAGCTAGTTTTTCCACTCGAATCACATCGCCGGGCGCCACCCGGTACTGCTTTCCACCGGCGCGGATGACCGCGTACATACGTCTGCCTCCGTCAAATGTCTTGAAAAGTCGGTCCGCCCAGCCGACCGCGCGCACACCTGCGCGATCCTGGGATCGGCTGAATCTCTTCCGCTTGCTGTGTTTTCCGCCACGGCGCTTGAGCAGCCAAGGCAGGCGCGCCCCGAACGGGCCGGCGAGTACAGGCAAACCCAACCATTCTAGCGTGCACCGCAACTTTCGGTCAATGCGCTTGGCCAATGTTCTTTCTTATGCGACAATTTCGCGATTCCCGGAGGATCAAAATGAAGCGCCCTATCGTCGCTCTATGGTGCGTCGCGGCTGTGGCCACCTTCTGCTTTGCCAAACCCGCCGCGAAGAAGTCCGCAGTTCCCTCAGCGCCAGACAGGGCTTATCTCCAAAAAGTCTGGGACGGCTGGGCCACTCTTGACACTAAGAATGTGGCCATGTTTTATGCCAGCGGCCCGCATACTTTTTTTGACATCGCGCCTTTGAAATACGACAACTGGCAGCAGTATGAAGCCGGAGTGAAAGGCGTCCTCTCCGGCTACAAGAGTGCGAAGTTCACGATGAACGATGATTGCGCGATTCACCTGCACGGCGATCTGGTCTGGGCTACCGCCACGATTAAAGAGGAGATGACGACCAAAGCCGGCAAAGTTGAGATGGGGAATTTCCGTTGGACGGTCGTGTTTGAGAATCAGGACGGCACCTGGAAGATCGTTCACGAACACGTCTCGGCGCCATTGCAGTAGGGAAAAGCGCGCATGTGCAACATAGGTGCCGCTAAATCCGGATTACCTCTGTAACGCTCAGTAACCCATGCTCTCTTGCGGAACAACTCCTCTGCGGCCGGGTTCATATCGAAGAAGCTATTTGCCGAAAATCTGGGGGCATTATGCGCGACCGAATCTGTGTTCTGATTTCATTTATCTTGCTGGCCAGCGTGACCTGGGGCCAGCAGCCCGCAACGGGTTCGCCTTCGGCCACTCAGCAGAGCATGCCCGGCATGGACATGTCGAACCACGGTATGTCGAACCACGATATGTCGAACATGAAAGGCAGGCCGATGGGCGAGGAGAAAGATTCGGATAAAGACAACGATGCCAGCGTGCACGTCATGCACTCCATGGAAGGGCACATGGATATGGGTCCGCACATGAAGATGACTGCCTTGCGCGCGCAGAAACCCGGAGATGCCGCCCGCGCCGAAGCGGTGGTCGAAGCCGCTCGCAAGGCGTCAGAAAAATATCTCGACTACCATGTGGCCCTTAACGAGGGATTCAAGATTTTTCATCCCGAGATTCCGCAGAAGATGTACCACTTCACCAATTATGGATTTGCGATGGAAGCGTTCATGCGTTTCAATCCCGATCATCCGACGTCGCTGCTGTATGAAAAGCACGGTGACGATTACAAACTGATCGGAGTAATGTACACAGCGCCCAAGCGCCTCACCGAAGATCAACTCGATGAACGCATTCCGCTGAGCGTTGCACAGTGGCACGAGCACGTTGATTTCTGCGCCGCACCGGCGGGCCGCAAGGCGGAATATCTCAGTGCGCATCCGCAATTTGGTCTCCGCGGATCGATTACGACTGAGGAAGGCTGCGACGCTGCGGGCGGAACCTTCCATCCCGTCGTCTTCAACTGGATGGTCCACGTTTATCCGTTCGAGAAAGATCAGGCCGGCGTCTGGTCCGTGGAACGTCAGCACGGCGACGCGGACTGACTCGCACAGACAGAACTGTATTCGCACCTGGCTTTGCATGTCGCCGGCAATCGAGCCGACTTCGCTCTGTCAGTACAAGACACACTGCCCCTGTACAGAACAATAAGTACAAATCCCTCTGCTAACCGAGGCTTACCCAATTCGTCCAATCAGACAAATGAAACTTCCGGAAACACGGAACCTTTCGGATTTCTTCTGCGTAGTGTAGTGAGGATGTGGCCAGGAAAAGAAGCTTAGCCTTGGCCGCGGGTAACAGACATTTATTGGGGTAAGGGATTTTCTCACGCTCGGTTTGGCGGCCCAGGTGAGAAAACCCCTGCACAGCGAGTCAGGCCTTGCGGCTTGTCTGCTGAAACCCTATCGGCTGCATTGTAGGCGATTCGCGGCAAAACACCAAGGTTTTCTCGCAAGTCGTGAACCGGGCCGCCTTCAAACCGCTCCCCGACCTGATTCGGGGAAGAAAGAGGAGCAGTCATGAAGTTCGCGACAGTTTCAAAAAGTTTGTTGATGGGGTTCGCGTTGATTTTAGCTACGAGCGCGTTTGCAGCAACCAAGGGCAGTCTGCAACTCAACAATCCAGTGGTGCTCAACGGGACGACCCTGAAGGCTGGCGATTACAAAGTCGAGTGGGATGGTTCTGGACCCAATGTCGAGCTTAGCATTCTGAAAGGCAAGAGTGTTGTAGCGAAGACGTCGGCACACGTGGTCGATCTGCCTGCGGCAGCACAAGAAGACGCCGCTGTCACCGTGAAGAATGACAGCGGTCCCAGTTCGCTAGCCGGTCTTCGTTTTCATGGCAAGAAGTACGGGTTGGATCTGTCTTCGGCCAGCGATGGCATGCAGGGCGGCTCAAGCAAGTAAATTGCTCGCACAGAATTTTATGGGAGCACATTATGTGCTCCCCTTTTTGTTCTCTCGGGGGCCCTGATTCCTCTCCTCTGCGACTACTGAACCGAGTGCCTTCTTCCTGTAACCCTTCCTCAGTGTTGTTATTGGAATTCCAAAATTACAAATTTGGCGGCCTTTGTGCCAGCGTTGGTGATGGCGCTCGCGTAGTCGGCGGGAAGCCATTTGTGGTCTCCCGATTTGAAGCGGCCGGACAGAGGACCTTGTGAGACTTTGGTGGCGTCGTTCTCTCGCAGGTCGAGATCGGTCACGGCCACCAGTAACAGCGGGCCGGCGTGATGCTGCTTGGGCACTGTGCCCCCAGGCTGGAGTTCGAATTCGGTGACGCGGACGCCATCTTTGACGAAGAGGATCTGCTTGGTGCCGCGATCGAGGACTTCGAGGCCGCGGTCTTCGTCCCAATGCGTGTTGGGGCTGGGCTGCAGGAGTTCAATAGTGACGTTGCGGAAGGGCTCGGGGCCGATATCTTTCACGAAGTGAATCAGAGTTGCCTGGGCGAAGCGAACGTCTCCCGCGGGGAGGTGAACTGTGACAGGCGGCTTCTCTTTCACGGTGTTGGAAACTTCGGCGTCGCCCAGCGTGATCGCGATGTAGTCGTGACGGTGAATGTGCATTTGAGTCTGCACGTTGGGGTCGACCTCGACGTTGAAGACGCGGACATATTGGTTTTCCAAGGTCAGGTGGTGATGCGGTTCGCTGGTGATTTCGACTGCATTTTGATCGTTGTTTGGGTTTTGGGCGGCTTGAGCGGCTAGAAATGTTGCACCTAAGCATCCCAGGCACAAATAGAGGGCGTAGTGTTGCATGCCGCGGATTGTAGCATTTGATCTGTTATTGCTGAGGGCTTTGCTTAAATGTGGGTTCGTGACTGCGTTTTTTTGGATTCCAGCCGAAAGGTCTGCTACAGAGGGCGCAGACAAGTACAGGATGATGCTAATCACTTGCCGCTAGGGGACTTTGGCGACAGCAGGCCGAAGACGCCTACGCCGGTGGTGGTCCCCACGTAGACTTTGCCATTGATCACGAGTGGCGCGATAAATTTGTTGCCTGAACCGAAGTGGTCGCGGCCTTTGGGTGCCTGGTTGGTGTCGTAGAGTTCCGTGAGGCCGGCGGCCTCATAAGCGTAGAGGATGGCCGGATCGGTATTGTCGGCGGCCCAGACGATGCCATCCATGCCTTCGTTAGCGGAGATGCTGGGCGTAGCTCCGGGGTACGGGAATTTGTTGGCAGTCTGCGAAACCGGCTGCATCTTCAGCTTCGCATTCTTGAACTGGAAAGACATGATGGGCTGGTTAATGGGACCGAAGTAAATCCGCTTGTTGAAATACGCCGGCGTGGAGAAAACCCCGGAGCCGAGCGAGCCCGAGATCTCCTGGTGGATTTTGTTTCCGTTCGGATTGAACTTGCCCATGTCAGTGCGGTCAACGATATAGATGCTCCCATCTTTGCCGGCGCCCGCAGCGAGCTGCCAGCTCTTGCCGTTCGCATCTTTCTGGTCGGGAATCACGATGGCGCCGCCGGAGCCGAGATCGACGTCGTCGTCGCTTTCGGTTTGTCCGTTATACATCTCAAAGTAGTCGTAGACGGCGAGGCCGCCCTTGGTGGACAGGCAGAGAAAAGCGTTGCCGTAGTCGCCCTGATCGGGGAATCCCTCGGAATTTAATGTGGTGTCGAAGGTGCCGTTGGCGTCGAGAAGAAATAAGTTTCCGAGGCCGTCCGAGGCAGGTCCGGCGCCGGCTCCCCAGAATGCACCCTGTGAGCCGTTGGGGGTGATATTGAGAACGGTTTCCTGCGCCAGCGTGAGCGGGTTGTAACCCATTATCCATCCGGTATAGGGGCGGATGTCGCAGTGCGAAGTCCAAGTGAGATAAAGGACGCCGTCAGTTAGGAGCAGGGCGGAGCGCTCGGTGTATTGTGCGGGATCGAAGGTTACGTGGCCGCCGGAGCTGCCGTCGCCGGTTCCGGGATAGGTAGCCGTAATGGTGACCGGGCCGTTGTAGAGTTCCTTCCCGCTGGTGGCATCGAGAGCGTGCAGGCGCTGGTAGTAGTTGCCGGAGGAATCCATCGACATGGGGACGACGTAGATGACACCGTTTGTTCCAGCGGGACGAGCGATGGCGGGAGTCGCGGTGATGCCAATGTTGGGCGAAATGAACGAGCAGTTGCGATCGTCAGAAGGGGTTTCCCCGCGCCCGAGTGTAGTGACGTGCCACAGCAATGTGCCGGTATCGGCATCGAAGGCATAAACCGTATCGAGTTCGGTGGCAACGATCAGAAGGTTATGCGTAACGCCATCGACGGGGACTGCTGAAAGGTATAAGGGCTGGGCGTCCACGGGACCGTTTACGGTGAGAGTGAATAGTTTCCCGAAGGTGTTGTAGTTGACGTTGGCGGGTGTAAGTGTGGTTTCGTGGGAGTTGAGTCCGGTGCGGGCGTTGTTGTCGTGATAGGTGAGAACGTCCTGCGAGAATGAAACCGTGGTAGCCGTGATGAGAAGCAGGAGGAGGAGCGCAAGACGTCGGCAGGGCGCGAAACGATTTGTGCAGTTCAAAGCTCAGACTCCGAGTGCCTGATCAGCCGGGGGCCAGACTGAGATTTTTTTCTATCTAATATTTCGGGGGTGGACTTCTGGAAGGAGAGCGCGTGTTGCGAACTCTTCCGAACAACTTGGTTGGTGGATTATGGCAGAGTAACAATGGACGGGATAGAGACTTTGGGCTATGACGTTTTCTCTCTGTTTGGACAGTGGTTTGGAGAGGCTTGAGACTTAGTCGCGCGGACATGTAACCGGCGACGGGCTATGAGCCTGACGCCACGGCAGAGCGGAAAGAACAGCGGAAACAACATCGGACTTGGCATGGAACTCGGGAAATTGCTGATCTATCTCGGACTAGCGCTGACAGTCGCTGGAATTATAGTCGTGCTGCTGGCGCGGACGGACGTTCATCTGGGACGGCTGCCAGGTGATTTTATTTATCGCGGGAAGAACGCCACCGTGTATTTTCCGCTGGTGACTTCGGTGCTGGTGAGCGTCGTGCTTTCGGTTGTGCTCTATTTGGTGAGCCGCTGGCGTAAGTGACGATCTCCCTTGCGAGGCGAAGCGGCCTGGGATCCGTCAAGTAGATCGTTGCCAGCTGCCGCCGTCGCGGCTTGCCAGTTATTCGTAACGCAGGCTCTCTACTGGATCGAGTTGCGAGGCGCGTGCAGCGGGGACCGTGCCGAAGATGATTCCGACGACCGACGAAACGACGATCGCGATTATCGCCGAGAGGCCGGAGATGGGAATGCGATATTCGGTCAGGAAGCGCACGGAGTAAGGAATAGCCAGGCCGATGACGATGCCGACGAAACCTCCAATGAGGGAAATCAGAACCGCCTCGGAGAGGAACTGAAACCGAATTTCACGGTTGGTCGCGCCGATGGCTTTGCGGATTCCGATTTCGCGGATGCGGCTCGTTACAGTTGCCAGCATGATGTTCATGATGCCGATTCCGCTGACGATTAGGGTCACCATCGCCACCAGCAATAAAACCCACGTCAGGCCGGTCGCGATGCGATCAGCCATCGTCAGCAATGCCGTGAGATTTTCTACATCGTAGACTGACTCGGAGCGGTGCCTTGCCTGCAAGACTCGCTTGATCTGTGCCGTCGCCGGGATCACCATTGAAGGATCTTCCATCGAGAAATAAAGCAGCTTGACGGTGGGAATCTCCGTAAAATAGCGGCTTACAGAGTACGGAATCAGCATCGTGTTGTCGACGATTTCGGACTGGCCGAAGGTTTCGACCCGCTCCTTAAATGTTCCGATGATGGTGAAGGGCAGGCCGGTCAGTTTGATGACTTTTCCTACGGCACCCTGCGACGAACCGTAAATTTCGATCGCCATTTTTTCTGTGATAAGTCCAACCTTGTTGTGGGCGCGGGAATCTTCTTCGTCGAAAAACCTGCCTGCCGGAACTACCAGGTTGCGAACGCGGACGTATTCCGGCGAGACACCGAGAATGGTGACGTCTTTTTCTTTACCGTTGCCTACAGGCACGCGGTCGGAAAGTTGTGACACTGGCGAGGACGCAATGATGCCGGGAACTTCCTGGCGAACCGCCTGCAGGTCGTCGACTGTCAGCGGGTCGGGGTTGGAGTTGCTGATATGCGGCGCTCCTCCGAGGTATTCTGCCCAGACTTCGTTGGTGCCGATGGCTTGAATCTGGTTGAGGACGTACTGCTTGCCGGTCATTCCGATGGTGACCACGAGAATGAGCGAAGCGGTGCCGATAACCATACCCAGCGCCGTCAGGATGAAGCGGACTTTGTTGCTGCAAAATGTGTCGTAGGCGAAGTTGAGGATTTCGCCGATCGCCATTTTGGGGCGCAGGCGCTCGGGGACTAGGGCTGCTGCCATTAGCTAGATGCTACGTAGGGAACCGGGAAGCTGCAAGCGCCGAAGCGGCAAATTGTGGCAAAGTAAATGTCGCTGGTCCACGGGTCGTCCACTGGCACAAGAATTCATTACCGATCGGAGGTCAAAGCAATTCGAATTAATAAATATGAAACTCTGGGGACTCTACTGCTGCTGACCGCGGGCGCTCTGCTAGTGATGGGATACCATCCATGCGCCGAGGATGCCGAGATTTATATGCCGGGCGTGCAGAAGATTCTGCATCCGGAGCTTTTTCCCATGGGCCGTGAATTTTTCCTGTCACACGCCAGGCTGACTTTCTTTCCAAATCTCATTGCGCTTTCTCTGCGGGTTACGCATTTGCCTTTCGATTGGGGCGTTTTTTTGTGGCAGGTGCTTTCGATATTTCTGCTGTTGGCGGCTTGCTGGGAGTTGAGTGGATTGCTTTTTCCCACAGCACGGGCGCGTTGGGCCGGAGTTTGCCTGGTCGCCGCGCTGCTGACCATACCGGTTGCGGGAACCGCGCTTTACATTGTCGATCAGTACTTGAACCCGCGGAATCTGGCGGCTTTCGCGGCAGTATTCGCTGTCGTGCGCACGCTGGAGAAAAAATATTTGCGGAGTTTTTTGTGGATTGCCTTCACGGCGTGCCTGCATCCCCTGATGTGGGTCTTTCCGTTTGCGCTCTGCCTGTTGCTGGCAGGCATCGAGAAATTTGAAGATCGCTTACAGAGCGGAGTTACCGAGAAAACCGTGGGAGCGATTGCAGCGTTGCTGGTATTTCCCGGGATACCGCTCGCTCCGGTGCCTTCGCGCGCTTATCAGGAGGTCGCGAAGCTGCATGGTTATTTCTACATTCAGAGATGGGCCTGGTATGAGTGGCTGGGAGCGGTCGCGCCCCTGTTTTTATTCTGGTGGTTCGGTCGGCTCGCGCGGCGAAGGGAGGCGGCGTGTCGTGAACGAGTGTGCTGGGCCTTCGTGATTTATGGAGCGATGTTTCTATCTGCGTCTTTGGTGGTCGATTTACCCGTGCGTTTCGAGGTGTTGGCTAGGCTGCAGCCGATGCGCTCTTTGCACCTCATGTATATCGTTATGTTTCTGGTGATGGGCGGATTCGTCGGCGAGTGCGTTTTGCAGCAGCACGTATGGCGGTGGTTGTTGCTGTTTGTGCCTTTGAGCCTGGGAATGTTTTACGCGCAGCGGGCGCTGTTTCCGGCGAGTGCGCATTTGGGGCTGCCGGGGACGACGCCGAAGAATCCGTGGGCGCAGGCGTTTTTGTGGATTCGCGAGAATACTCCGGTAAATGCGCTGTTCGCCCTTGATCCGCAATATTCCCACATTGAGGGTGAGGATGAGGTTGGATTTCGCTGCGCGGCGCTACGGAGCCGGCTCGCGGATTGGGACAAGGATAATGGCGCGGTGAGCATGTTTCCGCAACTGGGTGAGGAATGGTGGTCACAGGTGCAGGCGCAACGCGGCTGGAAAAGCTTTCAGCTTGAGGATTTCTTGCGATTGAAGAATCAATATGGGGTTGGGTGGGTGGTGCTGCAGCGGCCGGGAGTCGGAGGGATGGACTGTCCTTATTCGAATGCCGCCGTGCAGGTTTGCAAGCTTCCGTAGTGCGCCGTTACAACCACGCCGATCGTTCGATTGCGCATGAGCTTCGCGCCGCTCGGGCTCCGCTCACATGACACGGTCCAGGAGGACGGTGCAAACGATCACCGTTGCGCTGTATGCGCTGCGGCAGATCGGTCGGCGTAGTAGGTGGGGTCGTTGGCTTCCAGCTTGCGGCCGTTTTCGGTGAAGCGCGGGAGATGCAGCAGGCCGGCGCGTTGCATAGCGAATTGCAGCGTCGTCGCCAGTACGCCAAATCCGTATTTAACGCTGCGGCGGAAGTTGATCGACGAGGCCTCTTCGAAATACTTCGTGGGGCAGGAGACTTCGCCGATGCGAAAGCCGAAGTGGACGCACTGGGCCAGTATCTGATTGTCGAAGACGAAGTCGTCGGAATTTTCGAGCAGCGGAAGTTCGCAGAGAACTTTGCGGCTGAAGGCGCGGTATCCGGTGTGGTATTCAGAGAGCTTGACGCGCAGGAAAAGATTTTCGAAGGCCGTGAGGAAGCGGTTGGCGATGTATTTGTAGAGCGGCATGCCACCCAGGAGCGCGGTGCCTCCGATGATGCGGGAGCCGAGCACTACGTCGTAAACGTCGTAGGCGATCATGCTGGCCATCGCGGTCACTAACAGCGGCGTGTATTGATAGTCTGGGTGCACCATGATGACCACGTCGGCGCCCGCGTTCAGGGCTTCGCGGTAGCAGGTTTGCTGGTTGCGTCCATAGCCGTAGTTGCGGTCGTGCTGGAAGACGTGGAGATGGTGGTCTCGGGCCAATTCGCGGGCCACATCTACGGTGCGGTCAGAGCTGTTGTCATCGACGAGGATGCGGATGTCGACCAGCTCGGGCAGCTCGTTGAGAGTTGCCTCGAGAGTTTTCTCCGCGTTGTAGG
The DNA here is from genome assembly GCA_964530145.1 of uncultured Acidobacteriaceae bacterium. GTDB lineage: Bacteria > Acidobacteriota > Terriglobia > Terriglobales > Acidobacteriaceae > Sulfotelmatobacter. The sequence goes on along the minus strand of CAZGXY010000074.1, from coordinate 36,896 downwards.
CGGGCATGACTACCGCTATGCGCTTGCCGTTGATCATGGGCGGACCTCTTATGATACCTGAGAGCAACCCGTCAAACACGGCCCGAACCCGTTACTTCTGAGTCCTTTTGGGCCGGCATTGAAGCACCGAATCTGGTTCAACCGCATCCAATCGAGATGCGTGTTCTCGAGTGCGATCCGGCAAACCTTTCGCAAGGACCTCAGGCGTCTTCGCTGACCTTGTCAAACCTAAGTTGTAAGTTCTGTTTATCGCTGATTCTTTTTTTGCCGCTGGCTACGCAAGGGCATTCCACAGAATCGATGCTTCCATCCCCACGTGAGTACCGGCTCCGCTTCTATCACACTCACACGGGCGAGCGGTTGGATGTCGTCTATCGCCGCGGTGATCAATACATTCCCGAAGGGCTAGACCAACTCGACCATTTTCTCCGCGACCACCGCACGGGAGATGTGCGTCATTTTGATCCTCAGCTCTTCGACCTTCTCCGTGACCTGACCGCGGCGCTCGGCGATTCCGGCGGCGAGATCGATGTGATTTGCGGCTACCGCACACCCTGGAGCAACGAATTCCTGCGCACTCGCAGCCCGCACACGGGCGTGGCGCGGCACAGCCTGCATATGCAGGCTGAAGCGATCGACATTCGCTTACCAGGAGTTCCGACAGCAAAACTGCGTGATGCGGCGCTGCGTTTGCATCGCGGAGGAGTGGGCTACTATCGCAGTTCGGACTTTGTGCACGTCGACGTTGGACGTGTGCGCCAGTGGTAGTCGCTAATTACGCTCCAAGACGAAGAGAGCGCGGGGGGGAGCCCGGAGCGAACTTCTCTCCGCCGAATTCCCTAACAGGGAAAATTACGCCGCCTGCAGTAAAACCAATTGGCAAATGGGTGCATAGAGTAGAGTGTTTCTTCTCCCTATCCAAATGCAGTCTTGACATTTCTTTACTCAGGAGTATCGTTTATTCCGCCTAGCAGTGCGGTCCAGTCGGTGCAATGCTGACTGGGGGCATGGCTCCTTTACTGGGAGCTTTCGATTTCCAGATTTTTCGTTTCGGGCCCGTGGCGGGACTCTCCGAGAGGGGAATGCGGGCCGACCGCGAATTCTTGCCCGACGGCAGGCCGGGGGAGTTTCCAAGGGAGATGCCTTTCGATGTCCGTCGATCGCTTTTGATGAAGCGGATTGACTGCAATCGTCACTATGTTCTGAGGCTTGCAACGCGCTGTTATGGAGGACACCATGAAGATCCGAAAGTCCGTGCTATGTCGCGCCGCTCATCTTGTTTTGCTGTTGGTTTTGGCGGCGATGGGGTCTGCCGCTAATCTCTGGGCGGAAGAAGTTGCCGGCGACGCCTGCTCGGCGCCGACGATCGGAGCCGGTGCCCTGCCGGTGGGGAGTGCGACCGGTTGCGGCGTCATCATAACCGTCACAGCGAGTGGGGCCACGATCAGCCTGCCGATCAACGGAAATCCTTATGACGGCGACGATGACACATTGGTGGGAGTCATTAACAATTCCGGTCAATATCTGACTTCTATCACGCTTACGTCGTCTTCGACTGACATCTTCGGCTTCGATGGCGATGGGCCCTGTAACTACGCCCAATTTACGGACCCCGGAAAGGGGTCTACTGCCGATTGCTTTAACTATCCCGCTGGAGTTCCCGTCAACACCGACCCCGGCATTGATCCCTACGATTATCAGGGCCCGGACAATTCCTTCACCAACATTTCCAATGAGAATATGACCGGAACGGTTAGTTTCACGACTCCGATTCCAAATGGGGGAAGCACATGGTTTGCTTTGGAAGGTCCACCTTCGGGCATCTCGGGGATCGTGGTTTCTTCGGACACCCTAACTTTGACCGAGACCGGAATGGGCGCTGGCAGCGTCACGGACAATAGCTCCCCCACCATGTTGATCGACTGCACCGAGGCTGGCGAAGGGGCGCCGCAAACTGGCTCCTGTTCGGCAAGCTATGCTCCCGATGCGGTGGTCACGTTGACGGCCGCTCCCAACCTGTCTGCTCCTAATGGAGGACCATCCACATTCGGAGGCTGGGGCGGTGCCTGCGCCAGCTCTGGAACGAACCCGACCTGCACGTTGACCATGAGTTCGGCGCAAAACGTTACCGCGAGTTTCGCTGCGCCAGCCACGACCAACCCTGTGATTCCCACCACCTGTTCGGGCACAAATGTGACCGGGACGATCAATTACTGTCCCAACAATCCCAACCCCATTACTCCGCAAAATCCTTGCACTGACCCGAACGGGATCCAGTTCAGCGTTTCGATACCGGTAGTTTCGCAGCCGACGCAAGGTGAGGCTTGTTTAGCCCTCAGCGTCACCGCGACGGAAGTTTCGGGTAATGGCCTTTGCGTGGCGGGAGGCACCGGACAAAGCGGCACCGGACCCAGCAGTGCTTTCGATTGCCGTTTTGCAGATTTCTACAACTACGGCACCGACGCGACGACGGGAGAGACTGTTACGCCGCTGTGTTATCCCTATTCGAACGGGAATTGCGTCTTCTACACTCTGGCCTTGACTGGCGGAGGGGTTCCGAACCCGGAGCTGTATAGCGGCGGGGTCTACTGGCAGGTTGCATTCAACAAGGTCTTTGCGCCGCCGCTGGGATCGTATTGGTATGGCAGTTCACCGAGTATGCTCGACGATCCTGGCGAGGACGAGATACCGCCATTGCCTTGGGGGACCGATTGCAGCACACCCATGACAGACGATCCTGGTGGACCCCAGGGTACGTACTACTGCCAGTTCGATAACAACATTACGACCTTCTACGAACCGGGCGGTGGTAGCTTTGACCCGATCGGCGGAAAGACCGTACAAAGCAACGATGTCGTCGTGGCGTTCCTGCCCACGACCACGGGAAGCGGCTCTACGCAGACGCCGCCGGCGACGGTTGCTCCCGCAATCGCGGGCAATTGCATCAATGGATGCGCTCCACTCGGCGCTGCGTCTAATGGCGCAACCATTACCTTCAACGAGGGAACTGGAGGAACACTGCAGGTGCAGGTCACTGCCGGCTACCCAACTCCAACCCTGACCGCCGCTACCACGGGAACTACAACCGTCGCTACAGAGTCGGGGAACACGGTCACACTCGTGACGTCAACTGCGAGTTATGGATCCGAAGCCGTTACCGGAAATACTGTCATTGTGAGTGGCTGCACTCCGGTCGCCTACAATGGGACCTTTGCCATAGCGAGCGCTTCAGGTGGAACATCGCTGACCTACATCGACAGCACTACAGGCTTGGCTCCCGGAGTCGGTTGCCAGGCGCTCGTGCTGCCAAACGGGATGACGTTTAATGCGCCCACCGGTCTTGTCGCCGGAACGGCAGCAGATGGAACGGAGGGCAACTACGCCGTTAGCCTGACTGCCGGGAACGGGGTGCCTCCTTCGGCCACTCTCAATTACACCTTGACGGTGAATCCCGCAGGTACGCTGACCATCACCGCCAGCAGCCCCTCCATGACCTATGGTGGGGCTGTACCGGCCATCACACCAAGCTACATGGGATTTGTGAATGGAGACACACCAGGGAGCTTAACTACTCAGCCAACCTGCACGACCACAGCCACCAGCTCCAGTCCGGTGGGGAGCTCGCCCGCTAGTTCATGCATGGGAGCGGTGGATCCAAACTACAGCACGATCAAGTACGTGAATGGGACGGTGACGGTAACGCCGGCCCCGCTGACCATCATCGCCGGCAACGGCACGATGACTTATGGAGGAACGCCTCCGATCATCACTCCCACTTTCATGGGACTGGTAAACGGGGACAATGCCACAACCCTGGGCGTCACCTGTACGAGCAATGCGACCAGCACGAGTCCGGTGGGCAACAGCTACACCAGTTCGTGCTCGGCATCGGCAGGTACAAACTACTCAATTGCCTATGTATCCGGGACGGTATCGGTGACGCAGGCGCACCTGACCATTACCGCCAGCAGTGCAACGATGACCGACGGCGGAACCGTGCCAGTCATCACTCCGAGCTACAGCGGTTTTGTGAACGGCCAGGGTGCTTCGAACCTGACTACCCAGCCAACCTGCTCGACCACAGCGACGAGCGCGAGTGCGCCGGGCAGCTATCCCAGTTCCTGCACGGGAGCGGTGGACGCGAACTATGCGATCGCTTACGTCAGCGGCACGGTGACAGTGAGCGCTTTGCAAATCTCGCCAGGGAGTGTGAACTTTGGCAATTTGTACCTCTGGCAGCTCAGCGTTCAGTTCGTCACTCTGACCAACAAGGGAACAACGCCGATTACAATTTCGAGCATCAACACCGGGGCGCCTGGCAACGCCCTCACTGAATACGGCGATATCAGCTTCTGTCCTCCACTCATAAGATCCATGCCCGGCACGTTGCCTGCGGGGAAGAGTTGTGTGATCGGCGTTGGTATCCTGCCATTTCTGGATATCTTTAGCCCAACAGCCTCAACCGCCACGCTTACGATTACGGACAGTGCCGCAGGGAGCCCACAATCGGCGCTGATGACGGCTGTGGTGACCGACCCGCAGGCTTCGCTCTCGTCCGGTAATTTGAGCTTCGGAAATCAAAAGACGGGAACGACCAGCGCACCCCAGAAAGTAACGCTGACCAACTCAGGATTGACGTCGCTGCAACTTACAGGACTGACAATCAAGCCCACGGCGAATTTCTCCTTGGCAACCGGAACGACGTGCACGAACAGCACGATGCTCTCACCAGGAGGGACTTGCCTGATCTACGTGACCTTCACGCCAACCACGAAGGGCACGAAATACTCCGGCAGCGTGACGATTACGGACCTTGCACTGATCGGCACACAAACCATCTCGCTGTCGGGCACTGGAAACTGACAAGGACAAGGACAAGAACCGATGGCTCGCGCGCAGTGCGGCTGAATGAGCCCGCCACAGGCTCTTCCTTTCACGGGCTTCTTTTTTGAGAAGCTCGTGAATTGTATTTAGCAGGGAAAGTTCCGAGAGATTTAGCTGACGGCGTGGGCGTAGATCGCACTGAGATCGCTTCGCTTCACGATCCCATCCGTCTTCGCTTCACTCTTAATATCGTCCAGAATCTTGCGGGCTTGCGCGTAGTGTTCCGGGGCGTCGCCTGCCTTGCCGGAAAGTTCCAGATCACTCGCCATCAGATATTGGCTTTGGGCGAGCAGAGCCCTGAGGCCAAGCTTCTCGCTCCTGCTGAGAGCGGCCTCCAGTTCTTTTCTCGCCGGCTCGTAGCTCTTCAGGTTCGTGAGAGCTTCGGCATGGTAAATCGAACATTGCACCGATAGATATTTCGAACCCATACGGTCCGCGTCTTCTGACAGTTTAGCGAGTGAGCTTGCGGCCGATTGAAAGCGACCCTGCCGGACGGAGACTTTTGCGATGTTGAATTTCGCGACAAGAATCAGATCCAGATTGCTGGTTTGCGACGCTGTCTTCAGCGCCTGCTCGTAAAGGGCGGCTGCGCTCTGGTAGTCTCCGCGATAAAACGCGACATCGCCGTGGTAGCCCTCAATTTCCGCCTCTATAGCTTGATTCTTCAGCTCGTGCGCCACACTCATTGCTTCATCGAGACTCTTCTGCGCCTCCTCGTTTCGACCGACCTGTGCCAGCGCATTGCCGTAGTAGCCAAGAATTTCCGCCAGCCAGTAGCCCCGCTCCTGCAACTCGCGGATTGTCTTGAGCGCGTCCTCTTCTGCGCTCACGGCGGCGCCATAACGCCCCTGATAACCAAACAAAATACCCATGCTGGAGGACTCGAGGGCTGCGCCACGCTTGTCTCCCGTGCTTCGCCGCAGGTCGAGCGCGCGCAAGTATTGCTGCAGCGATTGGTCGTACTGTCCCATTTTGCTGGAAGTGTCGCCCAGATTGTGAAGAGCGTCGGCGATATTGCCCGGAACCTGGAGCTTTTCGCGAATTTGCAGGGCTTGCTGGAAATAGGTGAGCGCGTTCTGGTAGTCAGCCTTGAAAAAATACGCGTTGCCGATATTGTTTAATACCAATCCCTGGTTATTTTGGTTGCCAACGTCAATCTCGGATTGAAGCGATTGCTTAAACAATGCCAGCCCTTCGTCATAGCGGCCGTGATCGACGTAAAATTGACCCAGGTCGTTCAGAATGTCCCCGGTTCCAGCCTTGTCGCCGACTTCCTGCCACAAAGCCAGCGCCTCTTTATAGTCCTTGAGCGCATCGTCGGACTTGCCCAGCACATCTTCGGAAGAGGCTATCGCGTCCAGGCTCATCGCCATGCCCTTTTTCAGTCCGAGCTTGCGCTTGATTTCGAGCGACTCACGCAGATTGCGAAGAGCATCTTCATGCTTGTTGAGGGCGGCATAGGCTACCCCCACTGTCTGAAGAATCTGAGCTTTTTCTTCGTCGTTGCCGAATTCGACTGCCAGCGCCTGCGCGCGGGTCAAATATTCCAGGCCTTTTTGAGGGTTGCCACTATCGACTTCGGTCCGCCCGATCCCAAGTAAAGCGTCCACGCGCTTTGGATCGAGCGTCAGCAGCTTCGCATATTCCTCTCGGGCTTTATCGTATGCGCTCGACTTCTCATATAGCCCAGCCAGATCGAAGAGCACGTCAGCATTTTCGGGAGCAGCTTTGGCGAGATTGTCGTAGGCCTCGATGGCTTTAGGGTAGTCCCTCTGGATCTGATCGTGGCTCGCCTGAATCAGATACTTTTCTACTGCCGGAAGCTGGTCGCTCAACTCAACCGCTTTCCGGGAAGCGCTCTCGGCGTCGTCGTCCTGCCCAAGGCTGGCGTAGCTTTTCGCCAGCTCCGAGTAAGCCAGCGCGAACTGCGCATCCTCTTTTGTAGCGGCCTCGAACTTCTTGGCCGCATCGACGAAATTCCCCGCTCGGGCCAGTTGCAGCCCGTCGTCGTAATCGTGCATCGCCGCAAGAGAGTTAGTCGAGGGTTTGAAGGACTGCCCCTGGAGTTCTTTTACCGTGCTGCGGGACAAAGCCAGGTTCGAACGGATGTCGGCGGCGAGCAGATCGATGGCGCTGAGAATGTTATTCTCCGTCGCGGACTCGGCTAAGGTTGTATCACGGCCATGTTTCATGTCCTGGATCGTCGCGTCAATACGAATCTGATCTCCAAACCGTGTGTATCGGCCCCAGACAATATTGTCGGCATTGCTGAACTCAGCCAGGCGTTGCACCGTGGCAGAATCCAGTGCGGCGTCGGGAGATATGCGCAAATCCCGTAGGACTTGTCCCACGCGTTCGGGAGAAACAATACGGAGGTGAGATGACTGCCCAACGTCTGTACTCAATGTTTCCGCCAGGCTCGATCCCAGCCAGTTCAAACTTTGGTCAGCCGAAGCGTTGCGGAAAGGGAGGATTGCCAATGAAACGGCTGGCCCCGATGCGCTCTTCGTCGCTGAAGGCGAGAACAGCGGCCCGCGAAATACGTAGCCGACAATCAGTAGAAGAAGAATTGCCCCGACACCCGTGACCAGGGGCCAGTGAATCGTGCGTCCCCAGGGTTCGACGGCCGGTTGAAATCCTAACGTCGCTGCCGCGCTTTTGCCCTGCCACGCATCCAGATCGCGCAGCAGCTCAGTGGCGTTTTGATAACGCGCCGCAGGATCACGCTCCAGGCACTTGCTGACGATATTGCTTAGCGCGCGCGGAATTTTTCCATCGTGATCGGAGACCGGAACAGCTCGCTCCGAGTTGCGCTTGATCAAACTTGCCACTGCGCTTTCGGCATGAAACGGAGTTACCCCGGTCAGCATCTCGTAAAGAATCAAGCCCAGAGTAAAAAGGTCGGACCGTTGGTCGAGTTCCTTGGCCAGAGCCTGCTCCGGAGACATGTATTCCATTGTTCCGACCAAAGTTCCGGTCTGTGTCATGCCGTCGTTTCCGATAGTGCGTGCCAGACCGAAGTCCATGACCACAACCCGGCCGTTCTCTTCGCGCATGATGTTCTGCGGCTTCAGGTCCCGGTGGATCACGCCCACGCCGTGAGCAGCTTCCAGGGCGCGGCACACCTGTTGAATGATCTCGACGGCATCCTCTGGCGAGACTTTCTGCCTTTCTTTGATGAGGGCGCGCAGATCTTCGCCCTCGATAAACTCCATGGTGATGAACTTCACGCCCTCCGCATCGCCCAAATCGAAGATGCGGATCACATTTCTGTGAGTGACTTCACGCGCCAGCAACAGCTCCTGTTTGAATCGCGCCAATATCGAGGCATTCGAGGCCAATTCCGGACGGATCACCTTCAGAGCAATCGGGCGGTTCAATTCCCGGTCCATCGCCTTGTACACTGCTCCCATTCCGCCTTCACCCAGCAGCTTCAGTATTTCGTAGCGCCCAGCCAACACGTCGAACGGCTGAAAAATAACTCCGGGCTGAAAACGGGAATTTGCGCGAGCCACTGAGCCAACCGGGGGAGTTGCATCGACCTGGGTTGCGAGGGCATCCACAAGAGTCGCTTCTGGGTCGGTGACGCTGGGGAACGGGATTAGTGTGGCCTCAGGATCGACCGGAGGATGGGAGCCGGAACTTTCGCTTGTGACAGGAACGCTCACTCCCGCCTCATGGGCCGAGTTCGGCCGATCTTGGGGATCGGGCCGTGGATTCCGGTTGTGCATGGTTCGCCCTAGGCGGGGCCAGACGACGAAGCCCCAAAACGCGCCGCACTAGACTGTGCAAAAGTATATACCCGTTAAGCCCCAGTAAAGCCGAATTTGGGCGCGTCCCTCGCGCACATTCTCCAGTACGGAGGCATCCGGCAAGTCGCCGGCAGTAGATTTGTTCTGGGGGGAAATCCCTATGCTTCCCTCTACTGATCAGAAATAAGATGGCAGCAAGTGTAACGTTTGAGCGTTAAAACACACTACTCAATATACGTGCGGGCCGCTCCGTCGTACGAAAGCAGTGCATCGGGGGGTGGGAGATGTTTGTGCGGAAAGTTGCAGTACGCCTGAGAGCCAATTCGCTCAAGGAGTTTACGAGCCTCATGGAGTGTGAAATTCTTCCCTGGCTGCGAAAGCAGGAAGGTTTTCTCGATTTAATCACCTTGGCGGCGCCGGATGGCAGCGAAGTCGCCACGCTGAGTTTTTGGGAGTGCCAACGGGATGCCCAGGCTTACAACTCAATCGGTTATCCGCGGGCGCTGAAGATACTGGAAGGCCTTTTGGATGGAGGGCCTTACGTTAAGACATTTGAGGTTGTCGGCTCTACTTGCCCCATTGGTCTGCCGCCGAATTCGGGTAAAGGCCAGAGGCGCGTTCACGCGATAGGAATAGTTCCGGTTGGTGAATCGGCAGACATTACTTCGTCATGAGCAAAGCACCTCCATCCCTTTGAGCATTCAAAGTCGGTGCCGTCCGTCAAAACGTGTAATCGCCTGCTTGCGTAAATTATCGAGACTCTTCTCCCAGTTCCATGCAACCTTCTATCTAATTCTCACATTCGAGAAGTACGCATCGGTGGTTGAGTCTGCCCATAGGGCAACCTGCCATGGGTGACGCCCAGCTTCAGGTCATTCACAATCAACGCAGATTGTTCGGCACCGTTAACATAGAGGCGAGCCTGGACAGCGGTAACTACGATCTTTAGCTTGGTCCAAGCTCCACTCTCAACGTCGACGTAGGATTCATAGACTCCGGGTTCTTCCTTCCGCAATCGAAACCACGGATAATCGGGGAAGGAGACGTACTGCGTCGAGTGATTCCGCCGAAGCTGATCGCCTGCTCGTCCGTTGGTGGGACGAATGTAAAAGCATTCGTAATGCGAAGCACCCGGCTGCACCCGAAATGCAATGCCCACAAACCCGCGCGCATCCGACGGCGCTCCTGGTCTTGGTGACCCCGCGATTTCTGCCTCTATCACGCCATCCTTGAAGTCCGACGCTTTCAGAATTGCCAGCATCGTATCGTCACCGTTCTCAGCTTGTGGCACCGGCACTAACCGCAGCGCTTTGCGTCCCCGATAGGTTGCAAGCTCTGTCTTGGCGTGCACTGCTTCCAGGCCATTGAGCGAATCAAGCCGGAAAGTTGTAGTTTGACCGCCCGCGGAGCTTCTCCCTGGCAATGCACCGATTAAGAAAACGACGGCGACAACAGCTCTATTCAAAGGTCTGCCCAACGAGCCCCCTCCAATACCAGCCGACAGTCATTGCAAATCCCGATTGGTTGGTTCAGTTTGCCTGCGCCAGGGTCTGCTTCGCTTTTGCAATCCCGTATTCGAGCCAGCCCTCTTCAACATAGTTGTCACAGGCTTTTTGCAAATATTCGAGCGCCTTGATCCGAGCGTTCAGGGCAGCATTATTCTTTTGATCGGACGCGAGGACGACATCGGTTAAGTGGAGGGCTTCGACGGGCTTGCCGGCCTCCACCTTTTCCAGAGCTAGCCGCGTAATGGCCTCCGGTCCTCCGGCGAGTCTGACCAAATCCGGATAGACAGAAGAAGGCGGCAATTCATACATGCTCGCCGGATTCATGTCGTACCAGCCCGCATATCCATCGTAGATTCCGCGCACTGACCAGCTGACTTTTCCGAATACTTGACTCAGATCGTAGCTTCCCGGGAGCTTTATCTCCTGCATGAGAGTGAATACATCTTTGCCGGAGTTCATCCCTTTTACGGTTTCATCGTGGACGTACTGAATCGCGTCGCGATAGCGTGTGAGGCGGCGGGTAATTTCCTGGTTCCCAAAGATCGGGTCGCCGTGGCCGTTGAGCACAATTTCAGGTTTTAGTTGCAGCACCGTATCGAGCGACTTGATCCAGTCGAGGGCCCAGCGTGGCTTCGTGCCCCTGATTGCATACAGGTTCGGGAAGGAATTCGGTTCAGGTATCCCGATGCCAGAGTAATTGTCACCGATGAAGGCGGCTTTGTATGCTGGAATCCACACCGTGAGGTGGTCGGGCGTCTCCCCCGGCGTGCTGAACAAATCGAACTCGACGCCTCCCAGCGTGAACTGATATTTTTCGTCGAAGAAGATCGTGGGATCGATTTTGCCGCCGAAGTTTCCGGCCCAGCGACCCACTTCCGGTGCCGGACGATTGAATGCCGCAGCGTTGCGGGGGCCGAAAAAGCCCGCGAGTCGGCTGACGTAATTGACGAACTCAACATAATTCCTTTGAGCTATGATCTGGGTCCCAGGCTCCTTCCAGAGCGAGATGCCACCAATATGGTCAGCGTGCCCGTGCGTCAAAATGATGTACTTGACCGGCGCATCGCTCACGGCGTCCAAGAGTTTCTTAGCGTTCGGGGCTTGATCCGCCAAAGCTGTATCTATGACCACGTTCCCAGCCGGCGTTTTCACCAGGTATACGTTGCCCGCTGCGGGAGCCATATAAACGGAATCGTTTATCTTGACCGCCTCGGTGGGGGCCGAATCGGCGGCGTGCGCGGCTATTCCAATCCCCGCACAGAGGAGAACCATGGAGCAAATGGATCGAGACATCTATGCCCTCCAGCTAAGGGTGCAACCCGAGCTTTACGCAACCATGGGCGGTGAATGCCCACGCCCCGCGATTTCGCCGCTCACAGAAATAAGTTCATTGCTGTTTTCGCTAGGGTTGAAAGAGCGTCCAACCGGTCAGCGAATAGAATTTTCTCATTCGCCTCCGATGATCCAGGCAAACATGCGCAAAGTACGTCCACTTAGACGGAGAGATATTGGAAAGGATATCCACCTTCCGCTTCTCGCTTGGGCAGCCCGACGGCCTTTGTCCGCAAGGCAAGCTTGTCCAAGCCACAGAGGGGGACCTTTACGGAATGACGCGCTATGGCGGAAATTATCCTTGCAAGACTCGGGGGAATCAAGGCTGCGGAACCCTAATCCAAAATATTCTCGCAGCCGTGCTTACCACACTGCAGGGAGCGCCTTAATAGATCAGCTTTAACGAAAACTGAATTTGCCGCGAAGTTCCGGAGGTCTTGCCGATCATGCCAAACCCTGTGCCCTCGATGATGTTCGCAGGTAGCCCCATGTTCACGATATTAAACAGATTAAATAACTCCGCTCGGAATTGCAGGTCCGCTCGCTCCAAGCCGCTTTCCCTGTGGCCAATCGGAGTTGTCTTGATGAGCGCAAAATCGAAATCGTAATATGCCGGGCCGCGAAATGTATTACGGCCGAGCGTTCCAAATCTCCCGGAGTTCGGTCCAGTGCCACCTGCGATCCCGATGGGAATCGAAAAGAAGCTTGCGTTGTTCGCGCCCCGCCCAAAATAATCGTCGCGCGGCCGCGTGGAACTGCCAGCGCTCGATAAGTCCGGCGTTCCGATCTGATCCGGCCGGTCCGCACCGATCGTCCCCGCTCCCGTCTGCTGTATCCCCGAGTACACCGTGAACGGGGAACCACTGTTGATCGTCGAGATGCTCAGCAGCTCCCACCCCTTCGTCAACAACTGGGTTCGATCCGTCTGAAGTCCCAAATGCTCGAAATGCAAATCCTGCGCCGCGCTCAGCGTGAAGGCGTGCGTCACATCAAAGCTCGATGGCCCTCTTTCCGCTCGTGTGTCGAACGGGTCTTGCGGACTAAACTGCGTGACGGCGCCGGTGGATCCGGTTCCTCCCAGGATGCCGCTGACATCATCGAGCGATTTGCCCCAGGTGTAGCCGGCTTGCAATGACGGACCACCGTGCCCGACATTTCCCGACAATGAGGTCTGCAAGGCGTTGTACGACGAATGCGACGTTCCTGTCAGCACAGACTCGAATCCGAAACCACCCGTCACCGTGCCGCTGCCGTCGAAGTTTGTAAACCGCGCAAATTCCGGATCTGCTCCGGGATACGCGTTTGGATATGACATTCTGGGAAGTCGAAACGCCGATGTTCCCACATATGCAACATCGGCCGTGAGGCCGCCGAAAGCTCGTTCCAACCCCAGTGTCCAGGTCTGCAGGTAGCCATTGCCGAAGCGCCGGTCGATCCCGGCCAGACTCAGCAGCGAGAGCTGATGACTCGGCGCCAGCGCTGCCAAATCTTGCTGGTATCGATTTACATCCATCACCGTGTTCGCCGGCACTTTTTTCGGATCGCCGCTGGCCAACACGTTCACGCCCGCTGTGTTGTAGACCTGCGGCAACTCGTCCGGTGTGATTTGGAATCCGTACGAAATCTCCCCGTTTTGCGCCGCATTGACGCGCGGATAAACAACGTAAGGCGTTGACCCTGTCAGGAGATTGTCCTGCCAGATATTCGGCGGAATCACTGTGATCGCCCCGCCCATGTGCACATGCACTGCCTGCGGCGCATTCCACTCCACTTGCACACGCGGCCCCCAGCCGTTCCAATCCGTCTGATAAGTAGGCTGCGGATTAATCAGGTATTCCTGTCCAACGCCCGCCGGCGGGAACGAACTCAGAAAACTCGATGTTCGGTGCGCCCGCTCCGAAATCGGCGTGTAGAGTTCATATCGCAGCCCATATTCGAGCGTCCAATGCGGGTTGATTTTCCACGTGTCCTCGATGTAAGCGTTCACGTCATTCCGGTTGATCGCTGCGGGCCCAATGTGCGCGCCGTCCGATGCGTAAGGCGGCGCGACTGCGATCGTGTATGCATAGGGATACCCTAGCAATAGACTGCTCAAAGTGTCTGGCAGAGGCTGTCCAGGCTGAACGTCGTGCTGGCCACTCGCAGAAGGAATGAAAACCGGCGAATAAACCGTCCCGCCGCCAAAATCGTATTCCCCGTTCGGGCTGATCCCAAAGTACGTCGTGTCGCGATTGAGGCGTGCTTCCGCACCCCACTTCACGGCATGTCGCACTGTCGTCCACACAAAATTCAATTGTCCCTGGAACAAGTTCCCGAACGCCGACATCACCGAACCCGCGGCGCCGTTGTACGCCTCGTAAAGACCATCGATGAACTTCAATGCCGGATCGGTGTGGTTCGGCGTCACAAACGACGGGGTCGTCCGCGTGAGACTCAGCGATGACGACCAGAGAAACCGAGGCGACACTGCGTCCGTGTAGGTGAGGACCCCGTTGCGCTGCCGATCCACGTACTGCACACCGAAGCTCGGGTCAAGCAGTGTTTGATCCGGATTAGTTGTCGGTCCCGTCAGATTGTCGTAATTGAATCGACCAAACAATTGTCCTTTGGCGCCAACTTTTTGGTCAATGCGAATGGAAAACTGATCCGTGTCGGTGTTCACGTTTGAAGGCGCGGCATAGGTTCGCGCACCATACGCGCCAGTTGGGTTGTTCGGGAGTGGATAGCGGGCCAGCACCGCAGCAATTGCCGGATTCACCGGTACCTGCAGGGTGTCCGTGCTGCCGTCCGGGTACTTCACAGTGTCTTGACCCGCTCGCTCGGCTGCCGTTGGCACAGCCAAAACCTGGGTCGTTCCCAGCGCCTGTTTGAATCCCTGATACTGCACGAAATAGAACGTGCGGTCTCGACCGTCATATACGTGCGGCAGCACAATCGGTCCGCCATTCGTAAATCCAAACTCATTTCGCCGGAATGGAGGGATTCTGCCCGGCTCCGCAATCGATGGGTGATCGAAATAATTCCGCGCATCGAGGGCGGAATTCCTCAAGAACTCGAAGAATGACCCGTGAAAACCGTTTTTCCCAGATCGCGTCACGATATTGGTAAAGCCTGCCGCACCGCGCCCAATGTCCGCCGGCATCCAGCCTGAGCTTGACTGTAACTCCTGAATCGCGTCCACGTCGAAATTCGTGAATGTGCTCCCGCCCATCTCTGGATCGCTGACATCCGCACCATCCATCGCGAACACAGCCTCAACGCCGCGCTGTCCGTTGATGGCAAACTGCTGGGTGAAATTCGTCTGCCCGTTCACGTCGGTCATCGTGCCTGCTGCTAACAACAACAGCGTGCTGAAGTCGCGTCCATTCAACGGCAACTCATTTACCTTTTGGCTGGAGAGTTTCTCCCCGCCTGCCCCGCCAGCCACGTTCGAAGTTGTGATCGGGTTTCCATTCGAGACTCCTGCCGCAGGAGTTTGCGGATGGGATCCAATCGACAGCACGTTTAGATCGGACACCGTCAATACAATTGGTACGCCAGTAATATTCACTGCTACTTGCCATGTCAGACCACGCCCGGGCAGTTGCACGCTCACGGTATGAGACCCGGGTGGAATGCCCACCATCGCGAACCCTCCGTCGCTTCCCGTCAGTGCTGTCATTTTCTCTTGAGCGGCCGCGGTGTATACCGTTACGTTCGCTCCGGCTACGGGTTCACCGGCCGCCGTGCGTACTACACCGGTCCACACTGGTGCAGACGGAGAACTCTGTTGTGCTCCAAGCGAGACGGCGACCAGCAGTCCCCCCAGGAAACCTCTCTCTAGCAGTCGAAAAGCCTTATGAAAGGTTCGAGCTATTGGGTGTTCCTTTGCGTGGCGGAATTTATGCACGACAAGTTTCCTCGAGCGAAGACGAAATCAATCGAACGCATGAAAGACATCTACGAAAGAGAATACTTCCTGTTAGGGCGGCCCGCATTATCCGAAAATGCCAAGAACAGCGAAACGATCAAGCGCCCAACCGCTTCGGGTTACGTACTTGTGACTTCTATGCCTTGAGAGGGGTTGGGATTCAGGACACCTTCGTCGGATGCATCGCTGATCGAACGGGTCAGTCGGCACACGGGACCGACCCGGTAACGCGGAGAGTTCCCCATTTTCCCAAGTGAAATCAGGCCAACCACTTCCGTTGACACGAGATTCGCCAAGTGACGAAGGCTATGACATTTTGTCGAAGCTTTCTGCGTCTTTGTTACATCACATGATGCATAGTCGAAGTTCCACCCTCAGCGTGTCGCCGAAGTGGTGAGTGGTGGATGCGTGGCCGCACGACGATGCGGTCGCTGTGATCAAGAACCGCCACGGAAAAGTTTGCGAGGCGTAACGGATGAGCACTTCTGCGTTATTACTAGACCACTCTCTCAATTCTGGCGAGTCACCGAGTGCCACACCCGAGTGCCAACGTGAGAGCGACCGGCTCAAGCTGCTCCTGGACATGACGACCACTCTGGTCTCTACTCTGGATTGCCGCGAATTGCTCCGTGCGGTGTCGGCCAGCATTCGACAAGTCATGCACTGCGACATTGTTGGCGTTTGGCTGCCGGACGCAGGCGGCGTCCATTTGCGCCAAACCGCTATGGACTTTCCAGAGAGCAGGGGGTTTTCTAAGGAGGATGCGCTGCAACCGATCGAGGGGTCTGTGATCGGCGCCGTGTTCAAAGCCGGTAAGCCTCTCGTCTTGGATGTCATTAGTGACCAACTGGATCCCAATCAGGCTCCTCAGGTTCTTGCCGAAGGCCTTGAATCCGGATGCGCTTTACCCCTGATCAATCGAGGCCGGGCGCTCGGCGTGCTCACACTCGGCAGCCGGCTCGAAAACGCAATCCGACCCGAAGACGCCGACTTCTTGATGCGCGCCGCGGGACAACTGGCGATGGCCATTGAGAATCGCCTCGCCTATCGCGAAGTCGCCGAATTGAAGGACAAACTCGCCCAGGAGAAGCTTTATTTGGAAGATGAAATCCGCGGCGAACTGGATTTCGAAGGAATCGTCGGGCAAAGTTCGGCTCTGCGCCATGTTTTGAATATGGTGGAAACCGTAGCTCCCAGCGATTCGACTGTTCTGCTTCTCGGCGAGACCGGCACCGGCAAGGAATTAATCGCGCGCGCCATCCATGACCGCAGCCGGCGCAAGGGTCGGACGTTCATAAAACTCAACTGTGCTGCCATCCCCACCGGACTACTTGAGAGCGAGCTTTTTGGACATGAACGGGGCGCCTTCACAGGCGCGATTGCGCAGAAGATTGGACGGCTGGAGTTGGCCGATCAGGGCACGCTCTTCCTGGATGAAGTAGGGGATATTCCTATCGAGATTCAACCCAAGTTGCTCCGTGCTTTGCAGGAGCGTGAGTTTGAAAGGCTGGGCAACAGCCGGACCAAGCAAGTCGATGTGCGGCTGGTGGCGGCGACTAATCGTGATCTGGAAAAAATGATGGAGGATCGTGAATTCCGCAGCGACTTGTACTATCGACTGAACGTGTTTCCGATCCGCATCCCGCCTTTGCGCGAGCGTCCGGAAGATATCCCGCTGCTGGTCCGGTACTTCACGCAAAAGTATGGCCGCCGCATGCAGAAGCAGATCGAATCCATTCCCGCCAGGGACCTGAAAAAGCTGTCTGGCTGGCATTGGCCGGGAAATATTCGTGAACTCGAGAACTTTATCGAGCGTTCGGTGATTCTGACGCGAGGGGCAGCACTGCAAGCTCCGATCGCTGAACTGGGCCACAATGGCAGCCATTCCCCGATGGGAGGCGCACGCGGAGGAAATGAGCGCGATGAGATAATCCGCTTTCTGAAGATGACCAACGGGCGGGTAGCGGGCCCCGATGGTGCGGCAGCACGCATGGACATCAAACGCACGACCTTGATATCGCGGATGAAGAGGCTCGGGATCGACCCACACAGAGTGCTGTGAACCATTATTAAGCGGGGCTTCTATACTCTCCCGGCTCTTAAGTTTTCTCCTGAACTTCGCCTTGACCTTCAATCGCTTGTTACCTCGGCAGTAGATGGTCAGGACCACCCGCGGCCTTCCCACGCTTTCGGTATCTGTGATCCCGAAATCGATTTCGCTTCGCACGGCTTGGAAGAAGAGCTTTCACCCCGAGGGCATTGTCGGCCTCCACTCTAGACAATCTGTCGATTGATCTCGTCAATCTTCGACACATGTGTCGCCACGGCGGTTCCGCGCCAATCGATTCAACAGATTGCCACGAGAGTATCGCTGTGGCTTTGGCAAATGTCTTGCGTGTCAGGGTTTGCTACAGGTGGACCATGTTCAAGATTTCTATCGCCGATACGCCCTCCCGCCGCACGCTGATCGTGGAAGGAACCCTCGTAGGTCCGTGGATTGCTGAGCTGGGCACAATCTGGCGGAACACAAGCCAGGACTTAAGCGGGCGCAACCTGGTCATCGACCTCACTAACGTGACCGTCATTAGCCACGATGGAGAAGAGGCGATCTTTGACCTCATGAAGAAAGGCGCGAATTTTTCCTGCAGTGGCATTCTCATGAGGCACGTACTGAAAGAACTCGCCCGCAAGAACCCGAAGGAATCGCTACGGAGGTGATCTTGCCGGAGGCAAAGCACGGCACGAGGCCCGGTTCATACGCGAACGGCGATGATTTTCGCAGAGTCTTTCACGACGAGACTGACAGCCTGTACCGGCTGGCGTTCCTCCTGACCGCAGATCGCGAGAAGGCTCAACAGTGTTTTGTCTCCGGACTGGAGGAATCACTGAATGGGACTTCGGTGTTTAGGGAGTGGGCCCGCTCGTGGGCCCGCCGGACGATCATTCAAAACGCCATACGTGCCATCAACCCACGCCCAGTGGGCGAATATGCCTCTTCGAGTTTCGACGATGGCAGCACAACTCCTGCCAGGGAGCCGGGCGAAACCGACGCGGTGCCTCGACTCGAACCGTTCGAACGCTTTGTCTACGTCATGTCGGTTCTTGAAAGCTACTCCGACCTGGATTGTTCGCTGCTCTTGGGGTGCGCCCGGCGGGACGTGATCGCAGCACGCGCTCGCACGCTACGGCAAATCGAATCGCAATCGGCTTGCACTGTAAGCGCACGGTAAATGGCGAGACTGTCGGTTGACCGCGCATCGATCGGAGACTGTGTTGATGACAACGATCGCAAGAGTAATGCGGATTCTCGTGCTCGCGCTGTTCTTTGTTTCGGTTGTAGATTTCAGCCTGGACAGCGCGCAGTTCGATCTCGTAGTTATGGTCGCAGCACTCGCGATCGTCTTTTCCGGCGGCCTGCGGAGCCCTTGAGTATAGGGCACAGATTGCGGCACGTTCTGGCTACGGCCTTCTCCACTTCGTGAGCGTCTTTGTCGACGAGTGTCAAGGGATGCCATTGACATTTGTCGACACCATCCGAGCGAATCCTCTCTCTTCACTAAATCCAATGGACTTACGAGACTCCCATACCGCATCGCTTTGGCGGTTCAGTTGCCGTTTCCAAGGTTGTTCTCGAAAGTCTCATGTCGAAGTTTGCAGTGATTTATGGGAGAGCGAAATGAAATGGCGTGCGTTTGTACTCTTGCTCTGCATTGGCGCATCGAGGGCATCCAAGGCTCAGGAGCCGTCGACTCTACTTCCTGACGCACCCAGACCGCAGATGGGGATCATTGTTGGCACGGTTGTCGACGTGAACAACGATCCCGTTCCCGGTGCCAGTGTGAGTCTTAATAGCCCTGTTTTCAGCGATCCACGCACGATCTTTTCGAGTGACAACGGATTTTTTGAATTCAAAGATCTCGAGCCGGGAAACTCCTATCACGTAATCATTAGCGCTGAAGGCTTTGCCAGCTGGACTTCAGACGAAATCACCCTCAAGCCGGGCCAGTACGTAATCCTGACGGTCTCCAAACTCCGTATCGCAACGGAGCTTACCCAAGTAAATGTGGGTTATTCTGCTGCAGAGGTCGCCACCCAGCAGGTCAGGATTCAAGAACAGCAGCGCATTTTTGGCTTCATCCCGAATTTTTATGTGCAGTACGATCCGAACGCCGCTCCGCTTACGACGAAGCTGAAGTTCCAACTCGCCGCCAAGGTCGCCTTCGATCCAATCACCCTCGTTGGGGTCGGCGTTTTTGCCGCCGCGAACCAGGCAGGGGACCGCCCAAACTACACACAGGGTGCGAAGGGTTATGCGGAGCGCTACGGCGCTGTCTATGCAGACGGCTTCACTGACATCATGATCGGCGGCGCCATCTTGCCATCGCTTCTCCATCAGGACCCGCGCTACTTTTATCAAGGCACGGGCACAAACAAGTCTCGCGTTTTCCACGCACTGACGAGCCCGTTCGTCTGCAAGGGAGACAACGGAACATGGCAGCCGAACTATTCGACTGTCGGCGGTGACCTGGCGGCGTCTGCGCTCTCGAATGCCTACTATCCACGATCGAATCGGGGCGTCGGATTGTTCTTGAGCAATTTCTTTATTGATACCGGCCAGCGAGCGGCCGCTAACGTGGCACAGGAATTCATCCTGCGCCGGCTAACCAAAATCAGGAATCAACGCTGAAGTAGGAAAAGAAAAGGAACCGGAATCATGAGAGCCAAGGCGATCGTCGCCTTCCTGGTAAGCATTGTTACCGTATCGCAGCCGGCATTCACCGCGGCACGAACTGAACTCCCCACCGGCCAACCGCCGCGGGTGGAAACGGATGTCCAAGCTGATGGCGACGAAACAAAAGTGATCGCAATGCCATTTTCTTCTTTGCGACTGAATCCCGCATTGGTCGAATACTTGGGACTGAGCCCGACCCAAGTGAGATCAATCCAGAGATTCATGGACCAGCAGCGACCGACAACCGAACCGCTGATGGTTGAACTGAGAACAGTTAGTACCGAGCTCGGCATCGCCATTCGGCAGAATCAAAACACCGGCGACGAAAGCGCTGCCCACAGCCTCGCGGCTACGCAAGCACGGCTCCTAAAACAGTTAATGATGGCCAACTCGCGTCTCCAGCGACGGATCGACGATGTGCTTGATCTAAAACAGCGAAAAAAGCTTGACGCACTAAAACGCATGGGGGATGTCGCGGTCGGAGAAGGCAACTAGAGATCGGTCACCGTTGTTTTGAAATTTCTGCAACTGACGCACTGACCCTCGCCCACACTCTGATTACGCGGCAGCCTGTGACGCGCGACATTGGGTTCTGTGAGATTTCTCGAGTTCGACCACCTCTTCAATCGAATGCGTCAGAATCGAAAAACCACAGATAACACATTTCGATTCGAGAAAGAATATTTGTTCGTCGACGGCGGGATTCCGAATAAAGTCGTTACCTTCAAATTTCATAGACATTCCTTTGATCGAAGGGCTCGCCGCCGCAACCAAGGCGCCCAGGCTGGTTTGCCTCTGCGCGTCATTCGCTCACTTCGAAGCAATACATTTGCCAAAACCTTCTAGCGGCGACTCATTCCAGCCTCTGCATATTTCTCAAGCGATTAGCGTTTTGTCCTCCATTTTTTGTTGGCTTTTCGACTGTCGAGAATTAGCCTCGCGACAGTTTCGACATTTTCGACAGTTTCGGGCTGAAACGTCCGAAGAGGTTCCTTGATTCGGCGTTACTTAGCTTTGTTCGGCTCTGGCACGCGATTTGCATTTTGTGACATCGAGGCTGTTAGTCAGCCCAGCCAGCCAGCTCACTTTTCTGCGACGAAGGAGCCTGTGAGATAGAAGGTGCAACCGCGCGACTGACGCGCCTGAACCGGCCAGACGACTCTCGGGACACATTTTCCCCCAACCGAGCAGCGTCGCGATTCAGGCGCGCCAGTGACGCGATTGCAAGAGAAATTCGCCAGCTCGATTGAGGGGAAAAATGATGAAGCAAATAACCACAGCTTTACTTAGTGCGGTGCTCCTGCTGATTGGCGTTGGTTGTGGCAACAGCAAAGTGCGAGCTGCGGCCCCGCCTCCGCCTCCGGTGGTCGAGGTCGCACCAGTAATACGGAAGGATGTTCCCGTTCGGGGCGAGTGGATAGGAACACTGGAAGGCTACATTAATGCTCAGATCCAGCCTCACGTGACCGGTTACCTGATTCGCCAGGATTATCACGAAGGGGGCCTCGTCAGAAAAGACCAACTGCTATTCGAGATCGATCCCCGTCCATTTCAAGCAGTGCTCGATCAGGCCAAAGGACAACTGGCGCAAGCCGAAGCGCAGATGGCAAACGCTGAGCTGAACGTAAAGCGTGATGTTCCCGAAGCGCAAGCTCATGCCATTCCCCAGAGCCAATTGGATACCGACACCCAGGCGCTCCTCGCAGCCCAGGCCTCCGTCGAGGCAGACCAGGCAGCGGTAGAACAAGCCGCAATAAACCTTGGCTACACAAAGGTAACTTCCATCATCGACGGAATCGCCGGTATCAACACCGTGCAGGTTGGCAACCTCGTGGGGCCGTCTGCCGTGCTCACAGCAGTGTCGCAGGTGAATCCGATCAAAGTCTATTTCCCGATCAGCGAACAGGAATATCTGCGCATGGCGGACGGCGGCGCTCCGGGCAGTGTGGCTTTTCTGGCGCACGCTTCACGAATACCGTTGCAACTGACCTTGGCCGACGGAAGCACGTACCCACATCCTGGCAAAATTATTTTTGCCGACCGTCAAGTGGATGTGCAAACGGGAACCATCCAGGTCGTGGGCGAGTTCCCGAACTCCGGAAATCTGTTGCGACCCGGCCAGTACGCGCGCATTCAGGCGCCAACCGGAAACATTGATGGAGCGCTGCTGGTGCCGCAGCCGGCAGTGAGTCAGCAGCAAGGAACCGACCAGGTAACTGTCATCGGCGCTGATAATCGCGCGCAGCTCCGTACGGTACAGCTCGGGCCGACAGTAGGCACGCTCTGGGTAATCACATCGGGACTCAAGCCAGGAGAACGCGTCGCGGTCGTTGGCGCAGACAAAGTCCGAGACGGCCAACCGGTAAATCCCACGCCGTATAAAGAAGCAGAGGAGCGTTGATCCATGGCAAATTTTTTCATTCGACGACCGATCGTCGCAATCGTGATTGCACTTCTTACGGTCATCGTTGGAGCGATCTCAATCGCGACCCTGCCGGTAGCCCAGTTCCCGCAGATTGCTCCGCCTGAGATCAGGCTACAAGCCAACTATCCAGGTGCAGACGCGCTGACTCTGGAGCAAGCGGTTGCCACACCCATCGAACAGCAAGTCAATGGTGTGGACAACATGTCCTACATGTACTCCTTGAACGTGACCGCCAACCAGTCGACGACGTTGTTCGCCGATTTCGATGTCAAGACCGATCCCAACATGGATCTGCTGCTCACCCAGTCGCGCCAGCAACTGGCCAACGGTCAGTTGCCGCCAGTGGTGAACAATTACGGAATCAGCCTCAAAAAGTCGACCACCGCTCCGCTCATGCTGATCGCCCTGTACTCGCCGCATGGGTCTCGCGATGCAGCCTTTCTGGCAAATTATGCCTATATCAACCTCAATGATCCCGTCGCGCGGTTATACGGCGTGGGCCAGACCCAGGTCTTCGGCGCCGGGCAGTATGCCATCAGGTTATGGGTGAAGCCCGACCAGTTGGCCAAGCTGGGCATCACCGTCACCGATATAGTCAACGCACTTCAGGCACAGAACACTGTGAATCCGGCTGGACAGGTCGGTGGCGAGCCGGCTCAGAATAACCAGCAGTTCACCTATGCGGTGCTGGCCCAGGGGAGACTGAAGACGCCCGAGCAGTTCGGCGACGTGATCGTGCGCGAAGCGCCGAATGGCGGGACCGTTCGCGTCAGAGATGTGGCTCGGGTCGAACTGGGCACGCAGGACTACAGCTTAAGCGGTCGCCTGAATGGCCAGCCCAGCGCCGTCATTGCGGTCTACCAGTTGCCCGGAACTAACGCAGTTCAAACCGTGCAGGGTGTCCGGAAGCTCATGTCCCAGATGAAGCAGCGCTTCCCGCAGGACATCGATTACGCGGTTTCGCTCGACCAGACGCTCCCGGTCACAGCGGGCATGAAAGAGATCTTTTGGACTCTAGTGATTGCCATAGTGCTCGTAATCTTCGTGGTCTATCTCTTTCTGCAGGACTGGCGCGCCACGCTTATCCCAATGCTCGCCGTCCCCGTCTCGTTGATCGGCACATTCGTCATCTTCCCGTTGTTTGGCTTTTCGATCAACACGCTATCGATGTTCGGGTTGGTGCTCGCGATTGGATTAGTGGTCGACGACGCCATCGTGGTCGTCGAAGGCGTTCAGCACCACATCGAGGAAGGCCTCGCTCCCAAAGAAGCGGCCCAAAAAGCCATGGATGGGCTTTCCGGCCCTGTGGTCGGCATCGCTTTGGTCTTGGCTTCGGTGTTCGTGCCTACAGCTTTTATTCCCGGCATCACGGGCAGACTCTATCAGCAATTTGCCGTTACCATAGCGATCTCCGTAATTCTTTCGGCATTTAACGCTCTTACGCTCAGTCCGGCGCTGGCGTCGCTTCTGCTTAAGCCAAAGAAAGAGACGCGCGGACCGCTGGGAAGATTCTTTGCGTTTTTCAATAAGTATTGGGACCGCTCCACCGACGATTTTGTCCGTTGGTCGGGAGATCTGATTCACAAAGCAGCAGTAGTGATGGTGCTCCTTGTCGTTGCCGGCGGTGCGGCGTGGCTCTTCAGCAAGCATCTGCCCACCAGCTTCATGCCCGACGAAGACCAGGGCTACCTCTATATCAACATGCAATTGCCCAATGCGGCGTCCATGGAGCGCACAGGCGAGGCTGCGAAACAGGTAGAAGCGATGCTCGCAAAGACTCCAGGAGTTCAGTACACCACAAGCGTCATTGGTTTCAGTTTGCTTAGCTTCACCCGGACTTCCTATAACGCATTCTTCTTTGTAACTCTCAAGCCCTGGGAGAACCGCAAAACCCAGGCGGAACAATATCAGGCCATCAAGGCGCATTTGAACCAGCAACTTAAGGGGCTGCCGGAAGGGACGGTTTTCAGTTTCTCGCCGCCCGCGATTCCCGGCGTCGGCACAGCCGGCGGCGTCACGTTCGTTCTTGAGGACCGCGCCGGTAAAGACGTTCAGTTTCTTTCGAATAACCTGGCCACGTTCCTGGCTGCCGCCCGCAAGCGCCCGGAACTCGCCTCAGTCTTCAGCACGTTCATCCCGAGCGTGCCGCAACAATTCATCAATGTGGACAAGGACAAGGTGTTGAAGCAGGGGGTCAGTTTGACCGACGTCTACAACACCATCCAAGCGTACATGGGCGGCTTGTTCGTCAACTACTACAACGATTTCGGCCGCACTTGGCAGGTTTACGTAGAAGCTGAAGCGCCCTACCGGGCGACGACCGCCGACCTCGGGCAATTCTATGTCCGCAATAGCCAGGGACAGAACGTGCCTCTGACCGCCCTGGCAAACTTCGAGACTCGTCACGGCCCCGAGTTCACGATGCGCTACAACGAGTACCGCTCCGCGCAGATCAATGCTAGCGCTGCCCCCGGTTACAGCTCCGATCAAGCGACGGCAGCCCTGGAAGATGTTTTCAAGCAAACCATGCCTCGCGAAATGGGCTTCGACTATATCGGCATGTCTTACCAGGAGCAAAAGGCGCGCGAGGGATTGCCGTCGTCAGTTATCTTCGGATTTTCACTGCTGTTCGTTTTTCTAATTCTGGCAGCTCTCTATGAAAGCTGGACCGTGCCTTTTAGCGTGCTGCTTAGCACGCCGGTCGCAGTCTTCGGCGCTCTCGCCACGCTCTGGCTGCGTCGGGAGGTGCTCGGCTGGTTTTCGCCTCCGTACATGGTTCAGATCGAGAACGACGTTTATGCCCAGATCGGCCTCGTGATGCTCATTGGCCTGGCTGCGAAAAACTCGATTCTGATCGTCGCGTTTGCCAAGGCAGACTTCGAACGCGGTATGTCTCTGATCGATGCGGCACTTTCCGCGGCGAGGCTTCGCTTCCGGCCTCTCATGATGACCGCGCTCGCCTTTATTCTCGGATGCGTCCCGCTCTGGACAGCTTCCGGAGCAGGCTCTGTGGCCCGCCAAATCATGGGCACCGCGGTAATCGGAGGGATGATTGCCGAAACCTTCATCGGCCGATTCTTCGTTCCCGCTATTTTCTACGTAGTTGAAAAGCTCTCCGGCGCTGAGCGGCGAAAAGCATTGCCGCTTACGCCCGCGGTGGCGCCCAGTCAAGGGGACTAATTTATGAAGACGACTGCATTGTGTGGAATTGTGGCTGTCCTCGGCCTGCAAGCTGGCTGCATGATGGGGCCGAAATACCAGCGGCCAGCTGTGGATGTCCCGCAGGAATATCGCGCACCTGCTCCGCAACAGGCCGCCGAAGCTTCGTCGCTGGGCAACGAGCAATGGTGGCAGGTTTATCAAGATCCGGTGCTCACGCAGCTGATCCACACCGCAATTGCGCAAAATTATGATGTGCGCATCGCGGCCGCCCGCGTGCTCGAAGCCCAGGCACAAGTAGGCATCACTCGCGCTAGTCAGCTCCCCTCCGCGACCGTCGGGGCGAACGTCTTCAGCGAGCAGAACGCGAAAGTTACAAATCTATTTCCCGCTTACCAGGTAAACGGAGGTGAACTGAACCTGTCGGTGATCTGGAATCTGGACTTCTGGGGAAAGTATCGCCGGCAAACCGAAGCAGCTCGCGCGCAGTTGCTTGCAACAGAGTGGGGGCAGCGAGCGGTAATCTCCTCGTTGGTTGCGAATGTGGCGACGGCTTATTTCCAGCTTCGCGCGCTCGACAGTGAACTCCAAATTTCGAAGAGCACACTTGCGTCGCGGCAGCAATCCCTGCAGTTGACTCAGACACTGGAGAGCCACGGCGGCGCTTCTGGGCTCGATGTCAGCCAGGCGGAGCAGCTCGTTTATACCGCTTCGGAGACGATTCCGGATCTCGAGCGGCAGATTCAACAGCAGGAAAACGTGCTTAGCGTTCTGCTCGGTGAAAATCCACAATCCATTCCTCGCGGACGCCCGCTTACCGAACAGCCCGTCCCCCAGAACGTTCCGGCCGGACTTCCATCGCAACTGTTGGAGCGCCGGCCGGACGTCCGCCAGGTAGAGGAGAACATGGTCGCCGTCAACGCACAGATTGGCGTTGCTAAGGCTAACTTCTTTCCAAGCCTCTCACTCACGGGACTGGGAGGGCTCGAGAGCAACGCTTTGCATAACTTCATCACGCAGCCCTCGGAAACCTGGTACGGGGCCCTCAACGTGAGTCAGCCCGTTTTCGAGGGTGGCGCGCTCCGATCGCAACTGAGGCTGGCTCGTGCAAACTGGCAGGAAGCGGCGCTCTCTTATCAGCAAACAGTCCAGGATGCTCTTGAACAGGTTTCCAATTCACTTGTCGCCTCTCAAAAAAATCGTGAATACCGCGAGCAGCAGGAACTGCTCACCCACGCAGCCCGTCAGACCGATGAACTTTCCGAGGTGCTTTATGAGAACGGCGGCGCGAGTTACCTCCAGGTGCTGACCAGCGAGACGAATTACTTTTCAGCGGAACTTAACCTGGTGCAAGCCCAGCTTAACGAACGGTTAGCACTCGCGCAGCTATACCAGTCGCTCGGGGGCGGGTGGCAGCAATAGGGACGCCGTGAATCCGGGCTTCCACAGTTTGAATCGCCATCACCATGCCATGGGAGATATTCCACCAAGCTGCTAGAGCAATATCATCGAGTGATACTCAGACGGTTTCCTTGCGGCCATAACCAGAAAGACCCCCGACCGGAATAAAAAAGCTCAGAAACATCGGCTCGCACTCGTTCTTCTGCTCCAAAAGCCAGCTGGAATGCCGCAGATCCGTATATAGAAAATAAATTGTGGCCAGATACAAAGACCCACGATCACCAGGACGATCTGTGTCAGGCGTTCTCTTTTCATATTGGCCTCACTTGAGCGACGGCCCTAGCTGATTTTTTCACATCTTCCGATCCACTAGCGATCCTATCCATCGCCTCGGACCAGTGCCGGCGAAGGCATGCTTGGGAGATCAGTACTGAACTGAAAAGTTTTTGGGGTTAGAATGTTTACCGTCTGCGAAGCTAGGAAAAGAAAGTCTCGGGTCAGATGAAGGGAGAAAATCATGCACCGGCGCGAATTCCTGAAGCTGGGAGCCGTAGCAGGCGGAACGTTCCTAGTGGGCGGCACGGGCCGCTTCGGGAGTTTCCTCGATGCTCCGAAGGAAATCCCGACCACTGACCGCCTCGTTTGCACCAATCTGGTGGACAACATTTACGACATCTTCGCCAAGGGCGGGAAAATCGGCAACCTTACGATCACTCGGAATACTTTGCCTCATCCCTACGGCTCAGAGGTCTCATTGTTGTCGGAACACGGGCTGGCCTTTCACTTGGAGTCCTTCCGAGGCGCTGAACAAAAACAGATCCTGCTGGACTTCGCGCTCACGCCCCGGGCGCTCACAAACAATTTCAAAGGCTTGAAGGTAGATCCCGCCAGGGCCGACGCCCTCATCATCAGCCACGGGCACGATGATCATTACGGTGGACTGCCCGATTTGGCGCAGGCCCTCCAGGGAAAAACGAAACCCGGGCTCACTCTTTATGCCGGAGGGCGCGATACGTTCTGCCATCGCTGGGTGGTGCAACCCGACGGAAGCAAACTCGATTACGGCGAGCTTAAGCGGGATGAGCTCGAAGCGCGAGGATTGAAAGTCGTGATCGCGGAGGAGCCCACCGCAGTGGCGGGCCACGCCTTCACTTCAGGCCACATCACCCGAATCACCGATTTCGAGATGTCTCCTCCCGGCGCTCGCCTTGAAGCCGGCGCGCCCGGCTCCGCATGCGACGCCACCTTCCACTTCCCTCCCGGCACAGTCAAGATGGAAGCCAAGCCGGGCGAGCTGGTCAAAGACATCTTCTGGGGTGAGCACGCCACCGCTTACAACGTGAAAAACCGCGGACTTGTCGTGATCTCATCGTGCGGCCATGCTGGCATCATCAACTCGGTCCACCAGATCCAGAAATCCACCGGCATCGAGAAGGTCCACGCTGTTGTCGGCGGGTGGCACCTGGCCCCCTATCCTGATGAACTTATCGCCAAGACCGTGGAAGCGATGAAGCAGATCAACCCGGACTACTTGATTCCCATGCACTGCACCGGACTCCGCACCATAATGGCGATCCAGCGCGAGATGCCCGAAAAGCTCATTATGCCTTCCACGGGCACTCGCGTCGTCTTCGGCGGCTAGCGCAATCCCTCTCTCATAGTGGATGACGGGCAAACCTTCAATAATCCAACGTGCCAGCATTGGCCGGAGTTTTCTGGCCGGGCTACAGTTCGAACACTGTTCCCTTGCCGTGTCCCAAATCAAACAATTGATCGCAGCTAGAAAGTAAATAGGGTAGCGCCAGCTTGGGACGCAACCCCGAGCAAATCCTCGAACCGTTAGCGATGCTCTCAGGCACCCGCTATGCTGTTCTTTGTTTCTCGCTCTGAATTAATTGGACTCAAACTTTTCGTTACTTCTCCGCTCGCTTGAGTTAAATGTGTCCTTAACCTAAGAGGAGCACACGAAATGGAGAAAACAAACGAACGAGGGGGTGCTGAGGCGGCTCCGGATTTACAGCTACAGGTTTCGCAGATTCCGATTTCGGAACTTAAGCATGATTCCAAAAATCCAAGAACTGAGAGTAAGCTCCAGATTCATAAGCTCCCCAAGAACATCAAGAAATTCGGATTTTTTTTCGCATCCGGGTAGACGCAAACCGCCGCGTCATTGCCGGGCATGGCCGCGTCGAGGCCAGCAAGAGCCTGGGCCGAAGCACCGTGCCCGCGATCAGCAATCAATAAGGCAGCTTCCGGAGACCGCTTCTTCTCCTTGCCAACAACAAGAGTTCCTAAGCCTATGCAGCCTGTTTGCGAGCATCCCGAACCATTTCTTCGAGCACGGTTTTGAGAGAGGTCTGCCCTTTGATGGAGCTTTCGAATCCACATTCGAATTCGATCCAGCCCTGATTGAAACCCTCGATCATCTGAATTCTCGGCGTGGGATTCTTCATCCCTTGCGCTAGAAAGATTTCTTCCCATCGAGCTCGTGGAACCGGCTCCGCGCTCACCGGTTTGCCGAGAATGCCAGTCAGCGTTGCTGCGATGTCTGCCGAAGAGACACGTGTCTTCGCCGCAAGCTCGACGACCCGTTTGCCCGACGACGATTCAAGCAGGAGGGTACTGGCGAGTGCGCCGATATCTTTCGTCGCGATCATGGGAATGGCGTGTTCGATCGGCTGAAGATAGCTATGGATGATTCCTTCGTTTATCGCAGAGCTGACATCTCCAGCATGATTCTCCATGAACCATCCTGGTCGAAGAAACGTGACCGGCATCGAGAGCTGCCGGAACGACTCCTCCATCATATGAAGGCCATTGAGCAGATTCGGCCTGGCAACGTGTGCGCCGATCGTCGAAAGAGCAACGATGCGTTTTGCCTCCGATTTTCGGAGCGCTAAGGAAAGACTGTCGATCAGGCCTTTGGCTTCAGGAAATCCAGGCGAGGGATCGAATAGGGGCGGCAACATGACGAAGACCGCTTCGGAGCCCGCGATAGCGCGTCCCATGCCATCGCCGTCGATCATATCGGCGACAGCCACAGACGCACCCTTCGATGCCCAGACCTTGCCCTTGGCCTCGTCGCGAACAACAGCGCGTACTTGCTTACCCATTTCGAGCAGACGGCTGGCGGCGCCTCCGCCAACTCGACCAGTAATTCCGATAATTGAAAACATGACGATCCCCGTATCTGATTTGGTCTTAGGCGAAGCCGCTCTTTAACTGGAAGGTGTTTTGTGCAATCCAACGATGCCACAAGACAAATTATCGCTCTCTTAGTTTTCTTAGTGCATTCTCCGGTTTGGTTGCTCGCCTCCCGCAGACCACGAGTTCTCTCTGGAGCGCGGGATTCCTAGTTTCTGCAGGTGAAAGTAGAAAGTGGAGCGTTTCATCCCTAGACGGGCGGCGGCTCCTTTGGCGCCGCCGATAATCCCGTTGGTCTGTTCCAAGGTCTTGCGGATGTGAGCTCGCTCAACTTCTTCCATCGTGATGGCTTTCTGGATGCCAACTTCAGCGGTTGGCCTCAACCCTGCGAGAGGAGCACGCAGGACCCTCCCCGGGGACAAGATGACGCTTCGCTCGATGAAGTTCTGTAACTCACGGATGTTCCCCGGCCAGGGATGATCATTTAGCACGATCATTGTTTCCACTGGGATCTCATCAATCCGTTTTTGCATCCTCGCAGCGTATTTGCTGACGAAGTGCCTGACTAGCAAAGGAATGTCGTCTGTGCGATCACGCAATGGTGGCACGGCTATCGGAAACACATTGAGTCGGTAGTAAAGATCACTCCGAAACCGTTTCTCGGAGACCAGTTTTAGCAAGTCCCCATTGGTGGCGGCCACCAAGCGGACGTGCACTCGCTGAGTCTGATTGCTGCCGAGTCTTTCGAATTCTCCCTCCTGCAATACACGCAGCAGCTTCGCCTGCAATTCCAGCGGGATATCACCGATCTCATCCAGAAAGAGCGTACCTCGATCCGCCGCCTCGAACCGGCCAATCTTGCGTGCTACTGCCCCCGTGAAGGCGCCCCTTTCGTGGCCGAAGAGTTCGCTCTCGAGCAACCCCAAAGGAATTGCGGCGCAATTCAGTTTCACGAAGGGGCGATCCCGCCGCCTGCTGTTGGCATGGATAGCTCCCGCAATGAGTTCTTTTCCGGTCCCAGTCTCGCCTTCGATCAGAACTGTTGAATCCGTGGGCGCCACCGTGCGAACTAGATCCAGCACTTCCATCAGTGCTGCGCTCGATCCCACTATGCCCTCAAAGCCCTTACGCTCATGTTCGTGCTCCTCGGTAAACTTGTAAGGTGTCAAAAATGCGGTGCGTAGTTTGGCGCTCAAATGCGGCAATCCGTTCCCCAGCGACACATCCTCATGATCGGCATAGCGGAAAGCCATCGCATTACTCTCATTTAAAACTTCGTTTTCGCTGTTCATATCCCAACCCCCTCTTAGATTTCTTCATCGGAAGCCTGTTTCCTGACAGCCCACTCGCGGATCTACGGCGAACAATGCAGCAGTTCGAAGCCCTTCGCTTCACACATTCCCAGGAAGCGAACCACCTCAACATCGACGACTGTCACCTCTTCCAGGGCGATTCCCCGAGTATGACCGTCCATCTGTCTGCGTAATCCCTCGATATCTTCAAATCGAATTCGACCGCTACCTTAAAATCGTGGGCGTGATGCAGCGGCTAACATGCCGCCGCCTCATGTTCGTTGCTTGGCACCGGCCGGTCTGTATTCGAGAACGAATTTGTAACCAATGCCATGCACGGTTTGGAAGTGAACGGGACAGCCGGGATCTGGCTCGAGTTTCTTGCGGAGCCGCCAAACGTGGTTATCAACCGTGCGTGTGCAGGGATAATGTTCAAAGCCCCAGACTTGATTCAAGAGTTCGTCCCGGGAGATCACCCTCCCTGGACTCATGACAAAGAACCGGAGAAGCCTGAACTCAAGGGCGGTGAGAACAACTGGCATGTCCGAGCGTCTGACTTCCGACCGGAACAGATCAACCCGAACAGTGCTGAACAGCACAACTGAATTCTGAAGTGATCGTGCATCATTCTCCTCTGCACGCACCCGAGCGATTAGCCCTTTCCAAGTAATGGGAAGAAGCAGGATTGGAGGTGCCGTCTCAGAAGCACCGATTCTCAATCGAGGTACAGGCGTCGCAGGTGGGACGAGCGCTACCTGGTAGTTCTCCGATCCCAACAGGTCCGTTTGCAAATATCGAAGGCGGTAATCCTCATTTGGGGAAATAATAGGCGGCAAAAGTGCCATTGTGGAGCGTTCTGCTTCCCCCCTGACCCGCAGGTCAACTGGCGGCGTTCGGCGGGGCTGAAGTCCTGATCTGTCATCATGGACAGATAACATCTTAGAAGCCATGGCGACTGTTCCTCCTAAACCCGCCATCCGCATTAAGGCCACTTCCGGGCAGGTTGTCGGCAATCCTTTCCCTGTTCTGATTAAGTGCGGATTGCCGGGTCGACCGGCTAAGCCGCGCTTTTCGCCTGAACTGCGAAATCCCGGGGCGTTAGCACGTCCGTGAGGCCGATCCTACGAAGAAGCTCGGCACGAACCCGATCCGAAACCATATTGACCACTTCCGCACCGTCCCGCGTCGGGTCATAGTGCACACGGAACGGTCGCTTGCCAAAGGGAGTATCGACCACCTTGACGATCGCGTCCGCAACCCCCTCGACATTGGCATCAGTGGGCACGATGGAAGCGAGACCCTTAAGCACATCGTCCGCGAAACCCTTGTAAGGACCCTCTTCGTATTCAGCGACGCGTGCTTTGTCTGCAGGGGAACCGGCATGGGCGAAGTGGTTTGTGCCGCCGGTGAAGGCGCCTGGAACGATGATCGATGTCTCGATACCCCAACGCGCCAGTTCGCGTGCGTAGACTACGGCCAAGGCATCCATCCCCGCCTTCGCTGCGAAGTACGGGGCTAGATACGGCGGCGTTCCGCCTGCTGAGCTGCTGCTTGACACCCAGACCACGAGACCTTTCTTCTGCTTCCGCAATTGAGGCAGGGCCGCGCGGTTCACGCGTTGAGTGCTTAGCACATTGACGTCATACAGCTCAGCGAGCTGTTCTGGCGTGAAAGCTTCGGCTGGGCCGAAGACCATGTGCCCCGCGTTGTGAATCACTACATCCAGGCGACCGGTCTTCGCAATGATTTCCTGGACGGCGGCGTTACAGGATTCCTGCGATGAAACGTCCAGCTCGATGGGACGCAGGTCCACAGAGTGTTTAGCGGCGTACTCTCCCAATTCTTTGACCTGTGGTGCGTTGCGAGTCTTGGTCTCACGCATGCTCGCGTAGACGGTGTGACCTGCATTTGCCAAAGCGCGCGCAGTTAAGGCGCCGAAACCACTCGAAGCTCCAGTAATAACGATGATATCTTTCACCTTCGTTCTCCTTTTCCTGATTGCTTTTGTGGTGTAGCGAAATCAATATCTCTGCTTGCCGATGTCTCGCAGCCTTGTGCTGCTCCGTGGTTCGTGCTGAACCAGGAAAGGCTATGCAAATCCGCCATTGGCGCGAAGAACCTGGCTGTTGACCCATCCACCGTCGGGGCCAGCAAGGAACGACACGACGTTGGCGATGTCCTCCGGCGAGCCCATGCGTTCGAGCGGATTAAGCTTCTTGAACTCCTCAATCTGTGTCTCACTCTTGCCCTTGAGGAACAGATCCGTTCCCACTGGACCCGGCGCAACCGCGTTTACCGTTATGTTTCGGCCTCGCAGTTCGTTAGCGAGGACGTGGACCAAGCCCTCAACTCCCGCCTTAGACGCGATATAGGGCCCATAGGTCGGGAAGGACTTGGCGATGACGCTGCTTGAGAGAGCAATGATGCGGCCGCCGTCTCGAACGTACTTGGCCGCTTGCGCAAGCACCAGGAAAGTCCCGCGCAAGTTTGTCGCGATCACTTTGTCGAAAGTCTCCACATCGCCTGCAGAAATGAGAGTCAGCTGCATTATTCCCGCAGAGTGAACCACCACTGTGGGGTTGCCGAAAGCGTCAATCGATTCTTTAAAGAGACGCTCCGCGTCGGGAGCACTCGCCACATCTGCTTGCACGGAGATTGCTTGTCCGCCCGCGGCCTTGAGCTGGGCTACTACCGCTTGCGCCGGGGCCGGTTTACCGGCATAGTGAATGACGACCGCGAAGCCGTCTCTTCCCAATCGTCTTGCAATCTCGGCTCCGATCCCGCCCGAGGCGCCGGTGATGATGGCGCTCTTTCTTACTGAATTTGTCATCGTGGTTCTCCTTTTCTGATCCTCAGTTTTGGTTTCGACGCGGCTGGCAAGTCGAGCGCCGCCGCAATCGTTGCGCGGCGCCAATCAGAAATTATGCTTCCAGCCGGCCAATCTCTCGACTCAAACTCCACCACCCAGTCTTCAATCGATTGGCCAGCGTGGGCAGGGCCGAATAGCTTGTTTACTGCGCAAAAATGCTCCCAATTCTTTATCAGCCCGAGGCAATAGGTGGTCGCTGATTTCACGGCAACCGTCTGTTCTTGCCATGAATGGAGATCGGGTTTCTCTGGTAGATAGCCGCCTTCACCGTGTTACCTCTGCACGTTCAGGATGGTGTCAGAGTAGTGAAGTTGCGAATATTGAGGAACCTCAGGAACTATAGAATTCAGCCTAGATTTTTCTGCAGGTCTAAATTGTTTTCGTTGGTAACTCAGCGCGGAAGCTGATCCGTGTTGGGCGTTGAGTCCGTCCTTCTCAAAAGCGCCTTTATCTTGTCAAAGGGAGTGGTCCTTTTCTTTTGGAAGACGATGCCTCCGGGGACAACAAGCGTTATCTCGGTTCCGGAGTTTGCGGAACTGGCCAGCGTAAGTTTGCCTCCGATGCGGGCAGCGCGCTCGCGCATTCCCCGAAGCCCGAAATGCCCGTCCTTTCCCAGCGCCGCCATGGAAGGATCGATACCTACGCCGTTGTCGCGCACCCGCAGAGCGAGATCCTGCGCGTATTTGAGCTCGACGTCGAGTCGACTTGCTCGCGAGTGCTTATAGGCGTTGCCGATCGCTTCATATCCAATGCGGTAGATCTCATCCCGGACGATTGGATGCATCTCTTTAGGATTGCCCACAACGGAAAATGTAGCCTGCATTGACCCAGGCATTAGGCCGTTTTCCGTCGCCCGGTGGAAGGCTTCGGCAAGATCGTTCTTCTGAGTGGTTGAGGTGCGCAGAGAGTTCAGCGCAGCCCGCCCTTCGCGCGTGGCCTGTTCGAGCCAAGCTGACAACTGTTCCATGGCGTGACGCATGCGGACGAGGTCGGTCGAGGGATCCAGCGCATCATCGGCAACCAACTTGCTGCCTTGAATCGTTTGCAGGAATGTATCGTGAAGTTCGCGTGCCATGCGGGTGCGTTCCGCTAATCGCTCGTCGAAGCGGGCACTGATTACTCTCGCAATCCGGCGCACGCGGAGCCGGTAGATCGCCCACGCCACAACGGCTCCGATTATGACGTACAGGAGCCGGAACCACGTGGTCTGGAACCAGGCCGGTGCGATGCTGAAGTCCAGAATTGCACCTTCTTCGTTCCACACTCCGTCGTTGTTGCAAGCTATCACGCGGAATCGGTAATTTCCCGGATGAAGATCACTATAGAAAGCTTGTCGCCGGGTTCCTGGCTCCTGCCAGCCCTCATCGCGGCCCTCCAGTTTGTAGCGAAAGCGCACTTTCTGTGGGGCGACGAAACTCAATGCTGAGTAATCAATTTCAAGATCTCGCAAGAGCCTCGGGAGACGAAGTCCTGGACGCGGTGAATACCTTCTTCGGTCGGCAACGACCTTTTCAATATGAACCGGCGGCTGAATTCTGTTCTGAAACGTCTGCCTAGGGTCGATCATTTGCACAACCGCACCAGCCACAAACCAAAGGCGCCCATCCGCCGTCTTCGTAGCGGACGGCAGCATTAGGAATGGGCCACGTCCCGAGCGAGCGCCATCAAACGTGTCGAAAACGTCCATTGCCGGTTTGCTGTCACTTTGGTGCAGCCACTTGTCGAATTCCGACGCCGAAATCCGCACCAACCCTTTCTGGCAACGAACCCAAATGGCGCCGTCATTGTCTCGCAGCACAGAGTAAACGAGGTTGCTTGGAAGACCGTTGCGGCTGTCCAGCACCTGCCAACGTTGCTCATCCCAACGAAAAAGCCCTTCTGTTGTGGCCACCAGCAGAGCATCATCCGAATCGACGATGATCTCTGAAACACCGAAAGAGCTATCGGGCCGGTTCATGGAAATCGTCCGCGCACTTCCATTTTTGTAATAGGTCAAGGTGTCGTTTTGTGATGCGATCCAAATGCCACTTTGGTGATCTGGCGCCAGCGCACCTGAAATACGGCTGTCGCCGCTTGCGGTCAACACAAGTCGTAGATTGCCGTTCTCAATTCGAAAGACATGATGGCGCTCCGTCAGCACCCAAATGTTTCCAATAGCGTCCTCGGTGACCTCAACAATTCTCTGTTCAAGATTGGATCCGTCCGCGCGCTTAAATTCGCGAAGTCGGCCGTGCTCGAAGGCAAACAGCCTTTTGCTACAGCCCACCCAAACAATTCCTTTGCGGTCCTGAAACAACGCCGTCACATCATCATCAAACCTGCCCTTGGCGGGCAGGACGGAGTGATGGCCGTCCTTGACGATATCGATGACGCGTCCGTTCGCAATCCACAATGACCCGTCCTGCAATCCAAGAACCGACAGAATCTCGGCATCCGACAGCCCCTCCCGCTCGGAGTAGCTGACCACGGCTGTATCGCGGAACATATC
>CAZGXY010000073.1:0-55842 GCA_964530145.1 uncultured Acidobacteriaceae bacterium | reverse complement strand
CCCTCGATGAACTTGAAGCCGGGCTCAAAGCGCTGTGCCCAGAACATTGGCACAAGCGGCAGCGAAATCAGAAATCCGCCAAGTGCGAAGACATTCGCGATCCAGCGGATGGCGTCCTTGTTCTCCTTGGGAACAAACAGGAGCACAAGCGCCCCGACCAGCGGCGTGAAGAGGATGATGGAGAGAATATGATTTTGCATGAGAGTAGCTTCTAGTTGCTAGCTACTAGCGTCTGGCTCTGCTGCCTAGCGATTGACGACTTGC
The DNA here is from genome assembly GCA_964530145.1 of uncultured Acidobacteriaceae bacterium. Classification (GTDB taxonomy): domain Bacteria; phylum Acidobacteriota; class Terriglobia; order Terriglobales; family Acidobacteriaceae; genus Sulfotelmatobacter. Next base: position 55,578 of record CAZGXY010000073.1, on the reverse strand, counting down.
TAGGAGCAGAAGCTAGGAGCTAGAAGCTGCCGTTAATGCCACACGTAATAAAACACAAACCCAACCAGACCGGCGGTCATCACCAGCGCATACCACTGCACCAGTCCCCACTCGAATAAGCGCGCCGGATAGGACAACATGCGCGCCAAAATCGCCGGGCCATTGACGCCGATGCCGTCAATGATCCATTTATCCCACCAACTGGAAACAGTTGCCGTGAAGCGCGTAATCCATCCCGCGAAGTTCACCAGTCCGTCAATGACATGCGTATCGAACCACGATGACGCTTCGCCCAGGCCCAGAACTCCAAGCCGAACGTTTCCGACCTTGCGCCGTCCGGTGAAAGCTTCGTCATAAGCTTCATCCACGTAATACTTATTCAGCAGCGTCTTGTAAACCGGCGGCGCGAGCACCGCGATCGGCTCGCTATAACCCTTGTCGGCATGACGATAGCTTCTCCAAGCCATGCCCCATCCCAAACCCGCGGCGCCCAGCGACAGCGCCATCAACAGCCATTCCGTCCCGGTATTATGTTCCTCTTCCACTCCGGCAACCAATTGGCCGGTCTGTCCCTCGACCTGCAAAACGCGCGCCTCAGGCGCGAAAACCGGTTCCAAAAACTTCGTAAATCGATCCGACCCTCCCAGGCTCTGAGGCCAACCCAACCATCCAGCCACAATGGCACAAAGCGCAAGCGCCACCAGCGGCCCGGTCATCGACGCCGGCGACTCATGAATATGGTGCTCCACATCATGGCTCATGCGCGGACGCCCATGAAACGTCAGATACATCAGCCGGAACATGTAAAAGGCCGTCATCAGCGCAGTCGCATAGCCGATGTACCACAGAAATCGGTAAGCGCCGCCCTCGCGCGACCAGGTCTCCCACAGAATCGCGTCCTTGGAAAAAAATCCGGCGAATGGAAAAATGCCGGCGATCGCCAGCGTGGCGATGAACATCGTGCGATGGGTGGTAGGGATGCGATGGCCCAGGTCCCCCATATTCCTCATGTCCTGCTCGCCACTCATCGAGTGGATCACCGAACCTGCTCCGAGGAACAGCAAGGCCTTAAAAAACGCATGCGTGAAAACATGAAACACTCCGGCCGCAAACGCTCCTACGCCCAGCGCCAGAAACATGTAGCCCAATTGGGAGACGGTCGAATAAGCCAGCACGCGCTTGATGTCGTTTTGCACCAACCCAATCGACGCGGCAAAAATCGCCGTCAGCGCGCCCACAATCGCGACCGTCTTCATCGACGTAGGCGCAAGTACAAACACCGCATTCGACCGCGCCACCATGTAAACACCTGCCGTTACCATCGTCGCGGCATGGATCAGCGCGGAAACCGGCGTCGGGCCTTCCATCGCATCGGGCAACCAAACATAAAGCGGAATCTGCGCCGACTTCCCGCAGGCTCCCACAAACAGAAGCAGAGTCGCAGCCGTGATGATCGGATCGCCAACCGCGAAACGCCCGCTGCGCGCAATCTGCGTCACGTCAATAAATCTCAAAGATCCGAAATACCATGCAATGAAGAACATCCCCAGCAAGAATCCGGCGTCGCCGATGCGGTTCACGATGAAAGCCTTCGCTGCCGCATCACTCGCCGACTTCCGATGGAAATAAAAACCGATCAGCAGGTACGAGCACAACCCCACGCCTTCCCATCCCACAAACAGCAGCACATAGTTATTCGCCAGGATAAGCGTTAGCATGGAAAACATGAAGAGATTCAGATAGCCGAAGAATCGGTAATACCCGCCCTCATGCGCCATATATCCGGTCGAGTAAATATGAATCAGCATCCCCACGCCGGTAACAAACAGCAGCCATATACTGGAGAGCGGATCGAGCAGAAATCCCGCATCTGCCTCGAACGGCGCCGAAGTGCCGTCATGGGTCAGATAGGTCAAGTGGCCGGTGCCGCTGCCGAGCCACGTATAAAGCACCGTCTGATAAGGTTGCCGATAATGCTCCGGCGCAGACGACCAGGCCGAATATTGCCACACCGCGCCGCATGCCATCAGGAAAGCAAGCGCAATCACGCCGACGCAAACCGCACTCACCGATGCCTTCTGCAGCTTCCGCCCGAAGAAAAACATCAGCGCCGCGCCGAACGCGGGCAGTAGCGGGATCAGCCAGATGTGAGAGAGAAAGAACATGCGATTCAGCTTTTAGCTCCTAAGCTTCTGGCCCTTAGCTCAAACCCCTAGCCCTTGCAGTTGGCTAGAAGCTCTTCCTACCACTTCAACAAATGCACTTCATCGATATTCACCGTCTCTTTGTTGCGGAAGAAGGCAATCAGAATGCCGAGTCCGACTGCAGCCTCCGCGGCGGCGTCCGTGATCACAAAAATGGAAAATATCTGTCCATGCAGCGCCGTCGCTCCGCCTCCCATGCGCACGGGCATGCCCTGCCAATATCGTGAAAACGCCACAAGGTTCAAGTTCACCGCATTCAAAATCAATTCAATCGACATCAGCACAATCACAACGTTGCGCCGCGTAAGCACGCCAATCACTCCCAATAGAAACAAGCCCGCGCCGACCACCAGGTAGTGCAAAGTCGTAATGTGCAACATTGAATTCATAACCTTGGATCAAGCACTAAACTAGTAGCTGGAATCTGTACTTTCAAATCTTCTTCTTCGCCATCACCACCGCTCCGATAATCGCCACCAGCAGCAACAACGAAGCGATCTCAAACGCGAACATGTATTGCCCGTACAACATCGTCGCAACCCTCTGCGTATTGTCCGCCTCAAGTGCGGGTAATGCCCTCTCGGGCAAAAGACCGTTACCTTTCAAGTACACGGCGATGAATAGTCCCCCGAGCGCCAAAGCCGCGATCAGTCCCACAATCCATTGACTGTTGAACTGCCGCTCGCGCATCGAGCGATCGATGCTCACCAGCATGATGACAAACAAAAACAACACCATTATGCCGCCGGCATAAAGAATAATCTGCACACCGGCGACGAACGGAGCATACAGCATCAGATAGAGACCAGCCTGCGCCAGCAGCGAAATAATCAACGCCAAAGCCGAATGCACGGGATTCTTCCGCGTAATCACCAGAATCCCGCCGATAAGCATGATCCCGGAGAGCAGGTAAAAGAAAAACGGTGTGGCTACTGGTGCCATAAATTTTGCTGAACCAATGCAACGCCCGCCGTCAGAATCAGAACTCCCAATCCCATCGGCAGCAGAACCTTCCATCCCATCTTCATCAACTGATCGAACCGGTACCGCGGAAACGTGCCCCGATACCATATATAGAGGTACATGAACGCGCTGACCTTCGCCGCGAACCAGAAAACATCCTGCACCCGAGTGCGCACGCCGGGAACAAAAAGTATCAGCGCGATCAAGACCAACACTGCGCCGAACCCTCCCAACCCAATCGTCTGAATCCTGAAGTACGGATGCTTCGGCATCCGCGCGGTGCTGTAGAAGCACATCCCGGCTAGAAAAAGAAACGTGGCGCCCGGTACGAGCGAAAACACAAGATCCCACGTCGGGTTACTCAGCCAATTCGGAAAAGGCCGCAGCCACCCTCCCAACCATAGAGTCACCGCAATCGAAGAAACCGCAATCATCGCCGAGTATTCAGCCAAAAAAAACAACGACCAGCGAAAGCCGCTGTACTCGGTGTGGAAACCGGCCGTCAACTCCGATTCCGCTTCGGCTAAATCGAATGGCGCCCGGTTTGTCTCAGCGACCATCGCGACCGCAAAGATGAAAAACGCAATCAGTCCCAACGGGAAAAACTTGAAGATGAACCACTCGCCCTGCGCCAGTTGCGCCTGCACAATGCCGATCATGCTCAGCGTGCCCGTTCCGCTGGCGTTGAGGCTGGTCATCAGAACAACGGTGACGACCGCCATCCCCATCGCCACTTCGTACGAAACCATCTGCGCGCTCGATCGCAGCGCTCCGATCAGCGGATAGTGCGAATTCGACGCCCACCCTGCCATCACAATTCCCAGCACGCTCAGCGAAGACACCCCCAGCATGAACAGAATTCCGATGTTCATGTCGGTAATCGCGTGCGTCGGCCCAAACGGAACCACAACAAAAGTTGTGAAGGCTGCCAGCACCACAATAAACGGCGCGCTCCAGAAGATTACGCTGTCGGCCTCGGCGGGAATAATGTCTTCTTTGAGCAGCAGTTTCAGCGCGTCGGCAATCGGTTGCAGCAATCCGTGTGGACCAACCCGCATCGGCCCCAGCCGCACCTGCATGTGCGCAAGGATCTTTCGCTCCAGCCAGTTCATGGCGATAACGGCTACCGACAGTCCGCCAAAAACCAGCATGATGTAAACAAATACCCAGAACAAATTCCCCGCGGCGCCCGGCGTCTGATTGCTGCTGAGGTAGCCCTCGATGTATTGGACGACCGAATTCATCAGCGGTCCACCTCGCCCAGCACAATATCGAGCGTGCCAATCACCGCAATCACGTCAGCCACAAGCTGTCCGCGGCACATCAAATCGAGAGCCTGAAGATTTACGAACGATGGCGGCCGCACACGTACCCGATAAGGCTGCGTCGATCCATCGCTCACAATGAAATATCCCAACTCGCCTTTAGGCGCTTCAATCGAGTGGTAAACCTCGCCCGGAGCCGGTTTCATCACCTTCGGCACCTTGGCCATGATCGGACCTTCCGGCAGCGCCGCCACAGCCTGCTCGATAATCCGCACCGATTGCCGCATCTCCGCCATGCGAACCAGATACCGGTCATACGTGTCGCCGTTCTGCCCAATCGGAATATCGAAGTCGAAATTTTTGTAGTTCGCGTAGGGCTGCGCCTTGCGCAAATCCCACTTCACACCGCTGGCCCGCAGCACCGGTCCCGTAACCCCCAGTGCGATGCAATCTTCGGCAGAAATTTTTCCTATGCCCCTCGTGCGCTCCACCCAGATCCGATTGGTCGTCAGAAGTTCTTCGTACTCATCGATCTTCGGCCGGAAAAAGTTGAGGAAGTTCGTGACTTCCTTTTCGAAGCCGTTGTAAGTCTCATACTGCAGGCCGCCAATGCGGAACGCATGGGTCGTTAAGCGCGCCCCGCAATACTTCTCGAAAATTTTGAGGATCTCTTCGCGGTCGCGGAAGGTATAAAAGAGAGGAGTGATCGCGCCAATATCGAGCGCGTGCGTTCCCAGCCAAAGCTGGTGGCTTGCGATGCGATTCAGCTCGGTGAGAATCACTCGGACATGCTGCGCTCGCGGCGGCGCTTCTACATTGAGTAACCTCTCAACCGTCTCGCAGTAACCCAACCCATTCGAGACCGCGGCCACATAATCCATTCGGTCGACGTATGGATTGAACATCGTATACGTGCGGTGTTCGCCGATCTTCTCGACGCCACGGTGCAAATATCCAATGACGCACTCGAGACCGAGAACCTTTTCGCCATCCAGCCGCAAAATCACCCGCAGCACGCCGTGCGTCGCCGGATGCTGCGGCCCCATATTGATAATGAGCTCATTCGCATCCAAAAATGGCTTCTCGGGAGTTTCGAGATCCAGATGCGAGAGCGTGTTCCGGTCGGTCATTCGGTGTAACTGCCGCGTTTCAGGTCCGTGCTAAGGCCGCAACTCATTGCCCGCTCTCAATTCCCAGGTTGATCTGCACCCACTCGTTGTCTTGCTGCAGAATGCCATAGTCCTTGCGCAGCGGATGCCCTTTCCATCCCTCGGGCAACAGAATCCGCTTCAAATCCGGATGCCCTTCAAACTGAATGCCGAACATGTCGTAAACCTCGCGCTCCAGCCAGTTGGCGGCCGGCCAAACCGGAACCGAAGTCGGCAAAGCTTCCCCGTCCGCAATCTGCGTCTTCACTCGAATTCGCTCATTGCGTGCAAACGAATAAAGCACCCAAACCACATCGAACTGCTTCTCTCGTTTCGGATAGTGGACCGCAGTGATGTCGACGCAGTAATCGAACTGCTCTTCGTTCCGCAACACCTGCAAAATCTCCGGAGTCGTCGACGAGTCAACCACTATGTAATTCTGTCCCGCGTAAGTCAGCGCTTCGAGGCCTGAACCATAGCTCTGCTTGAGCTTCGCGATCATCGGCGAATTCCAGGGCGTGGGCGTCGGCACCGGAGCCTTCGGAGGGGCGGCTGCAGGTTTAGCCGGAGGCGTAGCTGCTGCCGTCGACGGCAGCGGAACAGCTGGTTTGTCTGCTAAAGGCTTTGGATCGCCTTCCGGCGTGGATGGTGAGGGCGATTTGGTTTCGTCCGTCATTCCGCGGCTAAAACCTACCACTCAGAAGGGTTTCGGAGAGAACGTTAACTTTTATCAGCTTGAGCGAGCGCTGTCAACGGCCACGCTCAACGCAAATGACGCGGTAGCCGCATGCAGAAGAAGCGAACTCTTCTTACACGGCGGTCCGAGGAGTTTGTACCGGGAAGTATGGCATTGCTATCATGCCCGAAAAATTCGCGATCTTTACCCAGTAGAGGATCCAGCAGACAAAACTGGCGATTGCAAGCGGTATTCCAAGGATTGGAATCACGCCGGCGATATTGAGCACAGCCATGGCAATCCCCAGCGTCTTCCCCGGCTCCCGCTCCACTTGGACAATTCCTCTTAAGGCGAATTCATTGCTCAACGACTTCGCAATGTTGCCGATAAGAATGAACTGATAAACCAGATTGAATAGGGGAATCAACATCAGCCAGACCGATTCCGGGGAAGTCGTGCGAGATTGCTGACTGCATCTTGCGAGCGCCTTCTGCAGGGTCAGCAGGTAAAATACTGCCGGCACGGCCATTAGAACGGTCGTGAACGTCAGCAGCAGAAGATGCGATGTTTGGAAGAGTCCTGCCGGCATGCGCGCGGATTATAGCACGGCCGCGGCTCCTTATTTCCCCGTCCTGCTTAGCCGCCACTGAGCGTCGCTGCCCAGGAGAACGGCTTCTATCCGCGCGATTGCGCCTGATACTGCTCGATCAGATCGCGAATGCGTTGCGCATCCGCTTTGCGGTGCCCATGGCTTGTAATCGGATCGGTTCCGCCGGTCGATTCAATCACAATTTCCGACCACATCATACCCGTCGAAATATGCACCGACGCCACTTTCGACATCGTAATGGTTTCTTCATTGCTGCCGAAGAGCCGCGATTTGATCCGGCTCACGCGCTGCGGGCTCACCACAATTCTAGTAGGGAAAAAGAAGTTGCCCTGCGTCCAGCGGCTCGCGCTGAACGTTTCGGCCGGCGAACTGTCCATGGGAAGGTCTGGCCTGGTGCCCATCGTCTACACCCACTCCAAAGCACCTTTTTTCCAGACCCATATGTAACCGGCGATCAGAATTGCCAAAAAGATCAGTATCTCCACAAACCCAAACAGGCCGAGAGCCTTGAACTTCACCGCCCAGGGAAACAAGAAAATAGTTTCGACGTCGAACACCACAAATAAGATCGCGATGATGTAATAGCGCACCGTATACCGCCCCCGTGCGTTGTCGATCGGATCGATGCCGCACTCATAAGGCATCAGTTTGATCTTGTTCGGATTATCCGGCCTTACCAGCTTGGCCAATAGAAGGGTAAGCGGAAGAAGAACAACAATCACGGCGACGAAAATGAAGATCGCAACATAATTCTGCGGCATGGGTTCCCCACTTCGGCTTGCAGCTCACTCAACGTTTCGAACAGCTGAATACTACCGCTCGCTGCGCGCGACTTCAAGAGATGTCAGCAGATCGATCTTCTCCTCTGCAGGCAAACCCTCGATCGGGCAACACGAAAATCCGCCGCGCCAACTCCGATTTTAGCGTCCCCTCGCAGTAGTATCGATTCAAAACGCCATCTTTCCAATTCAGCAAATCCGAATTGTCGCGCGCAAAATCCTCCCACGCCACACTATCGGCAGACCGCGCCATCCGCTCGTGAATGAGAAAGAAATATGCGCAGGTGATGGTCTCGTTGTAGAGTTGCCTCCTTCTTCGCGCGGCCGCAAATCGCTTCAATGCCGAACAGAATCCCTGCAGCGCCTCAAAAATCTCATACTCAGAAAGATACGCAAATGCCAGGCGTACGTGATCGCAGTGATGAAACTCGCCGGGTAACGTGTCAATCTCAAACAGACGAATTAATTCCCGATTATCCATACTCGAACCCAATCCAGCTCCAGGCGGACGCCTATTCGGGCGAATTATATCTGCCGATTTTCGATCACCGCCCATGCGGCAGCCGCGTAAATCGCAAGATTTCCCACATTCCACATTCCGTGCAGTAAGTGAACGATCATCGCCAGCGCAAAAATAATCACCAGGAGCCAGCCCCCACTCACGATCGTGCGCGGAATCAAGAACAATACAGCGCCCACGACCTCGCCCCATCCCAGCACTTCTCGCACCGCATTCGGCATGTGAGTCCGTCCGAAATCATGGCCGGCGCTCGGCATCAAAAACAGCACCGCCTCGATCAGAATTACAACTCCCAAAGTCCACTGCAAAGCGGTTAGTGCACATTTCTTCCTATCTGTCATAGTCCCTTCGTTCGTTTATCTCAACTGCGCTTGCGAACTGCTTTGTTCTTGATCTCTTTCAATCGATGGCTGGCGCTCGAATCCAGATCGAAATCGTAGAACCGTTTCAACTCCTGAATCCTCTCCAGCGACGCCGGGCTGAACGGCGTCTTCCCGTCAAAGGCGTGCAGCACAATCCCCTCCAGCAAATCGCCCAGCGTCATGTCGTGATACTCGGCAAACGCCTTCAGGATTTTCAGCAGCCGCCTCTCCATACGCACCCCGGTCTGCACCCGCTCCACCAGCAGCTTTTGCTCATCCGTCATGTGTACCAATGTACCATAGTACCACCGTAAAGACAATTCGACTCTCGCTGCCTCGGCTGCGGACCAACTCCCGGTGCGAGGTTGTTTATAATCGCCTTTCAAACATTCTTATTGTGTTCCGCGCGTGTAGCGCGACTTCCTGTTCATAAGGATTCTCTTGGCACTTGACGAAAACATCTATGAACTGCGCCGCCAGAAGTTGAAACAGATCGAGGCGCTCGGCCAAACCGCCTACCGCAGCAAGTTTGATTTCAGCCATACGATTCCTCAAATCCTCGCGGACTACTCCGGCAAAACCGCCGATCAGCTTGAGAATCCCCGCGTCAACGTCCGCGTCGCCGGCCGCATCATGGCGATTCGCCTGATGGGCAAGGCCGGATTCTGCCACCTGCAGCAAGGCGGCCTGCGCCTGCAGATATACGTCAAGAAAGACGCGGTCGGCGACCAGGGATTCGAACTTTACAGACTGCTCGATCTCGGCGACCACATCGGCGTCACCGGATATCTATTCCGCACGCGCACCGGCGAACTGACCATCCACGTCGACGAGATCACATTCCTGAGCAAAGATCTATTGCCGCTGCCCGAGAAATGGCACGGCCTCACCGATGTCGAACTTCGATATCGCCAGCGCTACGTAGATCTGGTCATGAACCCCGAGGTGCGCGAAGTTTTCCTCAAGCGCAGCAAGCTGGTGCAATCGCTGCGCCGCACGATGGAGGCGCACGGTTTTATCGAAGTCGAAACCCCAATGATGCAGCCCATTGCCGGAGGCGCAGTCGCTCGCCCCTTCGTAACCCACCACAACACGCTCGACATGGATTTATTTCTGCGCATCGCGCCGGAGCTTTATTTGAAGCGCCTGGTCGTCGGTGGATTCGATCGCGTCTACGAAATCAACCGCAACTTCCGCAATGAAGGGCTGGGTTGGCGCTGGAATCCCGAATTCACCATGCTCGAGTACTACCAGGCCTATGCCGATTTTCGCGACATGATGGACCTCACGCAGGAGTTGATCGCACAAGCAGCGAAGGACGTAACCAAAGATAAAGATCATCCTGAAGGAGTGACGAAGACACAATGGGGCGACCGGGAAATTGACTGGTCGAACTGGCAGCGGCTGACCATGCGGGAAGCGATCATTAAGTTCTGGCCGGAGAGCGCAGGGGAAAAACCGGCCACGAATGAGTTCGCAGATTTATCGGCGTTCACTCGAAGAATTGAAAATGCCTACAATTCAGCCGCAGCGACGCGCGAGCAAATGCCTCTTACCCCTGCTGGAGGACGTACTGAATCCCGACAACTAAAGCACACCTTTGGCGAGATTTTGGCGGAGATGAGGAAAAATCCGAGCCTTGGCCGGGGCACCGCGAGTTTGTTCGAAGCCGTCGCCGAAGAGCACCTCACGCAGCCCACGATCATCTACGAATTCCCCACCGCTGTCTCGCCGCTCTCCAAGCAAAAACCCGATGAACCCGACTGGACGGAGCGCTTCGAAATCTACGCCGGCCAGATGGAAATCGCCAACGGCTTCAGCGAGCTGAACGATCCCGAAGATCAGCGCCGCCGTTTCGAAGCGCAATTGAAGGAACGCGAGCGCGGCGACGAAGAAGCCCACCAGATGGATGAGGATTATATCCGCGCGCTCTCATACGGAATGCCGCCCGCTGGAGGCGTCGGCGTAGGCGTCGATCGCCTGGGCATGTTGCTCACCGACTCGCACACCATCCGCGACGTAATTCTGTTTCCACTGCTGCGCCCGGAGAAAAGCGCAGAGCCAGCTGAACCTAAGGAAGCCTCTAAGGAAACCGAAGACGAGAAATGAATACGAAACTCTAGTACGAAAAAATTTGCAAACCTTTCCTGTGCCCTGCCATCCAATTTACTGGAACCCCAGCAAGCACTAGAAAACAGGGGTTGGAGGTTCCTATACTTTGTCCAAGGTTTTGGGCTCAGAAGTGGCAGCGCTGCCGTAGCATTCCGCGGAATGACGGAAGCTGGGTCGGCAGCGCTTTGCTCTGCTAGGAATCGGTAAATCGCCAGGGTTTCCCAACCAGAAAACCTATAACCCCTACTTAGATTTCTTTCCCGAGCCATTCTCCGCAGCAGTTTTAGGTGGCTCATACGGCGGCTTATCCGGGCTGAAATTCGAACTCAGGTAATCGATCAAGGCATCGCGATCGGCGGGGTCGACGACCGCGCCCCATTTCGTCATCTTGTCGACTTCCTTGGCCCATGCGGCCTTGCTCAGCCTCTGTTGCAGGATGATTCGCGCCTCATGGCATTCCGTACAAGCAGTCGTGGCCTTGGCCTGCATCGGTCCTGCAGGAAGCTCCGCCGTCGGACTCGCTGGCGAGGCCTTCTGCTCGGCAGCGTCAGCCATCATCGCGAACGCAAACCCAGCAGCGAACAGGATCGCTATCGTCGAAAGTTTGCCCGCATGCCACGTCCTATGCGACATGAACCTTCACCTGATCCACTGAATTATTCAAATACCCACTCGGATTCCAGTCCGCAGCCATCGGTTGCACGCGTCCCTGGCTATCGGTGGCGCGCGACATAATCGTATAATCTCCGCCCCTGCCGGCCTTCCAGTCATAACTCCAAAGCCGCCAGGCATAACGCGCCCTTTCGCTACCCAATCGCGCCGGACTCCAGCTCGCGCCACCGTCCGTCGAGATCTCCACTTTCGTAATGTCCGCTTCCCCGGCCCATGCAGCACCGTGTACCTTCACTGCACCCGCCCTCACGCTGGCTCCATCGCCTGGACCGGCAATCACCGATTTCACACTCAGTGCCGTCACGGGATGCGTATCCTCCGGCTTCACCGCCTCACCCGGTTTCACCGGCTGGTTCGGCAAACGATATCCCGGGCTCATGAAATTCCCCACGAACTCGCTCTCAAGAACTTTGATCTCCGTGAGCCACTTGCACGAAGCTGCGCCAATCCATCCCGGAGCCAGAGCGCGTGCCGGAAATCCATGATGCTTGCTCAGCGGCGCTCCATTCATGTGAGTGGCAATCAGCGTATCGCTATCCATCGCCTTCTCGATCGGAATGCTGCGAATGAAAGGCGGCACTTTCCCCGGCACTTCATCCATCCCGCGAAACATCACATGCTTGCCCGTGGGCTTCACCCCGGCCCGCTGCAACACATCGCCCAACCGCGGACCTGAAAATCGCGCCGTCCCTACTGCGCCCTTCCCCCACTGAATTCCCGGCACCTGCGGGCGCGATAACGATCGCCCATTTCCCGCGCACTCCAGCGTATTCACCACCGAATGCGTTTCCATCTTCGACAACTCCGCTAGGCTGAGCGTAAGTGGCTTCTCCACCTCCCCGCCCACCGTCAGCCGCCACTCTCCGGCATCCAACTCACTGGGCTCGTGCATGTGGTTGCGCACAAAAAAATGCGGCACCGGCGTCAGCCAGCTATTGAAATACTCCACTGGCGACTCCAGATCGACGAAGCGGAACGACCGCAGAACCAGTCCTTCTTCGCCGGGAAACTTGACCGTCTCGCCTTGCGGAAACGCCCATGCCAGCATTGGTGGGGACATTCCCGCAAGTACCGCCGCCCCGGAGACCTGCTTCAGAAAATCTCGTCGCGATTTCATAACACCCGAAATCTTAATTCAAATTGAGCAGTGTTTACAATAAATTCCATCAACTAACTCGCCTTTTTGTCCACTGCAAAATCTAAGTTAGCACCACCGGCCCGGAAAAGGAGAGTGTGCCCAAACCGGGCCAGTGGCGATTCTGAAGGGAACACGCCCCTCAGAAAGTCGAGAATTCGTCTAAAGCTGCGATTGATCAGCGATGAAAGGCTGGTCCCGCGCCACTCTTTACGCGGGACCATTTCTTAACGATTCGCGTCGCGCCTTACGGCAGGTAATAGCGCAGCGAGGTGAAGACCATGCCGTCCAGACCTTCTGGGTCCACTCCGGTTCCTGGAGAGAATCCGGTTCCGTACCAGGTCTGGCGTGTTACGTAAGAGTACTGAGCGCCAAACTGGAAGCGGCCCTTCGGTCCCTGGTAGAAGCGGTACCAGAATCCCGCTGTCCCTTCGATAAGCGCCCGCGTATCGGCGGTGCAGTTCGCGAGGGCGCCAGGCAACAAGCCGGTCGCAGCGGTGGGCTGGGTTTCTGTGTAACAGCCAAAGTTCGCCGCGTGCGGCGAACCGTAACCGACATATTTTCCGGTGATCGGATCGTAGTCAAACGCCCGGCCGGCATACTCCACGCCAGCGTTCAGGTAGACGTCGAGTTTCGGACCGTGCCACTCGAGCGTGCCCAATCCTTGAGCGTTCTTGAGCAGCGCGAACGAACCGTCAGCGCGGATCGAACTATCCGGCAGAGTGCCCGTTCCGTACCTCCCAATTCCCTTTCCGATCAACCCGTGCAATCCGAAGTCGACCCGTTTCATGATGGTCCAGCGGGCGTTGGCGCCGATACCCCCACCGTCTTTGGTGTCGTTAAACGCGCCCGTTGCGGTTGGTCCAGTCTTGCCATCGCAGATGGCCGTCGAGGAAACGCCGCCGCAAGGAAACAGCCGATCGCGGAAGCTGGTCGATAGGCCGAAGACCTCGTAGTGTCCGAAGCCCGGCTCGAAGGCCGCCTTCACGATGAAATCGGGTGATGGATTGAAGGAGTAGCCGGCGATCGGAGTACATGTGGTCGTCACCGTCGTAGCCGTGCTGTTGATCGCACTGGTGCAGGTGCTGATAGCCGCGTTGTAAAGTCCACTGGCATTGCCGGCCGAGCCTACCAGGAAGTTGTCTTCGTTGCCGTGAGTAGTAAAGCTGGCCTGTGAATTTTCCATCGATGCCGCAAGCCAGACGCGGTTGCCGAAGTTCTTCGCCACTCGGACCCCGTATTGCCGCGCCCAACTGAAGCCGACGGTATATTGCGGGTCGATGGTCATCGGAACTGCCTCCGAGCGGTTATCCGTCCCCTTCTTGGTTTCGGTTACCAGGCTCCACATCTGGCCGCCCGTAACTGTCCAGCCGTCATCCATGGCCGCCTGTGCGAAGGCTTGCCGCTGCCGGAACGGATAGCTGTTGCTTTCCGTGGGGGTCGAAGTAACTCCCGCGTTCAGGAAGTCACCCTCGTAGTAGCCGCCGATAGTCGCGCTCTTCAGCTTGCCCTGTATCAGCATCGAAACCCGCGACTGCCTGCCGGATCCGAAAAACTCCGAGATCGAACTTTGCGACGCTCCGGGCATCGTCAGGGAGTTGAACGGGGTATTGATATCCGATGCCAGCGCACGATTCCGGCGTACGAATTCGGCCGCCGCGAAACCTCCCGGCGTGATCGTGACACCCTTATAATGGATCGCCAGTGGGCTTTCGATAGCAGCAGTCACATTCTTCTGTGTCTCCTGGATGCTCGCGGCCGCGTTATTGACGTTGGTCTTCAAGTCGGTAACGTCATTCTTCAGTTCGGTGACGGCCTGCTGTTGCTGGGTCGCGGTTGCTTGCGCCGCATCCGCCTTCGACGCCGCGTCAGCGGCTGCTGTCTGCGCCTGTTGCACCGATTGATCCTTATGATGCAGCTCGTCCTGCAGCTGGCGAATCTGCTGTTGCTGCTGTGCCAATGCCGCCTGCTGGGCGGCGATCGCATCCTTTAGAGCCTGCACGTCGGCCGCGGTGATCGAGGATTTCTCCTTCTTGGTTTTCGTGGTCGTTGTTTTTGTCGTGGTGGTAGTTGTTTGCGCCCTGGCGCCGGGGCTAAAAGCCGCCAGCGATAAGGCTCCTAGAAGACACAAATACCTTGTAGCTTTCATGAAATGCATCTCTCCTTTTTTGTTTTGCCTGGTCTTCCAACCGCGAAGAGCCAGTAATGCATGTGACCGGTAAAGTTTTGGACTTCCCTTTCTACCCGTCAGCCGGTTACAGGAGAGTTACAACCCGATGAATTTCATGTGAACAACACGAGGAAGACACTGAGACAGTTGAGGATGCGGCGTGTGCAAATAATGCGCACTGAGTACAACCGTATGAGGCAGAGAAGCAGTGCCGCCACCGGCCCGGAAAAGGAGAGTGTGCCAAAACCGGGCCGGCAGCGATTCTGAGGAAAGCGCCCCTCAGAAACCTTTGGTGACCGGAGGAAAGATCCCGCGCCGCGTTTCTTGCGGGACCTTTCCCCGCCTACGGCAGGTAGTAACGGAACGACGTGAACACCATGTTGTCCAGTCCTACCGGACTCAGGCTGGCACTTTTCGAGAATCCAACCCCAGACCAAGTCTGTCGGTTCACATAGGAGTACTGTGTGCCGAACTGGAAGCGGCCTCGCGGGCCGCTGTAGAAGCGGTACCAGAAGCCCAGCGTACCTTCAGTGACGGCTCGGGAATCGCCGGTGCAATCCGCGAGCGTCCCCGGAGTGAACCCGGTATCGACCGCGGGAGGAGTCTCGAGATAGCAGCCGTAATTATTGAATTTCGGAGCGCCGTATCCCACTTCCTTGCCGGTTAACGGATCGAAACTGTACGTGCGGGCCGCATACTCCACCCCGGCGTACGAATAAAGATCGAGTTTCTTGCCGTGCCATTCCAGGGTCGCTAACCCCATGAGGTTCTTGA
The DNA here is from genome assembly GCA_964530145.1 of uncultured Acidobacteriaceae bacterium. Classification (GTDB taxonomy): domain Bacteria; phylum Acidobacteriota; class Terriglobia; order Terriglobales; family Acidobacteriaceae; genus Sulfotelmatobacter. The sequence continues at coordinate 40,188 of CAZGXY010000073.1, read as the reverse complement.
CGATGTGCAGCGTGCCGTCGGCGTTGATCGAAAGATCGGAGAGACCGGCGGGACCGTACCGTCCGACCCCGCTCCCGCCGAAACCCTTCAAGCCAAACGTGAGGTGTCCGGGAACCGGCCAGCGAGCGCTTGCTCCAAACCCGCCGCCCTCTTTCGAGGCGTTATAGGCCCCGACAGCATTCGGTCCCGTTCCAATGCCATTCGGGCAAGGCCCAGTGGTAGCGGGCGACACAAGCACGACTTCTCCGCAAGGAAACACGCGATCGGTAAAGCGATCGAGCAACCCGAAAACTTCGTAATGACCAAGGCCGGGATCGAAGGCGATTTTGGCGATAATGTCCGGCGAAGGATTGAAGGTGTAGCTTGCCGTCGAGTTGTAGCTGTTGCTCGCGCCCGTTTCCCCAATCACGAAGTTGTCTCCATTTCCGTGAGTCGTGAGCGTACCTTGCGGATTCTCGATGGCCACGGCAACTGCAACTTTGTCGGAGAAGTTCTTCGTTAGGCGAAGACCATACTGGCGAGCGAACACAAACCCGACGTTATAGTTCGGATCGATGGTCTTCGGCCGCGCGTCGTTCGACCTGCCTAGGTCATCGTCGGGAGAAATGCCCTTTCCGTTCTCAGTTGCAAGGCTCCACTCCTGGCCGCCGAGGATGCTCCATCCGCTCTGGAATTTAACTTGTCCCCAGGCTTGCCGAAGCCTGAGGGTGTAGCTGTTTGTCTGATTCGATGTAGACGTAACTCCGGCAGACAGGAAGTCGGCCGAGACGTAGCTCGAGAGGTCGACGTTCCTGAAGCGTCCGTCCACGAACGTTGTGATCTTCGACTGGCGGGCCGACCCGAAGAATTCCGACAACTGGCTCTGTGTCGCCCCAGGAAGCGTCAGCGAATTATACGGCGTGGGCAGATCTGATCCCAGCGCTCGCGAGCGCCTCACGAATTCGGCAGCCGCGTATCCGCCGGGCGTAATGTTGATGCCCCGGAAGTGGATGGTAAGCGGGCCTTCCATTTGGTTGTTAAAGGTCTGCGGCTGCTCCGGGCTGGTGGGAGTTTGAGGCGAGTCCTGGGAATTCAATACCGCATTTTTTAAAGTTGCGTCGCTCGCTGGCGTATCGTTCACCGACTTTACATCGGCGGCCCCGCTGTTTTGCGAGCCTAGGCTTTGCTCGTGGTCTTCTTTGCTTGCGCTATCGCTCCCGTTCTCGCCGCGTTGCACGGATTGATCACGCTTGTGCTGCGCGTCCTGTAATGCCTGAATTTGTCGCTGCTGCGCGGCCAAGGCATCCTTGAGCGCTTGGATGTCTGCGGCGGTGATCGGCGGCGGTGCAGGCTCGGCCGCCTGGCTGGCGGCTGGCGCGCCTGTTGCCGGATTCTGCCCTCCGGCGCCGGCAATCAGGGCCGCAAGCGTTAGAGTGATGGTAAACAGTTTTACGTTGGCTTTCATGAGGCAAGTCCTCTCCTTTTGAGTTTTTTGTTGAACAACCAATCGGGGAAACAGCTTGAAATCTGGGTTTCGCGATGCCCCTTGCCGCCCTTTACATTGGCGTGTCTCGACAAGTGCCACCGTTATTATTATCACAATCGACTTAGTAGACATTATGGACAAACTTTGCCGGTCATTTCTGCCTGTTGAAAATGGGAAACAGAGGGGGAAGCTTTTTCCCGGGATTGACCCTACAACCGCGCCGTCAGAGCCCGCTGCGCCTGCCCTGCCGGGTTTATGGCGCTTGCGCCGAATCGCTCCGGCGCAATCTCACCGAATCTTTGCCTACTCCGTCTTGTGCCCCCCGACTACCATGGGCAGCACGCTGGCTTTCTCTTTCTTTCTGGCTCCGCGCCTGCCTTTGCCCCGCGGCGTGTTTCCGGCAATCAAATCCGCCAGGCTCGTGTTATCCAGAATATTCGCCACGGCATCGCGCACATCGAGAAACACCTGATACAACGACCGGTGCGAGACGTCACGATCGATGAGTACCCGCAACTGCTCCGCGTCGGCAAATGGCGCCAGCGGCCCATCGATCAGCCGCATGATCTCGCTCAACCGGATCTCCGCCGGATCGCGCCGCAACTGGTATCCGCCCTTGGCGCCGCGCACGCTCTCCACCATCCGCGCGTTTTTCAGTTCCAGCAGGATCAGTTCCAGGAACTTCTCCGGCAGATCCTCTTCATAGGCGATCTCGCGAATCTTGATTGCGCCCTGATGATGATGCCGCGCCAGCATCATCATGGCTTGCAGGGCGTACAGTCCTTTTTGAGAAATTTTCATGGCCTGCGATTATGCCATAAAGTCGATTATATTAATAGACTTTATTTACGGCTTTCTCATTTGCACTCCGGGTTCCATTTTTGGAACTCCAGCGGCAACCTGCTAACTGCCCGGCATTCCGGTGTTTGCGACGATGGCAAAGGGATGAAAGAATCTGCGTATGCGCAGCTGATTGCAGTTCCGGCGCAAACTTCCTGTCCGGCTTCCAGGGCGGTAGAGTGCAAAAATCCGTTCCGCTTTAGCCGATGCGGAGCATTTGTACCGTAATGTTATCGGGCCCGCCCCGCTGCCGCGCTAACTGCACCAGCGCTGCGCAGCATTCCGCCGGCGCGCGCCCGTTGAGAGCAGCCAAGAGTTCCGCGTCCGTGGTCACTCCCCACAACCCGTCGGTGCAGAGCAAAAGATTGTCGCCGGCCTCAACCGCCAATCCCGGCTCACCGCCGTCGGCCACGATTTCCAAACCCGCGCCCAGCGCCGCCGTCAAGATATGCCTCTGGGGATGTCTTTCCGCATCCTCCGCCCGCACCAACCCGCTCTCCACCAGCCGGCCCACGTAAGAGTGATCACGCGTCAGCCGCAGAATCTCCCCCTCTCGAGTCAGATACAGCCGGCTATCGCCAACATGCGCAGAATAAAGTTGGCGCCCGCAGAGCACCACCGCCGTGCATGTGGTACCCATGCCGTGAAGCGCCGGATGGCGTTCGGCATACTCTAGAATTCGTTCGTGAGCAGTTCGGAATGCTTCCAACAGCGCGCCTTGCGGATCCTCACGGAAACTCTGCTCGTAGACCTCGCGTACCGTTTCGACCGCAAGTCGGCTGGCTTCCTGGCCGCCATCGTGTCCACCCATTCCATCCGCGATAACCGCCAGCCGCCCCTTGCGCTTAAATTCGCCATCGTCGGCGGGTTCCCAATAAAGGCAGGAATCCTCATTATTTTCCCGCTGGCAGCCGATATCCGTCAGGCTCGCCACTTCAACTCCCGGTCTTACGTTCGCGCACTCAACAGCCACTCGTGGCACCTCGGCCGTCCTAAGTCAACCCCATCGCACAGCCAGTCGGCGCCCCCGCTCCGAACCTGTGCACGTCGCGCCCCGACATTATAGACAACCGGGCGCTCGCGCGCTGCTAAAGTCCCTCCCTGCCCTGCCGATATACAGAAACAGCAACAGCCAACACATAACTGCGCCGCAGTTCGCGTTGAAATGAGTTCAGCCTATGCCGGTTCGCGTGCTCATCGTCGACGATTCTTCTGTCATGCGCAAGATCGTGGAACGGTCTTTGCGTCAGGCGGGGCTCGATCTAGCTCAAGTCCTTGAGGCTGGCAACGGCGCAGAAGCCCTGACCGCGCTTCAAGCCAATGCCATCGATCTTATTCTCTGCGATATCAACATGCCGGTCATGGACGGCCTGGAATTTATCAAGCAACTGCCTGGCGTTGAAAACGCCAAAGGCGTTCCCGTGATCATGATCACCACCGAAGGCAGCGAGGCCCATGTCGTGCAGGCACTTTCTTGCGGTGCTCGCGGCTACATCCGCAAACCCTTCACCCCGGAACAAGTCAAGACACAAGTCATACCAGTTCTGGCAGACAAATCATGAACTCACCGAAACTAGCTGCCACTTCCGGCGATCGCGAAGCCTGGCCCGCCTTGATGGAACTGGCAACCCGGGAAGTCTTCCAGCTCATGTTGGGATGCGAACTGACCCAGCCCGCCGAAGAGGCCATCGCCTCCCCCAGCGTCACCTCGATGGTTGGATTGGCCGGGAAATTGTGTGGCGTAATGAGCGTTCATTGCGACGACAAAGCGGCCGCGCTCATGACTTCGAAAATGCTCGGGGTTCCACTGGATAACGTCGGCGCCGATATCTCCGATGCCCTCGGCGAGATCTGCAACATGGTCGCCGGCAATTTTAAGAACAAGATCTCCGGCCTGAGTGATGGCTGCATGCTTTCTCCGCCCACGGTCGTCATGGGCTCAAATTACAGCACCTACGCGATGGCTGATTCTCCCGCGCTTCAGGTTCGCGTGCTCTTTGAAGGCAGGCCGGTGATCATCTCGCTGCAGATTCACTCCTGAAGCCCGGAGAGCGTCCCTCATCGCCCCCTATTCGCTCGCACCCAGAAGCAGCCTGTGGCGCCCCAACAGATACCTGCTCATTGCGCCAACCGCATCAGCTATTTTTAGTTCCCGCCCCAAAGATAGTCGTGACCAGTTGCGAAACTCCCTCCACCGCTTCATCGAGCTCGAAAGTAAACCGCACGAGGTCCACTCCGTCCAGAGACCGGTATTGCTCAAGCAAAACGCCCCACGCTGGATCCTCGACCAGATCGACTTTCTGCCGCTCGTAATAGCCGTAGCCCAGGCTACGCATCCGGCACAGCAGGTCGCTCAGGTGCACAAGCGCCACCAGCGGCTGCGCCCCCGTGCATCGATCGGGATGATGATGATGCGCGATTACCTGCACCAGATCGTCCGAAAGACTCCACATTTCCGCCAGCGCTCTCCCACTCTCGCAATGCGTAAATCCCATCGTGCTGCGTTCCGCTTCATCGAATGAGCTTTGCTCCTGCGCGGCACCGCTCACTGCGGCCGCAAACTCCTTGGGAAAAACCAGGCAGTTCACCATGAAACCGATGTCGTGCAGCAACCCCGCCATGTAGGCCTTTTCGCCGTCGGCAGCGCCGAGCTTCTCGCTGAACTTCCGGCAGACCATCGCGCAACCCAGCGAATGCCGCCAGAAGACCGTCGGATCGAGCGGCCACTCCTTCGTCGGAAATGCTTTGCCCATGCAGCAGGTGAGCAAAATTGTCTGCACTCTCCGCAATCCCAGGCTGATCACCGCCGCCTTGATCGTCTCCGGAGACTTCGCCATCCCAAACAATGGCGAACTTGCCACCCGCAGGCATTGCGCAGCAATGGTGTTGTCATAAGACACCAGCTTCACCACTTCATCCACCCTCACCGCGTCCGAAGGCAGATTCAGCATGTCGAGCAGGGGAAGAAACACCGCCGGAATCGCAGGCATCGTCTCGATGTTCCGGACTCGCTCACGCATTTTGGGAATCGTCACCAGGGCCGCCGCAGGTGTGCTCATAATTTGCCACTCTGGAGCGAAGGCTTCCAGTACGCAATCGCTCCGGGAAAATGCACCAGATGAAATTTGTCGTTCAAATTCAGCAATGACTCGGAAGTCCCCAGAAAAAAGTAGCCGCCGAAATTAAGATTGGTGAAAAAATGGTTGATGACCTTCGCCTTCGACGGCCCATCGAAATAGATCAGCACGTTGCAACAGAAAATCAGATCCATTCCCTTCATAAAAAGCATTCGCGAATCGTCCTGCAGATTCAGCCGGCTGACCGTGACCAGCTTTTTCACCTCCGGCTTCACTTGCAGTTTCTTGTCGGCCTCGACAAAGTATTTGCGTTTAAAGTAGTCCGGCGTTGCCCGCACCGCATAGTCGCCGTAAACTCCCGCCTTGGCGGTCTCGACCGAGCGGTCATTCAAATCGGTCGCCAATATCTCCACCGTCCAGCCTTTCAGCAAACCTTCACTCTCTTCCATCATGTTCATCGCGAGCGTGTAAGACTCTTCCCCGGTAGAGCAGCCCGCGCTCCACAGGCGCAGCCGCTTCGTCATCTGCTTGTTTTTTTCCTTCACGATCTCCGGCAGAATGACTTTACGCAGCGCATCCAGTTGCGGCTGGCTGCGGAACAGGCAAGTTTCTCCAATCGTGATTTCGTTCAGCAACTGCCGCAGTTCCCCATCCCGGCTGGGATGCGCCGTCAGATGCTCCCAGTACTCCCGCGCACTCTTCGCCTCGATCTGCTTCATCCGGCGCTCGCATGCCGCGGCCAACAGATAAATCTTCTCTTCAGCTTTGTAAATGCCTGAAACCTTGTACACCAGGTCGCGAATCTGCCGGTACACGGCATCGACCGGCCCACTGCTCTTCAAAACCGGTGGATTTATCTTTGCCGGTTGTGCGCCCGTCATCGTCATCTACCCCGGTGCTCCATTTCCGCCCGTTCGATCTGGCCCGAAGTTGAAACCGAATCCGGCATCCGGCTCTGCAACACCCGCCGCGTAATTTCCTGCCCCAATTGCGCCAGCGGATAGACTCCGTCCGCCTGGCCCGCCGCATAGACCAAGCCGGGCATGCCCCACACCACCGACGAAGCCTCATCCTGCACAATCACTTCCCCTCCCCGCTGCCGGATCAACTGCGCCCCAATCACTCCGTCCGACCCCATGCCCGTCAGCACTACTCCCAAAGTCCCAGATCCGTAGGCCTCGGCCACGGAACGAAACAGCACGTCCACCGCCGGCCGGCAGGAGTTCTCCCGCCGATCCTGATTCAGCTCCAGCCGCCACCCGGACGCTGCCCGCTTCAGTTTCATATGAAAATCTCCAGGTGCAATCCACGCCTGTCCCGCCGCGATCATATCTTCGGCCTTCCCTTCATGGACCGGAATAGCGCTATGCGAACTCAAGCGCTCCGCCAGCAACCGCGTAAAAATCGGCGGCATGTGTTGCACCATCACAATCGGCACTGGAAAATCTCGCGGCAGTCGAGGTAGCACCTCCGCCAGTGCATTTGGCCCTCCGGTCGAAGATCCAATCGCCACAATACCAACCCGCCGGTTTGCCGGCCTGCGTTCCGCTACCGGCGGACGCTGCGCGGGGAACGCAGGTTTCACGCTCGCCTGGCCGCATAACGCTTTGATCTTCGGAATCAGTTCCGCCCGGATCGCCTCGACCGCGGTCGCCATATTGCCGCCATTGCTCGGCTTGGTCGCATAGTCCGAGGCGCCCAGCGACAACGCATCCAACGTCGCCCCCGCCCCATGCTCGGTCAGCGTGCTGAACATCACCACCGGCAGCCTGGGATACAGCTTGCGCAGCTCCGCCAGTGTCTCCAACCCATTCATTACCGGCATTTCCACGTCGAGCGTCACCAGGTCGGGATGAAGCTGCGCGACCTTCGCCAGCCCCAGCCGTCCATTGCTCGCCGTGCCTACGACTTCCAGCCCGCGATCCTCCGCCAGCGTCTCCGACAGCACTTTGCGGATCACCACCGAATTATCGACCACGAGAATGCGGATTGGAGTCATCGCCGAGCCGTGCCTTTGCTTCTCTGCCGAACTTTCTGAAAAATTGGACGTGTCCGGAATACTCCGCTCCTCCGGCAGATTTTCCCGCGGCGTGTCGAAGCATCATGAGCCCGCGTACGCCGCTCTGCCCTGCGCCGGAACTGCCATTCCACCACTCCCGCGGCCGCTTCCGCCCCCATTGATCCGGAACTGCTCCACCAGCCGCCGCAGTTCCGCTGAAGTTTCCACCAGCTGCTGCGCCGCCTTCTGCGTGTCTCCCGCTCCCCGCGACGTGCTCTCCGCCGCCTGTGCCACCCCGTTGATGTTCGACGTAATCTCTCCGCTGCTGTGCGCCGCTTCGCTCACATTCCGCGACATCTCGTTCGTGGTCGCGTTCTGCTCTTCCACCGCCGTCGCGATCGTCGTCGAAATCCCATTCACCCGATTGATCACTTCGCTGATCGAGGCAATCGCCTCCACCGCGGCTTTTGTGTCTTCCTGAATCGCCTCGATCTTCCGGCTGATGTCTTCCGTCGCCTTCGCCGTCTCCTTCGCCAGCTCCTTCACCTCGTTGGCCACAACGGCAAAGCCCTTGCCTGCTTCTCCCGCCCGCGCCGCTTCGATCGTCGCGTTCAAGGCCAGTAGGTTCGTCTGTTCGGCAATCGACGTAATGACTTTGATGACTTGCCCAATCTCATTCGAGGAATCCCCCAGCTTCGACACCGTCGCGGTAGTCGTCTCCGCAACTTTCACCGCCGAAGTCGCCACTCGCGCCGCTTCCGTCGCATTCTTGGCGATCTCGCGAATGCTTACTCCCATCTCTTCCGCACCCGTTGCCACGGTCTGCAAATTTTGGCTCACCTGATGCGCCGAGTCGGACACCACCTTGGCTTGCGCTGAAGTCTCCTCCGAATTTGCCGAAATCTTTTGGCTGGTATTCGAGAGCTGTTCGCTCGCGCTGGCCAAGTGCAGCGAGTTTTCAGCGATGGACTCGACTACCAGGTGCAAGCTGTTTTTCATTTGGTTCAGCGCCGCACCAGCCTGCCCAATTTCGTCATTCGAGATCACATTCATGTCCTCTACCGTGAGGTTGTTGGCGGCGACCTGCTGGATCATGGCAAGCATCCCCCCGGCGGATGAGGCCAGCGAGCGCCCCAGCCCAATGGCGACGAATAAGCCAACCATGATCGAGCCGGCAAGCAGGGCAATCACCAAATAGCGGGAAGACGAATAAGTCGCCGCCGCCGCCTTCACCGCATCCGCCCCACCCTTTATGTTCAACTTCACGTCATCCCCCAGGAACCGGTCCGCGGCTGCAAAGCCCGTGAGTCCTTCCGTACCCGATAGAGCATTTGCCTCTTTCTCTTTTCCCTGCTGCAGCAACCCCAGGAAACGGTCCCGTACCGCAACATGCTTGTCCCACTCCGAATGGAATCCCTGGTAGAGCTGCCTTTCTTCGTCTGTGTTGATTGTCGGCTCGTAGAGCTTCTCGTCCGCCTCCATCTCCGACACGGCCGCCTCCATCTGCCGCCTGGCTTCGGCCTTATCCGCGGCGAAGAAGGTATTCAGCTCCCACCGCCGCTCTTTGGAGGCATCCAGGCGCAGTTGCCCGAGATAGGTGATGCTGGCCATCCAGTTCGCGCCAATGTCGATAACGTTGGCATTCAGCCTGGTGAGCTGAACCAGCGACAAAATTCCCAGCGTGGCCGTCAGGAGCAGGATCCCTCCAAATCCGATTCCTAATTTTTTCCCAATCTTCCAATCGTTGAACCATCTCATTTCGCGCTCCCAGGTTGTCCAGGACAGAGAAATCGATCGCCTGGATAGTCCCATCGGCGTGAATCCACAAGACCGTTAGAAGCCTGTCGAGCGACAGGCCTTGTGCGTCTAACTCCCGGCGGTACCGGGTAATCCGGAGTACATGAACCCCCAGGTCATCGCGGCGAAGCGCAAGTTTGGTGGCACTGAAATGCCTTCTCGTCATCGATTTCATCCGTAATCCTCCCCCGCCTTCCCGCCGATAACCAATCTGTGACCAGCCCCTCTTCTGCTCTCAGCCCCGGCGAAGGCAAACCGCTGCACAAGCCTGGGACCCACTTCGTCGCACGCCAGACGATTCTCACCGCCGACGAAGCGGTTTTCGGCTACGAACTTCTGTTTCGCGACGGCGTCGAAGACTTCTTCCGCGCCTCCGACGTCGACTCCGCCTCCCGCAGCACTCTAAGCACTTCCATGCTCGTCGGCCTCGAGGTTCTCTGCGATGGCCGCCGCGGTTTCATCAACTGCACCCGCGACATTTTGCTCAAGGACTACATCACCCTTCTGCCTTCCTCGCAGGTTGTAATCGAAGTCCTCGAAACCGTTCCCGCCGACGAACTGGTGATCGCCGCCTGCCGGCGCATGAAACAAGCCGGCTACATGATCGCTCTCGACGACTTCGCACCCGGCGATCCGCGCGAGATTCTCACCGAACTCGCCGATATCATCAAAGTCGATCTCCGCGTCACCAGCCCCGCCGACGCCGCCGCTATGGTCAAGAAATATGGTCCCTGGCACTGCCGTATGCTGGCCGAAAAGGTCGAAACCCGCGAGGAATTCCTCGCCGCCAAGACAGCCGGCTTCGTTTATTTTCAGGGATACTTCTTCCGCCGCCCCGAAGTCCTTACCGCCCACGAAATCCCCGCTAACCGTCTCAATTACCTGCGCATGCTGAAAGAGGTCTCGCAGCCCGATCTCGATGTCCGCACTCTGGAAAACCTCGTGAAGAGCGAAGCTTCGCTCTGCTATCGCCTGCTGCGCTATCTGAATTCCGCCGTCTTTGGCTTCGCCTCCGAAATCCACTCCGTGCGCCACGCCTTGTCGATCATGGGCGAGCGCGAAGTTCGCCGCTGGATTCGCCTGGTCGCCACCCTCGGCGCCGGCCAGGGCAACGCCACCGATCTGGTGCTCTCGGCGCTGGTGCGCGCCCGTTTCTGCGAACTGCTCTCCTCCAAGGTCAGCCATGGCGATGCCGACCTGTTCCTGCTGGGCATGCTTTCGCTGATGGATTCCATCCTCGAAATCCCCATGCAGCAAGTCGTCGACAACATCCCCATCGACCAGGAAAGCAAGTCCGTTCTGCTGGGCAAGGCCGGCCGGCTCCGCCCCGTCTATCAGCTCATGCTGGCACAGGAGTCCGGCGAGTGGCAGGCGGTCAACGACTTGAGCAGCCAGCTTCACCTCAATGAGACCGACGTCGCCCAGGCACAATGGCAGGCGCTCGAGTGGGCCCGCGAAGTCAGCGGGACTTAATCAGAAGTAACGAATCCTGATTGCAAAATGAAAAAAGTGTTCTCAAAAGATTTACTTGCCATGCAGCCATCGTCAGGCGGCACTATCCATCTTCCATAACTTCACTCTGCGAACCGGAAGCGGCCCGGTGCCTACCTTCCCGCTCCCGCTCTCTCGCCCGCTTCCGCCATCTGGCAGGCTTTTTCAATATCCAGCACATGCATCAGGCGGTGATTCAATTTATGTATGCCCAGAATGATGGTTCGCACCGAGCCACGCAGCGTCTCCGGCGGAGGCTCAAAGGTGCTTTCCTCCACTTCCACCACATCGCCGATCTCATCGACTAGAAGACTGACGGCTCCATCCTCGCTGCGCACTACTACGTTCATCACTCGTGCCCCCGGCGGCGCAGCTGGCAGCTCGAGGCGTCTCCGCAAATCGACGGCGGCCACGATCTGGCCACGCAAATTGATGAGTCCGCTTACCTCTCGCGGCGCCAGCGGCACCCTCGTCATGCCCAACGACCGCATGACCTCCTGCACCCCTTTCAGCTCAACCCCGAACAGCAACTTATCCAGATAAAACGTGCAAAATTGCGAACTCTTCGCCATGATTAATTCGCCGCCTCCGCCGCCCGGGCCACTCCATTCATCTGCATATCGCCCAACTCTGCCTTTCGCAAGATCGATGGAATATCCAGCAGCTCCGTCACTCGATCTCCGATCACCACCGAGTACAGCACCGATTCCCGCGTCGCCGCCGACTTCACCTCCGCCCCGTCATCGACAATATCGATAATCTGCTCCACCACCAGTCCAAATAATCGGCCTTCCTGATTCAGCACCAGCACTTGAATCGGACCCGAATCCGCCGCGGGTGCGGCATCCTGCAGGCTTCGCAGTTTCGTCCGCCGCTCGGCCATCACCACGCCCAGCCGAATCAGCGGCAGAATCTGACCACGATATTGCGTCACCCACTGGCTGCCCGACCTTTCCACCTGCGCCACCGGAAACTCCTCCAGCCGCGCCAGCATGCTCAGGGGAATCGCCATTCGCGAATCGCCCGGCCCCGCGAACAGCAGGAATGTCTGCTTCTCCACGCCTTTCTCGGCCGCCTGCGTCACCCTCTCCGCCATCCCCCGGTCCCGTGTCTCCCTGATCACGCTCGCCCGCTGTGCCAGGCCCATCACATCGAGAATTAGCGCCACCTTGCCGTCGCCCATGATGCTCGAACCCGCGAACGTCTTGATCGTCTTCAACTGCTTGCGCAGCGGCTTCACCACGATTTCTTCCGTATCGTTGATCTGGTCGACCACCAGCCCGAACTGCCGCCCATCCGCCTGCAACACCACGATGTTCACGGCTTCATCGCTCACTTTTTCATTCCCCGCCGCGGACGCTTTAGTGTCGGAAGTCAGGTTCAGTTCGCGATTCAAATAAACCAGCGGCAGCAACTGCCCGCGCAAACGATAAACCGGAGCGCCGTGCACGAGTTCAATCCCCTTGCTTACTTTTTCTCCTTCCAGCCGCACCAGTTCCAGCAGGCTTACCTGCGGAATCGCGTACCGGTCTCCCGCGCAAGTCACCACCAGCGCCGGAATGATCGCCAGCGTAAGCGGAATCTTGACTTTCACCGTTGTTCCCTGCCCCGGCGTCGACTGCACATCCACGCTGCCTCCGATTCTCTCGACATTGGTTCGCACCACATCCATGCCCACGCCGCGTCCGGAAACATTCGTCACTTTTTCTGCGGTCGAAAAACCTGGCAGAAAGATAAGGTTGAAAATATCTCGATCGCTCATCCGCCCGGCCTGCTCCGCGCTGACGACTCCCCGCTCCACCGCTTTCTTCCGAATGCGCTCCGAGTTCAATCCAGCGCCGTCGTCGCCGATTTCGATGTTGACCTGCCCGCCCTCATGAAACGCCCGCAAAATCAGCCGCCCGCTTCGCTTCTTGCCTTTCTTCACCCGCTCTTCAGGAAGCTCAATGCCGTGATCCACGGAGTTTCGCACCAGATGCGTCAGCGGATCTTTAATCGCCTCAATGATGGTTTTGTCCAGCTCGGTTTCCTTGCCCTCCATCTCGATCGCCACTTCCTTGTTACAACCTCGCGCCACATCGCGCACCGTTCGCGGAAATTGTCCCCATATGTTTCCGATGGGCTGCATGCGGGTCTTCATCACTCCTTCCTGCAGCTCGGTGGTGATGAGATTCAGCCGCTGCGAAGCCGCCAGCAGCCCTGCATCTTTCGTCCGTCCGGAATACTGCAAAACCTGATTCCGCGCCAGCACCAGTTCCCCCACCAGCGTCATCACCTTGTCCAGCAGGCCCACATTCACCCGCACCGTGCTGTCCGAGGCGCTTGAGTGAGCTGTCACAGCCTGCTGGGTCCGAGCCGCCTCGGCCTCGCCCGGGTGCGCCGCCGTCTGCTCAGGCGTCGCTTCGCTTGATGCGTCCCTTTCACTTCTCTCGGACTGAGCTAAACTCTCATGAACCGGGGCCTGTGTAGCGATGACCTGAGCGGCAACGAGTGGCTCTGCAGTTAACGCTGCCTCGGTGTCCTTTGTCGCCGGTGCGGCCTTGCTCTCTTCATGCTTCGGCATCCCCTGCTGCAGCCGCGTCAACTCCTCCCGCAACTCCGGATAGTCGTTGTTGCCATCGGCGCCGGTCGATTCGATCTCTTTCAGCATCTGCCGGACCGCATCCACCATGGTCAGCAGCGCCGTAGTGATTTCGGGTGTAAGCGTCAGTTGCCGGTCCCGCAACCGGCTCAGCAGGTTCTCCCCCACGTGCGCCACTTTCTCGAGCTTGCCGAAGCCCAGAAATCCGCATGTCCCCTTGATCGTATGAATGGTTCGAAAGACGCCCGCCAGCGCATCTGTGTCCTGCGGGTTTTTCTCCAGTTCCACCAGATCCCGGTCCAGCCGGTCGAGGTTTTCGTAACTCTCGACCAGAAAATCTTTGACGATCTCGGCATCGCTCATAGGTATCGTTCCCTCTTCGTCAAACATCTGCCGCCGCTCCCCCGTGGGCAGGGTTTTATGTCTAAGCGAATTTTCATCGCGCCATCTGCCGGGCGCCGAACCCCCAAAGGACTCTATCGACGGTTCAACTCTGGTTCGTGAGTAAGAAATCCATCCGAAAGAAGCCTCCTTGGCGAAATCGAGTGGATACGAGCAGGTCTGCCACTGAAGGAGCTGCCACGGCGCCAGGTTCTTCGAACCACCCGCACGCCCGAATCGGTGTAAACTGTTTGCGGTTACTCTCGGTACAAGGCATCGGATTACCACGGTGTTTTGACCAGGTTCATCTTCCCCTGCCGTTGGTGCCTTATGAGGAGCTCTCCGGAAGCTCGGTCGTGGCGCGTTTCCAGCAAGCGGTTGCCGAATCGAAGCCGGATTCGCGCACTGCTGTGTTGCTTTTTCGTCATCGCTTCAATCTTTGCCCGCGCTCAGGATTCTTCGTCTCAGCCTGCCGCGCCCCCTCCGGCCGCGCCGGTCGACAGCAAGCAGCCAGAAACTCAGCAGGCCTCCGCGGAAATCACTTCTCGCGACCAGCCCGCAACCTTCAAGGTCAACGTAAAGCTAGTCGTCGTACGGGCCGTCGTGCGCGATGCCCAGGGCCGCGCCGTCGGCAACCTTCATAAAGAAGACTTCGAGATCTTCGATCGAGGCAAGCCGCAGGTCATCACCCAATTCGAAATCGAGCAGCCCGGAGATCTCACCGCCAAAGCCCGCCAAGCCGCCGCGGAAGAGCGCGCAAGCCAGGCCATTCCCGGCGAGCCAGTCACCGCACCCAAAGATCCAGGCGCCGTCCCCGAACGCTTCATCGCGTATCTCTTTGACGACGTGCATATCCAGTTCGGCGATCTCGCCATGGTGCGCAAGGCCGCAGAGCGCCACTTCGCGACGCTGCGCCCCACCGACCGCGCCGCCATTTTCACCACCTCAGGACAAACTGTTCTCGACTTCACCGACGACCGCGCCAAACTGCACGAGGCTTTGCTCCGCCTCACTCCTCGCCCGATTTCCTCTGGCGCTTCAAATTGCCCGGACATGAGCTACTACCAGGCCGATCTGATCTTTAACAAGAACGATCCCCAGGCAACCTCCGAGGCACTGCAGGAAGCCCTCCTATGTCTTCCGCCGTCCCCGGGGATATCCCAGGCTGCGGTCATCCAGATGGCCACCGAGTTGGTAAACATGACCACGCAACAGGTACTGGCCGCGGGCGACCATGAGAGTCACGTCTCTCTCGGAGTTTTGAACCAGGTGGTTCAAGCCGTCGCTCACATGCCCGGGCAGCGTAGCGTGGTGCTCGTTTCTCCCGGCTTCATCGCTCCGCAGCAGGAGTTCGATTACAACAACATCATCGATCGCGCGGTTCGTTCCCAGGTCGTCATCAACACACTCAACGCGCGCGGCCTTTACGTCATCCTGCCGCCCGAACTCATCAACACCGCGACTGGCGATGCGCCCCCACCCCCGCAGAAAGGCCTCATCGAAACCGCCGCCGCCTTGGCCAATGACGATCTTCTTGCCGTCTTTGCCGACGGCACCGGCGGCATCTTCTTCCATAACAGCAACGATCTCGACGAAGGCTTCCGCCGCGTCGCCCAGGCCCCCGAATTTTCCTACGTGCTGGCGTTCTCCCCGCCAGATCTCAAACTCGACGGCAATTTCCATCCCCTGAAGGTGAAGCTGAAAAATCCGCAGAAGCTCAGCATTCAGGCGCGCCGCGGCTACTTCGCTCCCAAACATTTCGCCGATCCCAACGAAGCCGCCAAGCAGGAAATCGAAGAAGCTCTCTATTCCCAGGACGAATTGCACGCGCTCCCCGTGAAATTACATACCCAGTTCTTCAGAGCCGGCGAAGACAATGCCAAACTCATCGTTCTCGCCCATGTCGACGTTCAGCGCATCCACTACAAGAAAGCTGACGGCCGCAACAACGACGTTCTCACCTGCGTCTCTGCCCTCTTCAATCGCAACGGTGGTTTCCTGCAAGGCATGGAAAAAACCGTGACCATGCACTGGAAAGATGAAACCCTGCAAAATAAACTTTCGCCCGGCATTACCCTCAAAAGCAGCTTCGATGTAAAGCCCGGCAGCTATCTGGTTCGGCTCGTGGTGAGAGATTCAGAAGGACAATTAATGTCCGCGGAAAATGGAACTGTAGAAATTCGCTAGTCCCGTGGAGGTCAGTATGCGCAGTCGCCCGCCGGTACTTCTCATTACCCTGATTATTTTTCTAAGCGGATGGCTCTACTTGAAAGCCCCACAGCACGCTTTGGTATACGCCCAGCAGGCGCCGGTTTCCTCCGCGGATCAGTCCGGCACCTTCCACGCCGAGTCGCGACTCGTTCTCGTCGACACCATCGTCACCGACAAAAAGGGCAACTACATTCGCGATCTCGCGCAAAAAGACTTCAAAGTTTGGGAAGACGGCAAAGAGCAGCCTGTCACCAGCTTCTCCTACGAAGAGAACACCGGCTCGACCCCGGCGGCCAAGCCCCGCTACATGGTGCTGTTTTTCGACAACTCCACCATGAATTTCGGTGACCAGGCCCAGGCCCGCGAAGCCGCCAGAAAATTCATCGACGCCAACGCCGGCCCCGACCGCCTGATGGCTATCGCGGAATTCGGCGGCACCATCACCATTACCCAGAACTTCACCGCCGACGCCGACCGCCTGAAGCAAGTTGTAGCAGGCATAAAGGGCTCGGCGGTTTCGCCGAATGCGGCCCCGCCAGTCACTGTCGCCTCGCTTGCCCCGCCGCCCGGCGTTCCTTCTCTTGTGAATGCCGAAGCCGATTTCGGCGTGCGTACTGTTCTGCTCGCCCTGCGCACACTGGCAAAAGGAATGTCTTCCGTGCCCGGCCGCAAGACGCTGGTCATGCTAACCTCCGGCTTCCCGTTGACCGATCCGGAATATCAATCCGAACTCACCGCCGTGATCGACGCTTGCAATAAAGCCAATGTAGCTATCTACCCCATCGATGTCCGCGGATTAGTAACCCCAGATTTAGGGGGTCAACACAGTAGGCGACTGCCTCCATCCCTTCATTCGCCCTCGCCAATACCCGCTGCTCTTCACTTTTCCACCTCTCAACCGTTCCTCAAACTCGCCGCTTTCGCTGAACCCCCACAGCACGGCGGTGCAGGCGGTGGCACCGGCGGCGGCGGTGGCGCCGGTGGCGGCCACGGCGGAGGAACCGGTGGCGGCACAGGAGGTGGCACGGGCGGAGGAACTGGCGGGGGAACTGGCGGCAGCGGCGGGAAAAGTGGTGGCACCGGAGGGACCAGCGGCAGCACCGGCAGCGCCGGCCACACTGGAGGAGGCACCGCCGGTTACGCTGGCTACAACAACAGCGCCTATTACAATCAGCTCAATCAGCCGCGCCAGATCGTTCCTCCATTTCCTCCCAGCGCCTCTGACAATCAGCAGATGATGTACGAACTCGCCAACGGCACCGGCGGCTTCGTCATCCTCAACACCAACGACCTGCTCGGCGGCCTGCAGCGCATCGCGCAGGATCAGAATCAGTACTATCTTCTCGGCTATGTCCCCGCCCTTTCCGCCGAAGGCAGCTGCCATACTCTCAAAGTAAAAGTCGAGCGTGGAGGCACCGAAGTCCGCGCCCGCAGCGGCTACTGCAACATCAAGCCCAACGACCTGCTCGCCGGAAATCCGATCGAGAAGGACCTGGAAACCCGGGCCAGCGGCGAAATGAAGGGCAATGTCACCGCTTCGATGGCCGCTCCATTTTTCTACACTTCCGCCAACACCGCCCAGATCCATCTGGCCGTAGAAATTCCTTCGTCGGCATTGAAATTCGAAAAAGTCAAAGGCAAGCAGCACGCGTCTTTGAATATTCTCGGCATCGCCTACAAGCCGGATGACACCATCGCCGCCCGCTTCAGCGACACCGTGAACCTCGACTTCGATGGCAAAAAAGAAGTCGAGGAATTTCAGAAGCAGCCCTTCCGCTACGAAAATCAGTTCGGCATCGCCTCCGGGCAGTACAAACTGAAGGTCGTCTTCAGCTCCGGCAATGAGAGTTTCGGCAAGATCGAAACTCCACTCACCATCGATCCCTACGGTGATCAGCAATTCAGCATGAGCGCCATCGCCCTAAGCAACTCGGTTCGCCGCGCCAGCGATCTCTCGACTGACCTCGACGCGCAATTGCTCGAGGACCGTACGCCACTCATCGTACAGAACCTGCAGATTTCTCCCTCCGCCACCAACCATTTCAAGAAAACCGATACCGCTGCGATCTACGCCGAGGTTTACGAACCTCTGCTGAAAAAACCGACCCCTCCCGATCTTGGCTACGAGCTGTTCATCACCGACCAGAAAAATGGACAACAGAAATTCCACCTCGGCAGCAAAATTCCGAAGCCTGCCACCACGAATCCGGTGGTGCCGGTCGGCCTCAAGCTCCCCGTCGCCCAGCTCGATCCGGGATCGTATAAATTGGAATTGCGGGCGCTCGATTCCGCCGGAAACAGCAGCATGACGCGCTCCGTAGAATTCGTGGTGGAATGACCGGTCGGGAACGGCACGAGTTCCACTCGTGCCGTTGACCACTCAAAGGCTAAGCGCTTCAGCGTCCGAGGTAAGGCCTAGGCGGTCGCGGAAAGTCTTCGCGCGCTCGACTGGCCGCGGCGAATTCGCATATCATTCCGTAATGCTGCTCGCCTCTGCGCTTTTGCGCGAATTGAGAGATCTATCGAACAACGCCCGCGCCTTCGTTCACCTTATACGTCCAATCCCTTCCGGAGCCTCAGATTCCTTGAGGTTCGCTCAATGATCATCACCCGCAGCCCTCTGCGCATCTGCCTGGGCGGCGGCGGCACCGATCTTCCCTCCTATTACCGCCAGCACACCGGATTCGTTATCTCCGCCGCCATCAACCGCTATGTCTACATCACCATCAATGAAGCGTTCAAACCGCGCATCCTCGTAAAGTATTCGAAATTTGAAGAAGTCGATCGCGTCGAAGAAATCCAGCACCCCATCATCCGCGAAGCCTTAAAACTGACCGGCGTTACCGGACCGTATCTCGAAATCGTCAGCCTCTCCGACATTCCCGCCGGCACCGGCATGGGATCCTCCGGCAGCTTCACCACCGCGCTTCTATGCGCGCTGCACACTTTCAAGCGCGATTTCGTTCTGCCCCGCGATCTTGCCGAGCAGGCTTGCCACATCGAACTCCAGTTGCTCAAGGAACCCATCGGCAAGCAGGATCAATACATTTCCGCCTTCGGAGGCGTCACCTGCTTCCAGTTTCTTCCCGATGACAGCGTTAAGGTGGAGCCGTTAAAAATTCCCAGCGAAACCCTCGCCAATCTCGAAGACAATCTTCTTCTGTTTTTCACCGGAAGTTCGCGCAACGCCTCCGACATCCTGAGAGACCAGGACTCCCGCACCCGGCAGAACAACGCCGAGATGCTCGAGAACCTTCACTTTACAAAAAAGCTGGGAAGGGAAAGCCGCGATGCGCTTCTCTCCGGCGATCTGAACCACTTCGCCGACCTGATGAACATTCACTGGGACCACAAGAAGAAACGCTCGCCCGGCATGACCAGCGGCGGAATCGACAAGCTTTATGATCTTGCGAGAGCCAATGGCGCGCGCGGCGGCAAACTCGTCGGCGCAGGAGGCGGCGGATTTCTTATGTTCTACAGCGAAGAAAAAACTCGCCTGCGTGCCGCCATGCGCGGCGCCGGCCTGCGCGAAGTCCGCATGCAATTCGATTTCGCCGGAACCACGGTGGTCGCGCATTCCTAGGAGCGCCCATTGCTGACCGTCGCCATTCTCGCCGGAGGCCGCGCCACCCGCCTCGGCCAACTGACCCAGAACATCCCGAAGTCGCTCCTCGAATTAAACGGCGAGCCATTCGCCATTCATCAACTACGGCTGCTGCATGCCGCCGGAATCCGCCGCGTTGTGCTCTGCGTCGGCCATCTCGGCACGCTGATCCAGCGCACGATAGGAAACGGCAAGCCTCTCGGCCTTCAGGTAGACTACTCATTCGACGGCGATTCGCCACTAGGCACCGCGGGAGCTATCGGCAACGCCCTGGAACAATTGCGGGGATCTTTTTTCGTGATGTACGGCGATTCTTACCTTCCGTGTGATTACGCTGCGATTGAGCAGGCTTTCGAGTCGTCGGGCAAATTGGGATTGATGACCGTCTTCCGCAACGAAGGCAGGTGGGATTCAAGCAACGTCGAATTCGGGGGCAGCCAGATTCTCGCCTACAGCAAAATGAACCGCACGCCGCGCATGAACTACATCGATTACGGCCTCGGAGTCTTTCGCGCGGAAGCCTTCGCAGCTCTGCCGGCGGGCAAACCCAGCGATCTCACCGAAGTGTATTCATATCTTCTCCAGCGGCGGCAGCTCGCCGCCTTCGAAGTCCGCGAGCGCTTTTACGAAATCGGCTCCCCCGCCGGCCTGCGCGAAACCGCCGAATTCCTCGCTTCGCGCAAACCCAATCCAACCAAAGGATGAACCCGCAGAACACATTCGCGCAGCAGTTTCTCGAAGAAGCAAAGCAAGTCATCGACCGCATCGACCGCGACAAGATCGAACAAGCCGCATCCCTGCTGGCCGAAACCCGATCCTGCGGCGGACGCCTCTTCATCCTCGGAGTCGGCGGCAGCGCCGCCAACGCCTCTCACGCAGTAAACGACTTCCGCAAGATCGCCGGCATCGAAGCCTACGCCCCCACCGACAATGTTTCCGAACTCACCGCCCGCACCAACGACGAAGGCTGGCCTACCGTCTTCGAGAGCTGGCTTCAAACCAGCCGCCTCCGAGCGAACGATCTCGTTCTGGTATTCTCCGTCGGCGGCGGCGATCTCGAGAAAAACATCAGCTCCAATCTTGTGGCCGCGCTTCAACTCGCAAAGCAAGTCGGTGCCAGGGTTCTCGGCATCGTCGGCCGCGACGGCGGCTACACCGCAAAAGTAGCTGACGTCTGCATCCTCATTCCCACGGTCAATCCCGCCCACATCACCCCGCATACTGAAGCATTTCAAGCGGTCGTGTGGCACCTGCTCGTCTCGCATCCCTCTGTCAAACAGCAGCAAACCAAGTGGGAATCCACGATCTCACGCACCGCGAACACTCAACCCCGCCCCGCGGTTTTCCTCGACCGCGATGGCGTCCTCAACCGTGCCTTCGTTCGCGACGGCAAGCCGCTTCCACCACCCGGCAGCCACGATCTCGAAATCATGCCGGATGCCGCCCCGGCGCTGAAAGAACTCAAGTCGCACGGCTTTCCACTTTATGTCGTCACCAACCAGCCCGACGTTGCTCGCGGCCTCATCACCCGTGCCGAAGTTGAGGCCGTGCACCGGAAGCTGGCATCGGCCCTGCCCATCGACGATATCTTTGTCTGCTATCATGACGACGTGGAACACTGCGCCTGCCGGAAGCCCAGTCCCGGCATGCTTTTTGCCGCGGCGCGCAAGCACAATATAGACCTGAGCCGCAGTTTCTTGGTGGGGGACCGTTGGCGCGACGTCGATGCCGGCCACGCCGCGGGTTGCAAGACAATTTTGATCGACTACGGCTATCGCGAGCGCAAGCCCGCCCAGCCTCCGGAAGCCAGCGTCAGTTCGTTGCGCGAAGCGGCCGACTGGATCGTGCGCTCCGCTCGGGAGGAGTCTTCGAATGAAGTTCGCGTCTGACTCGAAGGTGAAGTCCGTGCACGAACTGAAAGTTCAGATCTTCGCCGATGGCGCCGACCAGGCCGGCATGCTGGAACTCTACCGCCAGCCATACATCAAGGGTTTCACCACCAATCCAACCCTGATGCGCAAGGCCGGCGTGAAAGATTACGAGCGCTTCGCCCGCGAAATTCTCGATCGCATCGCCGACCGCCCAATCTGTTTCGAAGTCTTTGCCGACGAAGAACCCGAAATGGAGCGCCAGGCCCGCCAAATCGCCGGCTGGGCATCGAACGTCTACGTAAAAATTCCCGTCACCAACACGCGCCGGCAGCCCATGTACAGGCTGATTCATCGTCTGAGTGCCGAAGGCATTCAAGTCAATGGCACGGCGCTGCTGACGCTCGATCAGCTCCGCCATGTTGCGCAAGCCCTTGAAGGCGGTGCGCCCTCGTACATCTCAGTGTTTGCGGGACGCATCGCCGATACCGGCCGCGATCCCGTCCCTGTCATGAAATCGGCACTCGAAATCATGGCCCCGAACAGGAAATGTCAGCTGGTCTGGGCCAGCCCGCGCGAGCTTCTGAACATCTTCCAGGCCGACGAAATCGGCTGCCACGTTATCACCGCCACGTCCGACGTGCTGAAGAAAATCCCGATAATCGGCAGAGACCTGCACGACTACTCGCTTGAAACCGTGCAGATGTTCCACAACGACGCCGCCCGCTCCGGCTACAAACTGGAAACCGCTGAAGAAGAACAACCGGTTGGATTAGTCACTTCGTAGATCAAGTCCTCTCACGCTGAACATAGCAGGATCGCCCGCAGGTCAATTTGCTGAGTCGAATCAACCCGCCTACAGCTCCCGCGGGCTAAATCACCCCGGATAGCGCCCCGTAATATACCCTTCCAATTCCTCAATATGCTGCGCCTGCCCTGAGATAATCCACTTCACCAAATCCCCCAGCGAAACCAGGCCAATCACGCCGCCGTTCTCTCCCATCACCGGCAGATGCCGGAAGTGATGGTGCGTCATGATTCCCATGCATTCGTCCACCGTGTGCCGCGGCGTTACAAACACCACAGGCGAGGTCATAATGTCGCGTACCGGAGTCTCTTTCGACGAATGCCCTTTCAGAATCACCTTGCGGGCATAATCCCGCTCTGACATGATCCCCACCAGCCGATCCTCCGAAATCACCAGCAGCGCTCCCACACTCTCCTCCGCCATCTTCTCAATAGCCTCATAAACCGAGTGTTCCGGCGTGACCGACAAAATCCGGCTGTGTTCCTTGGCTCTCAGCACCAGCGCAATCGTGTCTGTAAGTTTCATCGGTTTCCCTGTGAGTGGTCGATCTATTTCTCTGCAATCACTTTCCGGTGCGTGGATCCCAAACCGGGTTGCCCTTGGCGTCACGAAATACTAACGTGTCGGTCCCCTTCACCAACTCCCGCGCCAGAATCACATCCAGGTCTTCCTGCTTTACCTTCGATCCAGTCACCGCAACCTCGTCGCCCTTGCTGAAGCTGATTCCCATTTCCTCTTCAAAGGTCTGCGGACATACGTAAATGTAAATTTTCTCCTCACCGCTCTTAAGAATCACTTCCCGCAAATCCTTCCGGCTTCCCAGCGGCAGAATCTTCACCTCATCCACGATCCCTTTAGTCTTCGTTTCAGTTTTGAGGTCATATTTCGGCATGATCGCGGAATCCTGCGACGCCTTCTGCCCCATCGCGGCTTTTCCCCAGCAGCCAAAAATTAGGGCGATAACCAGAATCGTTCCAGAAACACCGGCAACTGAAGCTCGAAGCCGCAGACCCGAGGCTCGATATGGAAAGAAACTGCTTTTTGCATTGAGCAGCACGGCTTCCTCCTCACGCAGGCGCGAGAAAATAATCGCCTGCCGCCGATGTTTCGCGGCGGCGCAATTCCCGTCTTCCACCCGCTCACCCAAAACGAATAAGGCCGTATTCTCTCGAATCGCTCAAACAACAGAATCCTACACCTTTCGTCAAGCTTCAGCCGAACTTCCCCCCAGAAAAAATAAGGGGCCAGCAGTGTCGCTGGCCCGTTAAGAAAATGGTCACAGAACCTCTACATGCTGTCTTTCTTCATCGAATCCGAAGCCATCTTCAGCGACATGACGTGAACTTCGCCCTTGTCGGCGTAAACGTGCGCCGTCAGAACCACGTGGTGCCCTTCATGCCCCTTCACCGCCTCCGGATTCACAATCTTCCAGCTCTTGCCATCTTTGTCGCTCACAAACGACTGCCCGTCGTCGCTGATTTTTCCCACGACCTTGACAGCCTTCGTGCTGGTTCCGGCGCTCATGCCGTTGTCCTGTTTCATGGTGTCCTGAGCCAGTGCCAACCCAGACACTAGCAGGCAAAATGCGAAACAAACCGCGATCAACTTCTTCATGACGTTCTCCTCTTCTTGAGATTGAGTCCCGACGATACCTCTCCCAATAGATTCCAACGAGGTGACAAAGTTACACGCCCGAAGCACCACTTTCTTGGCTGCAACTCGCCAGGATTATACGCCGCACCGGCCACGCGTTTGTCAAAGCGTCACCTGAAACCTGAGCAATGCCTAACAATTCTTCCCGAGTGCGCCAAGCGGCCCGTTCTCTCTCCAAAGTTTTTCCCAACTCCACATCGCAGACGTGACCTCATTCGCCAACGGAAACCCCAGCTGATGCGCCAGCATGCAAACTTGCCCCCGATGGTGTGCCTCGTGAGCCAGCATGTAGCACAACATCTCTATGCCAACGGGCCACGGACGGCCCCATCCATCTCTGCGAAACTTTTGCACGCGGCTGCTGCCGCCGAGCGCTTCCTTCAGCATCTCCTCGCAGCGCGTGGCGCTCTCGGCCAATCCCGCGTGAGCCTGCCGAGCCGTGCAGCGCGCGCGATCGAGTTGTCGCGGAACCTTCAAGTGCGGAGCCGTTAGCCGCACCCACTTGCAACGCACATTGTGCATGTGCGTGAAAACTGCCGCCACGCTGCGAACCTTGCCCGGCGTCCTGGCTTTCCACACCGCTGGATCCAAATTTTCGATCAGCATTTGGTTGACGCGCTCGTTTGCGGCAAAGATTCGCACGGCAGTTCGCCCGAGTTTCGCGTGAGCTTCCGTCCGATCATGCCCGTCTTGACGCGTGGCCACGGCGCACGTCCTTTCTATTTGTCCGCTTCGTCATCCCAACCGGGAAACCCTTGTCCACGGAATACCCCTGCGGGGCCAGTTATTTTAGTAACCATTTCCGAGCCACTTCCTACCTCATTGTGAGCAAAGGTTCTAACTCTCCCGGTAAGTTGCCCGCAGGCAGCCCGAAACTAAACTTCTAAAAAAGGGTTTACATTTCCGGGCATTCAATTTACAGAAAGTTTCCAAATCACGAGGGGAAATCTCAAATGGCCAATCGAATTAGCAATTCGCTCTTAGTCCTGGCAGTCGGAAGCCTGCTATCACTCGGCGCCGCTGCACAATCCAACACTTCTGGCGCCGGACCAGGTCAAGTCGATCCCGGCCATCCTCGCGTGAACGAAGTCAACACCCGCGAGCAGAACCAGCAGGACCGCATCGCCAACGGCGTGAGGAACGGCACCATGACACCGGGCCAGGCCGCGCACGTAGAACGCCAGGAACAGCACATCGAGAACCAGGAAAAACGCGACATGGCCGCCCACAACGGCCACCTGACCAAAGCCGAGCAGGACAAGTTAAACCGCGAGCAGAACCATACCAGCCGCGAGATTTACCGCGATAAGCATAACTAGCCTTAAGGCTCTTCAGCAAAAGCCGCGATCATCGCGGCTTTTGCTTTTTTGCTCCAGCGAAGGTACTGCCCCCGCTCTTGCGGCGCTACCGCGATCCGGCAGCGACAGTGTCGGGCCGCAGGGTCCAAACTTACTTCCCTCCTGCCACCTTCTCCAACTCATCCGCCGCCTTGTCAATAGCCGCGGCGGCATTCTCCAGCACCTCGCCCACCGTCGGAACCTGCGCGTCCGCTTCCTTCCACTTCTCCTGATCCATATACTCCCGCACGGCAGCCATCGGCTTCGCCCCATATCCCGTATAAGCGCCCGGCGCATATACCTGGTTCTTGAACCACGGACGATCCGGCAAACCTTTGTCGGTCAAGAACGCCCTTTGAATCTGCATCAACTCTTCATTCAGAGCCGCAGCCGTATCCGTAGGCAAAGCAGTCCCACCAGCCTGCCATTTCGCAAAAGCAGCCTCATACCGCTCCGAACTCCTCTTGATCGCCTCCACTCCGTTCTTCAGCGGCGCAAAGTTCATATAAGGAGGTACTTCCTTCGCCGGAGGCGGCACATAAGTCTTCTTCGGATCAGCCGTCGCCGTAAACACTCCCTCCTTCAGTTCCTGATTCCGCTCCGTAATCTCATCCTGCTTATCTTTCAAAAGCTTCTCCAACTCTTTCACATACCGCCCAATCGTCTCCTCTTGCCCCTTGTACTCATACGGAATCACATCCGCATCCGCCAGCCGCATCACCGCCGTCCCCCCCGTTTGTGCCAGCGTCCTCCCGAACGAAAAATCTGTATCGACGAAATGCGTGTACCAATAAAAGTCGTCATAGATTGAGTGATAAGAATCCGCGTCGTTCTCTCCACCATACCCGATGTTCAAAGTCGAAATTCCTTCATGATCCTGAAACGCGGTGTAGTCCGAACCATCCCCCAAAGCTCCAATCCGCACATCGCTCTCTTTCCTGATCTCTCCGCGATCATCCTTGGAAGCCCGCTGAATCTGCCTCATCTTCGCCCGCTGCTGCACCGTAGTGTGCTTCTCCGGATCCTGCACCTCCCGCGCCACATCGTTAATAAAGTGCTGCAGGTCGTGCGTCCCTCCCGCATACAGAAATCCGCGGCCGTTGCTGTCCGAATTGATATAAGCAACAGCATGCTTCTTCAACTCATCGCCGTGAGTCTCCACCCACTCGGTCGACCCCAGCAGTCCGGGCTCTTCGCCGTCCCAGGCACATAAAATGATCGTCCGCTTAGGCGTCCATCCTTGTTTATGCAGCTCGCCGAGCATGCGCCCTTCTTCCAGCACCGTCACCATTCCAGAGATTGGATCGTCCGCTCCATTCACCCAGGCATCGTAGTGGTTCCCGCGCACCACCCACTCGCCCGCCGCATCCGACCCTTTCATCGTCGCAATCACATCGTTCACCGGCTTCAAATCCCAATTCGATTCCACTTTCAAATGAACCTTCGCCGGCCCCGGGCCCACGTGATAAGTAATCGGCAACCCTCCGCGCCAATTCTCCGGCGCAACAGGACCCTGCAACGCCGAAAGCAACGGCAAAGCGTCTCCCCACGAAATCGGCAGCACCGGAATTTTCGTAATCGTCTTCGCTTCCTTAATGTCCAACCGCTTCGCATCCGCCGTAGCCCCCACCCCCGGCGTGAGCGGATCGCCCGGATAATCCGTATCCATCACGCTTCCCCGCTGCACACCTTCCCGCGGCCTCCATCCGCCAGTCGGATACGTATCGCCCTCAAAAAATCCGTCATCCTTCGGATCGGAATAAATAATGCACCCGATCGCTCCATGCTCCGCGCCAACCTTCGGCTTGATGCCGCGCCATCCCTCCCCATAGCGCGCAATCACAATCGCGCCTTTCACCGAAATTCCCAGCCGATCGAGCTGCTCGTAATCTTCGCGGTTGCCATAATTCACATAAACCAGCGGCGCCGTCACATCTCCATCGATCGAGTAAGCGTTGTAAGTCGGCAACTGCTCCGCCGTCTGGCCGGAAGTCGGATCGCCCGGCACCGGAGGCTCCTGCAACTTCGCCTTGAACTTCGTCGGCTCAACCAGCTCGACAATGCGCTCCTTCGGAGTAGGGAAAAGCACACTGAACGTCTCAATGTGGGCGTCAAATCCCCACTCCTTGAACTTCCCAAGAATCCACTCCGCATTGTCCTTGTCATAAGGAGATCCCACATGATGCGGACGCGCGCTCAATCTCTGCATGCTCTGCCGCAGGTTATCCGCGACCACTCCATCGCGCAATTTCTTTTCCCACTCGCGCTCGGTTTTCGAAGACTCCGTCGAATACCCCGCCAGGCGCCGATTCTCGGCGCTGGCGTTTTCTCCAGATTGCGCCGAAGCTTGCGCAGACGCGAACGAAGCAAACCATCCGGAATTCAAACCAGGTCGAGATGTGAACTGAGCGACAAAAAAGAAAATGGCAAGCACGAACAGCAACCGAGGCAATCTCAAAAGACCCTCCCGCGTGCCGTCGCACGCAACCTGCATGAGTTTTTAATTGGATAAACCGAACGCGGGGGAATTATAGGACGAAGCGCTACCGGGCCGCTAATTTAAATGCAATCTGGGATAAATTCGGGAAACCTGGAAACAAGCCAAACATTTTCGATTCACGTTCACCAGCAACCGGCGTGAGCCCCACCATCCACGTGCAATACCTCTCCGCGTGCTCTCATCGGGTCATCAACTTGCGCGTCGCTCCTGCGCCTTCTCACGGGCAGAGCCGACAAAACCGCGCACCAGGCCCGCGATCTCGTCGGCAGCGGTATCCAGGGCAAAATGGCCTCCATCGACGATGTGCACTTCGGCTTTGGGTACGTCGCGCCGGTAGGCCTCCGGTTCTGAGGCATCGAACGAGAGTTCATATTTGCCCCAAATCACCAGCAGCCGCGGTTGCGTCTCGCGCATCCAAGCCTGCCATTTCGGATAAGCCTCGACATTGGTTCGATAGTCATAAAAGAGATCGCTCTGGATCTCGGCCTGCCCGGGTTGGCTCAGAAAATAAAATTCGTCAGTCCATAAATCCGGGTTGTGGCGTTCCACGTTCGGATCGTTCCCCACGTGGCGGCTCCGCGCAGCCGCAAGCGACAGGAGATTCGTGCGCAGGGCACTTTCGTTAGCGGCACGATCGGCCCAAAACGCTCGCCGCGTCGCCCAATTCGCGCCCAGTCCCGAGTTGTGCGCCACAGCATCCTGAACAATAAGCGCCTCGACCCGCTCTGGGTGCATCAAGGCCATGCGGAAACCCACCGGCCCGCCGTAGTCCTGCATGTAAAGCGTGTAGCGCGTGAGCCCAAGCGTCTCGCTGAAACGATTCATGATCTCGGAGTAGTGATCGAACGTATACGCGAATTTTTTTGGGTCCGGCCATTCGCTTTGTCCGAAGCCGGGATAATCGGGTGCGACGAGGTGATAGCGATCCGAGAGGCGCGCAAAGAGCGGTTCGAACATTCGTGACGAAGATGGCAGCCCATGAAGCAACAGAATCGTCGGCGCGTCCTTCAAGCCAGCCTCTCTGTAAAACACAGAGAGGCCGTCGATCTTTACCGTGCGATAAAAAGTCGAATTCATAGGACATTCCTTCCTTCTAGATTAGTCGGGCGATGGAAACACAACCTTACGCCGCCACCCGTTCCGCGGACCGGGCCTTGTGCGGCGCGCCGAGATAAGGAAACGCGTTAAGCAGATCGTGGTGCGGCCCAACTTTATCTTGCGTCACCTTTCCATTAGTAAGGAGAGGAAGGAAGAAATCTACGACGTCGTCGGTAAGTGTCCGGCCGTTCTCCGGGTAGACCGCCGGCCGCGTCGGATCGTAGTGGAGCACGTCCGGCAGCAGGGTCCCGGCAACCCGCGTTGCTTCCGCCGGCGTATATCCGCCGGTGTGCTCCAGCGCATGCGCAAAGACAGGGATGAAACGGGCATCGTCCGCCGGTTCCGCCGCGAGATAGGCGGCATTTGCCTCGCCGGCCAGGAACGGAGTCTGATTGGACCGCGCACCGCGATCCGCCTGAACCCACTTCCCGCTCGTACCATCTACCGTCCGCGCCCACACCCCCATCTTCTTACCGAGGGCGGAGTTGGGCACTTCCAGCACGATGGTGCACACATCCTTCTCAGCGAAGTAATCGTCGCCGGTGAATTGCAGATTGTTCAGCGCGCCCTGAGTGTCGAAGAAAAAAGGATCGCTGCGCCAGCCCGCGAAGAACCGGTACTCCCCGGCGTCTGTCACCTTGGTCTCCTCCCCAGTCGAAACCGGAGCCCCCTCGACGATCACTTCCCCGCCGTCGCCTGTGCCGGCGGCCTGCGCGCCTTCAACCCGGCGCAGCGTCGCGGTCTGCGCTCCCCCTTTGCCGGCGGTGATTCGTACGCTGTAAGCGATATCGGCGACGAAATCCCCGTTTGTGTCAATCTTGAGTTCATAAAGCGCCTCGGTGGCGAAGGCGGCGTCTGTCGTAGGCCCCGGCGGGTTCACGCCGGCCGAGGGATGCACGTTCATAATCAGGATCGACTTGCTCGCATCCCCAGGCTTGGGGAAAGCGTACAGGTCAGTAAAATCGAGGAGGGCATTGCCATGTGGAAAGCCAAAATCCGGACCAGAATAATGGTGTGACATGAATTATCTTCTCCTTTGACGTTTGGATGAGATCGCGTTTAAACCAATCGGACTTTATCTTCTACCGTCTTGATCACCGTGTCCAGCGGCCAGACCACACCTGTTTCGCCATACTCAAAGTAAAACCCCCTGGCTGTGTCACATCGTCAGAACAACGCGAAACTCCGCCTTGCCGCTCAGCATGCGAGCATAGGCCTCAGCCGCTCTTTCCAGTGGATAAGTTTCAATCATCGGACGCACACCGCTCAATTCCGCGAAGCGCAGCGTATCCTCGGAATCGGCGGGCGTTCCCGAAGCCCAACCCTGAATCGCGTGACTTCCTGTGATGAGTTGCAGCGGAGTCACCTCAATGGGGTCGAATGACGCGCCAATCACCATGAGCTTGCCGTTCGGTCCAAGACCATCGATCAATTCCGACATCGCCTTCGAGTTCGGCGCAGTCGCCAGTATCACCTGCGCGCCGCCGAGTTTTTGCAACTCTTCGGCCGGCTTGGCTGTTTGACTGTCGATGTATACGCTGGCTCCGAGTTTCTTTGCGAGCCCCGCATTTTCAGAGCCACGCCCAATCGCAGCGACCTTATAACCGAACTTGTTGGCGAACTGAACCCCGAGATGACCCAGGCCGCCGATACCCTGCACCGCAACCAGATCGCCGGGCATCGCGCCGCTGTGCCGCAGCCCGTTGTAGGTCGTAATCCCAGCGCATAGCAGCGGCGCTGCCTCAACGTCATTCAGGCCGTCAGGGATCGCCACCAGCGCCTCTACCGGTGCAACCATATATTGCTGATATCCGCCGTCATAGCTGATGCCGCACACCTTCAGGTTCTTGCAGTTGCGAAAATCTCCCCGCCGGCATTCGCGGCAAGTGTTGTCTTGTCCGCCGTGCCAGCCCACGCCAACCCGCTGGCCTTTCTTCCACGCCGAAACGCCCTCGCCCACTTCATCGACAATGCCCGCCACTTCATGTCCGGGAATGCGAGGATATTGAATCCCCGGCCACAACCCATCTTTCGTCAGCATGTCACTGTGGCAAACTCCACAAGCCTGCACTTTGATTCGCACATGTCCGGCCTCTGGCTGCGGAATCTCGCGCTCGACGATTTCAAAATCCGCTCCCGCTTTCGACACTTGCGCCACTTTCATCTGCGTAATCTTCATCGGCACTACCTTGCTGGTCGCCATAACTCCTCCTATGAATTCTTGGTTCTACTGCGAATCGCCCGCGGCATTCCGGTAAACTCCCGCCGGAACAATGGCTGTTAGATGGTTTCCAGTGAACGACAGTTCAAAAAATGTAGTCTCTTGGCAAAACCGGGTGGCGCAGGATTCTAGTTGCACAGGGCGGCGAATGCTGAGGAATTCCGCTCCTCGCGGGCGGAAGATCGATGGATTCGTCGCAAAAGTGGCTGAATCAGCTACTTAAGGCTTAAGTCAGCGTAGTGAGTGAAGCTGGCGAGCGCAACCTGGTCGTTGCCCGGAATGTAGAATCCAAACCTGCCAAGATTCAAATTGTCTCCGGCATGGGTATAGCGGTCCAGCGCGACCCAGCCATCTCCCTGTTTGATCTGGTGGATGATCTCATTCGCTTCCACGCGCACCTGAAGTGTGCGGAAACTCTTTTTGTCATTCTTGTGCGGGATCTTCGTCTCTTCGCCCTTCTGCCCATCACGCACCACTGTGCGATAAAAATTATTGTCATCCATCTGGAAAAGCACGTAATTATTCGCATTGGTGCAGTTCACTATCCACTGCAGCCGGTGGCCCTTCGTCAGCATCGCGGAGAAAACAAACGTGCCGGTCGTCGGAGAGACCGTATACATCACAAACTCGCCACCCTTATGAACCAGCGATCCTTTCTCCTCCTTCCACGCTGCTGGATCGTCCCACTTCGCCATGCCGCTGGGTGTGAGCGGCAAATCCACGCTCCGTGACTGTCCCGCGATGACCTCAACTGTCGCCGACCGCGCAAAGTTGTCGGCAGTTTTCGCGGTGAGACTGTAAGTTCCCGGCGGCAGGCTCAGTGCACCGCCGCTGTTAACCTTGGTTGGCGTCTCGTTACCTTTATTTATGGTCACCTGCGCATCGGGCGGAGTGAACGTAATTTTCAATTCGCCGGGAGCCACATCCATCGCAACATCTGCCGCCGCGAGAGACACAGTCTGCCCAACCACAAAGCGCTTCTTGATCTGCCGCGCCTTGAAGCGGTCTTTGCGCAGTTCAACCGTGTGATCTCCAGGATTCACCGTCGCGAGGTTCAGCGTGCCGTCCGCCTGCACCGTTCCCACGGCAGCTTGATCGATGAGAACGGTCGCTCCCGGAACTCCGCCCTGAATCGTCAGCGACGCCAGCCTTTGAACCGGCTGCAGATTGAAGCTGACTTTGGCCAACTCTCCTTTGCGAATCCGTATCTTCTGTTCGGGAAGATCCTGAAAGCCGATCTTGGAAACCCGCACAGCATACTCCTTGAGTTCCAGATTCGCGATTCGTAATTGCCCATTCTGCGTAGGCTGCGGCAGCTGCTTCCCGTTTAGAGAAACTCGCGCATTGTCTTGCCCGGTCACCACGACAAGCGTTCCCAGCGCCTGCCCGGATTCGAGAAACGCGTTCAGCGTCGGCGCGGCATTTGCGTCAACCTCGAGTTTGTACCGGTCGCCGCGGTGCGTCACCACCAGCTCGTGAGTCCCCGCGGAAACTGATGAAAGATCGAGGCCCTCTTGCGGAACCTCTTGCGGAGCCTGGTTGTCGAGGCTGACCTTGGTAGCGGAATCGCTGGAATACAAGTGGAGATGGTCGCCCATGCCGCTCACTACCACAGCCAACGCTCCCTTTGAAACAATCGGCCCCTTCACGGCGGGTGCGGCTCCAGCATCGTCCGAGAAACCAAACGACGCTTCTCCGCCGGCTCCTTCAAATTTCAGCTTGTGCTCGCCATTCGCGATCTTGTCGAGACTCCACTGTCCATCGTGAAATTCAGCCGGAGCCTGATCATCCAACGTGACCTTCCCAGTTCCCGCATCCGAGAAAACTCTCACCGTTGCCAGAACCGGCTCAGGCGAAGGCGGCGCCGCTGGAACAACAGCCGCAACCTCGGGGGGCGGAGCAACCGGCTCCGCCCGATGTCTCCGCATAAAAATAAAGATCGCGCCAACCAGAACGATTGCCGCTCCCGCAATGCCGATGGTCGCGTAACTTCGCGGTTGCGTTCCCGGCCGCTTCGGACCCCCGGCCCGAGGCTTCGCCTGGACCGTTCTCCCAGAAGACTTGGCAACAGGTTCCTCCCCAGGAACCGGCAATGCAGCCCCGGAAACGTCCACGTTTGCCAGCGGCACTTGAAATGCAGAAGGCGGAGATGCTGCTGAGTCACTCGCGCGCGCCGCGCCCGAAATATCGCCCGGCGAACCCGGTGAAGCTTCAGGTACCGGCGTGTGGTAAGTAAGCGTGGCACTTTCACTATCCGCAGACGCGGTCGAAGCCGTCCGTTCCACCTCCAGCAACCCCATGCGGTGCAAAATGCCGTTGCTGATACTCAATATCTCGCCATCGCTCGAATACTTTTCTCCCAGTGCCCGCAAATGTCCCGCCAGCGCCTCTTTCGCGGGCGCATCCATCGACGCATCGAATTCACTCTC
Source organism: uncultured Acidobacteriaceae bacterium (assembly GCA_964530145.1). Taxonomy (GTDB): domain Bacteria; phylum Acidobacteriota; class Terriglobia; order Terriglobales; family Acidobacteriaceae; genus Sulfotelmatobacter. The sequence goes on along the minus strand of CAZGXY010000073.1, from coordinate 6,828 downwards.
CGTCTGCCGCAACTCTTCCAGATCGCGCCGCCGAACTTGCTTCCGCTGCGTCTGCAAATCCCGCTGCACCGTCTCCTGAATCTGAATCAATCGCGGCTCCCGCGGATAGACCGATAATCCCTCTTCGATCCTCGACAACGCTCCCGTCAGATCCGTCGCCGTCTGCATCTTTCGCGCCTGCGAAACGCATTGCTCGATGAACGTTTCCTTCTTCTGATCGTGAATCAGCGTCCGAATCGTCTTCCCCATCGGGTGCCCGGGATTCAACTCCAGAGCCTCCCGAGCCAACTTCTCGGCCTCCCGCCAGTCGCCTTCAACCACCACCCTCGCCTGTTCCACCAGGCTGTTCGCTAGAACCGCGCGAGCTAAAGAATTGTTTTCATCCAGTTGATATGCTTCGCGCAGCAACTTGATCCCCTCGGCCGATTTCTGCTGCGCGCACAATTCCTGGCCCTCGGTCATCAGCCGGTGCGCTTCAGTCTTTCGCTTGATTCCCTCCTGCGCGGCTTTTTCAATCTCTCCAAGTTCCGCATCGTTGGGAAATTCCGCCGCGGCGCCTTGCAGCAAATCCAAAGCCCGCGCGTAATCCCCGGCATGCAAACAAGTGTCGACTTGCTCCACCAGCCGTGCCTTCGATTCCACCCGCGCCTGCTGGTCACGCCGCTTCTGCAGCCGTTCCACCTCAAACGTCAACCCCGGGTACTGGTTGTAAATCGTTCGCAGAATTTCCCAATCGTTCAGCGCATCGCTGTAAGCTCCCTGCTCTTCGTGCAAGTGCGCCCGCGCAACGATCGAATTAACCAGGTCGCGTTTGTCCTGCACCAGCCGTAGCGCTCGTTCGAAATGCGTTTCTCCCGGATGCGCATCCAGCGCCTCACGCAGAATATTCACCCGCTTCTCGAGGTCCGGCTCGCTTTCGACCTGCCGGTCGACCGACGCAATAAATGCCGAAAGCTCCTGCCGCTGCTGCTCCTCAATGTCATATTTCAGTGCCTGAAAAATCGCGTTGCTCGGGTACTTCGCCAGGTATGTCTGGCACGCTTCCATCGCCTTGCGGAAGTTGTGCTCCACCAGATTTCTGCGCGCCTCGGCATACGCGATATTCATCGCGTCGTGTTCCGAGCGCACTTCGTTGTAAAAGCTCTGGTAATTCGCGCCGCTCTCGCGGTTCACGGAATCCGGCGCGCGCCGGTCGAGATCGAGCACCACTCCGAGCTTGGCCAGCGCATTGCTGACGTCGCCCTTGTGCCATGCCTCCATGGCCGCGCGATGCAGTTGCTCTTTCTCCTGGCGAAGTTTTTTATATTCCTGTTCCTGCCGGTCAACCTCGCTCAGCAGTTGCAGCGCCCGAGCCTCTTTCGGCCGCAGTTGCAGCACATTCTGCAGAGCCTCGCGCGCGTGCCCGTAAGCGTGATTGTCGATATGCTGCCGCGCCAGCCGGTACCAGTTATCGATTTGCCTTTCACTGCGCCGGTTTTCAATGCGGCTCTTTAGCGCCAGCGCGCCGGCGTTATCGGGCTCGATTTGCAGAGCCTCCTGCAACTTCTGCAGCGCCAGCGGATCTTCTTCCTCTTCAAAGCGCGCCCGCGCGGCATCCAGCAACTGAGACAAAGTCTTGCGCCGGACTGCGCCATCGAACCGCCGCCGCAGCGACCCGATGGCCTCATCCATATGGCCCTCGGCTTCAAGTTCGCCAAGAATCTCTCCCGCAAACTGAAAGTCGCCTTCTTCCAAAGCTTTGGTGGCACGCTGCAACCGCGGCCGCGTCCGCTCCGGATCGAAAAACTCAATCGCTTCATTCCGCGAAGCCTTGTTCAGCGTGTCGCCGAAATCCCGCGCGCTTCCAAAGCGATGCCACGATTGCTTCGCCATCGCCTTATGCAACACGCGGCTCACCGGCTGGCTGACCGTGGAATTGATCTCTGTTGCCAACGGTGGAATGTGGTGAAGAATCGCATCCACCACCTCATCTGCCCGTGCCCTCTGAAACGGGTTTCGCCCAGTCATCGCCTCATAGCAAACCACGCTGAGCGAAAAAAGATCCGAGGCCGCTGATAACGGCTTCAATTCCAGTTGCTCGGGAGACATGTACAGCAGCGTGCCCTTTTGCGCCCGCGTGGTATGAGCATCGGACATGTGAGCCACGCCGAAGTCGATGATCTTTACTGAGTCGTCTTCCATCACAAAGATGTTGCTCGGCTTCAGATCGCGGTGAATCAGGTTCCGCTCGTGCGCCGCCTGCAGTCCCCGGCAGGTCTGCGAAATAATGTCGATGGTCCGGTCGACTGTCAACCTGTGGCTGGCTTTGCGAATGTAGTATTCGAGCGTGGTGCCGGGCAGCAACGGCATCACGAAGTAAGGCTTCTTCTTGCCTTCTTCCTCAAACTCTCCAATATCGAAGATCTCAACGATATTGGGATGGCTCATCGAGGCCAGCACATCGCACTCGCGGTAGAACAACTGTAGCGAGGCCGGATCGGGAATATCGAGGATGGTCTTGACCGCGACCTCGCGGCGCACAACCGTGTCGTAGGCCCGGTAAACCAGGCCCATGCCGCCCTGGCCCAGCACCTGCCGGACCTCGTAACGGCCTGCCAGTTTCTTAGACGAAGAGGGATTATCCACGGCGCGGCCCCATAAAACAGAGCCCTAGCATATTACTCGATTTTAGCCCGGAAAGTGTCGCTTTTTACGGCTGGGTAGTGGCTGAATTTGAATTTAGGGAAAATTCAGCCTGTGGAAAACGGGATGGAGGTGCGCTATGAGCAAGCGCCCTCGTACCAGTCCTAGCTACTTTAGAAAATGCCACTGCGCTCATGGCAGGAACTTGGCATTTTATCTCCCCGCCAAATACTTTCTGGATAAGGCAACAAAACTCTTGACAGTCATTGCCTCGATACAGTATCGTTGTTGCGTGGCCGTCCCGCAACTAGATCACGTTCTTCAGCGGATGCAGAAAGCACTGGAGGAGAAATCCAAACGTGTTTATGCGCTGAATGACGAACTGATCGAACTGGCACCCAAGTATGAACGCTTCTTGGAGGTCAATCGGCAGATGGAGCGCGATCAGGACTTGATTGACAAGCTACGTGCTGTGCTTGCCTCGCCTCACAAGATGGACTTGGATGAAAGAGGAAAGGGCGGTTACAAACTCTGGGAGCTGATCGAAGTCTACTTGCGTTACGTACGTGAGGCTCAGGTGGGAAACATCGCTCACTTTCTAGAGTGGATCGGCTTGACTAGCAATCGGCAAGCGATTGAGTCGGCCATCAATACGCACAAGGAAACGTTCGAGATAGAAAAACGAGGCAGAGAGAAATTTATCTCTCTGAGAGAGGAGAACAATGCGCCCTCCACCAAAACGAAGCGCAAACACTGAGAGCCTCTAGAGACGCGAATCTCTAAAGGCTCTTAAAACCGACAATCCGGCAAGCCGAAATGCCGATCTCTCAAGACTCATTTTGGCTTGCCTTCACCCGAAAGGCAAGGACAAAATGAACGTACTCCCGCTTGAGAAGAAACTCGCCGTAATCTCCGCTTTAGTCGAAGGTAATTCCATCCGTTCCACCTCGCGCATGACTGGCGCAGACCGCAACACAATCAACTCCCTTTTGCTGCGAAGCGGCGAACGCTGCCAGCAGATCATGGATGCCAACATGCGAAACCTGAAGTGTTCGTTCGTGCAGTGTGACGAAATCTGGACATATGTGGGAAAGAAAGATCGCCACGTTCGCAAGGACGAGGATTCTCCTGAGATGGGCAGTCAATGGGTGTTTGTGGCGATGGACGAGGAAACCAAGCTCGTCCCGATCTATACGGTTGGAAAGCGCACGAAAGAAACCACAGAGGAATTCCTGTACGGATTGCAATGGCGGCTGAACGATGAGCACTTCCAGATCACGACCGATGGCTATGTGTTCTACAACGCCATACAAGGCATTTTCGCTGGCCGCGTTGACTACGCGAAGCTAATCAAGATGTTCGGCAACTATTCGATGGACACTCCCGAAGCGAGGTACTCCCCACCAGGAATCGCGGAGGTCATATCCAGAGTGATGGAAGGACGGCCCGATGAGGATCGGATATGCACGTCGCACGTAGAGCGGCAGAACCTCACGATGAGGATGGCGATGCGCAGATTTACGCGGCTCACGAACGCTTTCTCGAAGAAGCTGACGAACTTGAAAGCCGCTTGCGCTTTGCACTTCGCGCACTATAATTTCTGCCGCGTGCATTCGTCTTTGAGAGTGACTCCGGCAATGGCCGCTGGCGTGACGAAAGAGATTTGGCCCCTTGGAGCGTTACTGACTTAGAAGGAGAATTACATGCCCGATGAACTGTTGCTGTCTGTGCTTGATTTATTGGAAGAGTTGGCGGCGAGTCAGAAGGAGATGGCTCGCCGTCTGAGTGCGTTTGAGGATGCCCTGCTGGAGCCGGAGATGGATGATTTCGTGGGGCGATTTCGGAAGCATTACTACGGCAGCCTTCGATCGATTCAGGAGGGGGTAAAGGCCGAAGATAGACTGCTCGTACCGTTCGCACATATTGAGTTAACAATTTCACAGCTTCGACAAAAGCTCTCTCACCCTTCGTAAGTGTCTGACGTGGCATAGAAAATATTCGAGATTATGCACTTGACACAAGGTCGCCTTTCTGGTACTGTGTGTCATGATGTTTTTGGCCTCTTTTTTAGCTTCGAGTTATTCAAGGCATTTTCCTTGCCAATCTTCTTTACCGCTTTCACGATCTCAGGATGAAAAAGATGTTTTAGAGCTTCTTCGTCCGTCATCTGTAACGGATGCTTTTTCAACTTCTTACGCATGGGTGCTCCTATGAAAGACGCGCTTGATCTCTGCGAGTTGATTCAAAAGTTTGGCGATGACCAGCACTGCCGCAATTACCTTGAGCGCCTCCGCTGGCCCGCAGGCGTCCGTTGCCCGAAGTGTGGAAAAGATAGGATTTCGTCCATCCTGAAACGCGACCAGTACAACTGCGATACCGAGGATTGCGGCCATCAATTCTCCGTCACGGCTGGCACCGTGTTCCATGACACGCACTTGCCTCTGACGAAGTGGTTTCTCGCTGTCTACCTGATTTGCCAATCGAAGAAAGGCATGTCCGCTCATCAACTGCATCGGATGCTGAAGGTCCACTACCGGACCGCTTGGTATCTCTGCCATCGCATCCGGCACGCAATGGCGGAAGAAGTCCCTGCCGAAAAGATGAATGGCACCGTGGAAGTAGACGAAACCTACGTAGGCGGCAAGAAGATCGGATGGGGCGTTTTCGCTGGCAAGAAAGCTAAAGAAGTCGTAATTGGAATCCGACAACGCGGTGGCGATCTCCGGTTCTTCCATGCCGAGGATGCGAAGTCTGGCACACTCGCAAAGTACATTGCGGAAAACGTGAGCGGTGACGTGGACGTATTGGTAACAGATGAGTTTGCCGCGTATCCGTGGGCCATGAAAAAGGCGGGCTTCTCCCCAAAGAAGCATAAGACGATTGAGCACAAAGAGCGCGTGTACGTTCGAGGCGATATTCACACGAACACCGTGGAGTCTGCATTTTCCTTGCTTAAGCGGGGCATCATGGGAACGTGGCATCGAATCTCCGCAAAGCACCTCCCGGCCTATCTGGACGAAATGACTTGGCGGTTTAATAACCGTAAGAACCCGTTTTTGTTCCGCGATACGATGTTGAAACTCATTCACTCGGACAACCTCGAATACAAAGAACTCACAAAAGCAGCCTAAAGTTGATGGCAAGTTACTGAGATGTGATCTGGTCGAGATGAATATACCGTTGCCGTATGATTCCCAGATGGCACATTCTGAATCGTCTCGCCGCTTTCACTGCCGTTTAGTATCATTTGACTTGTTGAGTTAAGTATTGGGTCCATCATCCACCCTATATCCACTACGTAAAGGCCGACTACAGATATCCGAAGCGAAACAGCATGCGATGTGACTAGGTTAACCGCAAAAGTGCTTTTGAATCTGCCGTCAGGTGTTGCCACATTTTGCAAAAGATCCCTTACGGAACAGTCAGCAGGTTTGTCGCCTATATATGTGCCTGCCGTAACTCCCCCCTGCTGATCTATTGACAAAGCACTCCCAGCGCCTTGGGTAATGCTGCCAGCAGTTACGCCGCCGGGGACGCCGATTATGGTCTGCGGAGGCTTTTGCCGCACTTCCGCAACGAAACCAGAAAGCACGTTGATCTTCCCCTTGATTCTCTGCAATAACGCGCACCCTGTGACGCTACGTCCAAATGGACAACCCATCCATGCACTTCCTTGAGCATTGCGGAATTGCAGAGCATAAGAATGCCCAAGATGCACCTCAAGTTGCTGCTCGACATCGGCGGTCCAATCTTTTTCGTCGCTGTAAAGACGGACGGTATCATCCGTGTCGATGAAGTGCTGATTGATAGCGGTTCCTTTGTCGATAAATTCAGCCAAATCATCCGCAAAACTGCTTACTGGAGTCGGCGAAGTTTCCCGGAGCGCGGCCTGTACCGCCGGTCCAGTCCTGCTGGACGTGCGAGTTTTCTTCGGCGCACCAGCAACCGACTTGCGAGTATTCTGACCGACCACATTTTGTTGCGCCGCCTTTTCTGGTTGTTTGGTTGCTTGCTGTTGCGAGGCCCCTTGAGAGGATGCGGTAAGCGCTGGCGGTATAGCACGTTTTGGTTTTGGCCAACCTACTATCACAACTACAACCAGTGCTGCTGCCGGGACAATCAGTCGCCACAATTTGCTAGATGATGGTCGGCTTGGTGCATATTGCTTGAGATTAGGCCAATACTTAGTCCATGCGAGACCTCCGT
>CAZGXY010000072.1:0-13482 GCA_964530145.1 uncultured Acidobacteriaceae bacterium | reverse complement strand
GCTTGAATATCCGCAACGCGGAAATTCATAAAGCTATTGATATGATTCGGGTCGGGGACGCTGAGCGACACCGTCGGCTTATCCGGGGTCGGCCCGCCCCCAACGTTCAGAATCATCCAGATATTCGCCAGCTGAAGGTACGGAGGCGCGTTGCCGTCACCCATAGTCAGAATGCGAGCGCCGAAGACCTTTTCGTAGTAGCGGGCCGATCGCTCGACATCGGCGACGGTGAGAAAATGCGCGATGCTGATTCCCTCTTTCGGGGGCATCTCATAGCTCTTTTGATCGATTTGTACGCTGCTCATTGACGGCTCCATTCCTGCTGATTCTGGTTCTTTTGGTATTCATACCCGCTGCCGATTAAACCTGACGAGGAAAGGCAAAACAATTAGACCAAAGTATTGCGCAATGATTTGGTATCGCGATTTTCGGTGCTGCTCTCATACGGGGGCTGGCAGAGGCGAAAGCTCTATCGCAAGGAGGCAAATCCCGAGGGGCACCATCGGGTTGATTTCGCGGGACTCCACACAGCAGCCTGGGCCAGCCCCCCGATCACGATAGAAAATTGGCGTCATCCCCACGTTTCTCGGCGGTTGATACGAGTTACGCCCCCGGGAATCCGAACATCAACCACGACTGATTGGCTACCCAATGCGGGTATAGCTCCGTCATCTGATCGAACAGCTCCTGGTCGGACTTTGCGGTTTTCTGCAGGCGATCGAAGTCTTCGAGATAACGCTTCGTGTCCTGGATCGCTGAGGGAGAGTCGGGAGCGCCTGGCTTCTTGTGACCGGCGACAACCATCGCGGGGTTCAGCGCCGCTAACCGATCTAGGTCCGCGATCCAATTCTTTCGGCTCTCGGGGGTGGTGTCGCCGACGTACATGCGGCATTGGTTGTACACAACGTCGCCGGCGACGATCAGGCCGATCGACGGGACATATAGCGACGTCGTATCGGCACTATCGGTGTGGCCCTGCTCGATGATGCGAATTTCTTGGCCCTCGAGAGTGAACGTGTCGCGCTCGTAAGGCTCAGGGGCAACCAACTTCGTGGGCACTTGGCCAGGAAACATGCGGCGGGCTAACTGCTTCACTGGCGGAGACAGATAAATCTGCATGATGGCGTTCAGCGTGTTGGGGGTCGCTATCGCGCGAGCGCCCGGGAAACGGTCGAGCAGAATGCCCAAGCCGTAGAAGTGGTCGAAATGGGCGTGCGTGATATAGATGGTCTCCAGATTGCGGTTGTGCAGAGCAACCCAGTTCGCGAGAGCTTCGGCCTCAGCCGCAGTGCACATTGCGTCCACCAGCACCGCGTCGTGCTCGCCGAAGATTAAAGTCGACGTGATCGGGTCAAAGCCGAGCGCTTCGCCGAACGGCCTCGGCCGCTCGCCAACCATAGCCTTTCCCGGGGCGGTAAAAACGTTCACGCTCAGCGTGTTCGAGCCGACAGGTGTGGTTGGGAGGGAGGTCTCTTTCGGCGCGGTTGTGGTGGCCATTTTGGCAGTCCTTTCGATGTCAGAGCGAGTGGCGGTTCGAGGCAAAAATTATGTGTCCATGCGTTCGACCCACTTAGCGCGAAATGCGGGCGCGGCGAATGGGTCGGTGAAGTACTGCGTTTCGTGCGCGACCTTGTTGCCCTTAAACTCCATGATGCTCACGGTGTAGGTCGGCTTGCCGTCATAGGTCAAGATGAGTTCGGTGACCCAAAGATCGCCGCCACCGACGATTCGCCGGACGGTAAACCGCTTTTTGCTGGGCTGACTGGCGCGCTGGCCCTGTATATTGCGCCGACCGCGGGTGCGCTCGCCTGATTGCGGGTAATCCAGCACCGCGTCGTCGCGGTAGATGAGGTGCTCGGTTTCAAAATCGTTGGCATCGGACGCCGCCCAATGCTGATCGAGTGCCGCTCGAATCTCTTGATCTCGTGCCCCGGAACTCTGCTCCGTCGGTTGTTGATCGGCGATCTGTTGACCATTCATCTGTCGATCATCCATCTGTCGATCGTTCACCTGTCGATCGTTCATCGTACACTCCTGCCTCCATAAAGCGCTTCGATTCTTGCCGGATTGTGCGGCGCCCTACCAGCGACGAGCCGGAGCGCCGCCATCCACATGGAGGATTTCTCCGCTGACGTGACCGGCTTGCACCAGATAAAGAACGGCATCGACAATATCTTTTAATGTCGCCCGTTTCACAACCGGCTGCGTCGAGTCCCTGGGATCGTTCTTGTGCATCGGTGTATCCACCTCGCCGGGAGCTACGGCGTTAAAGCGGATGCCGTAGTTGGCATATTCGATTGCGAGATTCTGGGTCGCCGAATTCAAGCCACCCTTCGTAATCATGGAGACCGAACCATTTTCGCCGGCGATTGGCCGATCGGCAAGCGCCGCGGTGATGCTCACGACGCACCCCGATTTTTGTTTCAACATCTCTTTCACGGCGCGCTGAGTGATGTAGAAGAATCCAAGCAGGTTCGTGGATACAAGGGCGTCGAAGTCCTCGATAGTGAAGTCGGTGAAAGGCTTGTTCATAAAGATGCCCGCGTTATTCACCAGAACATCGATCGTTCCGAAGTTGCCGATCGCCGCTTCGACCGCCTGAGCGGCAGTTTGTGCTTTGCCGATGTCGCCATTGAGCGGAATCAAGCCGCTCGATGCGGTTAACTCTCGATTGGCGTGAAGAGATGTTGCGACGACGTTATAACCTTCCCGCAGAAACCTTTCAACTAAGCCCGAGCCAATACCGCCCGACGCTCCGGTTATGATTGCTGTTTTTTTAGCCGACATGAATAACCCCTTGTGACCAGCCGCCGATCTCAGCTTCTCGAAAAAGAGGCGGGCTCCCGACCAGCTCCGCCTTCTGAAACCGCTCTTTTGTCGAAATCCGGACCCGCTGCGGCCATAGAGCTTGGTCACGAATCAGGCCTTCGGTGACGTTTAATTTGGAAGCCGGCCGGAGATCTTTGCCACGCCAGCCTGGGCGCATACTTCATCCTTGTCACCGCCGGGAGCCCCTCCCACGCCCAGGGCACCCACGATCACCCCCTTCGACTTGAATGCGACTGCACCAGGAAGCGCCATAACATTACGCATCGTCGAAAGCCTCGGTGCAAAGGGATTGCTCTTCACAAGCTCAAAGAACTTGCCGGAAGTATCGAAGTTAAATATCGGTCCCAGCGTGACCACTGAATAGGCCTTGTCGAAACTGGATTCCGATGTATGGATGGTGGCCCCGTCCCCACGAAGCTCTACTTGAGAGACTCCTTCCATATCCACTACCGTTGCGGTCACCTGATATCCGCGTTGCGCACACACGCGAACTGCTTCGGTCGCAGCCTCAAGCGCGAGACTAAGCGGTACAACGTAGTGATAGTCAGTTGTGGATGGCGATGGTGATTGCGCGGCAGCGGTCAGCAAAGCAGCACCGCAAATAAGTGCGGTTGCGATTGTTGTTCTCATATCGATTCTCCTTTGACTTGATTAGGACAGAAGTGGAGCCGCGAGTCTATTGGACGAACGTGTCGATCAACACGAAAGTATGCCGACGCGAGGATCCGATCTGCGATGCTGAGGGACGGCCAGGCGATTTGCCAGCCGCGCCGCGGTCGCGATCGTGACCGCCCGCCAATTCCGGCTTGTCGCTCGATGTGGGCTACCCACTAACTCCAGCTCGTCGAGCCAGTCCTCCGCCGACAGTTTCGCCTCGTCGGGGCCAAACAATTGCGTCACCGCTCGAATGAACGCGGACAACTCACGCTCCGCAATCTCAATTTCAATGGCGCAATTCGAACTGGAAGATGGCTCCTGGGAGTTCATTAAATTCATTCCTACTTTTCTCTACTGGTTGTGACGATTTCGATTTATCTCGGCCGATGCGAGCCATGAGAACAGAAGCGTGGGTGCCGAGCAATTGGACGATAGTATTATCGATATTCTGGTATCCGGTTCTCCTGGTGATGCGCGCTTACAACAACGGTTGCCGCGGCATCCGCCCAAAGCAAAAAATGGGATCTCTGGTAAAATCGCTTTAAGAGTGAGACGTCTCCAGCCAGTCGCAGGCAAAAGTGGGTTGACCCATGCCGGATGTTACGCCGATCGTGTTCGTTGTCGACGATGACGTTTCGGTGCGCGAATCGCTGGAATTGCTGATCCGCTGTGAAGGCTGGCAGCCGGAGACATTCGGGTCCGCCAGAGAATTCCTCAACTACCCACGAGTTCCTGTTCCCAATTGCCTCGTCCTCGATGTTTCTCTTCCCGGTCTCAACGGTCTGGACCTGCAACCCCTCGTCGCCGGTGAACGAACCGACATGCCAATCATTTTCATTACGGGCCACGGCGATGTGCCTATGACGGTCCAGGCCATGAAGGCGGGGGCGATCGAATTCCTGACGAAGCCATTCAACGATCACGTGTTGTTGACCGCCATCCGGGCGGCCCTCGAACGAAGCCGAGTTGCTCTCAGGCTGGAGGCGGAGATGCGGGTACTCCAGGACCGTTATGCGTCGCTGTCGCAGCGCGAACGGCAGGTTATGGCGCTAGTGGTCTCTGGGCTATTGAACAAACAAGTTGCAGGGGAGCTTGGCATCAGCGAGATCACGGTGAAAGCACACCGGGGCAGGGTGATGCAGAAAATGAAGGCCGATTCCCTTGCCGCCCTGGTGAAAATGGCCGCCAGGCTTCAGCTTCTGGAACCCGCAGCAACCGTGGCGGCGTAACGGCCACAATCACCGTCGCCATTAGAGGATATCTCCTATGAAGAAGACAGCTGCACCGATTTCACTTGCGGGCTCCCAACTCGGCGAAGTCCGCCATGTCTGCGCATTTTTCAATAGCGACGACGAAGAGTACCGCGTGCTGCTTCCGTTCATCAAGGAGGGGTTCGAGTGCGGCGACAAGGCGGTTCACGTGGTGAATCCCTATCAGCGTCACGACCACCTGCAACGGTTGGCGGCAACAGGAATTGACCCGGCCGCGGCCGAGCAGAACGGGCAATTAGAGGTTCGGATCAATACCGAAGCATATCTTCGGGACGGCCGTTTCGATCAGGATCGGATGCTGGCGGCGTTCGAGCAGATGGCTAGCGGCAATGCCAAGGGAGGGTTCCCGCTGAGCCGCATCTGCTGCCGGATGGATTGGGCAGTCGAAGATCGATGCTACATTGACGATCTCGTCGAATTCGAATCGCGCGTCAATGAAGTGTGGCGTCGTCACGACGACGCGGTGATCTGCACTTACCAACTGGGCAAATTCGGAGGCGACACGGTGATCGACATCATGAGGACACATCCCATGATCATTATTGGCGGTCTTCTGCACCGGAATCCGTTCTACGTGCCGCCCGAGGAATTCCTGTGTGAAGTCCGCCGGCGCCGGGCCATCCGGTCTTCTTCGTCTTCCGTGGCTGCCTGATATGGAAACTCCACCCGAAATTGCTTCCGGCGAAGTCCGGCACCTTGAGCGTTGCATAAACGATCTGGTTAGCCTGCTTGCCCTTCCCGCCCTCTGGAGCGGGGGCGATCCATCCCAGGTTCTCCATACTTTGCTCGATGCGCTCCTGCGCATGCTGAGCCTGGACATGGTCTCCGTGCGGCTGAACCCGCCAATTGTCGAGGCGCCGATTGAGATCGTCCGAATCGCCAAATTGAGCGGACCGATGCCTCCGGCACACGCGATCTGCGACGCGCTCAGCCAGTGTTTGAAAAACGGCTCGCGGAAATGGCCTCCGCTGCTTCGGAACCTCATGGGCGATAGAGATGTTTCGATCTTGGCTCAGCCGCTGGGTTTACAGGGCGAACTCGGCGTAATGGTGGTCGCGGCCGAGCGGGAGGATTTTCCGCGGCAGACGGAGGCGCTGCTTTTGAATGTAGCGGCGAATCAGGCGTCGATCGGCCTGCAGGAGGCACGGCTGCTGAGCCATCAGAAGCGACTCGCCGGCGAACTCGATCAACGGGTCATCCAACGGACCGCCGAACTTGCCGCCGCGTACGAAGAACTCAAAAACGAACTTGCGGAACGCAGACTGCTGGAGGAGAGGCTGAACAAGGCCCGATCGGAACTCTCGCACGTGGCCAGGGTTACGAGCCTCGGAGTTCTGACGGCATCGATCGCGCATGAGGTCAACCAGCCGCTTTCGGGCATTGTCACCAATGCCAGCACGTGCCTGCGAATGCTGGCTGCCGATCCTCCCAACGTGGATGGCGCTCGCGAAACCGCGCGGCGCACGATTCGCGATGGCAACCGAGCCTCTGAGGTGATCAGCCGGTTGCGCGCGCTCTATGGCAAGAATGAGACCACGTTCGAATCGGTGGACCTGAACGAAGCTGCCAGAGAGGTGATTGCGATGTCGTTGAGCGAACTTCAGAGAAACCGCGTGATCCTGCGCCCGGAGCTTGCCGGCGACCTCCCTCCGATTACGGGAGATCGCGTCCAGGTGCAACAGGTCATCCTGAACCTGATCCGGAATGCATCGGACGCGATGAGCGGGGTCAACGATCGTCCACGGCAGTTGCTCGTCAGAACCGAACGTGATGAAGGCGATCGCGTGAGGCTGACCGTACAGGATGCAGGCAGCGGTTTCGACCCTCAAGCCGCTGACAGACTTTTCGAAGGGTTCTACACCACAAAGCATGATGGTATGGGAATCGGATTATGTGTTAGCCGCTCTATCATCGAGAGCCACCACGGCCGTTTGTGGGCAATGCTCAATAACGGTCCGGGGGCTTCGTTTTCGTTCTCTATTCCTCGATCATCCGAGGGTGCGACGGGCGCCGACAATGATGGCGACAGTCGGAATGCTGATGTAACCGATGCGGCGTGAGCAAACTGCTCTCCGTACGATCCTTACACCGACTTGCCCGGGGATTCCAGCCCCCTGCACGGCGTTCCGATCTCGAGCTGTTCCTCATCTCTGATCTGGTGAACCAATACCAAGGTGCAATGGACAGTGCCTCCTGGAGTGGCGCACCCTCGTGTTGTGGAACCGCGTCAAGAAAAGATCGCCGCGCGGAACAGCCTCGTCGTCAACGGGCCAGCTGGTTCGGTATGGACGGCGATGCCAGAGGAGCAGGCCGACTTCAAAAGCAACGCGAGTGCGAATACACCTGCTTTACCATTGCCGAAGCCATGGGCTGCGGGCGCAGCATGAAGAATTTATGACAGCCGCGCGCTCGCTCGTGGCAGTGGTCGATGACGATGAATCTGTACGCGAATCGCTGCCTGACTTGCTGGCGGAGTTCGGTTTTGCGGTTCGCGCGTTCTCGTCGCCGGAAGAGTTCCTCGCATGCGATTGCCTCGGCCAAACCAAATGCCTGATCCTCGACATCGCCATGCCAGGAATGAGCGGACCAGACCTTCAACGGGAATTGAAGGCTCGAAGGCGGGAAATTCCAATCATCTATATCACCGCCAGTACCGATAAGACTGTGCGCCCGCGATTACTCGAACAGGGTGCGGTGGAGTGCCTAATAAAGCCATTCAGCGACACCGCTCTGCTTGCGGCGCTTAAAGCCGCACTCGGAGTGGACTGAAAGATCGACACAAGGTATCGGTAATACCATCGTCCAATTGATTTCGCCCGAGCGCCTCGGGTGTAATCGCTGTATTGCAGCCGAATGCCCGGAAGAGCGACACTATCAAGAAAACGGCTGGCCGCATCATTCTTCCGTCACAAGGAGAACAGTGCACGGAGCACTGTGCCGGCCTTGGCTAAATATTGAGAAACAAAGGATGGCACCGATATGACGGAAGCAACCTGGAAACCTCACGAGAAACACGGCCAGCTGACGACGCAGAGCGACTTACCCGACAGTGTCTATGCGTTTCCGAAGCAGCGCAAGGAACCACTGACCGACGCGCAACATGTGCGCAACGCAGTCGCGCGGTTCGATCAAGTCATCGATGTCTCCGATGCCGACCGCGCTTTGGCGTTCGCGAATATCAAGAAGGCTGCAAACTACTATGACGTTAACCTTTCGGAAACGTCATGGCGCGAACTGGGCGTGCACCCTCAAAAGAAATAGGAAAGAGGCTGGCGCCAAGGGCGCCGCGACGCGCGAATGCAGAGAACAGAGCTGAGGATCCACTAGTCAGCCTTTCGACGGCAAAAAGGCAATTACAAGAGTGGTTGGTGAATATGATGCCCGGAGATAAATCCATTCGACCTGCCTGGCGATGCGATAGTTGCGGGCAACTCGTGTTGGATCTGCAATCAGGGTGGGTGGAGTGGCTTGCGGCAGAAGACACTAAAGGAAGGCCGAGGGTAAACGGTTTGCGGTTGGTGCATCGTATCGGCGCCAGCCCGAGGTGGCCAGAACAACACGGGTGCCAGTACAATCCACGAGACGAATTCAGAAAGAACCGCGGCATCGTGGAGGGACTGGCTTTGGAGCGGTTTGCAGGTCCCGACGGGCTCATGCTGCTGCTGTCGATGATTGCGGAGCGCGAACTTCCCGCGCAAGAATTGATCGAACTTGCCAAACGAGTGCAGGTTCCGGGTTACGAGGCGGTACACGACCTGGTTCGCGACGCGGTTCGCGAAGGGGTGATAGCGCCTTCCATCTCGTCTGGCTTTTATTTGCAGAGCGAAATCCGGGAAGTGCTGCAGTGGGCGAAATACCGAACTTCGGCGAATGCGTCCTAAGGAGATGAGATATGAAAGCAATCGTTGTCCACCAATACGGGGGTCCTGAAGTACTGAAGTTTGAGAACTATCCTGACCCGGTTCCGGGTCCTGGCGAGGTGCTGGTGCGCGTTGCCGCTGCGAGCGTGAATCCGATCGACTATAAGCGGCGAGCTGGATTAACGAAAGACTTCTACCCCATGACTTTTCCGGGACTGATAGGAGTCGACATGGCGGGGACGGTGGTGAAGATTGGGCCGGGGGTGGAAGACTTCTCCGTCGGCGACCAGGTGTTCGCCATGGCGGACAATACTTACGCCGAACTTTGTGTGGTGAAGGCTGCCGCTCTGGCGAAAGTTCCCAAAGGGCTCGATTTGATCCAGGCCGCGGCGCTGCCGCTGGTGACTGTAACTGGCAACCAACTCATGTCCGCCACGGAAATCAAGGCGGGCCAGACGGTTCTCGTCGTTGGTGCTGTGGGAAATGTCGGGCGTTCGGCGGTATTCACTGCGAAAAACCTCGGGGCAACTGTTATCGCGGGGGTTTTGAAGAGGCAGATCGATGAGGCGAAGACTATCGGCGCGGATCGGGCGGTCGCAACCGACGACGATTCTGCGATCGCGAATCTTCCGCCGGTCGATGCGGTTGCGGATGCGGTCGGAGGAAGAATCGCCGAAAAGCTGATCGCGAAGGTCAAGCAGGCAGGGGTGTATGCGTCGGTCGTCGAGGCGCCGCTGAACGCTGCGATGTATCCATCTGTGAAGGTGGTGCACGTATTTTCGAAATTCGACCGGAAAACGCTTGAGTTCATGGCTGAAGCGGTTCGAGATGGCAAGCTGGTAATTCCGATCAGCGAGAAACTGCCGCTCAGCGAGGCGGCCGAAGGTCAGGCAGCGGCAGAAAAGGGTGGCATCGGGAAGGTCTTGCTGGTAGCTTGACACTATTTTGCGGCCATATTCTGCGAAGCGTTTATTTTGCGAACCATTATTTTGCAAAACCGTTAGTTTGCGAACAGGGGACACGAAAGGAAAATCGGAGATGAAAAAGGGCCAGCGCGGAATCAACCCTGCTTCGAAACCAAGTGGCGACGGATGCGTGGAATGCCTGGCGTCACCGAAAGGTTGGTGGTTTCATCTCCGCCGCTGCGCGGAGTGTGGGCATATCGGATGCTGCGACAGTTCTCCGAGTCAGCATGCATCCAAGCACGCGGCGGCAACAGGGCATCCGATCATCGCCAGCTTCGAGCCGGGTGAGGATTGGTTCTACGATTACGAGACGCAGGGCATGATCAGAGGTGCGGAGTTGCTTCCCCCGCATTCGCATCCAAAGAATCAGCCCGTTCCTGGTCCCGCAGGAAGAGTGCCGGCCGACTGGGAATCACTCCTGAACTAGCCAGAGGCATAGAGGGCCAGCCATGGGGCCAAACGACCGAGGATATAATTTTCCAGACTCGCCGATGTTCATCGGAGGCTTGCATCTCCGAGGATCGCATCGCCGAGGATTGCGTCGCCTATGACAGGCTGGTTCGCACGCCCCGTCCTACACGTAACTGACGTTGAGGCCTCACTCCGCTTTTACGTTAACCGGCTTGGCTTTACCAGTCCATGGCGCTACGACGCGGATGGCAGAGTGTATGTCGCGCAGGTGGATAGGCAGGGCTGTGCGCTCATCCTGGCCGACACATGGCCAGAGAAGATTGGCAAGGGACTGATATTCATTTCCCTGAACCTCGAGCCGCAGTCGGTCGAGGCCGCAGTCGCCGCGTTGGACGCGCTCCGCGCCGAACTCGAAGCGAGGGGTGTTCCGGTCAGGGAGGGTTCGTGGGGTTACCGGCTCCTGGTCGTCGATGATCCCGACGGCAATCAACTCTTCTTCAACTATCCGAACGAGCCTGCATCGGGCAAGAACGCTAAGGATGAAGCATAATCGTCTAGCCTCTACTCTTCGAACTCGCTTTCTTCCGGCGCATCGGTCGGACTCGCAAACTCCATGCGATAGCCGTCGGGATCGGCGAGGGGCACAACCCACAAGCGGTTTCCGACAAAAGGGCATTTCCGCGTCTGAATTCCACGCGATTTGAATTCGCGATAAAGGGCGAGCGCGTCTTCGCACATGAACGAGACCGAAGCACCTGTCCCAAGCGTTTCCTTTGGTCGATTTTGCGGCCGGAACTCCTGAAGCATGATCGCGGCGTCGCCAAGCTGAAGCCAGCACCAGCGAATTCTCCCGTCAGGATGGTCTTCGGCACCGTCGGGAATCCAGCAGTCCTTCATTGCGAATCCAATGCCATCAACATAGAACCGCAGAGATGACTCCATGTTGGTGACGCCGAAAAATGGCACAACCTGCTTCACATTCACGTTCGTAACGGTCGCAACGGCCATAATTCACCTCACAAACAACCCTCTTTATAGTGGCAATGGGAGCCAAATGACAAGCAAATCGCCATTACGCTGAAGATCCCACCCTCTAGTACCGATCTGTGATCGATACGTAGCAACACGCTTCCGGCGTCAGATTATTTCCTGTTTGTCCGTCAATCGGCAAAGGCGAACAGCGTTGATCTCGCTCCCAGATGCGGTAATCTATCCTGCCAGGGTGCGATAATTCCAGTGATAATCGTACATGAACTCATGAAGCGCCACGTCATGTTGTACGGGTTGATCGGTGGGATTCTGATTGCCACGCTCCGGTGGACAGAATATCGGTTTCTGGTAGTTGAACATTCGGTCGAAATCTACGGTGGCCTGATCGCGGCGACCTTTGCCGTTCTTGGCGTCTGGCTTGGCCTCAAGCTGACCGGAAAACGGCAGACAATTGTTGTGAGGGAGGTGTCTGCCGCCGCCGGGGAACGGTTCATCCCCGACGAACGAAAACGAGAGGATCTCCATATCACCCGCCGCGAGCTTGAGATTCTTGAACTGATAGCCCAAGGCCTGAGCAACCGCGAGATTGCCGAAAAGCTTTTTGTGAGCGAAAACACGGTCAAGACCCATTCCAGCCGCGTTTTCGACAAACTGGGGGCCAGGCGAAGGACGCAAGCGGTGCAGCTCGGCAAAGAACTCGGCCTCCTCCCCTGATTCACCCCGCACTAGAACTACTCCCCGAGAATTACTCACTCTAACGAATGATTTTTCCGTTCCGCACGCCAAAATCATCCGAAAGGATGACGACAGAGACCCTGCCTGATGCGGTATGTTGAGCCACCAAAAGGAGGAAACATGAGGTCTGTGAATATGATCAAGGTTCTTGTAAGTGTCCTGTCAATCGGCTTGCTTCCCAGCACGGTGGCAATTCAAACATTGGCCGAGGAACTTCCCAAAGTCTACGACGCCTCGGTCCCCCGCGAACGTCAGATGGCGCTGGCGGAAAGCGCAGCCCCTGCCGAGGTATCGAGCAAGGCCACCGTTTATGTTCTTGGCCTGAGAGGCTATGAGAAAGCTCGCGAAGGCACGAACGGGTTTAGCTGTTTCGTCGGCCGGCACTTCGTAAAGCCCACGGAGACGACGATTGAGCCAGCCTGCTTCGACGCCGAAGGCAGCCGCACTCTTTTGTTTGTTTACATGCACGGTGAAGAGCTGCGCATAAGCGGCAAGTCGGAGGAAGAGATCAAAGCAGACGTCGCAAAGGGATACGAGGAAGGCCGCTACAAATATCCCAGCAAGCCGGGATTTCTCTATATGATGTCGAGTGAGAATCGCTTGAGCGCCATCACTGACCAGAGCAGCGGCATCTTCCCTCCGCACCTGATGTTTTATGCGCCGAACATGACGACGCAAGACATCGGGCTCGATACCCAATCGCTGGCGAAGCTGGATTACCTGGGGATGACGCACCCTGGAGCGGGCAATAACCTCATCGTTGTCATCCCAAAGACATCGATGCCGCCGGCCAGCCCAGCTGGTCGATAACACCAGATGATCATTTGGCCGATCGACCTCGTTATCGCGAATATGGATAAAAGCATCTAAAGCATACGAATATAAGAGATCTATGAGAAAGACCGTACTCACCTTCGGAGTGATTTCTGGCGCTATTTCCTCGTTGATGATGATAGCGACCGTGGTGTTCGGGGACAGGATTGGCTTTGACCGGGGCGCCGTCATCGGCTACACGTCCATCGTGCTTTCCTTCTTGATGGTCTTTTTCGGTATCCGGTCGTACCGCGACAACCTCGGCAACGGCCAGATTACTTTCTTGAAAGCTTTTGCCGTCGGGATCTCCATCACTCTGATTTCGTGTATCTGCTATGTCGTGACGTGGGAAGTCATCTATTACAACTTCCTGCCCGATTTCTGGGACAAATATGGCGCTCATCTGGTTGAGAAGCTCAGGGCCTCGGGCGCGGGCCCTGCAGCCATACAGGCGAAGATTCAGCAGGTAACAAAATACAAGGAGCTGTATAGGAATCCACTCCTCAACGCAGCGCTGACGTTCATCGACCCTTTCCCGATTGGGCTCGTCATCACGCTGTTCTCAGCCGCAGTCCTGAGAAGAAAGCCACAAGCGAAATCGGAACAATCGCTTTTGCCGGCATCCTGAGGCTGTAGTGGCGGGCTTCAGCTACACTCGTCAATTTTAAGTTAATTGCGGATACAGCGATCCGCCCGATTCGTCGGGCCGCTTTTTTCGGCGCCGCATCTGGATGGATGTTTGCCCATAGCGGCCAGAGTTCACCACGATCGGATGAGTCCTGTTGGTCGGGAATGCGCAAGTTAAACTCGTCAATTCAACAACCGTGCTTAGGGTGTTTGCGACCACAAGTAATGAAATGACAGGGTGAGATTTCGGGCAGGGCTGCTAAACCATTGAAAGATGTGGTGGCCAGGGACGGAGTTGAACCGCCGACGCCAGCCTTTTCAGGG
>CAZGXY010000071.1:0-16958 GCA_964530145.1 uncultured Acidobacteriaceae bacterium | reverse complement strand
GGGCGCGTTGTATGCCGGATCGACGATTCCAACCGTGTCATTTTCGTCAAGGAATGTTTGTTCATAGGTGAGTCCGCCCTTTATGTTGTTAATCCCTTTCACGTAAGAAAGCGTAGCGCGCAGGCCCGAGTTCAGCAGGCTGCGGTCCTGATTCACGGTTTGCCGCTGAAGGCTTGGCGGTCCAAGATCGGCGAAAGGATTGTCGCTCCCGTAGTAGTTATAGCCGTCGCGGCGAACCCATCCACCGACCGTGAGCACGGCGTGATCGTTAATCAACCGCGTCCACGCTGGGGCGATGTTGAAGGTGCCTATTTTTGATCGCTGGTCTGCTGGACCCACCGGCAGGCCATTCGGGCCAATGCCGCCATAGTTTTCAATCGTAGGCAGAACGCCATCGAGCCCGCTCCAGGGCGTGGCATTTTGGCCGTCCAGGGTATTTGGAGTTTGAAACCATGAGCGGCTATAGCCGAGATCCAGGCGAATCGAGTCCTTGGCGCTCAGCTGAAAATCAACGCGGTCGAAGAAGTTCTCTTCATTGCCTTTATCATGCAGCACGATAAATTCTGGAGGATCAAGAAACCGGCCGGTATCCATGCCATTGGCCGAGATGAAGTTTCCCCAGTTCTTGCCGCCGTAGGCGACATCGGCTTCGAGATCTGAGCTTCCAAACGAGCCGTAGGAAGCGGTGACGCTGCCGTGCGGAGGGGTTACGCCCTGTCCCGAGCGGGTGGTCGCGACGATCACGACGCTGGTCTTGCCTCCGTATTCCGCCGGCGGTGCGCCGGAAATCACTTCCATCGACTGGACCGCATCCAGCGAAAGCTGATTCGAGAACACCTTGCTGTGCTGGTCCGTATTGGCCTGGCCGTCGGTCACGATCGAATTCTCGGCGTGATCCCCAAGACCATGGTAGAGCCCGTTGGAGTCGGCGGATATTCCCGGCGTGGCCAGGGTGACCAGCGAACTGAGCGACGAGGTCGTGCTCTCCAGAGGAATCTTGTTGAAGAGGTTTCGATCCACGTCCGTGTGGAAGGTCGGATCGTTCTCGATCAGGTCGGTAGCTTCGGCCTCGACATTCACCGAAGTGGTTGAAGCCGTGACCGTGAGATTGACCTTCAGGGTGATGGGCACCGCCGAGCGGATGTCGACATCCTGCGTACTCTCGGCGAATCCCGTTGCACTCACTGTCATGTGATAAGGATTGAAGGGGATGTTGGGAAGGTTGAAATATCCAGTTTTGTCGGTAGTGGCTGAGCGCGAAAACTGGCTGACCGGGTTGTGAATCTCGACGGTCGCATCGGGTACTACGGCACCCGATGGGTCTAAGACCGTACCGCTGACCGAACCGGAATTGCCGCCCGATTGCGCGTTAGACGGGCTGCCCGCTAGACAAAATGCAAGGAAAAGAATGATGACAGAAAGCCGCCGCGGTGAAGCAAACATGAGTCCTCCTGGGACGCGACCGAAAACGACGAGATCGAAAAACTAGAGAATTGGCCGGCGCGAGCGCCGGAACTGCATAGTTCTCTGGGATCTCTAGACGGCAGGAGGACCGCGAATGCCAAGCTCGAAAATTCCGAGCGGCGCTTTCGCGCTGAATTCTTCTTCGGAGAGGACGCCGACCGTTGCAAAGACCGGCCGGGAGGAATGGGAACTGATTGCGGGAGCGCTGCTGTGCGCCACCACGCAGATGGAGCAGGATGCCGCCTCGGTATTGGTGGCATGGTTGTGAGTCGACTCTGCGACCGTCGCCCACAACATCAGCGACAGGCAAAGCCAAGCCAACAATCTGGTACGGACTCGCATCCGGTTCCTGCTTTAGGCTAAATTCTACTTAGCGTATAACGATTGCATTGTATATGGCAATTGCCCGGCACGTTACTATGGATATGGGCGGTTGCTCTTAGACCGTCGATTTAGACGGCTCCGGCAGTCATAACGTCAACGTCGAGGAAAATTATGGCAGAACCGACTTACGAGGAACTGAAAGCGCGTTTATCGCAGTTGGAAAAAGAAGTCGAGGTCAAGAAGCGGGCCGGTGACCTGATTTTCAAGGTTGGCGAAAAGGGCGGCGTGAGCGTATATGGCCTGGGACGCTTCCCGGTCACGCTGTATTACGAGCAGTGGAACCGGCTGCTGGGCGCGGCTGAAGATTTAAAGAAGTTCATGGAAGAGAATAAATCTCGACTAAAGCTCAAGGAGCAGGGCTGAGGGGCGCGCTTCCCCGAATTTGATTGCCGCAGTCGGCGGGAAAGCGTTGGCTTTTGGGTTACGCTCGGGTTGGGCCGCGCAAGAAATTCACCATGCTGGAACGCCTCGCGCTATATAATTAAAAGACCGTGCCCAAGTATTCCATTGTAGTTCCGCTGCACAACGAGCAGGAGAATGTCACCGACCTCTACGACCGGCTCAAGGTCGTGATGGAAACGGCCGGGGAGACATTTGAGATCGTGCTGGTTGACGACGGCTCCAGCGATCACACGTTTGCGATGCTGCGCGAAATTGCGGCGGTCGACAGCCGTGTTACCGTCGTCAAGCTGCGGCGCAACTTCGGGCAGACGGCAGGACTCGCTGCCGGTTTCGATCACGCCCGCGGCGAATACATTATCGCCATGGATGGCGATCTGCAGCACGATCCTGCGGATATTCCTCAGTTTCTCGAAAAGATTGCGGCCGGCTATGACATTGTCAGCGGCTGGCGCAAAGTGCGCATCGATAATTTCTGGATGCGCCGCTTCCCTTCCCGCATCGCCAACTGGCTGATGGCAAAGTTGAGCGGAGTCGACATTCACGATTTCGGTACCACGTTTAAGGCTTACCGGCGCGAGATTCTCGAGCAGGTGCCGCTTTACGGCGAGTTGCATCGGTTTATTCCGGCGCTGGCGTCGTGGTATGGAGCGTCGATTTGCGAAGTGCCGATTCGCAACGTGAATCGCGAACGCGGAGCTTCACATTACGGAATTTCCCGCACCTTCCGCGTGTTCTTCGACCTGATTACGATTCGATTTCTGCTGCGTTACCTTTCGCGCCCGCTGCACTTCTTTGGGACTTTCGGCATGCTCTGCATGAGCGCGGGAACTGGCGTTGTGTTCTGGCTGGGCGCAGAGAAGTTTTTGCGTGGCGTGCACGTGATGACCAATCACGGTCCACTGATGATGCTGGCGATGGGCCTGCTGCTCGGCGGCCTTAACCTGCTCGCCATCGGACTGCTTGGCGAGATGCAGGTGCGGCACTATCATGAACCGCGGAATCGCGCTCCCTATTCTGTCGACCGCGTGCTGCGGGCGCAGAATGAAGAGCACAGCGTTTCGGAGTAGCCGCTTTCAGTTCCCTCCTCTTTTGGGTTCGCTTCTTGATTTTTTTCTTCGTTGTCGCGTCGAATCCGAAGCGATGCTTAAACCTGGCTCCCCGCAAGAAACTCCCACGCATCAGCGCAGAGGACGATAGATCACTCCGATCACGAAGCCGGTCAGCGTCCATTCCAGAAAATAGGCGACCGCCTGTTGCAGGGTCAGCGTCAGTCCGATATTGAGGTTGACGTAGTTGTGGACCACAAAAGATCCGACGGAATAAACTCCGATCATCGCGCCGAAGATTGCGGCTTGCCAGAGGCCTCGGCCGTCGTGATAGAGCATCGCGTAAATCACGGAAAGCGCGAGAATCGCAAGGAACATCGCGGCCATTCCTGCGGGCATGTGCTTCATGATCTCCTGCTGTTCGCGGTAGACTGCCGGATACTTTTGGAATTCGCCACGCAGCGGAAAGATGGCGAATGCAAGGCCGCCCGCGGCGAAATAGGCCACGAAACCGCCGACTGCGGCGAGAGCGACGCGGGTCAAATTCATGACAGGATCCTTTTTCGGCAGATTCACAGGATGCGGAAGAGCCGTTAAAATCACGGGATTAATAGCATCGCAGTGGTGCGTGGTTGTCAAAGGCAGGAGACGGAATGGCGATCGACCGCTGGACCTCGGGAGCAAAGTACGAGCAATGGATGGGGCGTTGGAGCCGGCTTCTGGCGCGTGAATTCCTGGGCTGGCTGAATGCACCCAAGCGCCTGCGCTGGCTTGATCTGTGTTGCGGCAGCGGAATCGTTACTGAAACGATTCTCGAAGCCTCGGAACCTGCCGCCATCACCGGCGTCGATGCTTCCAGCGCGCAAGTCAGCTTTGCGCGTGAGCGCCGTACTCATGAAAACGTTCGCTTCGAAACCGGCGATGCCGTGGCTCTGCGCTTTGCGGACGCGAGCTTTGATCTTGCCGTCTGCGGGCTGGGCTTGAATTTTATTCCGACCCCGGCGCAGGGGCTGAGCGAGTTGCGGCGCGTGGTCCGGCCGGGTGGAACCATTGCCGTGTACGTTTGGGATTACGAATTTGGGGCAAGATTTCTGCGCATGTTCTGGGATGCCGCCCGCGCAGTCGATGGCGAAGCCGTGGCGGCGGATCAGGCAAGCCGCTTTCCGATGTGCACCGATACCGGATTGACCGAACTGTTCGAACAAGCGTCGCTGCACGAGATTGCAACGCGGCCTCTGGATATTGTCACGCGCTTCGCGGACTTTGACGATTACTGGGCCCCGCTGATGACCGGACAGGGGTCGGCTCCGAATTATCTGGCTTCGCGAGGTGAGCAAATCCAAGGGCAGATTCGCGAGCGCTTGCGAGCTGCATTGCCGGCCGGTCGCGACGGAGCAATCGAACTTCCCGCCCGGGCGTGGGCAATTCGCGGGCGAAGAGCTTGATGGCTGCCCTCCTCTTCGGCCACTGCGGCTTCGCGTCGTATAATTCATCTGGCTTCATAGGAGCTGGTTATTATGCCGCAGACGACTCAATACGAACTGCAACTCGCCAAGCGCATGTCGCGACTCGGCACCGAGACCGCTTTCGAAGTCCTGAACAAAGCCCGTGCCCTCGAGCGCCAGGGCAAGAACATCATCCATCTGGAAATCGGCGAGCCCGATTTCGATACGCCTTCGAACGTAGTCGAAGCTGCCGTCGACGCGCTACATAAAGGATGGACCCACTACGGCCCGTCGGCCGGCCTGCCCGATCTGCGGCAGACCATTGCCGACTACGTGAGCCGCACCCGCGGAGTTAAAGTCACGCCCGAAGAGGTCGTCGTGGTCCCCGGCGGCAAGCCGATTATTTTCTTCACGATCCTCGCCTTGATTGATGAAGGGGACGAAGTCATCTATCCCAACCCAGGTTTCCCGATTTACGAGTCAATGATTAACTACGTCGGCGGCAAGGCGGTTCCGATCGCGCTGCGCGAAGACCGCGATTTCTCGCTCGACGTGAACGAGCTTTCTTCGCTGATTACCGACCGCACCAAACTGATCATTCTGAATTCGCCGCACAATCCCACCGGCGGTGTGATGACGCGCAAGGATGTTGAAAAAGTCGCCGAAATGATCGGCGACCGCAACATTCTGGTTTTGTCGGACGAGATCTACAGCCGGCTGCTTTTCGATGGCGATCATTTTTCCATCATGTCGGTTCCCGGCATGCAGGAGCGCACTCTGCTCCTCGATGGCTTTTCAAAAACTTATGCGATGACCGGATGGCGCCTGGGCTATGGCGTAATGCGCGCCGACCTTGCCACGCAGATCACCCGGCTGATGACGAACTCCAACTCGTGCACTGCAAGCTTCACGCAGATAGCAGGCATTGAGGCGCTGCGCGGCGATCAGTCTTCGGTCGATCACATGTGCGCCGAGTTTAAGCGCCGCCGCGACGTCTTCGTCGCCGGACTGAACAAGATCAAAGGCTTCTCCTGCCGCATGCCCCATGGCGCGTTCTACGTCTTCCCCAACATTACGCGGACTGGATGGAAGTCGAAGCCGCTGGCCGATGCCCTGCTCGATCAAGCCGGAGTCGCCGCGCTCTCCGGCACGGCCTTCGGCGAGTTCGGCGAAGGCTACCTGCGCTTCAGCATCGCCAACTCTCTGGAAAATCTGCAGCAGGCGCTGGAGCGGGTGGATGAGTGGACGAAGAAGAATTTCTAGCCGGGACCGGCGCGAAGCGGCGGTCGGCGACCTGCTGTTCTTACGCATCAGCACCATACCCCAAACCAGCACAGCGGCTCGCTCGGCGAACGAATCCCGCAAACCATCTCACTCGGATGGAATCAACACCGCGACCGAGGCCACGCACTTCCATGTGCGGTTGACATTAACCCAGGTATCGAGAAACCTCTCGCGCCGCGTCGCAGATTTTCCTTTCTCGACGCTCCGGGTGCGATAAACGCCATAAACCACAGCCGACTCGCCATAAACATCCACCTTGCTCTTTTCCGTCACCGCCTGCCCGGGCGCCTGATACCCCGGCGCCTTCAAACTCGCCAGAAATTCGCGCTTCGTCTGGATACTGCCGTCAATGTCAATCGAAACGAAACTCTCGGCCAGCAACAGGTCGAGAGCTTTGGTGTCGTTGGTTTCGAGGGCGCGATTCCAGGAATTGTCCAGCGCAAGCACGTGCGCGCCTTCGTCGGACTGGGAAAAGGTCTGCGCCGCGGCGTAGACAGCGGTCGATAGAGCGAACACTATCGCGAGGATCGGTTTCATAGACTAAAGCCTCTTTGGGAGCTTTTTGTCTTAACGCGCGGAAACGGAATGCCCGCGCGACTCACAGAATGTGAAGATTTTAATGCAGAGAATTTCCCTTGGGTATTGCCATCGGCGCCACTCCGAAGGGTTGCCCCACCATCGTCCCGCGTTCTTTGCGGGACAGGGTGGGATATTACCGATGTCATTCCGAACACGCGCGAAGCGCGGGTGAGGAACCTGCTGGCATCTTTATTGTCGCGTTCATCTCTGAGCAACACGCTGCAGGTCAATGCATGGGATCGGGAAGGGCACGACTTCAGTCGTGCCGCACTAAACTCGCTGAGACTGCGGCTTCAGCCGCTGAGGCGCCTTCCTGAAGCCTGTTCGCGCCTTACATTAAAGATTTCGAGCGCATCGGGCGCACGCCGAATTGAAAAAGCCAAGCCCCGAGCTTTCGCCCGGGGCTTTGCGGATACCAAACACCGTTCGCCAAACATAATCTACATCGGGATAAAACGCCAAAAACAAAAGGGCGGCTTCGCAGCCGCCCTTGAACTCAAACTGGAAAAGCACTCAGGTTCGCACCCACTGTCAGTTTCACGCCGGCCTTTCTCGTTGTCAACAGAAACGATCAGTTTCAAAAGAACTTTAGGAATTGGCCCCGGTGAGACTCGAACTCACATTCTGGAAGGTGCGAACCTCGCGCTCTATCCAGTTGAGCTACGGGGCCAGTTCACTAGTCACGCCCAACCATCAGACCCTGGTCTCGCACCTAAAATCCTTCGGGTTCACGACAGCTTCCCGCACGTAATATCGCGAATATCCACCGAAAATGATGTGATAAGTGAACATGGTTAGCGAAGAATTCCCGATTCGGAAACAAAAAAGCCCCGCCTTGCGGCGGGCTTTGGTTCATCTATCTACACTCGTGTGGCACGGCTAAACCCATGCCCTTCCCAAATCGCCCGGAGTTTTGCGAGTTGCGCAAGGAACCCGCTCCCAGAGAAAGCCTCTGGCAAGAGCATAGTTTCCCAAACTGATACTTTCGATAAGAAATAATGATCGGGAAGGGCACGACTTCAGTCGTGCCGCACTAAGCTAGCTGAGAGTGCGGCTTTAGCCGCTGAGGTACGTTCTTGAAGCCTGTTCGCACGCTCTCACCGCGGGGAACGTATTTCGTCACATTTTCAACCTGCCAACGGCGAAGGCGTTTCGAACGAAAAAGCCCTGGCCGACTTTGGCCTTACATCCAAAGATTTCGAACACATGGGCCGCACGCCGCGTTAAAAAAAGCCAAGCCCCGAGTTTCCACTCGGGGCTCTTAGATACCAAACACCGCTCGCCAAACACTTACTATGATAAGGCAACGTAGCGCGTAGTCAAGCACGATTAGTACTGGTCGAGTGACCCGAGGAGGGTAAGGGAGTCGAACCCTAGTGGCTGCAAAACCACTCAACCGTTTGGCAAGCGGTGTCCAGTACCCACTGGCAATACCCTCCTAAACGCCGCTCGCGTAGCTAAATTCTATTGGCGCGCCGACACGCGGAATCAAAATCGCTAAGAAAAAACTTACGAGTATTCCCGAATCGGACCGCAAAAAGCCCCGCTCTTGCGAGCGAGGCTCTTGATTTTGCTGACGGCTGAAAGCTAATAGCTGACAGCTGCCTCAGTACATGCCGTCCATGCCGCCGCCGTGTCCGCCGCCCGGCATTGGAGCTTCCTTCTTTTCCGGAATCTCCGCAACCAGTGCTTCGGTGGTCAGCATCAGCGCCGCGATCGAGCCGGCGTTGGTGAGCGCGGTTCGCACAACTTTCGTGGGATCGAGCACGCCCGCCTTGACCAGGTCCTCGTAGTCGCCGGTCAGGGCGTTGTAGCCGAAGTTCGAGTCCTTCGACTCGCTGATCTTGCCCAGAACCACCGCACCCTCTTCGCCGGCGTTCTCGGCGATCTGGCGCAACGGCTCCTGGATGGCGCGCTTCACGATGTTGACACCGATCTGCTCATCACCCTCCAGCTTCAGCTTGTCGAGCGCGGGGACGCAGCGAGCCAGCGCCACGCCGCCGCCGGGGACAATTCCCTCTTCCACGGCTGCGCGCGTCGCATGCATCGCATCTTCCACGCGGGCTTTCTTTTCCTTCATTTCGGTTTCGGTTGCGGCGCCGACTTTGATCACGGCCACGCCACCGACCAGCTTCGCCAACCGCTCCTGCAGCTTCTCGCGGTCGTAGTCGCTGGTGGTCTTTTCCACCTGGCTGCGAATTTCGCGCACCCGGCCCTCGATCTCGGCATGTTTGCCTTTGCCTTCGACGATGGTGGTGTTGTCCTTGTCGATGGTGATCTTCTTGGCCTGGCCGAGGTCGCTCACCTGAACGTTCTCGAGCTTAATGCCGAGATCTTCCGTGATCGCTTTGCCGCCGGTGAGAATCGCGATATCCTGCAGCATCGCCTTGCGTCGATCGCCGAATCCGGGAGCCTTCACGGCCGCAACCTGCAGCGTGCCACGCAGCTTGTTGACGACGAGAGTTGCCAGCGCTTCGCCCTCAACGTCTTCCGCGATGATGACCAGCGGCTTGCCGCTCTTGGCAATCTGCTCAAGCAACGGAAGCAGGTCCTTCATCGAGCTGATCTTCTTCTCGTTGATCAGGATGTAGGCGTTTTCGAGCGCAACTTCCATCCGCTCCGGGTCCGTAACGAAATAAGGAGACAGATAGCCGCGGTCGAACTGCATACCCTCGACCACTTCCAACTGCGTCTCCAGCGTCTTCGACTCTTCCACCGTGATGACGCCATCCTTGCCGACCTTCTTCATAGCTTCGGCAATGATGTGTCCAATCGTCTCGTCGTTGTTAGCCGAAATCGTCCCCACCTGTCCAATCATGTCGCCGGAAACGGGTTTGGAGAATTTGTCGAGTTCGCCTTTTTCGCGGTTGCCTTCTTTGTCGAGCTTGCCGCAAACGGTGACCACGGCACGTTCGATGCCGCGCTTCATGGCCATCGGATTGGCTCCGGCGGCGACCGTTTTTACGCCTTCGCGATAGATTGCCTGGGCTAGAACGGTGGCGGTGGTGGTGCCGTCGCCGGCTACGTCGGAGGTCTTGCTGGCCACTTCGCGCACCATCTGGGCGCCCATGTTCTCGAGGCCGTCCTTCAGTTCGATCTCTTTGGCCACGGTGACGCCGTCTTTGGTGATGGTTGGGGAACCGAACTTCTTTTCAATGACTACATTGCGGCCCTTGGGGCCGAGCGTGACTTTTACTGCGTCGGCAAGAAGATTCACGCCGCGCAGGATAGCCTGCCGGGACTCTTCTCCGTGTACGATTTGTTTTGCCATTGCTTTTTTCTCCTTGATTCTGTTGCGGGATGGACCCGCGGGATTCTTTGAGTGCTGTCAGCTATCGGCTTTTCAGCTACCAGCCGCCAGCTAAACCAAGCCTTTTACCGCTTCGAACTTACCGCTTCGAACCAGCGAGTTCCTTCTTCGCGGGGCTGGCGGCGCCGGTCAGGATGCCGAGAACTTCGTCTTCCTTCATGATGATGTACTCTTCACCATCGATCTTGATCTCGGTGCCGGAATACTTGCCGAAGAGAATGCGGTCGCCTTCCTTGACGGCCAGCGGGAAGGTTTTGCCTTCGTCGTTGGTGCGGCCTTTGCCGGTGGAAATGACTTCACCTTCCTGCGGTTTGTCTTTTGCGCTGTCTGGGATAATGATGCCGCCACGAGTGGTTGAAGCTTCTTCCACGCGACGGACCAAAATGCGGTCATGTAGTGGGCTAAACTTTGCCATAGTTGCAACTCCTTTCAAGGGTTGTAGAAGGTTGATGGTGCGTTAAGCCTATTAAATTTAGTGGGATAGGGCGATCTGTTAGCAGTCTCGCCTACTGAGTGCTAATTATAGGGATGTGAGTGGGAAGTTGTCAAGGGGGGCCGGTTTATATAAATATTTGTATACAGCGAAGCTCGTTACTGATACCGTGTGATTTGTGAGCGACGACTCCGCTCCCGATGTTGTATTTGAGGGCGATTCTTTGAAAGTCATTCGAGACTTTCCGGAGGAGGTTCGCGCTCATCTCGGGGCCGATCTGCGGCGCGCGCAGACCGGGGATCGACCGCTGGATTCGAAGCCGATGGCTCCGGCTCTGCCCGGAGTTTTCGAACTTCGGGACGCGGATCGCGATGCATGGTATCGGGTGATGTACGCGCAGCTTGGCGGTGTGGTTTATGTGCTTCATTGCTTTAAGAAGAAAACTCGTAAGACGCCGCCGGGAGACGTTGAATTAACACGCAAGCGTTTAAGCGCTTTGAAGCAGAGGCTGAGCAAAGAGAAGTAAAGCATGGAACCAGTTCTATTTCTATTTGCAGCCTTCTGACGAACATGGGGAAACAATGAGCAGCAAATTATTTGAAGATTTGGGTTTTTCACCTGAGCAGGCCGCCGCGTTAAAACTCAAGGCAGACCTGAATACGAAAATTGTTAAGGCAGCGGCGGGTTATACACAACAGGAGTTGCAAGCGAAGCTTGGAACCTCGCAACCAAGAATTAGTGACTTGCTGCGGGGCAAGATGTCGAAGTTTAGCCTCGATACGCTTGTTGTCTATGCCGAGCTTTTGGGGTTACAGACTGAAATCAAAACCAAGAAGAAACGCGCTGCGGCCGGTACTACGCTGGCGGCACGCTGAAATCAAGGCCCGGGTTTAGTCGGGTCGTTCGCGCACAGTTTTTTTGTCCTACCGGTACGGTTTACGCCTCGCTCCTTTGGA
Organism: uncultured Acidobacteriaceae bacterium; assembly: GCA_964530145.1. Taxonomy (GTDB): domain Bacteria; phylum Acidobacteriota; class Terriglobia; order Terriglobales; family Acidobacteriaceae; genus Sulfotelmatobacter. The sequence goes on along the minus strand of CAZGXY010000071.1, from coordinate 5,655 downwards.
TCGCGGAGGTCGTTCAGATACTCGCGCAAAGCATCGTAGGCATGAGTCAACTTTCTACTTCTTACTAATGGGTCAAACGGTATTAGCGGAGCCTTGATTATCTGAGTCCAAATCTGACCCACCGAAAGCCCCGGCCTTTCCTGGGAGTCAGCGATGGGCGTTAAATATGCCTCGGCCGCGATCAGTCGCGGATCCCAGTTGTGCCAGCTCGGAAGTGCTTCCCTGAGTGACATTCGATCCTCTTTTGTTAGCCGAGTGGCAGGGCAACCTTCGGTTTCAAAAAAGGTCAAACTCTCGCCATAGAGTACCGGTTGTTCCTCACCTTGATAGCAGTAGTCACCTGCCCCTATTCGCCGTATTCCCAAGAAATTGCCAGGGATGGAGTCAACCGGATCATCTGGATGCTCGCCATGATCAAAGTCTGTCTCTGTGACTTCTCGGAAGAAGATGGTAACGAATGCGTGATTCTGGAACTGCGCGATGATCCTGAATTCGCCGCAGCATACCTCAAAGAGGCTCTTGAAGATACCGAAAATCCCGGCGGCTTGCTGGTCGCTTTGCGCCGCATTGCCGAAGCCAGAGGCGGTATGGCGAAGGTGGCCAAGGCCGCCGGCATCGAGCGCGAGAGCTTGTATCGCGCCTTATCCGCGCGGGGAAATCCTCGCCTTTCTACGCTCATCGCCGTGACCAAGGCGGTCAGGTTGAAGCTTACGGTTGAAAGCGCCCGCTAAGGCGCGGGAGTCTTTTCGTCGGCATGACACAGGGTGAAGGGCCGCTCTTCCACCCGAAGAGTTGCCAATTCCTGCATATTGACGTGAGCCGCGGCTCGTGCCACAGTGTCTGCCTTGCAGGCAGGCCAGTAACTTCGTTCGGAGAGCTCTTATGCGCGGTTTGATTGGCATTGTGGCGGCTTTCGAATTTTTCTGTCTGACCGCTTTTGCGCAGTTCCAGGCGCCTCAGCTTTACATGGTGGGTGCGAACCCAAATTCCGTTGCGGTTGCCGACGTGAACGGCGATGGAAAGCTGGATCTGGTTACCGTCAATGCCACGCTGGCTCATCCGAATATCTTCAATCTGAGCGTTCTTCTGGGCAATGGGGACGGCACTTTTCAGCCTGCGTTGACCATGAATTTGCCCTTCGCCGGGGCTAATCTGGTGGTGGCCGATATGAACGGAGACCACATTCCCGACCTGGTAATCACCGCCGAGTCGGACCCGGCGGCGAACGGCTCAATTATTGTCATGCTCGGCAAGGGGAACGGCCGATTTTCAAACCCGGTCAGCTACTATGCGGGCGGCTATGCTTTCTACCTGGCGGTCGGCGACGTCAATGGCGACGGCAGGCTTGACGTGGTTTGCAGCAACGTGACGAACGAGGGCCAGCCCTCTCTCGCGGTACTGATGGGGAACGGCGATGGCAGCCTGCAAGCGCCGACGTTTTATTTTCCGCCGGCGGCCAACCAGGTAATCCTGGCAGACCTCAATAAGGACGGACACCTCGATATTGCCACCAGCGACTCCATCGCGGTGAATGACTTCGTGCAGGTCGATGTTCTGCTCAATAACGGCGATGGAACTTTCGGCCCTTACGTCCAGTACAATTCGGACGCGCCGGGTCCGCTCGCGGCGGGCGATGTGAACAACGATGGAAACGTCGATCTGGTGACGGCGGGCCTGGATGGCGGCGAAATCTCCACCGACCTGGGAAACGGCGACGGAACGTTTCAGCCGCCGATCTTCAGCCACGCGCAAACCCTGGGAGTTTACGGCATGGTGCTGCGGGATTTTAACGACGATGGATTCCTGGACCTGATTACCGCCGATGGACCGGAAGGGCGGTTTGGATACGTCAATGTTATGCGGGGCACAGGCACGGGAAGTTTCGAGAAGTCGGAGAAGGTCGGAACCGGTGGCCGCCTTGCTGGCTCCATCGCCGCAGCCGATTTCAACGGTGACGGTAAGCTGGATTTTGTCGTGGCGAATTCAATGAGCTCCAATGTGTCTGTTTTTCTTCACAAGTAGAGGGCCGCGCCATCTTTCGTGTTTCCTGGATCGCAGGTGCGACAGGGTCCTTGCATCCCCGCAGTCAATAGCTGGTTGCGAATCCGCGAGCTATCCTTATCGCAAGGAGTTCGTGCGGAGGTTGGGATTTCTCTGTCTGAATGGCGACAATTCGTTTGCCGCGTGATGATCGTGATCCTGCCGGCGTCGCTTCTCGCCCAAGACGCGAATCGCGGCTTGCTGCATAGTGACGGAGGGACATGGCTCAATGAAGTCCCGGCAACGCCGGTGGCCGCGATCTTTCCGGATTCTCTGGTGGAAACCCAGGCCGGGCACGTGGCGCGAATCGATGTTGAAGGATCGAGCGTTCTGATTGCTCCGGAGACCATGGTGCAATTTCAGGGACATGAACTGGTGCTCGATCATGGAAGCCTGCAACTGGATACGGCGCGCGAGATGGAAGTGATGGTGGGATGTATCACGGTGAGTCCGGTCAGTTCGGCGCGGACTGAGTATGAGGTGACGGACAGCGGCGGCAAGGTACGCGTGCTGGCGACGAAGAGCGATGTGAAGGTTCACGCGCACGAGAACCTGGCGCACAAACCGAAACCGGGTGAATCATCGGACAAGATCGTGCATGAGGGCGAGCACTATGAACGATCGGAGCACTGCGTGGCGGCACTTGAACAGGAGCGGCCCGCGATTGCTGGAGCGGGAGAGGCATTGAATTCGTGGTGGGCTTTGGGGGGCGGAATCGTGATTGCCGGCGTTCTGATTTGCCTGGGACTGTGCCATGGCGACGATCCGGTCAGCCCCGAGAAGCCCTGATCTTCGACTTTGGCTGTTGGTGTCCGATAATTGGTCGCTGAATTCTTCCGCTATTCATGCGAACTGGCGGCCTCTGAGTGGCGCAACCTGCGGCCCTCACGCAGAAGAAAGCCCATATAAAGCACGATGGCGATGTTCACAATAAAGGCGCCCAGCCGGAGCGGCGTTATGCCGTGCACGAGTTCACGGATTTCAAAGGGGAACAGCAGCATGCCGGAGGCGAAAGCGATCCACTCAGCCCAGGTGCGTGCTTTCCACAGGCCGTAGCCCTCGGCGAATCTCAGGGCGGCGTAGACAAACGTAAGCTTTACGGCAAGCCAGAGGCGCGCGTCTGTAATGTCGTCGGCAAAGTCGAGGAAAAGCTGGGCGGCGCGCCGGTCGGTGCTGATATGCAGGAGCGCCAGAAGGCTCTCGGCGATGACCCAAGCGTCTTTGTGGAGCAGAAGAATCGCCAGCACGCCGACTAACAAACCGAAGACGCCTTTAGTGAATTCGAACGACGCAACCGCGCGGAGCAGGCTGGTGCGTGCCCGATGCCGGTCGATATTCCGTAAAGGCAGGAGCATTGCGCTTCAGTTCTTGCCGGATCGGACGGCAGCCCGCAACTCGTTCACAATCTCCCGGGAAGCTTTGATCGCCGCAGCGTGCTGGTCAACTTTGAAGGAAATTGCGCCGACGCGGGCGTGGCCGCCTCCGCCGTAGCGCTCGCAGATTTTCGCCAGATTAACCACCGGCTCCTGCGGCGCCCAGGGATTGGATCCGACGGAAACCTTTACGCGGAAGCTGCTTTTGCTCAATCCCACGCTGTAAATGGATTCGGGGTGCAGATAATACGGAACGAATTTGTTGTAGCCCTCAAGATCCTGATCGGTGACGTCGAAGAAGATGGTGCCGTCAGTGCATTCGGTTCGCTTCTTCAGGATCTCGATCGAGAGTTCGTGGCGGCGAAGCAGAGGGGGCAAAAGCAGAGCCACGAACGGCTCTTCGAGGATCGCATCGAGCGGCTTTGTAGCGAGCAGCGGAATGAGATTGGGGACGAAACCGTGATCGGGCGCGGATTCGATGACCATGGTCAGTTTCATGGCCGCGGCTTTCATTTCGACCGCGGTTTTGGCGTCGGGATAGAGGGCGCCATCGATGACGTCGGTCCAGTGGACGAGATCGGCTACGGGAGCGGGGTTAAATCCGAAGCGCTGCTGCGCGATCATGGCGATGAAACTGGTGCAGGACTTGAAAGCGGGATCGTAGAATTTGCGATTGCTTTCGTCGTGCTCGAAGTGAGCGGCGTCGGCGGCGGAAAGAAATGCGCTCTCGTGGTGATCGAACCACCAGGTGATCTTGGGCGAACTGGAATATTTGAAGTCGACGATGGCGTTTTCGTCGCCATCGAAATGCGATTCGTCGAAGAGAGCCCCGGCGCGGTGTACCAGGCCGGAGTAGACAAATTGCACATCTTCGCGAATGCGCTCCCGATAGAAACGCGCGAACAGAGCCGCGGAGGAGGCTCCGTCAAAGCACTTGTCATGATAGAAAACTCTAACTTTCAATGATCGCCCCAATTCAGCGTAAAGTTCTTATCCGTCCGGTGCGCCTACATGCCTTTCGGCGGGCGCGCATTCCGGCGAGTTAAGAGAAAAGCTAATAGCATTGACCGCTTAGGGAGAGAAAGTCAAGGGGCGAGTTGCAAATTCGAAGAGCGCCTTCGATTGAGTGTTTGTCATCGAACGAAGTTATGCGTTCCCCTCAACTTTTTCCGCCTGCTGTTCCGCCATGGTTCCAATCACGGGCAGCTTGAACATCTCCCCCTGGAGGGCTTTCACAATCAGGACCAGCCAGGTTGTGAGTACGGCGAGGACCATCACGATCGACAGCAGCGAAATCAAGAGATAGCCGACGACGGGCATGAGATTGAGGAGCACGGCGAGAATCCTGACGGCGGCGGCGATGACAATCGCAATCAGCCATGCGCCGATGCATTGGAAGGAATGAAAGCGCACGAAGCGATTCTTGCGGTAAGGGTCGACAAAAAGGAAGACGAAAGCGGGGACGAGAAAGTAAGCGAGAGCGCCAGCAACGACCTCAGGCAAGACGCCGACCTGGCCGTGCGCGCGCTTCTCAGGGCGCATGGAGCGGCCACACTCGGGACAGAATGCCGCGTCCTCGGGCATGGTTGCGGAGCAGTCTGGGCAGGAAATGGCCATGAATTCAGACTGGGCGCAAGGCTCCGTTTTTCCTGCGGCACTCCTCGCAGACTCCATAAATCTGGAAGGTGTGACGGGTGGTTGCGTAGTGATATTTGCGGCCGATCTCCTGCTCGAGTTCGCCAACCTCGCGGGAAAAAAATTCTACCGAACTGCCGCAGTCGGTGCAGACCATGTGATGGTGGCTGCGCCGGTTGTATTGATGCTCGTAGCGGGCGATGCCGTCGTGGAAGGCGACTTCGCTGGCCAGGCCGCATTCGCCCAGGAGCTTCAGCGTGCGGTACACGGTGGTGAAGCCTATGCCGGAATCTTTTTTCTGCACCAGGCGGTGAAGTTCGTCGGTCGAGAGGTGGTCACGGGTTTCGAGAAATGTACGCAAAATCGTGTCGCGCTGGGCGGTCTGTTTCAGGCCGACACGCTTGAGATGCTGGTGGAGGATCTCCTGCGCCTCGCGAACCATTTCGCGCGAGATGGAGGGCTGATCATCGATACGTTTTTGCAGCATGGGCGGAATGGGATACGAGTCTGACCGGGTTGCGCCTGAAGACGATGCCGGTTGGGCGGTGCTAGGTAGAATACCATCCGCGCTTGTTGAAAATGAAATTCAATTTCAAGATGAGGAGCG
>CAZGXY010000070.1:0-6818 GCA_964530145.1 uncultured Acidobacteriaceae bacterium | reverse complement strand
TCTTGTTGTTGAATTCAAGAAGAACCGTCTCCGTCCACGCGCCGCCCTCCTGCGCGGGCGGCGACAGCTCAAAGACTACTCCGCATCCACTCGTGCAGATACCTCCTCCGCCAGTGTTGGTTGTGCCATACATGTTTCCGCTCTTGTCGAAAATCACACCCGCAGAGGGATAGCACCCGTCGGTCCCCGTGAAAGCATGGAGCACACGCTCTTTCCACGTGCCGCCGGATTGGGGCGATAACTCGAAGACCGTCCCGCATTCCGAAGTGCCGCCTCCGCTCGCCGTAGTGCCGTAGAGCTTACCTCGGTAAAGAACCACACCACCGGTCGGACCGTCTCCATCATTTCCGCCCTGGAATTCGTAAAGATTATTTGCCGTCCAAGTTCCACCCGATTGCGGACTCACTTCCACTACCGCTCCATCGTACGTCCCGTCGGCGCTGAATTCGACCGTGGTATAGAGGTTAGTATTTGCGTCGATGATCGGCGTGGCGACTGTGCCGAATTGACCCGAAGAGTAGATCGGGTTCAAGTTCCAAGAGCCGTCTACGTTAGTTAATTGATAAAGGGTCATATCAATACCGCCATTGCTTCCGGCTGACCCGTAAATATTTCCTTCTTTGTCGAACACCAGATTGCTCATGGGCGGATACGGATCTTGGTACTGGAACTGATAAAAAGCGCTTTCAGTCCAAGTCCCGCCACTTTGCGCGGGGGGCGTCAGGCTGAACACAACGCCGCAGGCTCCGCCCTCGTCGCAAGAATCATAGTTGCCGCCATAGATGCCGGTGCCGTAAAGCACTCCAGACTTGCCGAAAATAAGTCCGGCCATGGGGTCGGCCCCGTCAGCGAGGCCCTGAAAATTGTAGATGACGCTGTAAGTTTGAGCCCCCGCGGCGGTTGTCAATGCGAAAATCCAGGCGAGCACGAGCACCGTCAGGCGAGCAGAAAAAAAAGGTTGTATTGCTTTCATTGGGATTCTCCCGTTCCTTAAATTCAAATTGCGGGGGATCGATCAAGTAACAAACGCTTTATTGGCCCGGCCAAAATACGAATGCGGCGCCGTTAGTCGAGGAAGTTCCGTTCACTCCTACAACAATTGTGGAACCGCTGATCGAAACAGATTGGCCGAAGTTGTATCCGAAACCGTTGGCGGTCGAAAGCATGGCGGCGTAGTTCATGGTCGAGACCCAGCCGCTTTTGGGTTCGGTGAAAATATAAGATGCGCCCTGCTGGCCGTGCTCTATATCGGTAAAAGGAGCGCCGATCAAAACCGTGTTTCCGCTCATGGCGAGAAATTCACCAAAGTCTCCCTCTACTGTGAACGAGGGATAAAGTTCGGCAGTTTGCTGAGTCATGTTTGTCCAGCCGCCAGTCGGCTCGACGTAAACGTAAGCGGCGCCGACTTCGTAGTCCCAGATCTGCGGTGAGCCAACCACAACAGTGTTGCCTGCGACCGCCACGGCGTACCCAAAAGCATCGTTGGCGCCGACTCCTGGACTGGTGAGCACGGCGTTTGGGTGTGGCGTCGTTTTCCATCCACCCTTTGGCTCTACGAAAACAAAACCCGCGCCGGTAGTCGTTTCACCTTGATAACAGCAGCCATCCGCTCCGACCGCGATCGTGTTCCCATTGATGGCGATCGAATGGGCAAACCCGATTCCACCGATCAGGTAATAGAGCACCGCCGTTTCGGTTGTATCCTTCCAGCCGTTTTTCGGCTTTGCATAAACGAAGGCCTCGCCTTCACCAAGGGCGTGGTAATCGGGAAACACATTCGGCGCCCCCGCGACGATAGTGTCGCCGTCGATCGCGACAGTCGTTCCAATCCAGTCAAGGCCGATGCCGGAGACATGGTATCCGGTGAGTTTCGCGGTTTCTGTCATGGTGGTCCAGCCGCTCGACGGCTTCACATAAACGTAGACTGCGCCCTCCTCGGCGAAATTACCCACATTAGTCCTTGGCGCGCCCACTACGATGGTGTCCCCGCTAATTGCCACCGAGGCGCCGAATTGATCGGCATTGTCAGATGCGGTCAATGTCGCTGTCTGGGTCGTGTTCACCCAGCCGGTGGATGGTCTTACAAAAACGTAAGCCGCACCGGTCGGACTTCCGTTGACCTGAGCGCCAGTTGCACCGACCACGGCTGTCTCGCCATCAATGGCCACGGCGATCCCAAACCCATCGCTGGGCTGTTGACCGGAGGAATTCAGTTGCGCGCTGAGAAATGTCAGGCTCTTCTCCGATGCCGCCGCAGAGAGGCAAAACAATCCGCATAACGCCACAGTAATTACCGGAAGGCTTCTCATGTATTTGTTCTTTTTCATCATGGCCGTCGCGAGACCAAATGAATGCGAATGAAATTCGCCAATCAGATAGCCCCATATATGTATAGCGTGAATACGGTGAGAAAAGGGCAGAGATTTCTCGGAATACCGCGCCCATAGCCATTTTTGGCGCGATGAGTATGCAAGAGCTTGCACAGACTTCGTGAGCGGAAGACAAACAACTGGACAGTCGGCTCGCGCTCCGGCAGAATCACGGCAACGACTTGCTGTTCAGGTCCCCACCATGGCCAACTCCCCGACGATGAACAACGAGATCACCTGCTGCTGCGTGCCTGGAGCAAGGGTGACCGAAATGCTCTCGATGCGCTGATACCGCTCTTATACAAGGAGTTGCATCAGGCCGCGCGCCGCCACTTGGCGCGCGAGAATCCGAATCACACTCTTCAGGCGACCGGACTCATCAATGAAACCTATCTGCGTCTGGCCGAAATGGAAGGCTTCGATTGGCAGAATCGCGGGCATTTCCATGCGGTCTGCGCGTGTTTGATGCGGCATATTCTTACCGATCATGCTCGCGCCCGTCCTCACTTGCGGGAGGGCCAGAAAGCACGGTTCGTCCCGCTGCAGGAGGCCGGATTCCTTGCCAGCGATCTGCCAATTGACTTTGTTGCCCTGGATGAGGCGCTAAACCGCCTTGCCGCAATCGACGAGCGGCAGTGTCAGGTGGTTCAACTGCGTTACTTCATGGGCCTAAGCGTGAAGGAAGCCGCAGAAGTTTTGGAGGTTTCAGAGAGAACCGTCAAGCAGGACTGGACTCTCGCGAAGCTGTGGCTGCTTCGGGAGTTGAGGAGGGACGATAGAAATGGAGAGTGAGCGCTGGGCGCGGGTGAAAGAATTGTGTCTCGCCGCCTTGGATCGTGAAGAGGATAAAAGACAGCGCTTTCTGGACGAGGCTTGCGGTTCAGACTCGGCTCTTCGTCAAGAGGTGGAATCTCTGCTTTTGCAGGAGAAGGACGCGGGTGAATTTCTCGAATCCCCACCTCTGGATCTGTGTATCCAGTTGCTTGGGGAATCTGAGCCCGAAAGATTCCGAGCCGCGGCCGATCCTGATCAATTGATCGGCAAAAATGTTTCGCACTACCGCATACTCGAAAAACTGGGCGCCGGCGGTATGGGAAATGTCTACAAAGCCGAGGACCTTGACCTGGGGCGCCTGGTCGCGCTGAAGTTCCTGTCGCCCGCAGTTTTCGGCTCCGATCAAAACAATTCCCTCAGCGACGCCGCTGTGGCCCGCATCGAGCGCGAGGCCCGAGCCGCATCAGCCCTCGACCATCCCAATATTTGCACTGTATATGAAGTGAACCGGTACGAAGAGCATCGCTTTATTGCGATGCAGTTCCTGCCCGGCAAGAATCTAAAGCAGAAAATCAATGGCGAGCCCCTGCCGTGGATGCGGGTTGTGGATCTTGGGATCCAGATCGCGGATGCACTCGACGCAGCCCATGCTGCAGGGATCACTCATCGCGACATTACCTCTTCTAATATTGTTCTCACGCAACGCGGGGAGGCCAAGATAGTCGACTTCGGGCTGGCGAAGCTCGCGACCCCGCAGACGTCTCCTACGGATGCACTAAGGAATCTCAATCCCGATGACGTGGGTACGTCTTCGCGCGCGCCCGCTTCAAACAATAAGTTGGAGCCCAGCGCGAGTTCAGGTTGGGGCACTGCAAGTTATATGTCGCCCGAGCAGGTCCTGGGCGAGCCACTCGATGCGCGCAGCGATCTTTTCTCCTTGGGGGTCGTGCTCTACGAGATGGCGACCGGCAGGTTACCTTTCGAAGGAAAGACTTCGAAGGAAGTCATCGACAACATCCTGCACCGTACACCGATTTCTCCATCCGTGCTGGTTCCCGGGCTGAATATCGGCTTGACGCAAATCATCTGCAAGGCGATTCAAGTCGACCGCAACCATCGATACCAGAAAGCTTCAGAAATACATCAAGCGCTACTAAAGATTCGAGATGAAGCCGCCTCGAATAAACTCCGTCGATCCGGCTGGAGAACGGCTTCACTGGCAGCGGTGATGACGGTCGCTCTTTTGCTTGCAGCCGGCTACTATTTTCGCCGGCGCAGCGATGGCATCGGTGCGAGAGACACTCTCGTTCTGGCCGATTTTAATAACACTACCGGCGATCCGGTTTTCGATGAAGCCCTCAAACAGGCTTTGCGTGTCCAATTGGAGCAGTCGCCGTTTCTCAATGTGCTCTCCGATCAAAAGGTTGGCCAGCAACTCCGTTACATGGGCCTCGCGGGCGATGCACGGGTCACGCCGGCATTGGCAAGAGACGTCTGTCTACGGACCGCAAGCAAGGTGATGCTGATCGGCTCGATTTCAACCCTGGGCAAGCATTACGTGCTGGGCCTGAGTGCCTTGAATTGCCAAAATGGCGACACTTTGCTCAGCCGGCAAATCGAAACCGACAGTCGCGAGACCGTGCTGCACAGCCTGGATAAGATCAGCACCGTGCTCCGGACTCAGCTGGGCGAGTCCCTTCCCACCATCCGTAAATATGACGTGCCCGTAGAACAAGCTACTACGTCTTCGCTGGATGCACTACGCGCCTATGGTCTGGGCATCAAGACGAGGCTCGCCAACGGAGATAAGGCGGCGATCCCGTTTTTCGAGCGCGCCTCAGAATTAGATCCGAATTTTGCCATGGCTTATGCGCGAGCCGCGACCGGATACTTCAATCTCGGCCAACCGGTGAAAGCCGGAACCGCGATGAGAAAGGCTTTTGCGCTGCACGATCGCGTCAGTGAACGCGAACGATTGTATATCGATTCGCATTATTACATGACAGTTACCGGCGAACTCGACAAGGCAATGGCGGCACTCGAATTGTGGCAGCAAGGGTACCCGAGAGAGCAGTCAACCTATATCGATCTCGGAGTTATGCACTTCGCCGCCGGGCAATACGAAGAGGGTCTGCAGCAGGACCTTCAGGCATTGAAGTTGGACCCAGGGAGTGCCACTGTATACGCTAGCCTGGCCGCGGCTTATCGCAAGTTAGGGCGCTTACAGGAATCGGAGGATACCCTCCACCGCGCTCAACAGCTTAAGCTCGGTGGCTCCATGCTATTGCCCTCTTTCTACGATTTGGCGTTTCTTCGTGGGGATACGGAAGAAATGCAACGTCAGGTGAAGGCGGCGGCGGGGCAGCCACGCTTCGAAGCTTTGCTCCTCGCTCTGCAGGCCGATAGCGAGGCCTATTATGGTTACTTGACCAATGCCAATGATTCGACTCAGCGTGCGATAGAATCTGCTCTCCGCCATGGTGAACCCGATGCGGCAAGCGGCTTCGCAGAGGTTCGAGCATGGCGCGACGCCGAGTTTGGCGAGCGCCATGCGAGGGAAGAACTGGACGCATCCCTCCACATTCGTCCAGCTCAAGAACAATCCGAATTGGATGCGTTTATCCTTGCTCGCACTGGCCACTCCGACCAGGCGATAACCATCGCCCGCCAGCTTCAAGAGAATCGCCCCGTCGACACGATTTTGAACAATTACTGGTTGCCGACGATCGGTGCGGCCGTCGAACTTAATCGCCGGCATTTCGACAAGGCGATCGAGTTGCTCGAGACCGCGGAACCTTACGAGATGGGATTACAACAGGTTCCGACTACGGGGGCTCTGTTCCCAATCTATTTACGCGGCCTCGCTTTCCTTGGCGCAGGTGATGGAAAGAATGCAGCCGTCGAATTTCAGAAGATACTCGATCACCGCAGCATCGTGGGCAGCTGTTCTCTCGGTGCATTAGCGCATTTGGACCTGGCCCGCGCTTTCGCTATCAACAGGGAAACGATCAAGGCGAGAGCGGCTTATCAAGACTTCTTCACGCTTTGGAAAAACGCTGATCCACAAATTCCGATTCTCAAGGAAGCCGAAGCAGAGTACGCAAGATTGCAATAGCGAAGACGCGGGAACCGCGATTTCGCGGCCCGTGGAAGATCGCGCCGGCTTCCGAAAAGCGCGCGCCGCGACCTGGTGTTGGGAACGACGACCAAACTCCCAAATCGCTTGACGATCCGCCTGAATTCCAGCGATGGAGTACGACCGGAGAATGGCCGGGAGAGCATTTTCGCAGGCGGTTGAAGTCTCACCAGCGGTGGGTTTCTTCGACTCTCCACGGCGAACAGCGAACGATCGCAAATCGAATCATCGGCGAATGCTGACTTGATTTGTTGCCGGGTCCAACGAGTGATTACGCTGATTACAAAAAGCGCAAGAGTATTTACATAAGGGTTAATAATAAGATTTCTGCTGAATGCCATGTTGGCAACACTCTCAAGATGGTTGAGCGAACACGCGCTGAGTCGGTACAACAAACTGGTCGAAAGAGCTGTGTACCAGGATGCGGAATGTGACGCGGACTTTCACGGTTTGCAACCGCTGAGTGTGTGGGTACGCACTCTGAACGTGGAGAGTACGCAGACCAGCTACATCACATTTGATTTGTCGGCAATTCCGGC
>CAZGXY010000069.1:0-59218 GCA_964530145.1 uncultured Acidobacteriaceae bacterium | reverse complement strand
GCCGGAGCGACGGGCCTGGCGACCGAATGCGCCGACTGCACGGGCTGCTGATGTTGTTGCGTCGAGCGAGCGGCTGAAGATGGTTGCGTACGGTGTATTTGGGGATGAGAGGTCGTCGCCTCAGTATCAGCGCTTCTTTGGGGCTCGGGTGAACCCTGCTCCTCCCAGACTCGGGACGCTTTGGCGTGAGGAGCTCCTTCGGTCGATGGGGTCAGTGAGTTGAAGTCCTCGTGCGATCGAGCTTGCGGCGCGGGCAGAGCCGATTGTTCAACCGGTTTGCCCGGCGATTCCTGGCGCACGATTTGAAGTTGAGTAGGACGCACTCCCGGCTGTGGTTCATCGCCGAGTGAGCGAGGCGTTGGAGCCGGCGTGCGGAGCGCCACTACGGGGCGGTTCATCAGGGCTGCCGACGGCTTGCTCGCGGCGGGCTTTCCAGGGGCGCCAGCTTGCATGGGCTCGGCGGAAACCTCGCGCGATACCGGTATTGACGCCAACTCGTTCGCCGGTACGGTTACAACGTTGCGGCCGACGGATTGCGAATTGACGAACGTTTCACGGGAGACGACCGTCACTCCGCCATTCACGCTGCGGTTCGCATACGTGACATCATTCACTGCAGCAGTTCGATTCACGGCAACCGAGTTGTAAACGTTAGCGATCCTCGTCGTCTCGACGTGCGTGTTGGTGAGATTCACCTCATTCACGTACGTCCGGCTCACATGATAGTAAGGAACAAAAACTTCTCCGGGCGCGAGAGGAACCCAGCCAACGCCCGCTCCGAAGGAAAAATGTGTTCCCGGTCCGCCGCCGAGCCACGCAACCTGCGCCGGAGCGTATACGGGGCGAAGCGCGGCCGATCCCGGAACCCAGGCCCAGTTCGCGCCGACCATTGCCCATCGGCCGTAATGAAAGGGTGCGAAGCCCCAAGGCTCGCTTGCCACCCACGTCCATCCCCAAGGGCCAACCCATGTCCAATACCCGAAGCGATAGGGCGCCCAGCCCGCTTCTACGACTCTGGGAGTCCAGGCCGGGCCGTAGCCGGCCACATACGTCCAGTCGCCGTACTGAGCGAGATCTTCGTATCCGGTCATGTCGCGTGAAACGTAGTTCGCGGAGTCCGAATCGTCTTCATCGCGGTCGCGCTGCAAGGCCCAGTTGTTGAATCCATCATCCGGAAGAATGTCGTGACTGGCGTAACTCAACCGATCCGTACCCATGAAAGTGGCGTGCTGACTGGCGACGACGGTATAGGACGATCCGCCGCCGGTGACGGTGCCGCGCCCGCGAAAGACCGTAACATCGGTGTTAGCGCCGTCGGGATCGACATCGACGCGGTAATCGCCGGGCTGCGCGATGACGAAAGCAACGTTGGGAGTATCGATTTCGTACGCATCTCCGTTGTCGACATGATGCGGGCGAACAATCAGAGATCCCTGAACGAGGCGAATCTGAGTCACATGATCGCTTACTTCGAGCAGGGTGATTCCGGTCATGGGCGCAAGGCGCAACGCAGTCGATCCGATGTGGACTTCGGCGCGAGAATCTTTATCGGCCCAGAGATTGTCGCCCGATACGAGAGGGCGATTCACAGAAGCGTCGAGCCAGTCGTTTTGACCACCGGGCTGAAACGACACTGCGCCATCGATGAGATTGAGCCGGGCGATGCGGCCGGGAGGGTCCTGATCGTTTGAAGATTGCGAGTTCTGATCGGCTTGCGAGTCCTGCGCAGGTTGCGGAACGGGCGCTTGTGCGCTTTGCGCATCGACCGCTGTTAACGACCCAAATATTAACGACAAAATCAATAGACTTGACCCGAACCACCGCTTCCGTGTCTCCATGGTTTCTTTCCTCGATCGATAGAGAGAAAATGCTGCCCCGTGGCAATGCTATCGATGGAGGCAGTGGCCTGTAAGGTCACTTTAGTTTCGCGGTCAGGAACTGCGGTGCGGCAGGCCCGCGGCCCATCTCTAGCCGAAGAGCTTAAGAATCAATGGCATGCAGACTTCGCTTAGCGGGAGGCACGGCTTTGCTGAATCTGGTCCAGCGCAAGATTCAGTTCGAGTACGTTGACGCGCGGCTCACCGAGAAATCCGAATTGGCGCTGCTCGGTGTGTTGGCGGATCGCTTCACGGACAGAATCCTCGCTTAGCCCTCGCGCTTTCGCTACGCGTGGGAGTTGGAACTCAGCGCCTGCGGGAGTGATCTCCGGATCGAGCCCTGAAGCCGATGCGGTGACCAGATCGACCGGTACTGGAGTTCCGGGATTCTCCGCCTGCAACGTTGCCACGTCGCCTTTGACGCGGTCGATCAGTTGGTGGTTCGTGGGTCCCAACTGAGAGCCGTTCGAGTTTGTGGGATCGTAGTTTACCGCCGACGGACGCGGATGAAAGTAGCGCGCGCCGGTGAAGCTCTGCGCGAGCAGACGCGAGCCGACGATTTTGCCATTGACTTCGATCAGCTCCCCGTTGGCTTTGTTCGGAAAAAGCAGTTGTGCGAGGCCCGTCACTGCGAGCGGGTAGATGACGCCCAAAAGGATGGTGGTCGCGATCGTCATCAGGAAAGCGGTGAGCAGATTTCTTTTCATAAAATTCCCATGCAAAGTTTTCCTATGCCAAGCCGGCGCGGGTGATCAGCATATCGATGAGCTTGATCCCGATAAAAGGAATGATGACGCCGCCAACGCCGTAAACCCATAGATTGTTGCGCAACAATGCAGCCGCGCCCATGGCGCGATATTTCACGCCGCGCAATGCGAGCGGGATCAGCGCGATGATGATGACGGCGTTGAAAATTACGGCCGAAAGCACGGCCGATTCCGGAGTTTTCAAGTGCATAATGTTGAGCGCGTTCAACACCGGGAACGTGGCCGCGAACATGGCTGGGATAATCGCGAAGTATTTTGCGACGTCGTTGGCGATGGAAAATGTGGTGAGCGCGCCGCGAGTCATCAGCAACTGCTTGCCGATTTCGACGATTTCAATCAGCTTAGTGGGATTGGAATCGAGATCGACCATATTTCCGGCTTCTTTCGCCGCCTGGGTGCCGGTATTCATGGCTACGCCGACGTCGGCCTGAGCCAGAGCAGGGGCGTCGTTGGTGCCGTCGCCGGTCATGGCGACGAGTTTGCCTTCGGCCTGTTCCTTGCGGATGAGATCCATCTTGTCTTTGGGCGTGGCCTGTGCGAGAAAGTCATCGACGCCGGCCTCGCGGGCGATGGCCGCGGCTGTGAGCGGGTTGTCGCCGGTGATCATTACGGTCTTGATGCCCATGGCGCGCAATTGATCGAAGCGCTGCTTCATGCCGCCTTTTACGATATCTTTCAGCTGAATCACGCCGAGGGCGCGGTCGTTCTCGGCAACCACCAGTGGAGTTCCGCCGGAGCGCGAAATAGCGTCAACGCTCTCGCGCACTTCTTTGGGAAGCGAGCTGCCGTGTTCCTCCAGATACTTTGCGATGGCATCGGCTGCGCCTTTGCGGATGGCCCGGCCATCGAGGTTCACGCCCGACATGCGAGTCATGGCGCTGAAGGGAATGAACTCGGCACCGTGCGTTCCCACTTCCCTGCCGCGCAAACCGTACTTCTCTTTCGCGAGCACTACGATGGAACGGCCTTCCGGGGTTTCGTCGGCGAGCGAGGAAAGCTGCGCGGCATCGGCAAGCATCGCTTCAGATACTCCAGGAGCGATGAAAAATTCTGTCGCCTGCCGGTTTCCCAGCGTGATGGTTCCGGTTTTATCGAGCAGCAGAGTGTTCACGTCGCCGGCAGCTTCGACGGCGCGGCCGGACATCGCTAAAACGTTGTGCTGCACCAGTCGATCCATGCCGGCGATGCCGATTGCCGATAAGAGTCCGCCGATCGTAGTGGGAATCAGGCAAACCAGGAGCGACACCAGGACGAACACGGTTTGCGGCGAGCCGGAATAGATTGCGAACGGCTGCAGCGTGACGACGGCGAGAAGAAAGATAATCGTTAAGCCCGCAAGCAGAATGTTGAGCGCAATTTCATTCGGGGTTTTTTGCCGTTCTGCGCCTTCGACCAGCGCAATCATGCGATCGAGGAAAGTTTCGCCGGGGTTGGAAGTGATCTTCACCTTGATCCAATCGGAGAGCACGCGCGTTCCGCCGGTCACAGCGGAACGGTCGCCGCCGGCTTCGCGAATCACGGGAGCAGATTCTCCGGTAATGGCCGACTCATCGACCGAGGCGACGCCTTCGACGATTTCGCCGTCGCCGGGAATAAATTCGCCGGCCTCGGCCAGAACCATGTCGCCAGCGCGCAACTTGGAGCAGGGGATGGTCTCAGTTTTTCCATCGGGGAGCAGACGGTTCGCCATGGTATCCGCTTTGGCGCGTCGCAGGGCATCGGCCTGGGCCTTGCCGCGGCCCTCGGCCATCGCCTCGGCGAAGTTCGCGAACAGCACTGTGAACCACAGCCAGAGCGTAATCTGGAGATTGAATTTGAAATCGGCGCCGCCACGGAATAGAAGTACCGTCGTGATAACGCTGCCGATCTCCACCACAAACATGACAGGATTGCCCATCATCTTGCGGGGATTCAGCTTGAGAATGGCGTCGAGGATCGCGCGGCCGACGATTTTCCATTCCCAGACAGCTTTCTTTTTCGGCTTTCGGGGCGAGCGGCCCAGGTTCACCGATTGCACTTCCGAAACAGGCGGTGTTTGCGCTATTGCCATAAGAATCACTTAAAAAGTCTTGCCTGCCACCATGAGCAAATGCTCGAGAATGGGACCCAGGCTTAATGCCGGGAAGAACGTCAGCGCTCCGACGATCAGAATTACGCCAATCAGCAATACCGTGAAAAGCGGCGTGGTGACCGGAAACGTGCCGGAAGAAGGGGGAACATATTTCTTCTGCGCAAGGTTCCCGGCGATGGCGAGCATCGGGATAATCATGAAGAATCGCCCGAGCAGCATGTCGAATCCGATGGCGGTGTCGTACCAGAGTGTATTGACCGTTAATCCGGCGAATGCGGAGCCGTTATTGCCGGCACCGGAGACAAACGCGTAGAGGATCTGAGTGAAGCCGTGCGGCCCAGGATTCGAAATGCCCGCCGTGCCGAATGAATGTACAACCGAAATCGCGGCGAACGTCAGAATTACAAGCGGAAAGACGAGCACGAATAGCATCGCCATTTTCACGTCGTAAGCTTCGATCTTCTTTCCTAGGTACTCAGGCGTGCGGCCCACCATCAGGCCGGCGATGAAGACGGCGAGGATGACGTCGATCAGCATTCCATATAATCCGGAGCCGACGCCGCCGAAGATGACTTCGCTCATCATTATGTTGGCCAGCGGAACCATACCGCCGAGCGGGGTGTAGGAATCGTGCCAGCCGTTGATCGCCCCGCAGCTGGCATCGGTAGTGACAGTGGCAAACAGCGCGCTGTTGGCGATGCCGAAGCGGGTTTCCTTGCCTTCCATATTTCCGCCCGGTTGCAGCGCGGTCACCCTCTGGTCGGCGCCCGGCAGCAGCGGATTGCCGCGGGCCTCGGCCCAATAGGCGACGAGGCACCCCGCCATGAACAAAATTGCCATTGCCGACCACACTGCCCAGCCATGAGCCTGAGAACCGGTCATGCGGCCCAACGTGTAAGTGAGACCAGCACCGATGGTAAAGATTGCGAACATTTCGATGAGGTTGGTGAAAGGCGTCGGATTCTCAAACGGATGAGCGCTGTTCGCGTTGAAGAATCCGCCACCATTGGTGCCGAATTCTTTGATGATTTCCTGAGAGGCGACCGGGCCTTGAGCGATGGTTTGTTCGGTAACGGTATCCATTACAGGTTTGCCGTCGGGCATAACCACGGGCTTGCCATCGGGACCGACTTTTTGCACCTGCATGGGTTCGATCAGCGCAGCTTTGTCGTAAGGCCGCAGGTTCTGAATTACGCCCTGCGAAACCAGGACCAACGCGCCAACGATAGAAACCGGCAACAGGATCCAGAGGCAACCGCGAACCATGTCGACCCAGAAGTTGCCGATGGTTTGCATCTGCCGGCGGGCGATGCCGCGGATGAATGCGATGGCAAGCGCAATGCCGGTGGCTGCGGAAATAAAATTGTGAAAGGCGAGGCCGGCCATCTGGGTGAAATAACTCATCGCCGATTCGCCGGAGTAGGCCTGCCAATTGGTGTTGGTAGTGAATGAGGCAGCGGTGTTGAAAGCCAGGTGAGTGGGTGTAGTCCCGGCAAATTTCTGCGGATTAAGAGGCAAGAGCGCTTGCAGGCGCAGGATCAAGAAAAGCACGATCATCGAAACCGCACTGAAGAGCAGCATCGAGAGCGCGTACTCGGTCCAGCGCATCTCGTGAGTTTCATCGACGGCGGTAACGCGATAAAGCAGGCGCTCGATGGGGCGCAGGACGGCATCCATGAACGTCTTTTCGCGGTTAAACACGCGCGCCATGTAGACCCCGGCCGGCTTTGTGACCAGGAACACGAGCGCGAGGAAAAACAGGATTTGCAGCCAACCGTTGATTGTCATATCAGAACTTTTCCGGCCGCAACAGCGCGTAGAACAGGTAGACCATGGTCAGCGCACTGATAATCAGCATGACGATCGATTCCCAGCTCATATTGAATCCTCAGTTTCGAGGCGCGAGTTCACGCCCTCATTTCACGCGATCGCAAAATCGCACATACGCAATCGAGACGGCGAAGAATGCGATCGTAACGGCGATCCAAAGAATGTCTTCCATCAGCGGCCTCCGAAATTAAATTCCGCGACTACCATGCGCCTTGCTTCCTGTCACACCCCGGCGTTTTTGGCTTCCCGCCTGGCGCTAAAACTTAACCATGATATCGATGTCAAAGAACTGCTCGTCCCGGCGTAAATCGGGAAACCATACGCTGCTGCCCTGAGATCCGCAGGCTGCTTGCGCGCCGCTGAGGGTCGCCTCCATCGACGAGTTTCCATCATTACAAGCGTAGAACTGGGGATATCCGTTGTTGGTATATGGAACTCCGAGCGAACCCGGGGGCGTGATTCCCCGCGCGCCCGACCAGTAAGGCACGCTGGCATGGCGATAGTCGTATTCCCAGCGGAACGTAATGTACTGGCTGGGCATGTAGTCAAAGGTGACGGAAGAATCCCAGGCTTTGAACGGATCGGAGGGATTTCCGGTAAAGTAAGGCGCGCTGATCGCCGCCGACTCTGCGGTCTCTCCATTGATGGGAGGAACGAGGACCAGGTAGCGCCCGGGATTGTTAATCTGGCCACCACCAAGCGTCAGCGCGTAGCGGTCTTTCTTGAACCACATGCGGTTATAGAGCATGTAACCGATGAAGCTCTGCTTGGGATCGATTCCCGCCTTGAAATAATCGCCTCCAACCGATTTCGCGTCTCTGGTATCGCCTTTGCAGCCGACGCCTTGTATGTAGGTGCCTGTAGAAGTGGTCGTGCTGGGGCCGAACTCGCAGCCCATATCGCCGGTAAAGGTGAATGCCATCTTGTCCAGGCGGTTCCCCGGCCGATCGAAATACTTGATTTCGATGCTGTCATCGGTGTGGACACGGCCGCGATTCGGTATGTACAGGTCATCGTGGCCGAGGCCGTAATTATTGGAGACGATGTTCATCCAGGAGTACGGCGTGTATTTGATCTGCCCGCCCAGGCCTTTTCTGGAATTCGCCGAGCCATAGGATTGCCAACCGTTAATAATCCACGGCTCGATCTTCAAATGAGGAGTGGGGAAAATCTGAACTCTCAGGCCATTGAAGAACCAGGGCGTGTTCGACGAAACGTACGACGGCTGATAGGCCCAGTTGTCGAAGTTGTAATAGCTGAACAGGCCGATGTACGACATGAAAATTCCGGCATCGATGTTGATCCCGTTCAATGCATTGATGTGGTAGCCACCGTAGGCCTCCGCCAGATAGCGGTAGGAGGTGTCGAGGTCCCATTGGCCTTTCGCCGGGCTGGGATCATTCCGCGGCGTCGTTTCGGAATACATGCCGAACTGAGTCATCAGGCGCGCGCGGACATTGTCATAGTGGAAGTCGCCACCAACTCCCAACTGCTCCAACTGAATCTCGTTCGAGCGAAATATTTCGCTCGAGCCTCCGATGGAGTTATCCACGGGCTTGTTGAAGTCGTAGGTGTAGCTTACGTCGGCCCGGATTTCCGGGGTGAAGAATTTTGAATCGAAAGCCGCTTCCTTGGTGCGGGGATTGCCGTTCAGCCACGTCCAATCCCAGTCCGAGAAGGGAACGATCTTTTCTTTTTTCGCGGGCACATCGGGAGACTGACTTGTGGCAGATTGACTCAGAGGTTGACTTAGAGAGGATGGGCTCGCCGGTTGCGCCATCCATCCTTTCAAATCGGCAGTTCCTGGAGTGGCGCTGGCTGCAACGGCCGGACTTGGCGAGTTGGATGCCGTGACCGCCGGAACGTTCGGGCCTCCCGCCACAGGCCTTGCGGGTTCGGCTGCCGGTTTTGACGCCGGGCCGTTATGTACGTCGGCGGCTGTCGTGCCATTCTTTTGTTCGACCTCCGCGCGCAGACGTTCCACTTCCGCTCGCAGAGCTTTTAACTCAGCGCGTATTTCCTGCTGGTCTGAAGCGCTAGAACCGGTGCCCGCGGAGGATGTTGAGTCCGTTATGGACTGTGCGCCAGCTATTGCCGGCAGAAACAGGACGAATATCGAAAGCAATAAGACCCGAGTCGCATCCGTCTTCTTTATCATGACCTTCGTTCTCCAATAATTCCGTGCGGTATTCACTGCGACCAAATTTTGTCGCGCGGCGGCCGTATTCCAGGTGGCCGGCGCTTTGAACCTTAAGGGCGGCCTGCCGTTGCGCTTTGCCGGTCATCGGCACGACCACCAAGCGAACTGCGTGCGCACTCTCGTGCAGCAAAGCCGCCAGAAACCTGAGCATGAATCCAACCGCCCCACAAGTTATGGCTGAGATGACCCAGGATAACCACATATTCCTGACTCCCGCAGGTCTATGCTGCGGCCCGCGCAAACGTTTCAGTAGAGCATCTCGCTTATAAAGTGGGGGTAAGGAATTTCTAAGGAAGTCGTAAAGGCGCCCACTGCACCCCCCAATAGAAATTAACGAGATGCAGCAATGTTGTGGGTGGCTGCAAGTTTCGCCGAAACCCGCTATTTCCCAACGCTGGCGAAGTGGCTTACACGCAGTCTGGATTGCGTCAGTTCCCTGACGTCCAGTTCTCCGTTTTTGTTCTTATCCATTCTGTCGAACTCCGCTTCCATAAAGTCCATCCACTCCTGTTTGGAAATCTTGCCCTTCTTTCCGGTATCGATCAGAAGGAGCAATTGCCTGGCTTGATCTTCTCCAAGTGCCAGATTGTCTTGTGGTTTCGGAGCGGATGCTTTTTGGGCGGTCCCGAGCCGCAGCATTGCGGCTGTGATGGCCAAGAT
The DNA here is from genome assembly GCA_964530145.1 of uncultured Acidobacteriaceae bacterium. Classification (GTDB taxonomy): domain Bacteria; phylum Acidobacteriota; class Terriglobia; order Terriglobales; family Acidobacteriaceae; genus Sulfotelmatobacter. Next base: position 49,813 of record CAZGXY010000069.1, on the reverse strand, counting down.
CGCAACGACCGCGCCGATCCGGGCGGCGTACTTTCGATTCGACATGATTCACCCCGCTGAACGCAGATGCTTACGGCTGCTTAGCATCCCCACTCGGCTTCGCCCGGCTGGGCAAAGTATTTACGGGTTTGCGAGCGGTCGTCAGTCAACGATTCAAGTTCGAGCAATGCAAGGCGCGCCGCTGCGACGAGCCGATTCTTTTCCTGCTGCGGAACTTCCTTCCAGGCCGCGCCGCTCTCACTTCCCTTGCCTGCAATCTCCGGCGTAAGCGCCTGTTGATAGTGATGGAAAAGCTCAGCCAACCGTTCGGGTGCGAGTCCGTTGATCCACATATGTTTGATTCCCCCCCAACTCTTGATGCAGCCGTTTTCCGGCCACATGATCATTGGACACGGAAGCACACAAATCCCGAATAAAGGGTCCATAAAATGTTTGTAAAGGGACAGGGCTGTGGACTTAGCGAGGGGTTACCTGCGGCCGATTACGAACCGGGTTCGAAGCGGTATCCAACCCAGGGCTCGGTGAGCAGATGCCTGGGCGAAGAGGGATCGCTCTCGATTTTCTTTCGCAGTTGTCCCACGAAGACGCGCAGGTACTCCGGCTGCTCAGTGCTGTTCGGTCCCCAGATGGCGGCGAGCAGCGTACGATGCGTAACTACCTTGCCGGGACGGCGAACGAGATAGACGAGCAGGTCGAATTCCTTCGGCGTGAGGTGAACTTCGCGGCCTGAGACCTTGACCGAGCGGGCATCGAGATCGATGGAGAACTCTCCAGCGGTAATCGCGCTGGGCTGCTCTTCGGCGGGCGGCGTCCGGCGCAGTTGCGCCCTGATGCGCGCCAGAAGTTCGTTCATGCTGAATGGTTTCGTGACGTAATCATCGGCGCCGGCATCGAGGGCCTCGACTTTGGAACGATCCTGGCCTCTCACCGAAAGAACGATAATTGGCACCTGCGAGGTTTGACGAATCTGGCGGCAAAGGCCGACGCCGTCAATGTTTGGCATTGCCAGGTCTGTGATGACGAGGTGCGGCGTCCAGTTCTTCATCAACTCCAGCGCCATTTCGCCATCGTTGGCGACGCGAATGTCATAGCCTTGCGACGAGAGCGTGGTGCGCAACACGCGAGTGATCTGCTGCTCGTCATCGACAACGAGAATTCGCTGGTGTTCGCCGGTCATCTTCGCTTACCGCATTTCCTGGGTCACGATATGCACATCGACGGTAGGGGTGTCACGGAGAAATTTATGGATGGCGGAAAGATAGAAATATCTCTTCCAGCCTTTGGTGGCTGAACGTCCGAAAACAACCTGGGTAATATGATTCTCGCGGACGAATTCCGCGACCTTTTCTGCAACGATCTTGCCTTCGACCTTTACGACCTTGGCGCCGACGCTCTGGGCGAAGCGTACATTCTCGGCAAGGGTGCGCTGATTTTCGTCGCTCTCGTCGGAGCCGGTATCGACATAAAGAACAAAAAGATCGGCGTCGATAGCCTGGGCCATGCGGGCTCCGCGCGCGATCAGATATTGCGCGGCGGGATTGGAACTGATGCAAACCGCAATGCGCTCGCGCACTTGCAGCGGCTGGCCGTCTTCCGTCTTCAACTCGGAGAGGGTGCGGTCGACGGCCTGAGTAACCTGCCGCAAAGCCAATTCGCGAAGCGCTACCAGATTTGCAGTGCGGAAAAAATTGGCCAGCGCACGCTCGACGCGCTCCAGCGGATAAACGTCCCCACGCCGCATGCGGGTCTGCAACGCCTGGGGTGTCAAATCGGCCATAACGATTTCGCCGGCGCGGCGGATCACCCAGTCGGGCACGGTTTCCCGCACCTGAACGCCGGTTAATTCGCGGATGGTGGGCGAAAGGCTTTCGATGTGCTGAACGTTGAGGGTGGAAAGAACATCGATGCCGGCGTCTAAAATTTCGAACACATCTTCATAGCGCTTGGCATGTTTGCTGCCTTCGATGTTGGTGTGTGCGAGTTCATCGACCAGCACCACGTGTGGCTTGCGGGCAAGAATGGCATCGACATCCATCTCTTCAAAGACAGTGGATTTGTATTCGAGCTTTTTTCGAGGGATGGTCTCGAGCCGGGAGGAGAGTTCGATGATCGGCTTGCGCCCATGGTTCTCGACGACGCCAATGACGACTTCTTCGCCGCGGCTGGCGCGGCGCACACCTTCGCTCAACATCGCGTATGTCTTTCCGACACCGGGGGCATAGCCTAGAAACAGCTTGAAGACTGCCGGCCGTTTAGCCGCATCGACTTCCGCCAGCCATTCTTCGGGACTTTTGGTCATCGCCGCTATTTTCCACGGTGCGGAGAGAATTGTCGAATGGCACGCCATTCCGGTTACAATCGTGCGCGTGAAAGCTGGTTGGCGACAACATCTGTTTCGCTACGCGGCATGCGCTGCCGCCGCGGAAGCGGTGGCGCAAGTCTATGGCCACCTGATTCATGTGAACCCCACCACCGTGGCGCTGACGTTTCTGTTGATGGTGCTGTGGGTCGCCGCCTATTGGGGATTTCGTTTTTCGGTTTTCCTGGCCGTTCTGAGTATGCTGGCCTTCAATTATTATTTTCTGCCCCCAATTGGAACTTTCACGGTCGCCGATCCGCAGAACTGGGTGGCGTTGTTCGCATTTCTGGTGACTGCCGGCATTGCCAGCCAGCTCGCCGACCGAGCGCGCCGGCAGGCCGCGGATGCCAATCAGCGGCGGCGTGATGTGGAGCGCCTTTATGCATTCAGCCAAAGGCTTCTCGCCACCGATAATATGGCCGAGTTGCTGAACGCAATCCCCTCGTATCTGCGCGAGGGATTCGGAGCGGAGGCGGCCGCCGTCTACCTGCTCAGCTCTCAACAGGCGTATCGCACCGATCCGATGGCGGCATTATTTCCGGTTCATGATTTGCAGCTCGTGAGTTCGCGTGGCGAGCCGGCGATCGACCACGATCGCAAAATCTCCCTGACGCCGTTGCATCTGGGAACGCGCACAACCGGGGCCGTCGGCATTGCGGGCGTGGTTTTGTCGCGCGCCACTCTGGAGGCTTTGGGCAGCATGATCGGCATTGCCATCGAGCGCGCCGGGGCCATGGAAAAGCTCTCCCAAACCGAAGCGGCTCGCCAAAGTGAAAATCTTCGCGCTGTTTTGCTCGACTCCGTAACTCACGAACTTCGCACGCCGCTCACCGGCATCAAGGCTGCCGTAACCGGTTTGCTTTCGGACTACAACCTGGACGAGGCGGAGCGCAAGGAACTGCTCACCGTCATCAACGAAGAAACCGACCGGCTTGACCGCCTCGTGGGCGAGGCGACTGAGATGGCGCAGCTCGATGCGCACAAGGTAGAGCTGCATATGGCGCCTGCCGACATTGCGACCGTGATCGAATCCGCGGTGGAGGAATCAAGGACGACGCTGGCGCAGCATCCGATCAACATTGTCGCGCCGCCATCACTGCCCAAGGTACGAGTGGACGCAGACAGGATCGCAGAAGTGCTTAAGCAGCTATTGGAAAATGCGGCTAAATATTCGCCTCCGACCGCGCCGATCACGATTACCGCCGAGAGCAGGAACAACCGTATCGTGACCAGCGTGACCGACCATGGAAGCGGCATCGACGATTTCGAGCAATCACTGGTCTTCGACAAGTTCTACCGCGGCCGCGATCAACGTTACAAGGTTCAGGGCACTGGCATGGGGCTCGCGATCGCAAAGGCCATTGTCGAAGCCCACAATGGTGCGATGAGCGTCACCAGCCAGCCTGGCCGGGGATCGGTATTCTCTTTCGAACTGCCCGCGGTTTGACCCATACGGTACAAACGGAATCTGCGAGACGGTTTTCGCGTTGCTTCAAGGGTCGATCAGCCAGTAAAGTCAATCTCAACGCGAACCATGCCGACGAATCCAGCCACACTCAACGATATTTTCTTTACTACCGTCGAACGGCAGCTCGACCGGGTCATGCTTTATCGCGAGAACGGAAGATGGTTGCCGATTTCCTCCGCCGATCTTCGCAGTCGCGTCGCGGGTGTGGCTCGAGCGCTGAAGGCTTGGGGTATTCGCAAGGGGGATCGCGTGGCGATTCTGAGCGAGAATCGGCCGGAGTGGTCGATTGCCGACTTCGCCACTCTGGCGCTGGGGGCAGCCAGCGTTCCGATCTACGCGACACTAACTCCGGAGCAGACGGCCTACACGTTGCGTGATTCGGGGGCGAATGTAATTTTCGTTTCCACCGAACATCAGCTACGCAAGGTTCAGGCGATTGTTAAAGAAACTCGGCTCCGGCAGATCGTGGTTATGGACCGCGTGGAGATTCCGCAGGAACTGGCTGAGACTTGCGTGGTCATGGATCGGTTCGCGGGCGAAAAGGCCGGCGATCTTGATGCTGAAATGGAGCAATCGGCCCGCTCGATTCGACCGGACGATCTCGCCACGATTATCTACACGTCCGGCACGACGGGAGTTTCCAAGGGTGTGATGCTGACGCACGGAAATATGGCGTCCAATATTTCCTGCTCGTTGCTGGGCTTCGATATGCACGCGGGACAGACCAGCATTTCGTTTCTTCCGCTTTCGCATGTCACGGCGCGGCACGTGGATTTCACGTTGCTTTATCACGGGGTGACTCTCGCCTACTGCCCGTTCATGGAAAATCTTCCCATGACATTTCTGGAAGTGCGGCCAACGGTTTGCGTTTCGGTGCCGCGCGTCTACGAAAAAATCTATGCGAAAGCCGAGACGACGGCGAAGGGCTTTGCCAAGCGCACGATTTACGATTGGGCGTTATCGGTGGGTCGCGCGAACAAGAACTGCATTCTGGCGGGAGAAATTCCAAGTTCGCTCTCATGGAAAGTTGCCAACAAACTGGTGTTTTCGAAGATTCGCGACGGAATGGGCGGCAGAGTGGAGACCTTCATCTCGGGCGGCGCGCCGCTGGGGCGCGAACTCGCAGAGTGGTTTGCCACCACCGGCATTCGCATTCACGAAGGCTACGGGCTCACGGAAACTTCGCCGGTAATTGCAGTCAATACGCCGGTAAACCACCGCATTGGGACTGTCGGCAAAATCTTGCCGAATCTCGAAGTTCGTATAGCCGCCGACGGCGAAATTCTGGTTCGTGGTCCTTCTGTTTTCGAAGGATATTGGAATCGTCCCGAAGAAACCGAAAATGCCTTCGAAAATGGATGGTTTAAAACCGGCGACATCGGCCACGTCGATGCCGATGGATATCTCTCGGTCACGGATCGCAAAAAGGAGCTGATCAAAACTTCCGGCGGAAAGTTTATCGCGCCGCAGCCGATCGAGAATTCTCTGAAGTTGGATCCTCTGGTTGGGACGGCGGTGGTGGTCGGCGACCGGCGCAAGTTCGCCTGCGTGCTGATCTCGCCTAATTTTGCGGCGCTCGAGGAGTGGGCGCGAAGCAACAGCGTTTCGTTTTCTTCGCGCGCCGACCTGATTGCGAGCAGAAAAGTACAAGGCCTTTATGAAGAAGTTGTCGGAGGCGCAAACGAAAAGCTGGCGCGCTTCGAGAAATTGAAACGTGTAATCGTAGTGCCCGACGAATTCACGGCCGACAATGGCGCGCTGACGCCGACGATGAAGCTGCGGCGCCGGGTGGTGGAAGAACGTTACCGACGGGAGATCGAAGAAGTTTATGCGCAGGCCGAGGCCACAACTGCGCTTTGAGCGGAAAGCAACGAATACCGGCAGCGACGCCCGGCCTTCCGGTCGAACGAAACTCGAGGCTTTGCGGCTGAGGCTATTTCCCGATCACCAGCGTCCGCAAGATCTCGTTAAATTCCTGCGATGAGGTTTTCTCGCTGTGAGGACTGTGCCGCCCCTGCTCAAGAAAATACAGGTGAGAGCCGTGCAGCGCTTTGTGCGCGCGCTCGATCTCTCCCGGTTCGGTTCGCGGATCGCCTCTGCCGTGCACAAATGTTACCGGCACGCGCAGCTCGCCCAGCCGCCCGGCGTATAAATCTTCATCTGGCCGCGAGCTCGAGGCAAGCTCTAACCAGACGCGGCAATTGCGCTGAACCACTTTCTTCCAATGCGCTGAGCCATGGTCTGCCAGCAAACGCCGATGCATGTTTTCGCTTACGTCCTCGGGATGACGGGCAAACTTCTGAAAGAAGCTGCGCGAACCCGGTTTGTTGCGATGGAAATGAAACGCCTCCAGGATGACCTGCCCGCAACGCTCCGGCGCGCGCAAGCCAATGTGCGCGGCGATCACGGCTCCATCGCTATGTCCCCAAAAAATTGCGCGCTCGATTTTCAGCGCGTCGAGCAGAAGCAGAGTTTCTTGCGCCGCGCGGCGATGGAAATCGCCAGGGAGTTCGCCCTCGAAATGCGCGGAGCGTCCGTGGCCGAAGCGATCTGGTATGACGAAGTGCACTGCGCCTGCCAGGGCCTGAATCTGCGGCTCAATCGGGTAGGCGCCATAGCCCCACCCTCCGTGCAAAAACACGACCGTCGGGCCATGGCCGACCTCGCGATAGTGGATGGGGACGGGCGAGACTCCGGGCGCGTGCGGAGAGTGGTTCAGGTCTACCTGCGGCATGCGGATTCGATTATGTTTTACTGCGAAAGCGGCGCCTGGGTCAGGCCGGTTTCGCTACAATAATCTCATGACCGACCCACTCGTAATTTCCGGCCGCTCGTTCCGGTCCCGTCTGATTGTCGGCACGGGAAAATACAAATCTTTTCAGGAAACGGCGCGCGCGCTTGAGGCCAGCGGAGCGGACATGGTTACCGTCGCTGTCCGCCGCGTGAATCTCGACCGCGGCAAAGAATCGCTGCTCGACTACATCGATCCGAAGAAGTATTTTCTGCTGCCGAACACTGCGGGCTGCTACACCGCGGACGACGCCATTCGCGCCGCCCGCCTGGGCCGTGAAGTTGGCTTATCGGACTGGGTGAAGCTGGAGGTGATTGGCGATCAGGCTACGCTTTATCCGGATGTGCAGGCCACGCTCGAGGCCACGCGGGTTCTGGCAAGAGAAGGTTTCACCGTTCTGCCGTATACATCCGACGACATCGTTTTTGCCAAACGCCTGATCGATGCAGGAGCGGCAGCAGTGATGCCGCTGGGCGCGCCGATCGGCAGCGGCATGGGCATTCAGAATCAGGCTCACATTCGCATTCTGCGCGAGATGATCTCTGGAGTGCCGTTGATTGTGGATGCGGGGGTAGGAACGGCTTCCGATGCCGCGATTGCCATGGAACTTGGGGCCGATGCCGTGCTGATGAATACCGGCATTGCGGCAGCGCAAGATCCGATCCTGATGGCGGAGGCGATGCGTAATGCCGTGTTGGCCGGAAGACAAGCTTACCTGGCGGGGCGCATGCCGAAGAAGTTGTATGCGACAGCCAGTTCGCCGCTCGAGGGAGTTGTGCGCTAGCGTAAATTCGCATTGCAAGCAAGTATATGGCCAGCGTTCTCGAATCTCTCACAACCGGCCTCACGATCATCAAATACCTTGACTGGCAAGTTTTTGTCGAACGGCTCAACGAAGCAATTCGGGCTGGGAGCATCAAAGAGGTACCGGTGCTTAGGCCGGGCTACCGCGGCCTCGGAGAGCAGTGGTTTAGTGATCCAACGTCGGCTGAGATCTATTCCTATATCCACCCAGACGCTCCAGTCGTGCCACGCTGGGAACGCGTGGATGTATTCTCGCTATTGAATCCTACTGTTCCGCCTCCGCTCAGCATGTTCAAAGTTGGCGCGATGTCTGTGATGATGGCTCACATCGTGAAACTGCAACTTGGGGATTTCGTACATCGCGGATTGGTCGAGGAGTTGCCCGGGCCTTTCTCTTCTATGCTAAGAAAGCATGAAACCGAGCGGCGGTTCCGAGACTTGGAATCGAATGCCGTCTATCGGCTGACCGAATACTATGCACTCAGCGGCCCTGATGAGATTCGTTGGGAATTTGTTCCACCAGCAGAACTCGCGGGAACAATTCAATGAAAAACTAAAAAATAAGAAAATACATTGCGTGCACAAATAAAGAAAAGGGCGGCTTCGCAGCCGCCCTTTTATTCATAATTCCGCCTGCTCTCACAGCATTTTCGCGTTTTGCACATGAATGGAATCGCCGCTCACGGTTCCAGTTGCGGCGATGTGGTGTCCCTCATGGCCCTTCAGGGCATCGGGATTATCGACCATCAGCACCTTCTGATCTCCGTCGGTCACGATCACCATCTTCGCGCCCTGGCTCAAGCATTTTTTCGTGCACGCCTCAGCCTTGTCGTTGGCGCCCTTGGCGCCGCATTTGTCGTCGCTTACCCATCCCTTAACCGTGGCGCTCTTCCCCATATCGTCGAACGCCAACGCGGTCAAAGCCAGAACAAAAAATATCGCAAGGCAAAGCGCAAGAACTTTTCTCATGGCCGGTTTTTCTCCTTTATTTCTTCGGCGGCTCAAAGCCGCGGAATGGCAGGGATTTTTAATCGGCCGGCCGGTAGCATCCGAACATTTCGCCCCAACGGTCGATTGGGGGAACTATAACATAGACCGAGATGGATGGTGTCACAGGTAACGCGAAGGTAGTGTCCTAACACTGCTATTAGGACAGTACCAACGCGAAGGCAGTGGATGGAAAATTTAGGATTGCCTAATTTTTTGCAGAGTGATTCGACGGAGGAGTATTCGCGGGAGCGGGAGGAACATAGACGTACTCCCCGGGACGCACGTAGCGCAATTGCTCCCGAGCTTCTTTCTCAATCGCTTTCTCGTCGGTCTTCAATCCCTGAATCCGCTGGGCATAGAGTTCGTTTTCTTTCTGCTCCAGGGAGATTCGGTTCTGTAACGACACATACTCGGCCCGCTTTTGCTTGTACACGACCATGCCGTTGGTTCCGAACATGACGTGCACGAACAGCCATCCAGCAACGAGCATGACCGTGATGGTGGCGACGCGCCGGCGCCACAGATAAACCTGGGCCAACAGCGGCCGCAGGTTCACGAGCCAGGATTCCGCCGTCGCTTCGGCTTGCGGAACCCGGCGGGCAATCGCGCGAATCCCTTCTTCCGGGGTGGGAAAGCGCCGTACTTTCGCGGGACGAATTATTCGAAGATCCATTGCCTGGCCGCCGTGCTCAACTTTTCAAGACCGGGTTCGCTGCGCGCCTCGGAGTAGACTCGCACCACAGGCTCGGTACCCGAAAGTCGATAGCAGACCCAGGAGCCGTCTTCGAAAAGCAGCTTCAAGCCGTCCGTGCGAACCACCTGTCGCACGTCGTGGCCGCAAAACTCCCGCGGGTCGGAGCGCAACTTCTCAGTGAACTTGGCTTTGACCTCGGGCGTCAAGCGGAAGTTCTGCCGCAGCGGGTAAAAGGAACCAACCTGGTTACATAGCGCCTTTAATTGTTCGCCCAGCGACTTGCCGCGGTTGGCGACCATTTCGCAGCACAACAGCCCGGCCAGAACTCCGTCTTTCTCGGGAACATGGTGGCGAATGGAAAGGCCGGCGCTTTCTTCGCCGCCAATCGCGATCTTATCCTGCATGATTAATTCGCCGATGAATTTGAAGCCAACGGGCGTCTCATGCAGTTCGACGCCGCGCGCTTTGGCGATGGCGTTGATCAGGTTTGTGGTGGCTACCGACTTGGCCACACCGTTTTTCCACCCACGGCTCTCAACCAGATAATCGAAGAGCAGGGCGATGATGAAGTTGGGCTGAACGAAAGTTCCATCCGCATCGACAATGCCAAAGCGGTCGGCGTCGCCATCGGTCGCGATACCAATCTGCGCTCCGGTGCTCTTCATCTTTTGCCGCAGGTCTTCGAGCAGGTGATCGTCGGGTTCGGGCGCATGCCCTCCAAATAAGACGTCGCGATGATCGTGGACCGTTTCAACCGTTATTCCGGCCTCACGCAACAGCCCGTCGGAATAGCCCCGCGCCGCTCCCCACATCGGATCGAAACAGATTTTCAGATTGGCCTTGCGAATCGCATTCAGGTCGACAATTTCGGCAAGCCGCTTCAGGTAGCTGCCCTTCACTTCGAGCGATTCTTTTGCGGCCGCGGAACCATCGTCAGTAGAAGGTTTCGGCGACTCGCCGGCTGCGTCGCTGACCTCGATTTCCGCTTCAATTTTCTGAGTTACTTCGGGCAGCGCCGGGCAACCGTCCGGGGTCGAAAACTTGATTCCGTTATATTCCGGAGGATTATGCGACGCCGTAAAGTTGATCACGCCATCCGCCTTCACCTGCATGACGGCATAGGCAAGCGCCGGAGTGGGGGCGGGCTGGGCAACTACAAGCGGGATGATCGCGTGCTGCGACAGAATGCCGGCAGCCATGGAACAGAATGTCTCGCCTAAAAATCGGGGATCGCGGCCAACGATGACTCTGGCGCCGAGCGGCTTCTGCCCGGATACATACCGCGCGATCGCGCGCACGGCGCGGCGCACGTTCGCGAAGGTAAATTCCTCGGCCATCACGGCGCGCCACCCGGAGGTGCCAAACTTGATTTGCGTTAGCATGGGAAAAACCCTTTCAGTCAGCGAATCGGATTGGGTGCTCCCGCGAGCGCGCTGGGTTGCAGAGGGCCGACAACGGGAGCGAAGGCTGATTTTATATGACCGACAAACGAATCGTCCTTAGCACTGCGGGTTCGGAAGAGGAAGCTCGCAAGATCGCCACGCATCTGGTTAAGAAGCGGCTTGCGGCGTGCGTGAACATATTTCCCCAGGTGATTTCGATTTATCGATGGCAGGGCGAAGTGGAAGAAGCCGCCGAGTGGTTGCTCGTTATTAAGACGACGGAAGCCGCCTTCGACAAAGTTCGCTCGGCAATCGGAAAACTTCATTCTTACGAAGTGCCGGAGTGTATCTCTCTGGAGATTGAGAACGGGTCAGATGCATACCTGCAATGGATTGCCGACAATGCAGACGGGAAAACAATTGAACCCGGAGAGCGCAAAGAAAGGCCGCGAAGGGTGTAACGAACAACCGCGCGGCTCTGGATTAGCTTTTAGATTGCGGCCAATCCCTGTTCCAGATCCTCGAGAATATCTTCTACGTTTTCAACTCCCACCGAAATGCGCACCATACCATCCGTGATACCGATGGCTTTTCGCCCTTTCTCACCCAAGGCTGCGTGCGTCATGGTGGCGGGATGGGAGATCAGAGTTTCCACGCCGCCCAGCGATTCCGCCAGCGAGCAGACTTGCAGCTTCTTCAGCATTTTGTTGGCATTCTTGAACGATCCGGTCTCGAAGGTGATCATCGATCCAAAACCGCTCATCTGACGCTTCGCCAGTTCGTGCTCCGGGTGATCCGGAAGCCCCGGATAAAAGGCCTCTTTGACTTTAGGATGATGGGCAAGAAAATCCGCAACCAGACGGCCATTACGGTCGTGAATTTCCATGCGCGCTGCAAGCGTCTTCACGCCCCGCAGCAGCAGCCAGCACTCAAATGGAGACAGAATCGCTCCCGCCGCCTTTTGCAGGAAGGCCAGTTGTTCCGCCGGTTCAGGCCGGCTGCATATGACGACGCCGCCGAGCCCGTCGCTGTGGCCATTCAGAAATTTTGTGGTCGAGTGAATCACCATGCCGGCGCCCAGCGCCAGCGGTTGCTGGAAGTAAGGCGACATGAAAGTGTTGTCGACGACGAGTTCGACTTTCCCACGGCGACAGATTTTGCCGATTACTTCCAGATCGCTCAGGCGCATCAGAGGATTGGTCGGCGTCTCGACGTACACCATCCTCGTATTCTTGCGGATTGCCCGTTCGACATTTTCGGCATTGGAGGTATCGATATACGAGAACTCGAGGCCATACCGGCTCAACACCTGGTTGAAGAGCCGCGGCGTTCCTCCGTATAAATCGTTGCCGCAGACAACATGATCGCCGGACTTCAGCAGAGAGGCCACAGCGTTAATCGCGGCCATGCCGCTGGCGAAAACTCTGGCAGCTACACCGCCCTCCAGCGACGCCAGGTTTTCTTCGAGCCGCGTTCGCGTGGGATTCGATACTCGAGAATACTCATACCCCTTGTGCTCGCCGATTCCCTGCTGAACGTAGGTCGAACTCAGATAAATCGGGACATTCACCGCACCGGTCAGCGGATCGGGCTCCTGTCCGGCGTGAATGGCGCGCGTCGCGAAACCAGGCTGTTTATTTTTCTTCATGGGTGTGTGGCTGACTTGTACTTCAGACCCCGCCTTCGAATATTTTCTTGGACAAATAACGCTCGGCTGAATCCGGGATGATGGTCGCTACTCTTTTTCCTGCGCCCAAACGCCCGGCAACTTTCAAAGCCGCACAAACAGCCGCTCCGCCGCTGGAGCCCGCCAGCACGCCTTCCTGGCCCGCGAGGCGCTTGACGGTTGCGAAGGCTTCGTCGTCGTTCACGGCAATCACCTCATCGCAGACCGACCGGTCAAATGTGGCCGGAATGAAGCTCACGCCGATGCCTTCCACCTTGTGGGGCCCAGGCTCCCCGCCGGCGAGAATCGATCCTTGCGTCTCGACCGCAACCGCGAGCACTCCGGGCAGATGATTTTTCATGTAGCGCGCCACGCCGGTGAAAGTTCCGCAGGTGCCGCAACCCAAAACCACCGCGTCGATCCTGCCCTCCATCTGCTCGAACATCTCCACCGCCGTGGTCTCATAGTGGTAGTCGGGATTCGCCATGTTCTCGAACTGTCCTGCCATGAACGCATTTTTTTCTCTGCCGGCCAATTCTTTGGCGCGGCGGATCGCTCCGGCCATGCCTTCACTGTCTGGAGTTCGCTCAACTTCGGCTCCCAGAGCGCGCATGATGATGACTTTTTCCTGCGAGAAATTTTCCGGTACGAAGAGTTTGACTTTGTAGCCGCGATTGACGCCGATCAGCGCCAAGCCGATTCCAGTATTGCCGGCGGTAGCTTCCACGATGGTCCCGCCGGGGGCAAGTTTCCCTTCCTGCTCGGCTCTTTGAATAATCCCGATCGCGGCGCGGTCCTTCACGCTTCCACCCGGATTCAGATATTCGAGTTTTGCGAAGACGTCAGCCGAGCCTGATGGAACGAGACGTCTGAGGTGAAGCATTGGAGTTCCGCCGACCAGAGCGGTGATGTCATCGGCAACGCCGAGAGAAGAAACGTCGGTAATTTTCTGCACGTTACAGGGTAAAGGGCTGAGTTTAAGATCGTCAAACGGTCTGTGGACCATGCTTCGCGGCACCGGCGCGGGGAGGCAAGTTAAGATCGGATCCCAGGCACAGTTGCGTGCGGCCGTTACCTGGCGGCGCTGGCAGAGGTTTGCGCTCCGGCGTAGTAGCCGCTCTTGGTACGCACCGTGAGCTTGCCGTGGCCCTTCACTTTGGCATCGACTCGTATCTGGCGGAAACCGCCGCTCGATCGTGGATTCGTCGGCTTGTAGCCGATGGTGTATTGATTGCGAATGTCATGCGCCACCTGGCGGCTGATCTCATCGACTTCATCAAGCGTTCTCGGGAAAAAAGCCAGCCCGCCGGTTCGCTGGGCGATTGTTTCGAGAGCGCGCTTGGCGCGCCGGGGATGCTCTTCATCCCCTAAAATCCCGATCGTGTAAACCGAGGGTCCATTTTCCTCCTGCAATTGCTTGACCGCCTGCTCGAGAGGCTCGCGGCTGGCATTATCTTCTCCATCCGTAACCACGAAAAGCACTTTGCGCTCTAACCTCGCGTTTTGCTTGAGGTGTTCGGCGGAGGCTACGACAGCTTCATACAAGGCCGTTCCACCTTTGGCATCGATCTTTTCCAGCGCCTCTTTCAGCTTTAAGAGATCGTTTGTGAAGTCCTGATCGAGGTAGTATTCGTCGTTGAAGTTTACGACGAAGACTTCATCCTGAGGATTGCTCGACCGAACCAGATTCAGCGCAGCCTGATTTACTTTGGCGCGTTTCTCCCGCATCGAGCCGGAGTTATCGATCACGATTCCCATGGCGACGGGAATATCCTCATTGCGAAAGGAAATGATCGTCTGCGGCTTGCCGTCCTCGAAGACACTGAAATCGTTCTTGCCGAGATTCCTGACGATGTGCTGCTTGTCATCGACGACGCTGGCATGAAGCAACACTTCATCCACGTCTTTACGAATCACGTAGGTGTCATTCTGGTTGGGAAGCTTTGGCTGGCTTTGTGCAGGCGAGGGAGCTTCCTGGGAACTGGACTTTGCTTGCGGTGGAGAAGCCGCGCGCAACCCGAACTCGTGCGGACGGTGAAGACTCTGCGATCGGACGTACCCGGGAACCAAGCCCAAGACCGCAAAGATCACGATGAGCTTCAGAATGGAGGGAAACCTACTCCTGAGGCGCGTAGTAGCCGGTCCTGGCATAGACTCGGAGGGGAGGCAATCCTTTCGGCGGAAGTAGTTTAACTTTTATCTTACGCCACTTGCCGTCGCGAACTACCTTGCTGGGGTGATATCCCAGAACGTATTGATTGCGCAGTTCGATACCGATCTTGGTGGCCACATCCGCGAGGTCGTTCGGATTATCGACGGTAAACGCGCGCCCTCCAGTCAATTCCGTGATCTCGCCCAGCAGGGCTGGTCCCAGCCGTTCCTCTTCCGTGGGGAAATATCTGTCGTAAATTCCTATGGCGTAAACCATTACATCCGCTTCTTTTACCAGCGCTTTAATTTCACCTTCCGTATAGCGGCTGTGATTGTCGCCTCCGTCGGAGATGATCAGCAGGGCTTTCTTCGGGTATTTCGCCTGCCTCATTTTGCTCACGCCCATATAAATGGCATCGAGCAGCGCCGTGCGTTTCTGCGGCACGGTATAGACGAGCTTGCCCTGAATGTCATCGACTGAGCTGGTGAAGTCGCTCACCATCTCCGGTTCGTCGGAAAAGGTGATCATGAAGAATTCGTCCTGCGGGTTCGCGGTTTTGAAAAACTCCATTACTGCATCTTTGGCACGGTCCATCTTCGTGCTCATGCTTCCGCTGGAGTCGAAAATCACGCCTAAAGATACCGGGGCGTCCTCGCTGGAAAAGGTCTTGATGTCCTCTTTCGAGTTGCCTTCAAAGAGTTCGAAATTCTCTTTGTCGAGGCCGGTGACCAGACGGTTCATGGGATCTGTGATGGTAACCGGGACGAGCACCAAATCGACGTCAACTTTCAGCGGGCGCACGCGTGTGTTCAAAGCAGGCGAGATGAGGGGGGTTTGACTCGCATCCGCCGTCTTGTCCCTCTCAATTTCGCGCGGGACCACGTGAACGTCGTTGACGGTGGTTTGAGCCGGTGAAGGAACAGCGCAGACGACTGCGATGAGCAACGCGGGCAGAACGATCCACCCGGCAGACACAATTCCGCGCAACCGCGCAGTGAGATTCCGGGGTCGAACCAGGGGAGGCTTCCGAACTAGGGCCTTAGGGCGACGGCTCGTTCGCCCATTCAGGAGGGGCATAGAGCACCTCTATTGGCCGCGATAATATCACAGCTTCGCCTCAATGGATGGTTTTTCATTGTCAAATGTTGCAGGCAAAACCGGAACGGGCCACATTTGAGGCCGGGATTGCCGGACGTGGTACGAACCCATCGATCCAATGTTTAATGTTCTACAATCGATGCTTCCCCAATGGCCCAAGTGCAACCCTTCCGAGCATTTCGCTACGACCCTGAAAAGATCGCGGCTTCCCATGTGGTTACCCAACCTTACGACAAGATTACCCCTGCCATGCAGGATGGTTACTATGCGGCCAGCCCGCACAATCTGGTCCGCTTGATCCTGGGACGAAGGGAAGAGACTGACGACGCACATAGGAACGTATACTCCCGTGCGGCAGAATACTTGAGCGAGTGGCGGGCCTCGGGCATCCTCAGGCAAGACTCGGAACCGTCGATTTATGTCTATTCTCAGAGCTTCATGGCGCCGGGATCGAGCACGGAACTGGAACGCCGGGGATTTATCGCGCTCGGGCGCATCGAAGATTATTCGGCGGGCGTCGTCTTCCGCCACGAGCAGACCCTGGCCAAACCCAAAGCCGATCGCCTGGAGCTGCTTCGAGCCACCCACGCCCATTTTGGCCAGATTTTTGTGCTATATGAGGATTCCGGCCAAGTTGAATCCCTGCTCAAGATTGACGTGAATCCCGATGCTGAATTCAGCGATGAATACGCTGTGAAGCATCGCCTTTGGCGAGTTGGCGACCCAAGGCTGGTCCAGTCAGTTCAAGATGCGATGAAAGACAAGAAGCTGATTATCGCGGACGGTCATCATCGTTACGAAACCGCCCTGAACTACCGCAACGAGTGCCGCGCGAAGAATGGTGCGCAAGAGGGGCAAAGCGCCATGGCTCCATCCGAGTTTGTCATGATGACCTTCGTCAACATGAACAGCCCCGGCCTTCAGATTCTTCCGACGCACCGTGTCGTGCATAGCCTCGACTCGTTTTCAGCCGAGGAATTCCGCAAGTCTGCGCAAAAGTACTTCGACATGGACGAAGTCGACTCATCCCTTAGCGCCGACTATGCCCGTGCCATTCTCCGCGAGTCGGGACGCGCCGGATCCACGATTCTGGCGGTAACATCCAGCCAGGCGTTCCTGCTGCACCATTGCGACTTCAATGCTGCCGCCAGGCTATTCGCGAGCGTTTCGGTTCGCCAGCAAGCGCTGGATGTGGTTCAGCTTCACAAATGTTTGTTAGAGGGCGTGTTGCGCCTCTCAGAGGAATCGATCCGGAATCAACAGAACCTCTCTTACGTGCGCGATGCCGCTGAGGCTTTGGCGCAAGTGCGCGAAGGGCGCGCCAACATTGCATTTCTGATGAATCCGTGCCGCATAACACAGGTTCGGGACATAGCATTTTCCGGTGAGGTCATGCCTCAAAAGTCGACCGATTTTTATCCAAAGATGCTTAGCGGGGTAACCATCTATGCGCTTGACTAGGGGGCAAGCCAGTGGCGGGTCGCGGGTTCGAAAACTCTCATACGGAGGATGGGCGGTCGCTTGCCTGTCAGTGCTGTGGCTGTTCGCTTTGTCCCCGGCAGATCTTTATCCCGCAGCTTCCGAGAAACATCTAACGGTCTATTCAACCGCTGCCAACTACTCAGTTCCCATTGTGCAGCATGAATATCGCGACTATGTGGGATTGCTGGAACTGCTCGATCCGCTGGGAACGGTCAGCGTCAAGGCAGACGCTCCTCGCTGGCGCATCCACTACAACAATGTGCTGGGCGAGTTTACCGCCGGCAAGAGTCAAGCGCGCATTCAGGGGCGCGGCGCCGATCTCACCGGAAGATTTCTGCTGGATAACGGGCGCGGCCTGGTCCCCGTCGATTGCCTCAATTCACTCTTGCCACGATTCCTGGGAGGGCCCGCAACCCTGCACGAAGAATCCGGGCGTCTCTTCATCGGCAATATAGCAACGCATTTTACCGCTGCGGTTCCTGCCGACGACTCTTCGCACCTGGTTTTTCACTTCACCGCTCCGGTGAATCCGACAGTTGCCACCGAACCGGGCAAGGTCCGTTTAACCTTTCGCCGTGAGCCGATCACCGCTCCGGCCTCGCCCAGGCTCACTTTCAACAGCAAGAATATTTCGTCGGCGGATTATTCAGAGCACGACGGCGCGGCCGAAATCGAGGTGAGCACCAACATCCCATTGATAGCCGGTTTCAGCCCGGACGGACGAACGATCACGTTATCTCCGCCAAAGTCACAGGTTGCGACCAATGCTGGACTTCCACCTGCACCTGCACCTGCACCTGCGCCTGCAAATCCCGCCTCCCCGAATAATCCTGCCGCAAGAGCGCCCGCGGTTCCGAATCCGTCGCCCCCGGTTGTCCGGCGGTACTTTGCCATCGTGGATGCGAGCCATGGAGGGCAGGATCGAGGCGAGGCCTTGAGCCCAACGCTCGCGGAGAAAGACATCACGGTCGAGTTTGCCCGGCGGCTACGGCAGGAACTTGAAAGCCGTGGAATCTCGACGCTGGTGCTTCGCGACTCGGACGCCAACCTGTCACTCGACGATCGGGCTTTCTTTGCCAACAGCAATCATGCCGCCGTATACATCGCGCTGCACGCGGCATCGAACGGTCACGGCGTCCGGCTTTATACCGCATTGCTGCCATCCTCCGCGGGAGACGAACGCGGTCCATTTCGCGACTGGGATACCGCTCAATTGCCGTCAATTCCTCTCAGCCAGGCGACGGCGGCCAGCGTGGCCAACGAACTGAAGAAAGTTCAGGTATCCGTGCGCACGCTGACGGCGCCGCTTCGCCCGTTAAACAATGTTCTGACCGCGGCGATCGGAGTTGAGGTTGCTCCGCCTGCCTCCAATGTTTCGCCGCTGACCGCGCCCGATTATCAGCAACTCATCGCCGGAGCGGTGGCCAATGGAATCGCCGCCGTACGCTCGCAACTTGGAGCCGCGCCATGATTCCTCGACATTTCTATATCGCGGCCTCGGTAATGCTCGCCGCCGTCCTCGGCATGAGTCTCTATGCCTGGCATATGCGCGCCCGCGTAGTAGCGACACCGGTGGCTGCGGCGGATACTCAGCCAATGGTTGCGCCCGTTTCGGGGCCGACCGAGCCAGTAACTTTATTCGTGGCTTATGACGATCTCGGCATACTGCGAGCGCAGGCGGCGCGTATTCCCCTGCCCAGCGTTCGCCAGGAGCGGGCGGAAGAGTTGCTTCATGCCCTCATCGCCTTATATCTGGATAAATCCTCGCCCCATCCACTGCCCGCCGGGTCCGATATTCGAAGTGTCTATCTGGTCGATCCCGGATTAGCGGTGATCGACGTCAATGCCGCATTCGCGGACGGCCATCGATCGGGCGTGCTGGAAGAAGACCTGACTGTCGCCTCGCTGATTCAAACGCTGGCCGCAAATATCCCCGGGATTTCGAAGGTTAGAATTCTGGTAGAAGGACAGGGGCGTGACACTCTCGCGGGTCATGCCGATCTGTCCGACTACTTCGATGTGTCAGCGGTAAATCAACTCACATCGCAACTGCAATCCATCCAGTAAAACTGGAGGCTGGTAGAATCGCAGGCTCAATCTTCAAAGCTTCGCGCTCCGCCCTTCAGGCGATTCTTCACCAGGTTCGTCCAGACAAACTTGATGACGCGGGCGTCGTTGTAGCAGTAGGCCAGGTTATGGTTCAAAGTCGAGAAGCAATGCTGCTGGCAGGTTTTCTTCATGCCGGCAAGTTGCTGTTCTTCGAATTTGTGTGCGTCGATATTTCCCCAGTCATAGGTTGAGGCGTACATCGGGAAACAAGGCGCGACGGTGCCGTCCGTACGGATAATCACATTGTTCTGCCCCGCGCGGCAATTCCACTCGGCAAAATGCAGTTCTCCGTTTGCATCCTGCACAAAGCCGGGCAGGTTCGCAATTTGCCTGGCAATGTTGCCGTTGCTCCCGGTTCCATCGCCGTTCCATCCCAGGCGTTTCAGATCCGATCCACTGGCCATGCGAATGAATGCTTTGATTTCCTGCAGGCGCTGGACCGAATTCACCATCTGATATCCCGCATTATTTTTCTCGATCAGCCAGTCGACCAACGAATCGATCTGCGGCCAATCTTCCGGCCGGATGTAAGTCGGGTTGTCGCTAAGGTGTTTGAAGTGCTCGTCCTGTTCGAGCATCGGTGTTTCATTGATGTGATAGTCAGTAGCGATGCGATGCTCGTGGGCATACTCG
This sequence comes from uncultured Acidobacteriaceae bacterium, assembly GCA_964530145.1. Classification (GTDB taxonomy): domain Bacteria; phylum Acidobacteriota; class Terriglobia; order Terriglobales; family Acidobacteriaceae; genus Sulfotelmatobacter. The sequence goes on along the minus strand of CAZGXY010000069.1, from coordinate 30,185 downwards.
GTAAGCTGCCGGATGTCGTCGGTATTATTTCGGCAGATGTTCATGTTGAAGAAAACCATATAGCCGTACACGTATTGCTTTTTCAGCAGATACTCCAGATGCTTGCGGACGGGAACGACGGCTTTAGGGAGGCTTGGCTTTTCATCCCATGAATCCACCGCGAAGTTAAAGACGCTGGCCCCCGCGTCGCCCAGACGATCCGCCACTTCGGGACGCAGCAATCGCCCGTTCGTTCCGATATAAATCCAGAAACCTTTCTTCGCCGCGTAGTAGACGACTTTGTGAGCAAAGTCAGGACGCAGCAGGGGTTCGCCGCCCATCAGCGCCAGGACGCGGCAGCCGTGGTCATGCAGCCAATCGATCGAGCGCCGCGCGACGTCTTCGGTCATCCCTTTGACTTTGTTGTTGTAGGCCCAGCAATACCAGCAATCGAGATTGCACTTGTACTCAACGAATAGATAAGCGGTGATCGGATGAAACACTCCGGGCATGACGCGCGAGCGAATGTAAGGAAAGAGCCAGCCGCGCATGGTGCGATAGGCCTGCGGGAAAGTCCAGTCTCGCTTGAGCGGGGCGGCTTCGGGTCCGGGGTCGGACAGCTTCTCAGGAAATCGCGGGAATACGGGTTCGGGCAACGTCATCCCTCGGGAGACTGGAGGCTTTACCAATTCCGGAGGGGCGTTCATCAGGAGGTTGTGAATGTCTACATCGATACGGAACTTTGGCGCGGTAGCCATACTGGTCTTCCTCCACTGCGCGGAGATCGGTGTTCAATTAGCAGGTCGAACGGTATTGAAGTTCGTAGCGGTAAGCAGCAGAGAGGTTGCTTGAGCTTGCCAATCCTGCCTCCTTCTCCTTGGGCATATCGATTAAATCGGCTCCCCGGCGGTTTCAGAATTATTGACGAACAGGGATTTTTTTCGGCATAGGCTTCTTTTCGGCGCGGAAAAGAAAAAAGCGCGGGTGAATTTGCCCGCGCCCCTTCGAAACAAAGAATTTAAGCCCCGGCCAATACCGGCTCCACTCCGTAAATCGGGTACCACGAAGTCGCGGCCTTCAACTTGTCATTCACGTTGTTGATATTCCTGACGCCCTCGGTTTCCAGCCAGGTGCGAAATGCCGCCGCACCCTGCCGGGCATAAATTGGAATGCCATCTTTCCAGGTGGCGCGGCCGCAGAGCACACCATTGAACTTCACCCCCGATTCCCCGGCCAGCTCGAGCGTCTCACTGAATTCCGCATTGCTGACCCCCGCCGAAAGATAAATGAAGGGCTTTGTGGCGACATTTGCGGCACTGTGGAAAAAATCGATTGCCTCGTTCTTGCTATATGCCTTTTGACCACCGAATGACTTGGTGCCCTCGACGAATTTCATATTCACCGGAACTTCAACCTTCAGCACATCGACGCCGTAACGGTCTTTAGTGAACTCGCGCATGCTTTCGGTAACGATCTTCGGCTTCTTCTTGGCGTAGTCCAGCCCTCTCTCGTCGGCGGCTTCCTCGTAGCCGACAAACTCCAGGAAGAAAGGAATATCGTTGGCGCGGCATTCGTCGCCGATGCGCTCTACCCATGCATGTTTCTTGTCGTTGGTTTCCTTCGGATCGAAGGGAGTGTAGTAAAGCAAAATCTTGACGCAATCCGCGCCCGCCTCTTTCAAACGCTTTGCCGACCAGTGATCGAGGAGGTCGCCCAAACGTCCCGGCCCGGTCTTGTCATATCCGGTCTTTTCATAAGCCAACAGCAGACCGGCATTCCTGGCTCGCCGTTTCGATGCCGGCAAGCCCCACTCCGGATCGAGCAGAATGGCGCTGGCGTGCGGCGTCAACACTTCAGTGACCAGCGTCTTGAACTCCTCCATCATGGCGCTGCTGACTTCGCCGCCCTTTTCCTTGCTCAGCGATTTCTGCAGCGACCCGCGCTGATCCATAGCCGCGGCGGCGATGACGCCGCGCTCGTTCGAAACTTTTTTGAGACCCGCAAGTTTGCCAGGAGTGAGTTTCATGGAATCCTCCAAGGATTGCGAAAAACAGAAATGGACTTCCAAAAACACTCAATTGTAAACCAGAGGCAGGTTCGGCAGGTGCATCTGGATTGCACGTCTGGGCCTGTCGTGGATAGCGCGTTTCGGGGTTGAAAGGTGACGAATCGCTATTTCCGACCCACGATCTCGGAACCCGTTCGCTCCGTAATGGGAGGAGTCTTAACTCAGATGGCAGGGAGTGGTACAGTGGTACGACCACTTCGATTTCACTAACACTTCATCGTGGATAAAATGCTTTTTCTCGTTCCTCCGAGGGAATAATCGATCATGGCAATTGCAACCATAAATCCGGCAACCGGCGAATTGATCCAATCTTTTCAGTCACTATCCAAATCCGAGATCGAAGATAAGATTGCGCTGGCTGTGAAGACCTACCAGGCAGAGATCCAAACCTCCTTTGCCGAGCGCGCCCGGCGCATGAACCATGCCGCTGAGGTTCTGGAACGCGACAAAGACAAATTCGCTCATTTGATGACTCTGGAAATGGGCAAGCCCTACAAAGCGGCCGTGGCCGAGGCGCAAAAGTGCGCGTCCGGTTGCCGATTTTATGCGCAGAATGCCGAACGCTTCCTGTCTGACGAAGCGATTGATACCGGCGTGCAGAAGAGTTTCATTCGATATCGTCCCATCGGTCCCATTCTCGCCGTGATGCCATGGAACTTCCCTTTCTGGCAGGTGGTCCGCTTCGCCGCCCCGGCGTTGATGGCGGGAAATGTGGGGCTGTTGAAGCATGCCTCCAACGTTCCCCAGTGCGCGATCGCACTCGAACAGATTTTTCTCGAAGCAGGATTTCCGAAGGGCGCGTTCCAGACTTTGCTCATCGGAGCGGACCAGGTCGATGCAATTCTCGACGATCCACGGGTAATGGCGGCGACGCTTACCGGAAGCGAGCAGGCGGGCATCCAGGTGGGAGTAGCCGCGGCCAAGCGGATCAAGAAAGTGGTGCTCGAACTGGGCGGCAGCGATCCCTTCATCGTGATGCCCAGCGCCGATCTCGACGCCGCTGTGGCAACAGCAGTCGAGGCCCGGGTGATTAACAACGGCCAGTCCTGCATAGCCGCCAAGCGGTTCATTATTGCCGACTCGATCGCCGGGGAGTTCGAGAAGAAGTTTGTCACGCGCATGGAAAACCTGCGGGTGGGCGATCCTTTTGACGAAAAAACCGAACTTGGGCCGCTCGCCACCGCCGATGCAGTGAAATCACTCGATGCGGATGTGCAGAAATCCGTTCAGGCCGGAGCCAAGTTGCTGACGGGCGGCCAAGCTTTGAAACTGCCGGGCAACTACTATGCGCCGACGGTGCTCACCGATATTCCAAAGGAATCTCCTGCCTATCGCGAAGAGTTCTTCGGGCCGGTCGCGCTGCTGTTTCGCGTGAAGGATATTGATGAAGCGATCCGCCTGGCCAACGACAGCCGCTTCGGCCTCGGGGCCAGCGCCTGGACCAAAGACCAGAGCGAACGCGAGCGTTTCATCAACGAACTTGAATCCGGTATGGTCTTCATCAACAAGATGGTGGCGTCGGATCCGCGCATTCCTTTCGGCGGCGTAAAACACTCGGGCCACGGCCGGGAGCTTTCAGCCAACGGCATCCGCGAGTTCATGAATATCAAGACGGTGTCGATTGCATAGGCCAACTTTCACTGGCGGAGCGTAATCCCACTTAGCACGGATTGCTGTTTGGCCGTCAGCGCCTCCACTCCCTGCCGCGCGTAGGCCATCATTTTGGCGAACTGCGCTTCATCGAATGCCTGCCGTTCTGCCGTCGCCTGCACTTCGACCATCTTGCGTTCCGCCGTCATCACAAAATTCATGTCCACGTCGGCGCGGGAATCCTCTTCATAGCAGAGATCGAGCAGGACTTCCCCATCGACAATGCCGACGCTGACTGCGGCAACAAAATCGCGCAGCGGAACCGACGTCAATGTGCCGGCCTGCACCAGTTTTTCCAAAGCCAATCCCAGCGCCACAAATGCGCCAGTAATCGAAGCCGTCCTGGTTCCGCCATCTGCCTGTATGACATCGCAATCGATCCAGATCGTGCGCTCGCCGAGTCGGGACAAATCTGTCACCGCACGCAGCGAACGGCCAATCAGCCGCTGAATTTCATGGGTGCGGCCACTGGGCCGTCCTTTGGCCACTTCGCGCGGTGTGCGGGTCAGGGTTGCACGGGGAATCATCGAGTACTCGCTCGAGATCCACCCTTTCCCTGAGTTGCGCATGAACGCCGGCACAGCCTCTTCGATCGATGCCGTACAAATCACGCGGGTGTTGCCGACCTCGATCAGCACCGATCCTTCGGCTGTTGGAATAAAATCCGGCACGATCGAAGCCGGGCGCAACTGATCGGGAGCGCGATTATCGGAGCGGTAGAACATAAGCGAGGATTGTAAACGATAGGTGTTCACAGCAGAGTTTCCACGACGCGGCCGGGCACGCGCAGAGCCTGGGCGATTTCCCGAGTTTTTCGGCTAAACTCTTCGGTATGCCGACACTGATCCCGCAACCAACGCGCATACAATCCGCAGGCAACAAGCCCAAGCTCATCGACGAATACATTGGGCGCGTCAACTCACAAACCGGTTCGGTGAGCATTGCCCACATGCGAAGTCCCGCTGGATGGGTTGAACCCGGGCAAACGCCTGAGTTCGAGGAGTTCACGATCGTTTTGAAGGGTATGCTGCGCGCGGAACACAGGAATGGGTCGATCGATGTCTCCGCTGGACAAGCCATCATCGCGCACGCCGGTGAATGGATCCGCTACTCGACTCCTCATCAGGACGGCGCAGAATATATCGCCGTGTGCGTGCCAGCTTTCTCTATGGAAACTGTGCGCAGGGATGAATAGACGAAATAACCTACGTCTATTCCCACTCAATCGTGCCCGGAGGTTTCGACGTGACATCGTAAACCACGCGGTTCACGCCTTTTACTTCGTTCACGATACGGTTAGAAATCTTCTTCAGGACTTCGTGCGGCAGCGGGACCCAATCGGCGGTCATGCCATCTTCCGAACTGACGGCTCGAATCGCACAGGTATATGCGTAAGTCCGCATATCTCCCATCACACCCACTGTCATAATCGGCAGCAGGACGGCGAAGGATTGCCAGATTTTGGTATAAAGCCCCGCGTACTTGATTTCGCCGACGACTATGTCATCGCACTCGCGCAGCAATGCCAGCCGCTCGGGCGTTACCTCGCCCAGTACGCGCACTGCAAGCCCCGGCCCCGGAAATGGCTGCCGCTGCAAGATCTCTTCCGGCACGCCCAGATCGCGGCCGATCTTACGGACTTCATCCTTGAACAAATCTTTCAGCGGCTCGATCAGTTTCAACTTCATTTTCTCCGGAAGCCCGCCGACGTTGTGATGCGATTTGATCACCTGCGACGGCCCACGCACAGAGCGAGATTCGATCACGTCAGGATAAAGCGTTCCCTGCACGAGCCATTTGACCTTGCCTTCCTTCTTCGCGATGCGCTGGGCCTCCCGCTCAAACACTTTGATGAATTCGTTGCCGATGATCTTGCGTTTCTTCTCGGGATCGGTAACACCCTTCAGTTTGGCGAGAAAGCGATCGGTCGCATCGACCGCGTCGAGGCGCAGGCCAAGCTTGTCGCGCAGGCTCTTCTGCACCTTTTCGAATTCGTTCTTGCGGAGCACGCCGTTGTTCACGAAAATGCAGGTCAGCCGCGAGTTCCCTTTCTGATCACGCAGAGCGCGGTCGACAAGAACGGCCGCAACGGAGGAGTCCACGCCGCCGGAGAGGGCACAGATCGCCCGTCCGCTTCCCACTTCACGCTTTACCTGCTCAACGGTTGAATCGATGAAGTGTTGCGGCGTCCAGGCCGGTTTGGCTCCGCAGATTTTGAAAACGAAGTTGCGCAGGATCTCTGTCCCCTGCCGGGTGTGATGAACCTCCGGGTGGAACTGCACGGCATACCATTTCTTCGCCACACTCTGAATTCCGGCGACCGCATTCGGCGTCTTCGCGGTCAACACAAATCCGGAGGGCAACTCGAGGGCTTCGTCTCCGTGAGACATCCAGACCGGTTGGCGCTTCGCGAGTCCCTGAAAAAGCACCGACTCCGCGACAATATCGATCTCGGCATGGCCATACTCGCGTTTTTCCGCCGGACGAACTTTGCCGCCCAGGGTGTGCACCATAAATTGCAATCCATAACAAATGCCGAGCACGGGCACGCCAAGCTCAAACAGTTTCGGGTCTGCAGGCGGAGCATCTTTGTCATAGACGGACCAGGGCGCACCCGAGAGCACGATGCCCATTGGCGCGGCGGCTTTAATGTCCTTGAGCGAAGCGGTGCACGGCAGCACTATGGAAAATACATTTTGCTCGCGGATGCGGCGCGCAATGAGTTGCGTGGTTTGCGCACCGAAGTCGAGGATAACGATGGATTGCAGGGACGCGGAGGGATTGTTGTTGAATTGGGGTTCCACGGATGAGTCTCTCAAATCGGACGGCCGCTGTAAAGGATTGCCTCTGCCAGGTGTGCAGCCAGTTAAAACTCAGGGATGAGTCCCGGGAGATCGCTCAGAATCGACTCGTCGCGGTCGACTGCATCACTTCGAGTGTTCGATCCTGTTCCGTAGCCATCAGGCGGAAGCGGCGGCGGCGCGGGATCGGTCGACAACGAGATACTCGGAGCCAGCCCGATGAAGATATATCCGCCCAGCCGCGCAATGTAGAGCCAATCGATCACCGCGAAATATGCCAGCGCGACGAGGATTTCGCCAGCGACGATCAGTGGCGTCGAAACAATGCGCACAAAAAGAAGCAAGCCGAAACCGGCTGAAGACGCGGCGACGAAGGCAGCAAGCTGCGCAATGGCGTTCCACGCACTCGCCGCCATGACAGATCCGGACTGCGTTCGAAGCATCGTGGCCGCAGCCGAAATCGCCCCCAATGCGTCGTCACCCTCGCTCACCACGAAAATGCCAGCCACGGAGAGAAACCAGTTCAACTCCGTCCAAAGAACGCAGATGAACCCGGCCAGGGGTATAAGGATCAAAAGGGATAGTGCAGGATTCGGATTCGAGTCCGGCGAAGCGAAGCCGGCGACGATTGCCGAGGCCACAATGGCGAGGCCAGCCGCGAGGGTTGCTACGACTCGAAGAAAGCTTATCGCGACCAGAGAGAGCAGCGGCGAAAACTGTTCTACCGCCTCGAAGGAATTGCCGGAAGCAAAATTATCGTGAAAATAATTCAGCAGCGCGCGCACGGTTGCCAAACGGCCCAGAGAAGCTGCCAACACCCACAAAATCGATAACATCAACGCAGCCAGTACTGCGGCAAGCGCAGCGCGATTTAGCGACCCGTGAAGAACGTGATCGAGGGCACGTTCCACTAACAACGGCCGTTTGGACCTTAGAAAAGCAGTGTCGGCCTTAGTCAGAGGCAGAGAATCGAGGTACTCGACGATCGCGAACAGTAAAGCCCCGCACGCAATTCCACCCACCGTCCATCGCCAGGCGATCTCGGCGAACGTTACCGAGGGCCTGCGGAACGCCGCGCGAAATCCTTCGAGCGTTGGGGAAAGTTGATACATCTTTTTCTCTCACCAAGCATATCCCAGGGCAGGCAAAGCTCTTTGTATCTTGCGATCACGGATCATTGAATCACCGATCGTTGAGTGCACCGATCGTTGAATCATTGATCGTTGAATCGCGGATCGCGAATCGCTTTACTTTGAATAACTTTACATTGGTTGCGAGTTGATACTTGCAACCGGGGCCTGCGCGCGAGCATCTCTATCATTAAGAACTGCAAAAATAGTTTTCTTCAGGCTGATTCGGCGAAGTCTATTCGCCGCCTCGACTGAATTTCTTACGTTAAGGAGAAACACAGAATGAAGTACGCGCAAACTATCGGTTTAATGGGAATTATGGCGTTCGCGCTCTCGATCTCGGCGTTCGCCAAGGATACACATTCAGGAAATTTTAGGCTCGACGATACGGCTCAGGTGGGTTCTACTCAACTCGCACCGGGGACCTACAGGGCTGAGTGGAGCGGCCCTGCGAACGCGCTGAAGATTGACATCTTACACAACGGCAAAACCGTGGCAACCGCAGAAGGCAGGATTAAGGGTTTGCAACGGCCTTCACCCTATGATGCGGTACTGATGAAGCCGGCGGCTAACAATGCAAAGGCATTGAACGAAATTGACTTCAACAATCGCAGCGAAGCTTTGATTCTGGGTGGGGAATGATTTCTGAAAGTGCGACCGCGAGAAAAAATGGGCCCTTCGCGGGGCCCATTTTCTTGCGTTTCTAGCAACTTTTCTAAGCCTATTTCACAACCAGGTTCAACAGCTTTGCTGGAACATAGATCGTTTTCACGATCCGCTTGCCGGCGATTGCCGACTTCACTTTCTCATCGGCGAGCGCGCCCTCAACCACCAGAGTTTCAGAGGCGTCTGACGGCACCGTCACGCGGCCGCGAAGTTTCCCGTTAATCTGCACAGGAATTTCCAACTCTTCTTCCTTCGCAAGCGCGGCATCGTATTCCGGCCAGGGAGACCTGAGGAGATCGCTCTTCTCGCCGAGCATCTCCCATAGTTCGTGCGCCAGATAAGGAGCAAAAGGCGCAAGCAACAAGACCAGATCGCGCTGCACTTCGACAAGAATGGCGGTTCTTTCGGCAGTCGACTGCCTGGCTGAGTTGGCCTCTTCATACGCGTAAAGCGCATTCACCAATTCCATGATTGCCGAGATGCACGTGTTGAAGTGCCAGCGCCCTTGAAAGTCGTCGCTGACGCGCTTGATCGTTTGATGCAACTTCCGCTGCAACGCGCGATCCTCTGAAGAGAGCGAAGCGGGCGAAATCGCATTCGCCTGATGCGAGCTGCCGGCATTCCTCACGACGAAACGATAAACGCGCCCGATAAATCTCTGAATCCCTTCAATGCCGGAATCCTGCCAGTCGAGATCGCGATCGGGCGGTGCGGCAAACAAGCTGTAGAGCCGCGCCGCATCCGCGCCGTAGCGCGCCACCATCTCGTCAGGACTGACAACATTGCCCAAACTCTTCGACATCTTCGCGCCGTCTTTGATGACCATGCCTTGCGTGAACAAGCGTTCGACAGGTTCATCATTCGAGACGAGGCCAATATCGCGCATGAATTTAGTCCAGAAGCGCGAGTAGATCAGGTGCAAGATGGCGTGCTCGACGCCGCCAATGTATTGATCGATCGGAAACCAGTACTGCGCAGTCTTCGAATCGAACGGAGCGTGATCGTTGTGCGCGTCGGTGTAACGGTAGAAATACCAGGAGGAGTCGACAAACGTATCCATCGTGTCGGTTTCGCGGCGCGCCGGGCCGCCGCACTTCGGACAGATCGTGTTGACGAACTCAGGCACGCGGCCGAGCGGCGATCCACCGGCAAGCGTGATCTCGACATTCTCGGGCAGGAGCACGGGCAAATCTTTTTCCGGCACGGGAACGATGCCGTCTTTTTCGCAGTAAAGCATGGGGATGGGTGTGCCCCAATAGCGCTGGCGCGAAATCCCCCAATCTTTCAAGCGATAGGTAACGGTAGCTTTGCCAAAACCATTCTGCTCGGCAAAGGCAGACATGGTTTTGATGGCATCGGCACAGTCCATGCCGCTATATGGTCCCGAGTTGATGAGCATGCCGTTGTGGGCAGTAAAGGGAAGCGGCGGCTCGGTCATAGTTTCTTCCGGATCATCGGAAATGGGAAGAATGACAAGCCGAATTTCCAGCTTATATTTCTTCGCGAACTCATGGTCGCGATCGTCGTGCGCAGGCACGCTCATGATCGCGCCGGTGCCGTAATCCATGAGGATGTAGTTGGCGATCCAGACCGGAATCCTCTCGTGATTAAAAGGATTGATCGCGTAGCGCCCCGTAAAGACGCCGTGCTTTTCGATCTCGCCGATGTCGCCCGCTTCTTTGGCCTTGCGCTGCTCGGCGATGAGTTGATCGACTTTCGCCCGCAAATCCGCGTTCGTAGCGGCGAGATCCGCAACCAGCGGATGCTGCGGCGCGAGCTGCAGCGACGTGGCGCCATAGATCGTGTCGACGCGCGTCGTGAATACGCTGATCCTGGACTCGGTGGCTCCAGATGCACCGTCGAGCCTGAAATCGATCAACGTGCCTTCGCTGCGGCCAATCCAGTTGCGCTGCATGGTGCGAACTTTTTCCGGCCATCCAGGAAGCTTGTCCAGATCGCGCAATAGCTCATCGGCGTATTTCGTGATGCGCAAGAACCATTGTTCAAGCTCGCGTTGTTCGACGAGCGTATCTTCATGCCGCCAGCAGCAGCCATTGGCCAGCACCTGCTCGTTAGCGAGCACGGTTGCGCATTGCGGGCACCAGTTGACTTTGCTCTTCTTCCGGTACGCCAGTCCTTCCTCGTGAAACTTGAGGAAGAACCACTGGTTCCAGCGGTAATACTCCGGCAGGCATGTGGTTACTTCGCGCGACCAGTCGTAGGCGAAGCCAAGGCGATTCATCTGCGCCTTCATCCTGGCGATGTTGCCCAGCGTCCACTGGCGCGGCGGAGTATGGTTCTGAATCGCCGCGTTTTCCGCCGGCAAGCCAAACGAATCCCATCCCATGGGATGAAGCACGTTGTATCCGTTCATCCACATATAGCGCGCGAGAGCGTCGCCAATGGAATAGTTGCGCACGTGCCCCATGTGGAGCGCACCGGAGGGATACGGCAACATTTCGAGCACGTAGAATTTCTTTTTGCTCGAATCGCGGCCGGCGGCGTAGAGTTGCGGATCTTTCTGCCAGCGCTCGGCCCACTTCGTTTCGACGCGCTGCGCATCGTAGCGCTCGTCGCGCTCCCGATCTGGCCGGTTCATGGTTGCGGACTCGGATTTGTCGTCTTGCTGCATGGATTATGGATGTTTACTGCCGGAGCATGGATGTTTACTGCCGGAGCATAGATTTTACAATGGCGACAGGTGCTCGCGGCTAGCGATATACGCTCTTCCGATGTCCAATTTCCAGAATCATAACCGTGATTTTTTCGTCTTGAATGTCGCAAATCAGGCGGTAGTCTCCCACACGATATCGCCACAAGCCGCGTTTTTCGCCGTGCAGCGGTTTGCCCCATTGGCGGGGATCCTCGGCCGGGACGAGCCTTTCACGCAGGAATCGCTGAATGGATTTTTGGGTGACGCGATCAAGCTTCGCAATTTGTTTCTCGGCGGTGCGCGTGATCTCAATTCGCCATGTCAACGGTATTATCGGTCCAGCCCAAGACGGCGTTCCAGTTCTTCCAACGTAATGGTCGGCTCACGGCGTTCCAGGGCGGCGATCCCCCTCAGATAATCCTCTCGGTCTTCGAGATACTGGCGAATGGCTTCGCGCGCGTAATAACTTTTACTGCGGCCGGTTTTTCTTGCCAGCGAGGCAAGCCTTTTTTCCAGTTCGGGTTCCAGACGTATGCCGAGCATCTGTTGAACATGTTAAACAATCGCCTGCCGAAAGGCAACGTGCCTACCGGATTAGGATGCGAAACGGCTGGGTCTCTATGCCACCAGTTTTTTCAAAGCTTCGACGTTTCTGCGGTCGTCGCCCGGCTTGTCAATCGGAGTTTCAGCGATGAAGGCGGCATGCGCGAGGCGGAGATCGTTGAGCAGAACACGAAACGCCTCTTTGCCGATGGTTCCCTTCCCGATCTGCTGGTGGCGGTCGAGCTTCGAGCCGCGAGCGGCCTTGGCGTCGTTGCAGTGAATGACTTTTACGTTATTCAATCCAATGGTGGCGTCGAGATGGGAGAGCGTTTGGTAAATGCCTTCCTGGCTGACGATATCGTAGCCGGCGACATGTGTATGGCAGGTATCGATGCAGGCGGCGATGGGTATGATGCCCTCGAGGCGGCCGATAACTTCCGCTACCTGCTCGAAGCTGCCGCCGAGAGAAAACTCGGCGCCAGCGGTATTTTCGATCAGAATCGTTAATCCGTTTTGCGCCAGGTCGAGCCCTCGCGTCGCGGCGGCAATCGCTGCCGAGGTTTGCAGTAAGCCGGCTTCGCGGTCAGCCCCTCGGAATGAGCCCGGATGCAGCACGAGATAGTCGGCGCAGACCGCGAGCGCGCGCTCAACTTCCCCGCGAAATGCCTCGATCGATTTCTTCAGGAATAACTGATTTGCGCTGGCGAGATTCACGAGGTAATTCGTGTGAATTACCAGCGGTTTGAGATCGTATTTGGCGCGCAGGCGAAGCATTTCCTCGCACAACGGATAGCTCAGGTCGTAGGGCGCCCACTGCCGCGGACTCGAAGAAAATATCTGGAGGGTATTGCAGCCGATGCGGTAAGCGCGCTCCGCCGCATTGTGAACTCCTCCTGCGGTTGAGGTGTGAATGCCGATGCGGCGGGAGGTCAGGCGCGGCGGGCGCTTCGGGGCTGGACGATGCAAAATATCCTGCTCGCGCGCCAGTGAGTGAGGCATGCAAAAAGTATAGTTGCAAAAGTGCGGTGATTGCGGCAGGAGAGCAGACAAAGGTAGACTTAAAAGGCTTGCCAGTCTGCGGTAACCAGTCCCACCCTAATCCGCATGCGGCTGCGAGGAATCTATGCTGGTTGTGATGAAAGCGCACGCCACCGAGGAAGAGGTGCGTGGTGTCTGCGCAAAAATTGAAAAGCTCGGTTACCGGCCGCATCCCATGGCGGGAGCCCAGCGCACCGCTATCGGAATCACCGGAAACAAGGGAGAAGTGGAGCAAGGCACGCTGGAAGAAATGCCGGGCGTGCAGGAAGTCATTAAGGTTTCTAAACCATACAAGCTGGTAAGCCGCGATCTCAAGGAAGACAACTCTGTCATTCGTTTTGAAGGCACCGAAGCCACGATTGGAGGCCAAGGCCTGGCGATTGTCGCCGGCCCCTGCGCTATCGAGAGCCGTGAGCAGGCCTTTGCCGTAGCCGAGCGCGTGTGCCGCGCCGGCGCACAATTCTTCCGGGGCGGCGCCTATAAACCGCGCACGTCGCCTTATTCCTTTCAGGGCCTGGGTGAAGAGGGCCTGCGAATCATGGCCGAGATTCGCCAGCAGTACGGGATGAAAATCATCACCGAAGCCATCGACAACGAATCCCTCGATTTGGTCGAGGAATACGCCGATGTGATTCAGATCGGCGCCCGCAACATGCAGAATTTTTCGCTGTTGAAGCGCGCCGGACGAGCGAGGAAACCGGTGCTGCTGAAGCGTGGCATGTCGGCGACGCTGGAAGAATTCCTGATGGCGGCGGAATACATTTTAAGCGAGGGCAACTATAGCGTCGCATTGTGCGAACGCGGGGTTCGCACCTTTGCCGATCACACGCGGAACACGCTGGACCTGAGCCTGGTACCGGCAGTGCAGCGGTTAAGTCATCTTCCAATTCTGGTCGATCCCAGCCATGGCACTGGCAAGAGGAACAAAGTCACGCCGCTGTCGCGTGCGGCCGTGGCAGTCGGGGCCGATGGCTTGATGGTGGAAGTTCACAACAAGCCGGACGAGGCAATGTCGGACGGCCCACAATCGCTGTTCCCGGACCAGTTCGATGAACTCATGCTTCAGATCCGTCAAATCGCCGCTGTGGTAGGGAGGACCGTGCCCGGCATAGGGGTGAACCATCCATATGCGGTGATTCATTCTTAAGTTGCTTCTCTCTCAACCAGACGGAACAATTCAACAACAGCGGGTGCAAAGAACTGTAAAATCGGTGGTCTTTTTCGGAGTTCTCAGCCAATCTGTAAGGTCATTTCTCTCTCGGACAAAGTGCGGCAGGGCAGCAGGAGAAGTCATTTTATGTTTCGCGAAGTCAGGCCGGTCTCGCCAGTGAAGTCCCTTCTAGTTTTCGTTGCTCTATTCTCGGCGCTGCCTTACGCTGCGCTCGCCCAACGCGGCGCCGGGAGCCTTGGCGGGGGTACAGCCGGAGGTGGGGGATTGAGCGGCCATTCAGGCATTGCTACCGGGATCGACACCAAGGACGATCTTAAGGATTTTCATGACGTTCTTGCGTTGCAGGCGAGCAGCCAGCAGGTCACCGAATACAAAGCGATGTTGAAAAGCACAGAATCGGCTGCGGCGGAATTGAAGACGCTCGTCGAGCAACTGAAAATTGATAATTCTGCCGAGCTTCAGCAGCGAAAAAGCAACCTTGATCAGAGAATTGAAGCGGCGCGCACGGCGAACGCAAAATTCGTGGATCGCCTGTCGGATCGGCAAAAATCCGGGCTAAGAGAGGATCTAAGAAAACTAAGTAAAGCGGACTCCGACCTGGGCCAGGAATTCAAAGCGCTGGATATCCAGATCTCAGGAAACAAAGCGGATTCGCAACAGATCGCCACATCGGCTGAGGGTTTGGACCGCGCGCTTTCGACCTTCCGCGGCGAGCAACTCGCTCTCGGGGACGAAATGAGTATCGGCACACGCAACGCTGCGCAGGATGGCGTGTTCTCTACAGCGCCGGTCAGGACATCCATAAAGATAGAAGATCAGTCCGTCTCGTTGACAACCAGGGCAGTATTTTCAAAGCCGGAAGCACCGGGCGACGGTTCACTGCGTCTTATTCTCACTTCCGACATGTCAGACCTGCAACAAAAGCTTACGGATATTCTTCGTGCCGCATTGAACAAGTCCGATGCCTGCGGAGAGCAGATTGCAGTCCAGAGCGCGGATCTCGTACCGTCGGCTCCTACGAGCCTGGTTCGCGTGCAGGTGCACTATGAACGATGGGCCTGCATGGGCAGAGGCAATGCGAATGAAATGGTCGAGGGAAATGGCACGATGGAAGTGAAACTCGCGCTCTCGGTCTCAGAAAACGGAACTCTTGCGCTTGTGCCGACGATCGGAAACGTGGATGCCGAAGGGCTGGTTGGCGAGCTGCTGCGCTCAGGGTCTGTGGGCGAAGCTGTGCGCGACAAGATTGCGGACTCAGTGCTTTTGGCGATCGTGCAGGGTGCCGACTATAAGGCTATGCTTCCTCCGGCTGCACAGGGCAACGTGAAGCTGCAGCAGGCGCGCTTTCAAGGAACCGGCGCGAACATCTTGACTATCGTGATGGAGGGCGGAATCCGAGTCTCGCCCGAAAATATGACTTTACTGTTAACGCAGTTGAAGGCAGGCGAAGGGAAAGTGCAATCCTCGGCGGCGCAATCGGCTCCTCGATAGTCCGTTGACCTCTTTGGTAATCTTATCCTCCCGAGGCAATCGTCCATCACCTTGAGAAAACTCCTCGTTATTACTTTTCTCCTTCCACTCCTGGCGGCGCTCGGGTGGTGGTATTTCCGGGAACGGTCACTTCCAGAATACGGGCCCTCCTATCGCGAATACGCCTATGTGACCAACGGCAAGAGCAACACGGTCAGCGTCATTGACCTGCGAACCTTTGAGCCGGCGAAGACCATCGTAGTCGGAACGGCTCCGACCGGAGTTGCCGCCAATCACTCGAAGAACGAAATCTATGTCGTGAACTCCGGTTCGAACAGCGTCAGCGTCATCGACGCGGAGAAGAATTCCCTTGCCGCTACCATCGGCGTTCACGGCCGGCCCTACTACATCGATATTTCGGAGGACGGCAAACGGGGTTATGTAGCGAATTCGGCTTCGGCAAATGTGTCGGTGATCGATCTCGCAAGACGCTCAGTGATCGCTAACGTGCGGGTGGGCTCTGCTCCAGGGCTTGCCCGAGTTTCGCCGGATGGGTCTGTCGTGGTGGTCTCCAACCGTGGCGATAACACGGTCTCGCTGATCGATACGAAGCTACTGCGCGTGCGCGATACGCTGCCAGTCTGCGCTCAGCCGGAAGATATCGCGATCCTCCCCGACTCGAGCAAAGCGTTTGTGGCTTGCACCGGATCGTCGCAGGTCGCCGCAATCGCGCTAAAAAACCTGAATGAAGCAAGCGATCGGCTGCTCGCGCTGCTGGATGTTGGACGAACACCAGTCGGTCTTTCGCTCAAACCGGACGGCGGCGAATTGATGGTTTGCGATTTCGACTCGGATAGCATTTCCATTATCGAGACTGGAAACAACGAAGTCGGCAGTACCGCCCTCGTCGGGCAGCATCCCGCCCGTGGCATCGTCACCCGTGATAATTCCCGGCTATATGTGAGTAATTTCGGGTCTGACAGCGTGGCCGTCTACGACATCGATCTAGGGCACAGAATCACGACGCTGCCGGTCGGAAGCCATCCCGAAAGCATGGCGCTCTCGCAAAGCGAGAACTATCTTCTGGTGGTCGATACCGAGGCGGGGGATGTCACCGTAGTGCAAAGGCGCACTCCGCGGAAACTGGAACCGACCGAGTATTCCCTGCTCACACTGATTCCCGTAGGAGTTCAGCCGAATGGAATCGTGGTGAAGGCATTTCGCGTGACAAACCCGGCGGCAGTTGCTGCAAAGTGAATCCACTGAGTTCTCTCGCCGGGGATGTTTAGGGCGTTGGAACGCCTTTCGAACAGAATTTATCGAGGGCGGCCTTCAATTCCGCGGCAATCGCGGGGGCCTCGCGAGATTCGATATCGCGGCGCGGCATCATGTAAACGAGTTCGCCATCGTTCAATATCGCTATCGACGGCGACGATGGCGGCTGTCCCGTGAAATAACTGCGGGCGCGTTCCGTCGCGTCCTTGTCTTGCCCGGCAAAGACCGAGAAAGACCGGTCCGGATGTGCGCTATTTTGCAGCGCCATGCGTACCGCCGGGCGCATACGACCCGCGGCGCAACCGCAGATCGAATTCACAACCACTAACGAAGTGCCCTGATTCTTCAGCGCGCGGTCAACTTCCTCGGCTGTCTTTAGTTCCTGGATGCCCAGCCGCGTCAATTCTTCACGCATCGGAATCACCATGATTTCTGGATACATATCGTCGAGTGCCTCATCACCTGAAATTGGACTGATTCGATTGTAACCCAGGCTTCAGATTCAGCGAGTCTGCTGCAACAACATGGCTGTTACCGTCCGATCCAGGTTTTTTTCTGCCCGGCCGCGGTTGTGTAAACCTTTGTACGGGTTATTTCATCATTTGGGTAGTTCCAGCCGGGAACTCTGCCTCATCGGATGGGAAGCGTTCAACCTGCAAAGATTTGACAAAATCTCTCTTGGCGAATCCCTTGCAATGGAGTATTTTTGCCGACACGCAGTTTGCGCGAAGCGGAACCATACGCCTGGTTCCGCGACGGAAAACCCTAACCGGCGCGGAGCGGTAATGCGCAAGCCGTTTTGTGAACTCGATTTGTAGTGCGTTGCATCATGTCTTTAAGTGTCCGGGAGGAAGCCAGCCATGAAGTCGCTTCTTCACCTTGTAACGCTGGTAGCGGTTAATCTCGTCACTGCGTCTATTTTCTGCCTGACTGCCGGTGCCGCCCACGCGGCCGCAGCCTCCAGTGAAGTCGCGATCCCGGCTTCTGACGGAGCGGATTCATCACAGGAGTTGCTGATCCCAGGTCCGCTGCGCTCTTTTCTGCGCATGGCGGGTATCAGCCAGCAAATCTCGGCCGATGACGTCCTCCCCTTACTGGCGTGGAACGTATCGGATCTGGGGTATCAGGGCGCCGATCATCCCACCGAATATCTGATACTCCTCACGCGTTATGTAACGCAGGCGAGGGAGCTGGCAGCTCTGGCTGGGGGTGAGGGGATGATTCGCGTTTCCAGCTGCGAAAATGCGGCGCCCCTTCTGCGGATCTTAGGCTACCGCATTGTGCCCGGCTGCGGGCATAGTGCTTCGCTGCTGACAGCCGATGCCGAGCGAGCGTTTCTCACCATCGACTCCGGTTTCCCTCTCACGGAGCTTGAGCAAACTGTGCAGGGAGGCAAGCCTTTCGAGTATCCGTATTCTTCCACTCGTGTGCCCGTGTTGTTCGGCGAGCATGAATGGGTCGCTGTCGGCAAGAAGAATCGCAGGGACACCCGTGAGCTGGTCGACGCGATCCTCAGCGATCACTCCGTCGCCCGTTTGTACTGGGCCCTGTCGAAAATGGATCCGGAAACCAGGAACTTTTTACAACACAATTTTGGAGTTCGCGACCTGGTTCCTTACGGCGCCGCACTTGATTTCTACGGAAGTCACCTTTGCATCCGGCACGAGCGAGTCGTTGTACCGGGTGGTCCGGAGACAGACTCGGAATGGCAGGACCTGGTAGGTGCCGGCCCCGACAAACCTGTGGATTTCATTCCGAGATTGCTTTCCAGGGATAAGGGCTGGCTGGCCGCTTATTTTGATGTGCTCGCCAGCGTTAGCCGGGAGCAACAAGCCTATTTCCTTAAGGCAAGTCACCTGGAGAGATTTTATGGTGCACTGCGCTCTCCGGCCTCGCCGAAGAGTGCGACATCCGGCGTGTTCAGGCCGGCTCCCTGGTTGTTGCTCCTGGTCAGTCAAACTCGATGGGATGCCAAGGGAGAGCCACTGATTCCCGGCAACGCGGAGGTTTGGCGGGAAGTTCTTCCCCGGTGGCAAGATCCTTCTCACGCCCTGCAGGCACGGGAGAGACGCATGGTCAAAAACGCCCAGGACTTGATGGAGGATATGTTCGCCGTTTCCCGTGAGAATACGGATGACGGCCCCCTGCAGGCTTACCTTGCTCTAAGCCAACTGGATAGCCGGCGGCGCCCCGGCCATGGCTTATCTCCCGAGACAGTCCGCCTGATGTGCCTGAAATTCACCGATTTCAGCGACCAGTACCGCATCTTCTCCGAATTTCCGCAGTTGAGCGATGCTTCCATTGTTCTGTTCCTTGAGACCGCCGAGCACCTGGAAAAGATTTCAAATCCTTCGCGCGGCGATGCCTTTGGGCTTATGCAGGCGAATATCGGGATCTGGCAAATTCTCGCCCGCCAGGGTCAGATTCCAGCCCATCAACTCGACGAATCCTGGCAAAACGTCATCAAGCCTTTCGCCAAGCTTCGATCGGAAGGTCAAGTCTATGACGCCGGCAGAACATCGCTCGCACAGCTATTCCGTGCAGCTACCGGCAGCCCCGCGGTAACGCAAGATGAAATTGTCGATCTGCTGGCCGGCCCTCAGCAGAGCACGGCGGAAGGCAAAAAGATTCACGCTCAGTTGGCGAATAAAATCCGCTCCGCCCTCGATGGCCAGAGATTGGTCTCGCTTGACACGCTGATCGCATTAGGCGATGCACTTAGAGAAAAGGCGAACGGAAAAGCGCCAGAAGAATACGTTCTCCATATGGCGGGCGAGCTTCACGAATTCCAGATGCCGCAGCCGATCTTTACCAACAGCGAGAGAACGGAGTGGGCGCCCACTGTTTACAACAACCATCACACCGATCTGGAGATGCGAACCAACGTGGGAGGAGCGCTCGGCTCAACTAAAGCTTCGCGAGCGCAACTCGAGGAAGCTCGCGGCCAGCTCGCGCCGTTTCTGCGGGATATCCTTGTCGGCCTGAATTACGCTTACTACGAACCACCGGGTTCGCAGGCCCTGCACAACAACCCGCTATTCGTCCGCTCTCACGATTTTGCGGGCGAGACGGTTGAGGGCATAAAAGCCATCTGGCAGGCGCCTCAACTCTTCGGTGCAGGCTATCCCGCCGGCGGCGGTGCGCATTTCGTCGGCTCCCTGGCCGACCTCCCTTATGCGCTGGCCGAACTCGAAGAAGATTTCATCGCTCCGAAAAACGTGCAAGCGCTGATCTGGGAAGAATTGGTTCCCAGTCTTTTGACCAGCGCGATATTGCCACGATGGTGGAGCGTGAGCCCCGACGAACTGCACGCAGTAACGCTTTATCAGCGAGCCGGCGAAGAACTTCTCACCGCGTCCGCAAGCGACGACAAACTGCGGGCCAAGGTCATGCCAGTTCTTTCCGATCGTGTGCTGCCACGGCGCGCAGAGAAAATCGAACTGGCGCTGCGCGCCGGGCGAACCGCGGAGGTTCTCGCGGAAGTGACCCCGGCCGACACTTTTTACTTGACCGTGGAATTCGAGCGCAAGCATCCCGAAGAAACCAGTTCGTGGGGAACGGCGAGTCAGGAACTTTGGGATCTTCAACGCCGGCGCCCGGAGGAAGCGAACCCGAGGCGTCTGTCACAGGACTTTGGCATACCGCATCCTGCGCTGAGTCACACTTATGCGCTCGAGTTGCTCAACGTGCCTCCGCTGCCTGCGTTCTCCGGATTCGCCAGCCGCCTGCTGGCTGAATCGTGGGATTCCTCGAACCTTTATTGGGCTCGCCTGGCAGATGAAGCCGGTTATCCTCCTGTCGCTCTCAATCAATTAGTTCCGCAGCTGACGCAGGAGATGGTCGAAAGAATATTTGCTACCGATCTAGAGGATTGGCCGGCGATCCTTCGCGCAATGCGCGAAACCGGCGATAATTTCCGGAAGCGAAGAGACGCTTCGGCGGCGGGGGCGGGAGACTCCCGTGCCGAAGATTCAGGCTTGAGACGCAGGCCCAACGAATAGACGCCGCAATTAACCAGGGCTTGCGCGAACAGGGGCTAAGAAACATGGGGCGCAAATCGTTTCTTTCCGTTTTTGTTTTTCTCGGTTTATTGGTCCCGGGTGGAAGCGAGATCGAAGGCCAGGATGACTCGGCACTGCATGTGGTCGTCAACATGGTGCAACTTAACGTGGCCGTCACCGACAAAGAGGGAAATTACATTACCGGTCTGCACCCGGACGATTTTGTAATCACAGAAGACGGAATTGCCGAAAAACTGGCGACCTTTGCCGAAGGAGACGCCCCGGCCCGCAGCGTGGCCGACTCAGACACGGCCACTGGCCAAATGGCAAACAGCGCCGACCGCCGCATGGATCATGCCGAGGACCCGCCGCCAACCTTTTCGTCGTTAATTGCCGGATCGAATGTCTTCATTCTGTTCGATACCAGCAACTACATGTATCGTGATTTTGTCTTCGCCGAGGATGCCATTTCGGAATTCGTGCACTCTCTGGAGAGCGCCGATAAGATCGCGTTCTACTCCTACAGCAGAAACATCTCGCGAGCTGCGCCCCTGACCGCCGACCGGGTGCAGGTTTTGCGCGGCGTTCGCTCCACGGTTGCCGGAGATTCGGCAGCTCTTTACAACGCCCTGTTGCTGACCGTGAAGGATGCCGCGCAGTACACCGGCAGAAGAATGGTCGTCGTTTTCTCCAATGGCCCGGACAATTCCAGCGTGGTACCCCCGGAAGATGTGGCCGAACTCGCGCAGTCAGCCGGAGTTTCGATTTACATGATCAGCACGCGGGAGGCGATGTTGGAACCGGTTTCGACCGCGGTTTTTGAGCGCATGACGGCTGCCACCGGAGGCAAAGCCTATTTTGCCAAAAGCTGGAGAGATGAGAGGCGCGCCTTCGTTTCGATTCAGGACGATCTCGCGCATCTCTACTCGCTAAGCTACTACCCGAAAGGGAATGCCAACACGGGCTGGCGCGCGATCACGGTAAAACTTGTGGGCGAGAAAGCCAAGAAATACAAAGTACGCACCCGCAACGGATACCGATTGCAGCGCACTCGTTTTTCTTCTGGCCCGACCAACAGCGCTTCAGATACGAAGCCTGAATGACTGCGAATCGGTCTCCCCGCTGAAACCTGTCTGTGGCCGACTCCTCCTATCGGCAACCAGGATCGCGAGCCGCTAGTGTGCAGGAGCCGGTTGAGGCGCCGCCTGCGGAGCCGGCGCCGCTGGAGTTGAGAAGTTGACTTTCGGAACTTCGCGCGACCCTGGCGAAGCTTCGAAATACGCCTCATTCGGCTTGAAGCCCGCGATCCCTGCAAAAAAGCTGTTGGGAAATTGCTGCACGTAGGTGTTGTAGTCGCGCAGAGTGTCGTTGTAGCGTTTGCGCTCGACTGCGATGCGATTCTCCGTCCCGGCAAGTTCATCCTGCAGGCGCAGGAAATTCTCGTTGGACTTCAACTGAGGATAGTTCTCGACCACCACCAAGAGCCGGCCAAGCGCACCGTCGAGCTGCCCGTTAGCGGCAATCTTCTCCTGGGGCGACCCCGCGGAGAGCAGCGCCGAACGCGCCTTTGCGATATCGCCGAAGACCGTTACTTCCTGCTGCGCGTACCCCTTCACCGTCTCCACCAGATTCGGAATCAGGTCGGCGCGGCGCTGCAACACAATGTCCACCTGCGACCACGCTGCCTTTACGCCCTCGTTCTTGCTTACGAGCGTATTCTTTACGCTCACGTACTGTCCAAAAGTAAACAGGACCACCAGCACCAGAATAGCGATCACAACGAGTACTGCGATCAATCCCTTGTTCATAAAATTCTCCTAGAAACACATCCGCGGACTGCAACTACGATCGCGCTGTTCCCGAGTCCAGCATTTTATCAACTGCGGTGGTTACCTGCTGCAGAGCCGACAGATATCGCGAAAAAATGTCTGCGGCATTCAACTTCCGGCGGTCGGAGTTCCCTTCTCTCACGTTCAACACCTGCAGAATTCCCGACGCGTCAAACCCGACCAGCTTTGACAGCGATTCCACAGCCTCGCGTTTTCCCACCGGCGCATCGCGACCGAGCACAATCAACGCGTGACGAAAGAGCGTTGCGAACGACGATACCGATTGCAGCATCAATTCCCAAAGGCGCGAGTCGTTGCCCGAAGCCATGAGCAGATGCTGGCGCAGCAACGCGAATTTTTCCCGAAGCTCATATTCCACCTGAGCCCGGTGCAAGCTCGCCGGAATGGGCAAGCCCAGCAGAAAGTCCTCGCCAAACAGCACCCGGTGGTGCTGCTGCATGTCAATCAACTCGATGGTAAATACATCGGTGGAACGCTCGATCTCGCCGCGAGTCATGAACAGCGGAGGCGGCTGCTTTTGCGCGACCCACCATTTGACTGCCGGAGCGATCTGCTGCAACGAATTGAACGAGCCGTCGC
The DNA here is from genome assembly GCA_964530145.1 of uncultured Acidobacteriaceae bacterium. GTDB lineage: Bacteria > Acidobacteriota > Terriglobia > Terriglobales > Acidobacteriaceae > Sulfotelmatobacter. The sequence goes on along the minus strand of CAZGXY010000069.1, from coordinate 7,311 downwards.
GAATCAGACAAAAGAGATTCACATTGGAGTACTCCGGATGAAAATCTCCGGCAACCGCCGAGCCATATAGAATCACGCTCTCCAGATTCGCCCCAGCCGCCGCCCGCAGCCGCTTTACAAAGTCGTCGATCTTTTTTTCTGCAGTCATTTGCCCTCGCCGATCACCAGCTACTGCTGGCTCCGCCGCCACCGGAACTGCCCCCACCGAATCCCCCGAAACCGCCGCCACCGAACCCGCCTCCGCCCCATCCTCCGCCTCTCGATCCGCCTCCACCGCCAAACATTCCAGAAAAAAGCATCCAGAAAAGTATGCTGCGAAGAGGAGTGAAGAGAACGATGACCACAATGACGATCAGCAGGAGAATGCCGCCAGCCGATATCCCTTTGCCCGGCGCCTCTGTCGTTTCCGGCGGAGGTTGTGCGACTTGAGGAGTCGTCAGTTGGACGCCGGCATCCTGGGCAATCGTCTGCGCGACTCGCGAAGTGACCAGCAAGAGCGCCTGGTTATAGCTCCCACTCCGCATAAGCGGGATGGCCTCCCGCTGGAAGCCTCCGACTTTGCCATCCGGCAAAATCGGCTCCAATCCATAGCCAACCTCGATGCGAGCACGGTGGTCGTCGATCGCATAAAGGATCAGCACTCCGCGATTGGTGGATTTGCTTCCGACCCCCCATTGATGGAACAGATCGACGGCGTAACTTTCGATGTCGCCGCCATCGAGCGAATGAACGGTCACTACGGCGATCTGGGCATGGGCTTTTTCGTCAATCTGCCGGCAGATTTCTTCGATCTGCGCGACGGTATTCGCGTCCAGAACATGTGCGAAATCGTTGACGTAGCCACTGGCTTTCAGTTTCGCAACCGGTTCGGCCTGCGCCGCCAGAACCGCCAATAGCACAGCAGCGAAACCTAGCCCCAATTTTGCAAACGATTTCATTGGAAGAAAAATTGTACAGGACGCCGACGCGATGCGAGATCTCGCCCAGGACACCCAGCTGCAGAGGGGCTGAGAATCTAATCAAGGCCTGCTCAGGATTGTGGGGGTTCAGCGAGCCCGCGTCTTGGCGACGTTCATACCAGGGTCAGGCTGGTCACGAGTCGGCAAAGGTTCGGCCGAGTTTGTTAACTGTGGCCTATCAATTCCACCGGCGGAGCTAATCCGGCGTCATTCCCAGCATGTCATCGTGGCCTTCGAATACCGCAGCCAGCTTCGTGAGCCGGAAAAGTTCCTTCAATCGCTGATTCAAGTGAATGAGTTTGAATTCGCAATTGTGGCGCCTGGCTGAAATATACAGACCAACCAAAGCGCCCAGACCGGAACTATCCAGGTAACTTACTTCGGTTAAATCGAGCACTACCCGCTTTGATGTGGGGATGAGCTCGCGAACCGTGTCCTGCAGCGTACTTACACTCGAAGACACGATCCGGCCAGTACAGCGAACCAGGGTTTCCTCCGGCGTCTTCACCGTGTCAAGCTGCAATTCTGCAATGGGAATGGGATTTGCCGCCATCGTGGCCTCCGTTTCAGGTCGTGGGCTGAAGGTCAGCCAACTGCTCGCGGGCCGGCACGCTAGTTGGGGATGTTCGAGCGAGCTTTAACAGGGCGCCTGAAGCCGGCCATCCTGGACGCAACCACAATACTCCAGCCGCGGCGAAAGTCAAGCCCGACCTCGGGATTCAACGGATGTTCCTACGAAATCATCATCGCCCAGCGTCGAACTCATTCTCATACGCCTGCCACGTCTGGCGGATATCTGCCATGATCGATTGATACTCGGGATCGGAACGCAGACTGTCGTAATTCTTATCGCGTTCAAACCAGGGATGATTCACGTCGCCCAGCGCTACAGTTCTCCTGAGAAATGCGAGAGCAAACTGCCGGTCTCCGAGCAGGGCGTGAATTCCTCCCTGCCAGTAGGCCGAATCACCGTCGATGATTTCTTCAGGATGGTATTTCAGCAAGCGTGGATCGATCTTTTCGCGCTGCCCGCGTGCTGCATACAGGAACGCCGCCAGCAGCCGAGGGCTATCGTCTCCCGAATCGCGCGAGAGCTCGACTCCTCGCTCCAGATAAGGCTCTGCCTCGCCGAGCCTGCCTTCGTAATAGAGAATCGCGCCCAGGTAAGCCTGGCCCTTCATCGAATCGGGATTCTTCGCTACCAATTCCCGCATTTCCTGCTCCGCTTCAGCGGCACGGCCCTGGTAAAGTACGGTTCGTGCGTGCATCCAGTGCGGTTGCAGCAATGTCGGATTCAACTCCGAAATTCTGCGATACGCCTGCTCGGCAAGATCGTTCAACCCGGCGTAATACCAGGAGTATCCCAGCATTTGCCACGCCGTCTCATTGTTCGGCGCGGCAGCGACAGCCCTTCTCATGGTCGGAATCGCCTCGTGCTCCCGTCCTTCCTCGGCATAAATGCCCCCGAGCGCAATCAGGCCCTCTGAAGACTGCGGGTCGAGTCGCAATGCGTTCTGTGCGGCCTCTTCGCCGCTCTTCAAATTCGCTGCAGCGTCTTTCACAAAATTGGCCGCTTGCAGAGAGTACATCTCCGCCATGAGTGCGTAGGCATCGGCGAAGTTCTTATCGAGCGAAATCGCATGCTGCAGCAGCTTCCTGCCGTTTTCGAGGGCATCCAGCCGCGAATACATAAAATACTCATTCAGATAAAAGCGCGCCTGCAGATAGTCGTTATAGGCATCCACGTTGCCGGTTGCGACGCGCTCCAGCGACTTCTGCTCTGTTGGCGAAATCTGGATCTGCAGCCCCTCAACAATCTTGCCGGCGATCTGATCTTCAAAAGTCAAAACATCGGCGCTGTGCAGGTCGTAGCGCTGCGACCATTTAATGGTCCCGGTGCGCCCATCAATCAGTTGTACCGATACCCGTATAACGTCGGCCGAGCGCTGGTAAGTTCCTTCGAGGATGTTTTGCACCTCCAATTCCTTGGCTACTTCTGCCGGATATGGCGTTTCCTTCACGTACTTCAAGACACAGGTTGTCGGGCGCACGGCAAGGTTCTGCAGAGACGTCAGGCGGCTGATGATGGCGTCAGTGATTCCGATGGCCCAGCTGTCGCTGGTGGCGGCGGAAATGTCGTGAAACGGGAGCACGGCAATGGTTTCCGCGGCGGGCTTTACAGCCGACGGGGGCGCCTGCGAAGCGCCGCGGGAAGTGAAAGTGCGGACTGCGAGCAAACCCAAAACGGCGACCAGCACTGCCGCCGCTGCAACTATCAATGCCCTGCGATACCCGCCATGTAAAGATTTCGACGGCTCGGCATTCGTGACCCGGAGAATCTGCGATTCGGTATCGCGCTTCAGCCGTTTCAGGTCGGCCTTCAGCTCCGCAGCAGATTGATAGCGCACTTCGCGATCCTTCTCCAGCGCTTTGGAGATTACATCTTCGAGCTTTACCGGCAGATCTGGATTGAGGCGCACCGGAGCAACCGGCGCCTTATGCAGAATGCAATCGAAAATTGTGCCCGGAGTTTCGCCGCGAAAGGGGAGTGCGGCAGTCGCCATTTCGTAAAGCACGATTCCGAACGAGAAAAGATCGGAGCGGGGATCGACATCTTTGGCAAGGACCTGCTCGGGCGACATGTAGGCGACTGTTCCTAAAGTACTGCCCGGGCTGGTGAGATGCTCCTCACTGATCACCGTCACGGTAGCTCGCGCGCCGAGCATCTCCGACGGGCGGGCGCTCACCTTGGCCAGGCCGAAGTCGAGAACCTTGGCGTGTCCGCGCTTGGTGACGAAGATGTTGGCCGGCTTGATGTCGCGGTGCACAATGCCATGAGTGTGGGCGGCGTCGAGGGCGTCGGCAACATCGATGGAGATGTCAAGCAGGCGCTCAAGTTCCATGGCGCGGTTGCCGATCACGTGCTTCAGGGTGGCGCCGTCAAGAAACTCCATTACGATGAAGGGCCGGCCGTTCTGCTCGTCAATCTCGTAAACCGTGCAGATGTTGGGATGGTTGAGAGCCGAAGCTGCCTTGGCTTCGCGCTGAAACCGGCCAAGTGCCTGAGGATCTTTGACAACGTCTTCGGGCAGAAACTTGAGGGCGACGAAGCGATCAAGCTTGATATCTTCGGCCTTGTAGACAACACCCATGCCTCCGCCGCCCAGCTTCTCGACGATGCGGTAATGCGAGATGGTTTGTCCGATCAAGGGTTGGTCAGGATTCTGGGAGTTCAGCGAGCCCGCGGCTTTTCGACGTTCATACTAGGGATCAGGCTGAGCCAAGTCAATGCGCGCACCGGATCGTTGGGAACGACCGCGTACCAAACTTTCCAACACAGTCAGCTCTTGCGGTGACAGTACAATAGAGTCACTTTTGTGTCGTTGAGCTGCTTGGTCGTTCCTTCAACGGGATGCTGTATCTATGATTGAGACCTCCCCGGAAACTACGCGCCGTCCCCGCCCACCGAAGAATCTGGAGCGCGAAGAATCCCAACTGTGGCGATGGATTTTGCTGTTTATGGTCTTGCTGGCGGCTGGCTTTGCCGCGCTGGCCTGGGAGCGGCTTGAAACGCTGCCTTACCACCTCGGCCCGGTGGCGTTGGGCGTGCTGTTGTTGTCGGTGCTGTTGGCGGTTTATGCGTACGGACGGCGCCGCGAAGTGGTTGAGCTGAAGGGGTTGCTGCAGAATTTGCAGGAGCAGGTGGGGGCGGCGCCGTCGGAAGAGCAACTCGATCAGCTCAACGAGATGATCGCGCGCTCGCAGCGCAGCTTCAAAGAGCTGATCGATTCGTTCGACGATGCCGCTTGCGCTGTATCGCTGGATGGCACGCTCCGCACGGTAAATAAAAGCATCAGCGAACTGGTCGGGCTTCCCTACACATCGATCGTCGGGAAAAAAGCCTTTGAATTCATTGAAGAGCCGAGCCGCGCAGTTTTCGAAAGCGGGCTGCCGCGTTTTCTTGAGAAGAGACATTGGGCGGGTACGGTGCGCGTGCGTCTGAAGAACAACGCTCGCCCGCTCTACTTCGATTGCGTGCTCAACGCGATCGTCAAGACCGGCGAGGTAGTTGGCATCAGTGTGCTGGGCCGGGACGTCACAGGACAGCATGAGAAGGAGCTCCGCTTCACGGAACTGTTCGAAACGTTGCAAGAGGGCGCGTATTTCAGCACTCCCGAGGGACGGCTTCTGGATGCGAATCCGGCGCTGGTGAATATTCTCGGCTATGACTCCAAGGATGAGTTGTTGTCGGCGGATCCGGCGAGACTGAATGTGAATCCCGGCGAACCTCCGGTTCTCGGGCGTGCGATCGATGACCGGGGCGCGGTGCGCGCGCGGGAAATTACGCTAAGAAAAAAGGACGGGACGGTAGCGGCGTTTTTGGAATCGTCACGCGCGGTATGGGATAGTTCCGGCAAACTGATTCGCTACCAGGGAACGCTGGTCGACATCACGGAGCGCCGCAAGCTGGAGCGACAACTGTTGCAGCAGGAGGAATTCCAGCGCCGGCTTCTGGAAAGCTTCCCTGATCTGATCCTCGTCGTGGATGTGCAGGAGCGCTATACATTCGTCAGCGCGCGAGTGCGCGATCTGCTGGGATATCAACCGGAAGACTTGCTGGGCAAGAAAATTTCGGAGACCGAGGACCACTCCCCGGAGTTGGCCGCGCTTTATCAAGAAGTAGCGTCGGGGGGCAGCGTATTTGGATCGGCGGAATTCAGCGCGCGCCATCGCGACGGAAGCTGGCGCACCATGCGCGCTTCGGCAAGCCAGTTTTTCGACGCCGAATCGAAGCTGGCCGGAGTGATTATCTCGGTGCGAGACATTACGACCGAGAGGAAGCTCGAGCAGCAGATCGTACAGAGCGAGCGGCTGGCTGCGATGGGAGCCATGATCGGCGGCGTGGCGCACGAACTTAACAATCCTTTGACCAGTATTCTCGGCGTGAGCGAACTGCTGCAGGACAGCCAGACGACGGAAGCAGCAAGAAAGCAGATCGGAATCTTGCAGCAACAGGCGCGGCGGGCGGCTGAGATCGTGCACAATCTGACGTATTTTTCGACTCCGCCGGCGGCGGGAAAAACCCGCGTCAACCTGGGGGAGATTGTCGAACGCACGCTCAACCTGCATTCTTATTCGCTCCGCAAAAACAGCATCACGGTAGATTTTCTTCGCGAGCCCGGACTGCCCAATGTCACGGGAGATCCGCATCAGTTGATGCAGGTGTTTCTCAATTTAATTTTGAATGCGGAGCAGGCGATCCGCGAGGCCCGCGACAAGGGAACTCTGCGGATTCGGTTGACAGACGGAGGCGAAACGGTCTCTGCGAGCTTTCAGGACGATGGCCCGGGAATCCCCGCAGACATTCTCACCAACATCTTCGACCCGTTTTATACGACCAAGCGGCCGGGGCGAGGAACCGGACTGGGGCTGAGCATCTGCAAATCGGTGATGAAAGAACACAACGGAACGATCGAGGCGGCGAACGCAGCCGGCGGCGGATCGGTTTTTACGGTAACGTTACGCAAAGCTCCCGCCGCTATAGGTAACGCGCTCTAAATCTCCTTCCGCTCAATCTCTCTCTACTGCCATGGCTACCGCGTTGCCTCCGCCCAGGCAGAGCGCCGCAATACCCCGCTTCACATTGCGACGCTGCATTTCATAAATCAGGGTCACGAGCACCCGAGCGCCGCTGGCTCCGATCGGATGGCCGATGGCAACGGCCCCGCCATTGACGTTGACCTTGTTGAGATCGAGTCCGAGTTCGCGAACCACGCCGAGCGCCTGCACCGAGAAAGCCTCGTTGAGTTCGTAGAGGTCGACGTCGTCTTTCGTCCAACCAGTCTTCTCGTAAATCTTCTTCACCGCCTCCACCGGCGCCAGCATCACCCATTTGGGCTCGACGCCGCTGGTAGACTGCGCTACGATGCGCACCATCGTTTTCGCGCCGAGTTCCCCAGCTCGCTTTGCGCTGGTGACGACAACCGCGGCGGCGCCGTCGTTCACCCCGGGAGCATTGCCCGCGGTCACGGTTCCATCTTTCTTGAACGCGGGCTTTAGAGCGCGAAGGGTTTCGATGGTAGTGTCTTCGCGCGGAGATTCATCGCGATCGAAAATCACGGGCGCCGCACCTTTTTTCTTCGCTGGAATTTCGACCGGCACGATTTGCGCCTTGAAGCGGCACTCCTTCATCGCGGCCACGGCTTTGCGGTGCGAGTTGACGGCGAACTCGTCCTGTTCTTCCCGGGTGATCTTATGTTTCTCGGCGACATTCTCGCCGGTGATGCCCATGTGATAGTCGTTGTAAACATCCCACAGGCCGTCGTGCACCATGCTGTCGATCACCTGGCCA
>CAZGXY010000068.1:0-239251 GCA_964530145.1 uncultured Acidobacteriaceae bacterium | reverse complement strand
GTGCCAATGTACCTGCTGATCGGCATATGGGGCGGGCCGCGGAGACTTTACGCGGCGATCAAATTCTTCCTGTACACGCTGGCCGGCTCAGTGCTGATGCTGCTGGGTATTCTGTTCTTGTACTTCCATCATCACGGTATGACCGGCGTTTATACCTTCAGCCTCACCGCTCTCTACGAAACGGCCCCGAAAATCTATTCTGACCCGGCATACGGGCCGACCATTGCGACATTATTGTTCTTTGCGTTCTTTTTTGCCTTCGCGATCAAAGTACCGATGTTCCCGTTCCACACGTGGCTGCCGGACGCGCACGTGGAAGCGCCGACGGCGGGATCGGTCATTCTGGCGGGCGTTCTGCTGAAGATGGGAACGTATGGTTTCATTCGCTTCTCACTGCCGTTTTTCCCCGACGTGCTTACTCACACAAAAGTTCGCGGGTGGATGATTGCGCTTTCGATTATCGCAATCATTTATGGGGCGCTGGTTTCGCTGATGCAGAAGGACATGAAGAAGCTGGTGGCTTATTCTTCGGTCAGCCATCTAGGCTTCTGCACGCTGGGAATTTTCGCGTTGAATTCGGCCGGTTTGAGCGGGTCGGTTTTGCAGCAGATCAATCACGGGATTTCGACCGGCGCGCTCTTCTTAATCGTCGGCATTCTTTACGAACGGCGGCACACACGTGAGATCTCGGAATACGGCGGCATCTCGAATGTGATGCCGGTTTACGCGACGATTACGATGATCATGTTTTTATCATCGATGGGGCTGCCGCTGCTGAACGGTTTCGTCGGCGAGTTTACGATTCTGCAAGGCACGTTCATGGAGAACTGGCGCTGGGGCGCCTGGGCCGTGCCGGGGGTCGTGCTGGCGGCGGCTTATCTGCTTTGGCTTTACCAGCGGGTCTTTTTCGGCACGGTGACGAATCCGAAGAACGAAAAGTTGCATGACCTGACGCCGCGCGAAGTTCTGACATTCGTCCCGCTGCTGGTGATGGCCTTCTGGATCGGGCTTTATCCGAAACCGTTCTTCCAGATTCTTGAGCAGCCTGTAAACAAGATCGTGGCCGATGTGCACACGGTGCGGGTCGATGCCAACATCAATGCCGCGGCGCAACCTGAAACGGTGATTGAGCCATCGGCCGTCAAAGCGACAAACGATCATCCCGTCGCAATGCAATTGGCAAAGTCTAATCCGGCGAAATCGCAACCAGTGAAAGGCAATCGATAGTGACCACGCTCGGCTTCAACTGGAACGACTATGTGCTGGCGCTGCCGATTACGCTGCTGACTTTATTCGCGCTCGGAGTTTTACTCATCGATTTGATGATTCCGCCCGAGAGCAAGTGGGTAAACGCTGTAACGGCGCTGGTGGGCGTGGGGTTTGCTTTTGCGGGGGTCGTGAGAATTCAGTTGTGGATGGGGCGCACGCCGTACCTGGCACGAGGAAGCCAGGCGATGATGGGCACCATGCTGGTAGATCCCTTTGCGCTGTATTTCTTTTATCTGTTTCTCGTAGGCGCGGCGATCTCGATTCTCATGTCGATGCGGTATATGAAGACCGAGCATGAGAATCACGGTGAGTATTACGCGCTGATGTTGCTTTCGGTGATCGGGATGATGTGCATGGCGTCCGGATTCGATATCGTGCTCATCTTCATCGGTCTGGAGTTGATGGCGATTTCGACCTATGTGCTCGTGGGATTCTTGCGGCGAGACCGGCGGTCGAATGAAGCGGCGCTGAAATATTTGCTGTTGGGCGCGTTCTCGTCGGGGATTTTTGCTTATGGTTTGTCGCTGCTGTACGGTTTGACGGGCAGCACCAATCTGGGCGACATTGGCCGGCATCTGCAGTTGCTTTTGTCGCAGAATCCCCACAATCCGATTGCGATTATCGCTTTGCTGACCACCATGACGGGATTGCTGTTTAAGATTGCAGCTGTTCCGTTTCACCAGTGGGCGCCGGATGCTTACGAGGGCGCTCCGACCTGTATTACCGGATTTATGTCGGTCGCCGTCAAAGCAGCGGGATGGGCCATGCTGCTGCGCGTCCTGCTGGGGGGGCTTTACTCGATGCGGCCGGTGTGGGTTCCGGTCCTGGTGTTTGTTTCCATCGCTACCATGACCGGAGCGAACCTGGCTGCCCTGACGCAGACGAACACCAAGCGGCTGCTGGCTTATTCCTCGATTGCGCATGTTGGCTACATGCTGCTGGGATTAATTGCCGGCACCGCCCTCGAAGCCAACACGGATGGCATTAAGGGGATTCTGATTTATCTGCTGGTGTACACATTCATGAACCTCGGCGCCTTCGGGGTGATTACGTCGCTGCGCCACCGAAACGTGATCGGCGATGAACTTGACGATCTCAACGGACTTTACTCGCGGGCTCCGGTTGAAGCCGTACTGATGCTGATTTTTCTGCTTTCGCTGGCTGGAATTCCTCCGCTGGCTGGCTTCTACGGCAAATACTTTATCTTCCTCAGCCTCGTCGAGACTGGACACTACGCGCTGGCGGCGCTGGGCGTGCTCTACTCGGTTTTTGGACTTTACTATTACTTGAAGATGGCTAACGCCATGTTCATGGGCGAACCGGAAGAAGGCAGACTGCCGGTGAGTTGGAGCATGCGGGCGGCCCTCGGCGTGACCGCGCTGGCCACCGTCATCATTGGGATCATGCCAGAGCGCTTTATCGATCTGGTGAACTGGTCTTTGGGAATTGCGCATACCTCTCCGCTGGCAAAGCTGATTCGTTGACATCCACGCATCGCTGACTAACCTTCCATGTCTTCCAGCGATTCCAAGCCTGGCGGCAAGAACTCGGGACAGAAGGAAAATTTCTGGGTGCAGGTCGCGCGCTATACGCAGCTGGCGACGATCTTTCCTGCGGCGGTTGTGGTGGGATGGTTTTTGGGCACGATGCTCGATCGCTGGCTGCACACGACGTGGCTTTATCTCGCAGGGATCTTGCTTGGTGTCGCCGCGGGATTTGTGGAATTGATTCGCGTGGCGATGAAGGATTCGAAATAGGCGCTCTCGGCCTCCAGTTGTGTTTTAATCCTGGCCGTAGAACTGAAGGCATACTCCTGACGGAATGATCATGTGGAACTCGCGGCGCCCCCAGGGTTTCACTCCTAACGGGCCTACTTTGGCGTTGATGTTCCGATATTCCTCGTAGAGGGCGTCGAGATTTGAGACCGCAATGCTGAAGCTGGCGTTTTGAGCCCATTCGCGATTGTCGTTTTCTACGAGATTGAAGGCAACCGCATCGCGCCGAATTCCGGCTCCGCCGGCGGATTGCCACAGAATCGAGAAGCCCATCTGTTCCGTGAAGAACTTGAGCGCGTCGGCAAGAGTTCCGCCGGTCGGAATCATCGGCGTATTCGTGAGAAATATTGGCCTGGTGGACATCGCTTGATTTCGCTCGAAGTACAGGGATCGAATTCAAAAACGTTATTCGCTTTTGAACGCCATTGCAATGCTAGGCTAGGTTCGTGGCTTATGGCAGGCAGAGAGCATGATTTCTATCGATCAACGGGATAGCCGCATTAATGCGCCTTCCGAAGCTTTCTATTCCGGTGCTTTGACCCGCGTTGGGCGGTTCATGCTCGTGCTTTCGCCGTTAGTGGTTGCGGCAGCGTGGTGGAGGTTCGGTTGGCGGTCCGCACTTGGCCTTTCTTTTGGCTGCCTGATCGCGTACGTGAATTTCTACTGGCTGAAGCGGGTGATCGCCGGGTTTGCCGATCGTGCGACAGGAGCGGAGCCCTCGGGATCGGGACAGGGAATCGTGTTTCGATTTCTGCTGCGCTACGTTTTGATGGCCATCGGCGCCTATGCTATATTGACTGTTTCACCCGCGAGCCTGTATGGGCTTCTTGCGGGCTTATTTTTGCCCGTTGCGGCCATCGCCTGCGAAGCCGTTTATGAGTTATATGCCGCGCTGGCGCATGGCTTGTAGCTCGACGAACATCGAACAGCGTTCTTAGAACTTTCATTTTATGCCCGAACAACTCTGGTTCACCGAAATCCTGAACCGCCTGCTGGCAAATCCAGTCACGGCGCTGCTGCGTGCTGTGCACGTCGAGCCCAAGCATCCGGCTGCGCCGATTTCTAATTCGTTTGCAATGGAGCTTTTGGTCTTCGGGTTACTTCTGCTGATGTTCCTGCTCTTGCGTTCGCGGCTTTCGGTCGAGCGTCCGGGAGGCCTGCAGCACACTTTCGAGGGGCTCGAGAGATTTATACATGGGCAGAGCAGCGAAATCATCGGCCATCACAGCGAGGGCTACACGGCGTTTCTGTCGACGCTGTTCATCTTCATTCTTTTGTGCAATCTGCTGGGCGTGATCCCGGGATTCGAATCTCCGACTGCGGTGCCGATCGTTCCGCTGGGCTGCGCGATCTGCGCATTTCTGTATTACCAGGCTCAGGGTTTCAAGCATGCCGGTGTAGGCTACCTGAAACATTTTGCCGGCCCGATGCCCGCCCTCGCGCCTTTGATGCTTCCGATTGAGCTGATCAGCCATTTGGCGCGCGTACTTTCGCTGACTATACGATTGTTCGCGAACATGTTTGCCGGCGACATGGTGACGCTGGTCTTTATTTCGCTTTTGCCCATCGTCTTTCCCATACCTTTCCTGGTCCTGCACATTTTTGTTTCGCTCTTGCAGGCGTACATTTTTGTTTTGCTGACGACTGTGTATTTGCAAGGTGCGGTTGGGGAAGAGCATTAGCCGCTGGCATCAGATTTTGGCCGCGAGCGTGAGGGCGTCTGCACGGTATGGCGTCAACCACCCACTGGCGGTATTTCATACGAGGAGAAACAAATGAGTAAGCTAAGCAAGCTGTTTATGGCGCTATCGGTGTTGTCGTTTGCGGTGCCTGCGTTTGCACAGGGTGAGGCTGCGGCAGGCGGCACAAATTGGGTGGCAATCGCCGCCGGATTCTCGATGGCGTTCGCTTCCGGCATTTGTGCGCTGGCCCAGGGCAAGGCGACTGCATCAGCCGCAGAGAGCCTGGCGCGTAACCCCGCGGCACGGCCTGGCATTCAGTTGGCTCTGATTCTGGGTCTGGCCCTGATCGAATCGCTGGCGTTGTATACGCTGGTTATTATTTTCGTGAAAGTAAAGTAGATTTCGGAGTGAGTTCGACGAGAAAGCCTCCGCTTCGGCGGAGGCTTTTTGTGCCTAATTGAGATTTGCTCGAGGAACTTAGATTTTTCGTTGTCCCGCCCATTCGCCGTCTTTCCTCTGTGGAGTACGATTGAGGGATTCAACCAGCAGGCGGCGCAGGCGGTAACGGCTTTCAAGATCGGTGCTGACGATTTCGAATCCCACTTCGTTGACGCGTGCGCGGCGCAGCAGGACGTGAGCTTTGATCTTGGTGCGCATTCCGACTGAAATTTCCAGGTCGGCTTCGCTGCCAATGCGCAGATTATCTTCTTTTGTGCCCATGCCGCCGCCCAGACTTAATTCGCGAATCAAAATCCGGGATTTGCCCCAAGAGCTGCCAATGGTGGCGCCGACCGTACGAGCGAGCACCATACGCTCGTAACGGCGCTGCCGAACCCATGGGCAGGCGGGAGCCATATCGAGAGGCGCAATCGCCAGCTCCGCGGGTTCCAGGCCGCTGTCGGCGAGAATCTGTGCGCTATAGCGTGGATCGGTTTTCGAGAGCGACTGCGCGGCGGCAACGCGAAGCTCGCGATGGTGAATCCATCCGAAGGTTTTCTTTGCTTCCACGATCTCGCGCAAGAGCGTTAACGATTCCGGATCACGCAACCGGCCCAGCGATTCGATGGCTTTAAGCTGCACAAAAGGCGAGCGGGATTCGGCTTCGCCGGGGCGCGACATGGACTGAAGCGGATGTGCTGCGGTAATGTCTCCGCTCATGCCGATCTCGTCGATGGTCTCGGGCAGGACGACCGGGTCGAGTACTTCGGCAAGCTCGAGCAAAGTGCGGCCACGATCAGGCGCGGCTCCGTAGGCGATTTGGCGGACCACGATGTCGTGATAGAAACGGTTCCACTCCGGCATGCGGGTTGGCAAGAGTTCGAGCAACGTGCCGACATCGAGACGGCTCAGCAGACCGACGACAGCCGAGGCCTGGCGCGACTGGCCGGTGCGCAGAATCTCACGCAACTGGGCCAGCGCGGGGCTTCCCATGTCTTTGACGAGTTCGACCATGCGGTCGCACTCGTCGCGGCGCATGCAGCGGAAAAAGCGGTCGGCAAGGTGTTCGGCGCCCGATTGAGAGGTGCGGCGCAGAACCTGCAGCAGATCTTGCGGAACAGGATCGGACCGCAAAGCTTCTTCGATAAACTCGGGGATGCGGTTTTCGACGCCCACGCGCGGCCGCAGATCGTTGACCATGACCGGGCGCTGCTGCAGGAGCGTTTCCATGCTGGCACAGACTTCATTCACTGCATGGTAGTTTTTGGCCTCGCTGGCTTCCTGGCTCAGCCGCACGAAAGCTGCGCTCAGCAAGCTTTGCAGCTCCGGATCTTTTTCGACGCAAATCTGCTGGGTGACGCGGCGGATGGCTTCCGACATGGCTTCGCCGCCCAGCCGGGCGTAAAGATCGGCGAGCTGACTCAATCCGATGGCAGTTTTGCGCCGTGGCTCCTGCTCCTTGCTGTTCAGGCAGCTTGAGTAGTTGTTCAGGATTTCGGCGGAAGTTTGCTGGTCGTCGCGATCAAGCAGCACTTCAACAAACTGGCGCAAGTTGCGTGGCGGCACGCAGGGCGCTTCGTTCGAAAGCAGCACTGTCTTCTTGCCCGACTCCGGGACTTCGGACCAGAACATTCGGTCGAGAATGTCGGCGTGTGACTCGACCAGAATGCCGGCCTTATTCATCTTGTCTTCCTGAATTTTGAGAATCTGGCGCAGAGAGTCCATCTGCCGGCTCATGTGCTCCATCATCTGGTGTACGGCATTGACTTTGACTTCGCCTTTGGAATAGCGGTCGAGGGCGAAGCGGATCGCCATGTGCTCGGCAGCCTTCATCAGCAGAGGCGCGTCCTCTTCCTGTTCGGTGGTGACTTTAGCGGAAAGGCTTGCCAGCAGTTGTTGGAGGTTCAGGCGCGTATTCGGATCGGTTTCACCGAGATCTTTTTGCAAATCCTCCGGACGGATGTTTGGGTCACCTTGAGCCTGACCGAATTTAGTGAGCAGGCGGATCGCCTGAATCACTTCAGCTTCCTGCAGCGGGACGACGCCACCTTCCCACGCTGCGTTTCCTGAGGCAACCTGTCCTGACCCCGAGCCTAAAGGAATATTTGGCACACTCCCAAACGGCACCATTACAGTGCCGGCCTGTCCCGGGGCGGTCGCGCCTGAGTTGGCGCCTTCGGCGGCAGCGATCAATTGCATCAGCTTCTGAGGATCGTTCAACCACTGCTTAAACTCGGGGCCCAGAGACTGGGCGGCGATTTGCGCGGCGACGCTAATGTCTCCGGTAAGCGGATCGGCGGCTACGAACTTCACTTCATTGATCTTGATGGTGCTCTTTTTCGATCCGTTGTTCAGCGCTTCTTTGATTTGCTTGGAAACATCCTGCGCTTTCGAGCCTGCCAGGGTAAAAGCCCGCACCAGGCGCGTAAAGTCGTCGATGGTGACATCTTTCGAAAAGTGCAGGCTGGCGAGGCCGGCGGTAGTTAGGAGCTGGCCGAAGCTCTTTTCTACTTGTCCGGTATCGAGCGGGACGCCATCGAGCAATAATTTGCCGTCGGAAACGCCCAACAGGAAGCCGCCTTCGCCGGCAGTCGGCAGGCCATTTTGCAGCTCGTTCCACGCGATCTCAAATTGTGCCTCTGTGCGTTTATGATCGTAGCCGTACATTCGCGCATACTTGATGAGAATGTTTAGACTATGAACGAAAGCACGCGCCGAGGCAGCACGGTTTGCTTGAAATGTGGCCGCGTTGTCGATAAAACACCCCTCCCCGGGCAACTAGGGCAGTCGAGAAAAGGGTAAATCCAATGTGTAAGGGGCCGCATGTTACGGAGGTAATTGGCGATTTGGACAACCGGACGTGCACTCCAGGGGAGTTTTGACGGCAGGTAACGGGGCTCTCAACAGCGCACAGTGCCGTAACAGTGGCATTTGTGAGCACGCTCGGGGGAGAATGAGGAAGTAGAGAAATTTTGTTTCACCAGACTTTGCTGAACCAAACTTTGTTGAACCAAGCTTTGTTGAACCAGGATGCTCGTGCCTTCTCCCACGACACATAAAATAGCCGCGCATAATTTGGTTGGCCTTCGCTACTGGATGTTGCGGGTGCTGGAGGAGTGCGACAACGTTGCCGCAGATTTCAGCCCCGATCCGGTGCATGATCTGCGTGTGTCGCTGCGGCGTTGCCGCTCGTTAGCAGACGGCTTGATGGCGCTCGATCCGAACCCGGAGTGGAAGGCCATGAAAAAAGCCGGGAAACGGCTTTTCCAGCGGCTTGGGTCGCTGCGGGACATCCATGTGATGGAGGAGTGGATAGAAAAGCTCGATCCAGCGAGGAACGGACAAGCAGATTCAGCGACTGCCGTTTTCGAGTCTGGCGCCGATCTGAGGCCTGAGTCAGTGACGACCGATTCGGCGCCTGAACTGGCTACTGCGGACGTGCCAGAGAGGTTGCGAAAGATTCTGACTGGTCGCGAACAGGCAGAAAAACGCGAGGCTGAAGCTGCGCTTGAGGAATTCGATAGTAAACAATGGAAGCAATGGAGCAAGTCTCTGCCTGCCCGCGCCTCTCGATTCCGCATGGGAAGCGCCTTGTTCAAGCACCTTGCGCTTGAACGCTGGACCGAAGCGAGGGAGTTGCACAACCGCGCGTTGCGCAACCGCTCGCAAACTACGCTTCACTCGTTGCGCATCGGCATTAAGCGCTTTCGCTATATCGTAGAGAATTTCCTTCCGGCGGAACATAAAGCCTGGAGCGACGATCTGAAAGAAATGCAGGACTTGCTCGGTGAAGTACACGATCTCGATGTGCTCTGGGCAACGGCGGTTTCGTCGCGGGTCTTTCCTGACGCGGATTCACGCAAGCTCTGGCAGGAACGAATTCGAGTGGAGCGTGCAAAACGCATCGAACAATATCGCGCCAAGATGGTCGGGCCGGAATCTTTGTGGCAGGTGTGGCGCGCTGTTTTGCCGCAAGGCAAACAGGCCGCAGTGCTTGCGCAACGCCGCATAAAGCTGTGGGCGGGCGGACTCGATCCGGACTTTCCTCACTCGGAGCGCGTTGCCAGCCTCGCTCTGCAACTTTACGACGGATTGTTGACTGCGCGGTGGCAGCCCGCCGTGGACGCAGTTTCCGCACGCGCCAGCCTCTTTGCCGCGGCGCTGCTACATGATGTCGGCAAGTCAAAAGGGGCGAAGGGACATCACAAGAGTTCTGTAGATTTGATCCGCAAACATGGGACCCCACTTGGGTGGAAGGAAGCCGATCTGGAACGTGCAGCCGTGGTAGCCCGCTTCCACTGCGGGGCACTGCCTGTCAGGAGGCATAAACTGCTCCGCGATCTGCTTCCCGACGAGCAGAAGGCGGTGATCCAGCTGGCGGCAATCCTGCGGCTGGCCAACGCCATGGATGCGGGACACGATGGCCGCATCCAGAAGCTTCGATTGGAAAATGCGGGCGGGCGCAATTCAGATGGGCGGCGGGTTCCCCGTGAAAAGCACAGAAACGGCTTTGTGCGAAAACGGGCTGGCTTGGCGGCGAATAGTGCTCTAGTGATCGATGCGGAAGGGTATTCGCCCGCGGGATCCGCTGCCCGGTCGATTGCAGCGGAGCGCCATTTGCTGGAGACCGTGCTGCGCAGGCCGGTGATTGTAAAGGCAATGAGGCAACCCTCGATCTTCTAGTGCCCGGTTAGTGCGGGCGTCTGCGTCGCGTTTGGAACATACGCGCATCGTAGCGGAGGGGCTCGGGGTTGCGTACCAGTATTTTTTCGTAGTCCGCGTGCGCTGGATTGATCAGGCAATTATTCTCGCCAGGAACGAGAACAGATGGGATGGTGAGCAGGCAACTCTCTGCGCGCTGCACAAAGCGGTCGCCGAAGCGAGTGAGTTCCGGGGGAGCGACCGGATCGCGCCAATTGCGGGGCAGACTTGTGACTCTTAGCGTCTCGCGCTTAAGATCGCTCGGCACCTCGGCGACGGCAATCAGAAGGTCGTCAGGCGGGTCGTCCTGATCGAGGTGAACGAAATACTCGAGCATCGCAAGAGATTGATGCTCGGAGGCATAACTGACGCGGGTGCCTGGACTCGACCAACGTCCTCCGTATTGGTAGGCTCCCTCGCCGTCAAAGGGAGCACGCGCGAAAGCTCTCCGCAAGACGCGGTAAACCAAGCTCAACTAATTCCGCCATAGGCGATTCGCCCCAGGATGTTTTCCACTTCCCGCGCTCCTACTTCTGTATCGATGGCCGATATGGGAGCGATTCCCCCGAGGGCGCGATTGGGACGCTTAAGCCAGCGCCGGGCGCGTTCTGAGTCGCCAAGATATTGGCTGGCAATGGCCACCAAACGGGCAAGCCGGTAGAGCCGGTCCGATTCATACTGTGCAAGTTTTCCGCTGCGGCGGCGGCGCTGCAGGCTGCGCGGAGAAAGATCGAGCGAGGCGGCGAGTTCCTTAAGGGTCAGGCCCGAGGCAATCATAAGCTCTTCGACCACCTTTGGAGGGAAGCCATCGCGAATCGCCTCGCGCATATCACGATCGCTGGTGAAGGATCGGCCGAGAGCGCGTCGACCTCCCAGTTCTGCGACCACGGCCCGGAGTTCGTTTACCATTTGTCGCCAATTATAGCGACAAATGGCGTCAGTTGCAAAGGAAGATTGACTGTTGTTTTTTAGTGCAACAGTCAATCGCCGGCTGGAACCGAAGCTCCCCTGGCACTTCCAGGACCACCTCTTCTCCGATTACAAATGATGAGTCATGACTCATGCCCAACTGGTTGAAAAGGCGGTGCGCTGGCTGCGGAGCTATCGCTGCGGGGTTGTTCTGTCTGAACAGGCTTGCGCCAGCGGAGAGATGCCAGATGCCATTGGATGGAAACGGCAATCTCATTCTGTGCTGGTGGAATGCAAAGTTACGCGGGGAGATTTCCTTGCGGATCGCGCGAAGCCCTGGCGTGTGAAACCCGAGCAGGGAGTGGGTTGTGAGCGATTTTATCTTGCTCCAGCGGGTTTAATTCGTGCCGATGAACTGTCTTGCGGATGGGGATTGCTCGAACATCGCGGGGGAAAAGTTCTGTTGGCTCGTCCCTCGGCGAAGAGCTTGCGCAGCGCTGCCGGCTTCCGCTATGAGATGAATCTGTTGCTGGCCAGCCTGCGCCGCGTAGAAGTGCGTATCGAGCCGCAAAGCATCACTGATTTTCTGAAGTGGAAGAACCGCATGGCCGAATACAATCGCGGCAGCCTGCCGGAAGGCATCGTTTGTGCAGAGGACGAAGCGAACGTATTCCTTGAGCCGGAAACTCCGGGCATCAATTAATCCCTCCGGATTCCGCGGCAAATCCTTCAATCACCGGTTGTGGTGCGGATCGCCAGCGTTCCGGAGTGTGGAGCTTCGTCTTCGGTTCCGAAAATCCAGACGTCGCCCGGAGAAGGAATGACGCCCGCGAACAGCAGGTCCGAAAGAAATCCGCCGCGAGTCGGGTCCGGGCTGGGTGCGATGGTCCAGGTTTTGCCGTTCCAGTGCAGGAGTAATGTGCGTTGATTGCCGGAACCGTTGGAGGCGAAGAACGAACCGAATGCCCAGATATCAGTTGGCGAGTTGGCGGTCAATCCAAAGAGGCGATTCGATTGGAAGGTGTTGTTTGGTCCAACGTTGGGGCTCGGAACCACTGACCATGCTGTGCCGTCGAAGTGCTCGATCAATGTCAAAGTGGCGGCTTCCTGCGGAGGCGGAACGGGAGTGGAAAAACCGACGGCCCACACGTTGTTGGGTGCGAGCGCGAGCACGCCATTGAGTTGGTTGGCTCCAGCACCGACGTTGGGCGTCGTGACCTGCCGCCAATTCTGGCCGTTGAAGTGCATCGCCAACGTCGCGCTGGAATCGTTTTCAGGACCGTTGAAGCCGACGGCCCATGCGTCATTCGTCGCGTCGGCAGACGCGCCCATCAGGAATGCGTCGCCGGAGAGCGAGAGCGTCGCGGTCCAAGCGGCGCCATCCCAGTGCTCGAAAAGAAAAAAGAGTAGTTCCTGATCCTGTAATAGGCTTCCGATTGCCCAGATGTCGTTAGCGGAGGTCGAGGTCATGGCGAAGACGCTGGGCTGGTCCCCCGAGCCAAATTTCGGGCCAGGGAAAATGCTCCATTGAGTACCGTTCCATTGTTCGATGATCTGGCCGGGATTGGCCTCGCCGACATTCACGGTGCCTCCAGCCCAGGCCAGGGTCGGAGAGATATCGACTACGCCGGCGAGATAGCCGGTGTTGTCCCCTTTAATCATGGGAGCGGGAAAGGCGGTCCACTTGGCGCCGTCGAAGTGGATCGTCGATTGACCGACCGCCCAGATGTCATTGGGTGATGACGCAGATGCCGCCTGGAGCCCGTTGTTGAAGTTTTCATCAGGGGTGGGAACGGTTTGAAAGATCGAAGTCGCGTCAGTTTGCGCGAGGAGGGGTGAAGCGACGGCGAGAGACATAATTAACGCAAGCGCAGCTGAGTTGAAAGAAAATTTCATGCTTCCTCCCGCTTGAATCGGACAAGAGGAGAGATTACTTGGGGGAGGGTTGCCGATTGTCAGAGGATTGTAATTTCTAGATGAACGTCGTGTTTCAGACCGAGTTGCAACTTCTTGCGCTAAAGCTCCCGGCGGCCTTCCATGGCTTTCAACATTGTGATTTCGTCGGTATATTCGATGTCGCTGCCGACGGGGATGCCCATAGCGATGCGCGTGACTTTCATGCCCACTCGCTTCAGTTGCTGGGAAAGGTGGGTTGCTGTGGCTTCACCTTCGACCGTGGGATTGGTCGCGATAATGACTTCATCGATGTTGCCGGCATCGACGCGCGCGATCAGATTGGCGATGCGCAGTTGTTCGGGGCCGACGCCGTGCAGCGGCGAAATGGCTCCGTGAAGGACATGAAAGACTCCGTTGAAGTGCTTGGTTTTCTCGATAGCGGCGATGTTGGTGGGTTCTTCCACGACGCAGACCAGGCGCTGGTTGCGGGTTGCGCTGGTGCAATAGACGCAGGGATCGACGTCGGTGATGTTGTTGCAGACCGAGCAGAGCCGCAAGCTGGCCTTCACGTCGCGCACGGCGGCAGCGAGGGCCTCGGCATCATCGTCACTCGAGCGAAGAATGTGGAAAGCAAGCCGCTGGGCACTTTTGCTGCCGACGCCCGGAAGCTTCTTCAGTTCATCGATCAGGCGCGACATGGGTTCGGCAAATTTCGACATGGATGAGAGTTGCCTTAGTGAATGAATGACTGCGCCATCGAGTGATTGGGAAATTCGGTAATTGAGTACATTCCTGCGTGAGCCGTGAAGATTTTCAACTACTCAATTACCAAATTACTCAATCTTCTAGGTTCCGCCTAGTCCCATGCCGCCAAGCATGCCGCCGACCGTGGATTGCATTTGAGCGTCGATCTTGCGTCCGGCTTCGTTCACGGCAGCGAGCACCAGATCCTGAAGCATCTCAATATCGCCGGACTTTACCGCTTCGGGGTCTATGCGCAGGCTGAGCAGTTGCTTGCGACCGTCCATCTTTACCGCGACCGTGCCACCTCCAGACGTGGCTTCGACTACGGTTTCCTGCATTTTTTTCTGCAGCGTTTCATACTGCGATTTGGCCTTCGACATCAGATCTTGCAGATTGAATCCGCCCATGACGCTCTAGCGCTTCTCCTTGTAATCGATGACGGTGCGAATCTGCGCGCCGAATTTTTCCTGCAGGCGGCGAACCACAGCGTCGTTTTCGGCGCGGCTGCGGCCGTTCACTGCGGGACCGCCGTTTGGTTTCTGCCCGCCGTTGCGCTTTTCCGGCGCGGCAACGTTGGCGCTCGGAATAATCTTCAGCTTCGCGGGCTTTCCCAGAACACCACTCGCGGAAGCTGTCGCCAGGCGGCGGGCGTCGCCACCGAATGACATATCGACGACGGTTTGCGATTCTGAGATTTTGATGACTACTTCATTTCCCTCAACCGACCACTCGCCGGCCTCGAGCATTGAGGCCAGAATTCGTTGACTGCCGTCTACCAGCGTCTGGATTACGGCATTTCGCAACCTGTCGCTGGCCGAGGAGACCGGGGGGCTCGCGCCTGCCGATGACTGAGGGGGCGGCAAGCCGAGGTCTGGCGAATCGGAGGGTGATGCCGATAAGTCAATCTGCGGGGTTTCGACCAACTCCTCGTCGGGTTCAGCCAGAGCGGTTGCGCCCATCACCACAGGCGCAGATTCAGGTTTGCTGACAGCCGCTCGATTACTCACCGCGACCGCCTCGAATGGAGAATCTTGACGCGGGCCGTTTTTGCGTGCGGAATCGGCGGCGAAGGGCGAGACAACGCTGGGCCGGGAAGGACTTGCGGCTTCGGTGCGGCGAGTTTCGGCTGCCCTTCCGGCGGAAGACACAACGATCGAAGGCCTGGCAGCGTGCGGAGCAGCGACACTTCCGGTTGCAGCGTTTGCAGAACCAGCTACTTCGCTTAACAACTGCTCGAGCGGCAAAAGCCGCTGTGCGTGCGCCATTTTGAGCAGACCGAGTTCGAGATGGAAACGCTGCTCCTGTTTGTATCCCAGTTCGCTGTGGGTTCGAAGCATGATCTGGAGATGACGGGTGAGATCTTCTTCGCTGAATAACTCCGCTACGCGGGCGACACGCTCGCGTTCTTCGCTCGAAATCTGCAGCAGGGAAGAGTCTTTGCCGGCGATCTGGGCAACAGTTGCGTTGCGCAGAAAGCGCACCAGCTGGCGCGCGAAATGCGTGGGGCTATGGCCTTCGCTGATAAGATGGTCGACGCGCCTCAGAATTTCTTCGCTTGCGCCGCGAGCAACGGCTTGCATCACTTCTTCCAGAACGTGAGCGGGGGCGGCGCCGACCAGATTGCGTACCGAATCAGCCGTTACTTTCCCTTCGCAACACGCGATGGCCTGGTCGAGAATCGAGAGGGCATCGCGCATGGAGCCGTCTCCGGCTTCGGCTAGGAGCGCGAGAGCATCGTCATCGGCCTGAAGTTTTTCACGTCCGACGAGATCGCGCAGCTGGCCGACGATGTCGCCGAACTTCACTGCGCGAAAGCTGAAATGCTGGCAGCGCGAGCGGATGGTTTGTGGAATGTCTTCCGGTTGCGTTGTGGCCAGCATGAAGACGATGTGATCCGGCGGCTCTTCGAGTGTTTTCAGCAGCGCGTTGAAGGCTGCATCGGTAATCTGATGCGCTTCGTCGAGAATATAGATTTTGAAGCGGTCACGCGCAGGACGGTAGCGCGCGGCCTCGCGCAGCTCGCGGATCTCGTCGATGCCGCGATTCGTGGCGGCGTCAATCTCGATGACATCGACGGAGTTGCCGGCGCGAATTTCGGTGCAGGATTCGCAAATGCCGCAGGGCTCGGTGACCGGCTTTTCGGACGAGCGGCAGTTCAGGGCCGCGGCTAGAATACGCGCGACCGTGGTCTTGCCGATGCCGCGATGGCCGCTGAAAATGTAGCCGTGGGCGGTGCGGCCCTGTTCGATCGCGTTTTGCAGAGTGCGGGTGACGTGCTCTTGCCCGATGACCTCGGAGAATTTTTGGGGCCGGTATTTGCGCGCCAGGACGGTATAGCTCATGAGTGGAAAAGACGATTATACGTGATTGGAGGGTAAGCCAAGTTTGCTAAAAACCGGCACAAGCGATAGGCTGATAAGTCACTCCGGGCGAGCGATTGCAGGCTGGAGACCAGCTCAGTCTGAAGGAGCATGATCATGCAATTAAAGTTGGCAACACGGATGGACGATGGAATTTTGATCGTGGATTGCACCGGACGGATCGTTTTTGGAGAAGAGTCTTCGCTGCTGCGGGAGACAGTGAAGAAGGCGATTTCGCAAAGCAACCGCATCGTGATGAACCTGGGAGAAGTGAGTTACATCGATTCCGGCGGACTGGGCACGCTGGTGGCGCTGCGAACGACCGCTCAGAACGCGGGCGGTACGATCAAACTGACGAACTTGACCAAGCGGGTGGGCGATCTGCTGCAGGTCACGAAGCTGCTCACGGTGTTCGATGTTTACGATTCGGAAGCGGAAGCGGTTGAATCTTTCCGTGAAGCGGCATAGGCCGCGACCCGAATCTCCCGCGAGCAACAGGCAGTCCTGATTAGAAGTTGAACCGGGCTTTCCTCGCGTGCTCTTTCGTCGAACGATCTTTCCTCGGATGATCCCTAAAATTATTTTCATCCTGTGCCTGCTGGTAAGCGTCAGCGGCTTCGTCTCTCCGCCGGTCGCGCTGGCGATGGGCTTGGTGTTTGGACTGGCTCTTCCGCATCCTTACGGCGATGAAGCGAAGAAGTCTTCCAAATTTCTGCTACAGGCTTCCGTGGTGGGGCTTGGTTTTGGCATGAATCTGCATCAGGTCGTGCAGGCCGGCCGAAGTGGATTTGTCTACACCATGCTGGGAATTAGCTTTGCTTTGCTCGCCGGCATGGGGCTGGGAAAGTTGTTGGGCGTGGAGCGTGTGCCCGCGTTTCTCATTTCCACCGGGACGGCGATTTGCGGAGGCAGCGCCATCGCCGCGGTTGGCCCGATCACGCAGGCCAGCGACGAAGAGATGGCAGTTGCATTGGGCACCGTGTTCGTTTTGAATTCCGTGGCGCTGCTGATTTTTCCAGTAATCGGGGTAGCGCTGAAGATGACACAAGCGCAGTTCGGGTTATGGGCGGCGCTGGCCATTCATGACACCAGTTCTGTGGTCGGTGCCGCCGCCAAGTATGGTGCGGAAGCATTGGGGATTGCGACCACGGTTAAACTGGCGCGTGCGCTATGGATTGTTCCAGTAGCGCTGGGCACAGCGATGGTGCGCGGGGCAAAAGCAAAAATTCAGTGGCCGTGGTTTATCGGATTTTTTTGCCTGGCTGCGGTTTGCAAGACTTACCTGCCCGGTGGTGTGAACCTGTATGCTCTGGCCGTGAAGGCCGCGAAGATTGGATTGACGGCTACTTTATTCCTGATCGGCAGCGGCATTTCGATTGGCACGATCAAGCGTGTTGGGCATCGTCCGCTTCTACAGGGGATTATTCTATGGCTGTTGATTTTGACAGGATCTCTGTGGCTGATCCGCTTGGGATGGATTGCGTTGTGAGTAAAAAGAAGAAAAGCGCGAATTCTACGGTTCGCAAAACGTCGAGGTCCAGGAAGCAAGCGACGAAAGAGTCCGTCGATCAGTCATCCAAGGTGCGAATGCGGATCGAGGCTGTAATCCTGCGAATTCCCCGCGGCAAAGTTTCCACTTACGGAGCGATTGCGCGCGCGGCTGGGTTGCCAGGCATGGCGCGATTCACTGCGCGAGTTCTACATCGAGGATTCGGTCTCCCCTGGCAGCGGGTCTTGGGAGCGGGCGGCGAGATCAAACTGCGAGGCGACCACGCCATCGAGCAGCGGTTGAGGTTGGAGGCTGAGGGCGTGCGGTTCAGGGGAAGAAAAGTAGACATGAAGGCACACGAGTGGAGATTCCGTCGGAATCGGTGAAAATCGAGCCTGGCGAGAAGTTCATGACGCCTTCTAAAATTGGTGCTCATCATTGCGTTGTTTATCGTCGCACTTGTTTTCGACGACTTCGCCGGAAAGGGCTGGCCTGGGTTGGTGATTTTCGCGATCGGAGCGGCGATTGGTGCGATGGGTCACGCTGTTTGGAAAGAATTAAAGAAATAAGCGGAGTCCGCGTGATTCAACCTGCGTCGCGCGATTACTTTCTGCTCTTGAACTGCTCGTCGATCTCCACTTGATATCCAGTGACCATCTTGTTGGTCTCGTTGGCCATGCCTACCACCGACATTAATTCCTTGAACATGGCGTCAGTCATGCCTTTTTTCTGCGCCGACGCAGTGTGCGACGCAATGCAATAGCTGCATTGATTGGTTACGCTCACCGCGATATAGATCATTTCTTTGGTGATGGGATCGAGAGCGCCGGGAGCCATGATCTGCTTGATGTCTTCCCAGGTGCGCTTCAGCGTCGCGGGATCGTGAGCGATGGCTTTCCAGAAATTATTGATCCAGTCGGTCTTGCGCGTGGCCATAATGTCGTCATAGACTGCGCGAACTTCGGGGCTGGCGTCTTTGTATTCGATGAGGCCGAGAGTCGACATGAGTTATCGAAGGTCCCTTCTTAAACGATTCACTGCGGAGTCACAGAGAAGAGCAAAATCTATAAAAGGTCTTACCCCGTCGATCTGTGCTCCTGTAAAAAGGAGTTCCGCTACTTCGGCGCTTCGCCGTTCAGCAGTTTGCCGAGTTCGGCTGCTGGACAACGCACGCCCACGAAGAATTGCCCGAACAGCGCGTAGACTGCGCTGACGTGGTCGAAGCGCATTTCGTAGATCAGCTTCTTGAAGACCAGAGGATCGTCGGCAAAGAGATCGACGCCCCACTCCCAATCATCGAAGCCGATGGAGCCGGTGATGATCTGTTTGACTTCGCCGGCATACCGGCGGCCAACCAGGCCGTGCTCGTTCATCTGGCGGGCGCGCTCCTCGATCGGAAGGGTGTACCAGTTCTTTTCTTCGCCGCGCAACCGGTTCATGGGATAAAAGCATAGATAGCGGCTGGGCGGAATTTCCGGGAAGAGACGCGGATGCATGGCTTCGCGATGGCGGTTGAGCTTGCATTCGATCTCCGCCTTCCACTGATCGGAGTGCGGCTGAATGCCCTGATCGGTGAGTTCTTTATAGATTTTGATCGTCGAATCGTAGAGGCCGAGTTCGATGATGGAAAGATAAGAACTGGTGGGCTCGAGATAATCGCTCAGGCCAAGGCCCGCGAGGTTGAGTTCGGCCTGGTTCAGGTCGGCAAACGAATTGCGAAAGTGCACGAACATCAGATCGCCCTTATGGCCGATCAGTGAATAGAGCGCCGACTGGCCAGCCGAGTTCTTCTCCATCTCAGCGAGAACCGAAGCCGCTTGCTGAACGATCGAGGATTGGGTGCCGTCTGGCAAGGCTCGCCACGCTGTCCGCCGGAATCGCATCATCTGGTGCAGCACGCTGTAGCCTTCGGTGGTGAGCGGAACAGCCGGAATCTGATCCGATGCAACCTGTGGTTTTAAGTGAGGAGCAGTTGTGGTTGTAGTCGTCATTGCAGTCTCGATCTGTGCTGCCTGGATCGCACATCCATTGTACGCAAGAGAGGAATGACCTGCGAGTCGCAGGATTTACAATTTCCAAGAGAACGACCAGATGAGAAACCTGACGACCAAGATCGTGTTTTCAACATTTAGCGGCCTGTTTCTGTTGAGCGGTTTGCTTGCGGCGCAGGACAAAAAGTTGTGGGTATTGCGCGCTTCGGGCGAGATGACCGAATACGATCCCGCGAACTTTGAGACGAAGCAAACGGTGAAAGTGCCGGCTGAAGCCATTGCCTCGCCCGGAAGCTTGACGGTTAATCATCTCGGGCAAATGCTGTTCGCGCCGCAGGTCTCGCTTCCCCTGGACGAAGACGATGCAGATGGGAAGAGCAGGGTTTGGTTTTGGGACGGGCACAACGCGACCGTTCTGCAACGAGAGGTTCTGCGAACCAGTGGCACATCCGGGTCGAATGTTGCCATTACCGAATCCGTGCCGACTCCGCATCTTTCAGCTGAGGGCATGCGCCTCTATTGGTTTACCAATCAAGGGCGCCGCCTGCAGCGCGACGGAGTGGATCTCTCGACGAAGAACACGTGGCAGGCGTGGAGCACGGACTTGGTGGGAGGCAAGCGTGAAGATTTAACCTCAGCTTCACTGCCCGATTGTTCCTGCCCTACCGGTGGCTGTGAAGATACCTGTCCATATGGCGAGGCGTGGGTTCCCGAGAATGGAGTGGGGAAGTTTTTTCTGCTTAGCCAAGTGATTGCGGGTAAGGATCAGCCAGCTTACAAATCGACAGTTCTTTACGAGGACAATGCGGGCACGTGGAGCGGGTCGGCGGCTTCGCCGCCTCTGAAGCGAATGCTGGATGCCGCGACTCCGGCTTCCATTCTGGAAGCTGTGCCGGATACCGGTTGCTGCGGATGGTCGAATCTGAGCGACGATCAGGTGCTGTTGCGGTCGCCGGGGAAGACGTTGACGGTGTTCGATGAACGCAGCGAATATAGGAACGCCAATTACGACGTCAGCTTCTATGCGGAGAACGGGAAGCTTTCGCCGGGGCTCGATGCAGCGGCACTTACGATTGCCGCCACGGCCGAGGCCAACAAGCCGATTCAACTTGCCAAAGATGGGCAGGCTGATCCTGAGGAATCGCAGCGCATTCGCAAGGCTTTGCTCGAATTGCCGGTGCTTGAAGTGAAGAGCCTAGATTCCGGAAATAGCTCGAATTCTTCCCAACGTATCGCGTTTCTGCCGCATGCAACGCTCATCGGCTGGATCAATGACAAGGAAATCCTGATTGTCGAAGAGCATTTGCTGGTGGAATACAACCTGACGAAAGGGACTCGGCGGAAATCGAACATCCGCGTGGAAGATGCGGCGAACGTGTTTTTGAGGTGATTAAAACACAGAAAAGAATTTCCAGAACAGGAGTAAGTTGGCAGTCGAAGCGCTGAAAGGACAGCGGGTCGAAGCTGGAAGGGATTGCAAAAAAAGGCGAGTATCCGATACTCGCCCAGTGAAGTTGTCAGAGCCGTTTAGTGGTGATCATTGTCGCCGTGGCTGTGTCGCCAAGTCCAATATTGTTTTTGCTGTTCTGGAGGCAGCTTGCGAAAGTCACGATTTTCATCGTAGTGATTTTCGCGGGCCCAACTATGGTAGTAAGTGACTTCGTCGGTTCCCCACACGTGATAGTCGCTGTAATACGGGTCGTAAACCCGGTAGTAGTGATGGTGAGCGCAGGCTATGCCAAACACCGAGCATGCCATTGCCGCCACCAGAAGAGAGATGCTTAGAAAACGCGATTTCATCCCCATCGTTGAAAATGCCTCCGATGATCTCCGCCGCCTGCGCATACAAAAATTTACACCGGCACATTAGCGACTGGGTAGGTTCGTTGCTCAAACGTGCGGGACGGTTGCACGCACAGCCGTCGATCGTCGTTTGCGGCAGGCAAGGGGGTCAGCGAAATTGATAGCCCTGCTTGAGTTCACAGCGAAAATTCTTGGATTGGTCCCTGTCGATGCCGACATGACAGTCCGCCCAGCGCAGCAAAAGCTCGGGTCCGAGAGGGAATACGATGGCTTCGCCGGCAACTTCGGCTTCGATGCTGGGCCCCTCAGCTGCGGGCGGAAGACTGAAGTTCAATGCTCGTCCGAAGATGACTGGATAGGTTTCACGAACCATGTTGCTGGTCATGGGACGCTCCACTTCGGCTTCGATCAGGAAGGTAGTGGTGTCTGACCAGTTGCGAACCGCAACGTTAAACCGGCGGTGATCCTCAGAGAAAGTTTCCGACTCGATTTTTGTGAACGGGCATGGTCCGGCAATGCAGGAGACTCTGGGATTGCGGAATTCATTGCCCTCCCCGGCATCGAGAGAAAGAGAACCGATCGCAGCCTTCCACTTTCCTCCCGGGGCGCACGGAGGGAGATTTTCGCACGGTTTATTTCCGGTATTCACCACCTGGAACGTTCGCACGGCACTTCCAATGTTGGCTTCCGTCGTGGCTTTTACGGTGTAACGGATGCGCGGATTGGAGACTGGGACATCCGAGTGCGATTCGGCGATGGTCTGCTGATGCAGCGGAACCATGCGGGCGACATAAAGCTTGTCGCTGATGAAATCGTCCCAGTCGAGCGGCCGATAATCTTTGTGCCGAAACTGCAGAAGGACCGGCTGACGGCGGCGCAGGCCCTTCGGCAGCGTCAGGCTGAAATAACCGAGGGCGTCCGATTGCGAATGGCCGATTCCCCAGCCATTGAGCGCTGTGATTTGAACGTCGGCCAGGGGCAACTGCTTGTTCGGGTCGCGGTCGTCCTGCAGCACAGCGCCTTTAAGTACGACGGGCTTGCGGCGGCTGAGAAGCACGGCAATCACCACCAGCGCAGAAACGCCCAGAGCCACAACAGTCCACACGGCTATCTTTTTTCCGCGAGTCATCCCGTCCCTTCGGTTAACATTTTAGGATGGATTGCGATGCTTACAAAGTTGGCCCTGAATTGTCCCGCTGGATGCTTTTGAGGGCCATAGTCCCCTTCGGTGTGCTGCGTCGCCCGAATGGGGGCAACTAACTTACCTCCGATGCAAGACTCGATGAAAGATAAAGACAGACGCAATCCGCGATCATACAGGGTATCGCGCCGGGATGTTCTGCTGCAGATGGGAGGCTTGGGCTTATGGAGTGCGCTCGGTGGCCCACGAATGTTTGGAATGCCGGCGCAGGAAAAGGCAAGCGCACCGACCCCTCAAGGCCTGGCTGGACTTTCCCCCGAAGACGATCAGTTTCTGGACGAATTGGAGAAACAGAACTTTCAATTCTTCTGGGAGCAGGCGGGGCCGCAAACCGGGCTGGTGCGGGACCGGGCGAACGTTTCCGGGAACGAGAACTCTGTGGTTGCAAGCATTGCAGCCACCGGCTTCGGATTGACCGCGCTGAGCATCGCAGAGAAGCGAGGATACGTCTCGCGCAATGATGCGCGGGAGCGGGTGCTGCTGACGCTTCGTTTTCTGTGGAAGAAAATGCCCACGCATCGAGGGTTCTTTTATCACTTCGCCGACATCAATACCGGCGAACGAGTGTGGGATTCGGAAGTTTCTTCGGTAGACACGTCGATTCTGTTGTGCGGGATTCTCACCTGCCGGCGCCACTTCGAAGAACATTCGGAGGTGAGCCTGCTCGCTTATGAGATTTTCAACCGCGTCGATTGGAGCTGGCTCTCCGAAGACACGTCGCTGCTGCCTCACGGGTGGACTCCCGAAGGCGGTTTCTTGCCTTACCGATGGGATTACTACAGCGAGATGATGATGATCTATCTTCTGGGATTGGGATCTCAGACTCATCCTCTTCCCGCCGACGCTTGGAATGCGTGGAAGCGAACGCGATTCGAATTTGACGGCCTGCGATATATCGGATCGTTTGCTCCGCTGTTTGTGCATCAGTATTCGCAAGCCTGGTTCGATTTCCGCAACAAGCGCGACGCTTACGCGAACTATTTTCAGAATTCGACTATGGCCACCGACGCGCACCGCCGTTTTTGCCTGGAGTTGGGAAAGCAGTTTCCCGATTACAGCGATGACCTCTGGGGAATTTCCGCTTCCGATTCTCAGGACGGCTATGTCATCTGGGGCGGGCCGCCGATGATTGGGCCGGTCGATGGAACGGTTGTTCCGAGCGCTCCAGCCGGATCTTTACCGTTTCTGCCGCAGCCTGTGATGCGGGTACTCAGGAACATTCGCGATCATTACGGAAAAGCCTGGACGCGATATGGGTTTGTGAACGCGTTCAATCCGCTCAAGAGCTGGTACGACCCTGACGTGGTTGGGATCGACTCCGGAATCACCATGTTAATGGCGGAAAATGCGCGCAGCGGTTTTGTTTGGGAGACCTTTATGAAAAATCCCGAAGCACAGCGGGGCATGGAGCGTGCCGGGTTCAAGAAGGAAGTGACGTAGTCGCTTATCTCAATTCGATTACATCCAGCCCATGGGGCGCCAATGTAATCGTGAACTCGGCGTTCTCGATCTTTATTTGTTCTGGAGACGGAAGGCCGGTCGCACGGCGCAATTCGTCAATCTGCCTGACCGTGAGATAGCGCGGGCTACCCATCTTTTCATAAGCCGCATGAAAATCGCCGTGATCATGATCGAGCCGCGAAATCAGCGCGTGCTTTGCGTGCGTTCCTTGCAGGCGCAGGGTAAGGGTTCTCGGAGAACCGGCCTGCTCGGGGGGCGCGTAATTCCATACTGCAAGAACCAGCGTACCATCACTGCGGCGCGTGAGAAGCGCGGAGTTTGAATCGAGCCTGAGGCGCTCGTTACCGAGCGTGTGTAGAAGCCTGAAGGCGTTGAACGAGGGCTTTGGGATTCCGTCTTCCGCAAGCAGACCAAAGCCTCCGTAGAACGGCGTTTTCACCACGCCCTGCTCCTCAAAGACGTCAGAAAAAGTCCAGTACGACATCGAGTCGACCAGGCCATCACATTGCCGGATCGTGTCGGCGAGCCACGGGCCCATATAGAGCGCGTCGGTGACGTCGGGTTCATTCTTGTAGCTGGCGTTGAACTCACTCCAGATCAGCGGGAGATCGGGCATTTGCGAAGCTTTGATCTCATCGTGCACTTTGCTCACCGCTCGGCAGACGAACCGATTTCGCGGAATGCTTTCTTGCGTGTGGAAGACGTCTTGCGCGGGGTCGTTTCCGTAGACGTGGGTGGACACGTAATCAAGCGGTATATGTTTCTCGGAGCAGTGCCGAATCATGGCGTCGACCCAAGCCGCTTGAGCGCTGGCGGGCCCACCCACCCGAAGCCGCTGGCTCACCTTCTTAATGGCGAGCGCGGTGTGATCGTAGAGTTGCAAGTAGGACTCTTGCCGCGGCTCGCCGGCCCAGAAGTCGAGATTGGGCTCGTTCCAGACTTCGAAATACCACTGCGAGACTTCGTCGGCGCCGTAGCGATCGACCAGGTGCTGGACGAGCGCAGTTATGAGGGCGTCCCAGCGATCCCAATCTTTCGGCGGAGCAACGTTGGGGTGGTACCAAAACGCCTGAAGACTGTTTTTCGCCGCGAGCTTGTTCGGCATAAAGCTCAGTTCAACAAATGGCCGAACCCCGTTTGCCAGCAGTCCATCGTAGATCTGGTCGACGTAAGAAAAATTGTAGACAGGATTTCCTTGAGAATCCTCGTCGTAAACCCCGACCTCATCGTCGAGCACGGCATGGAAGCGAACGTAACTGAAGCCGGTGATCTGCCTCACCGAGCGCAGGTCTTCACGATACGAGTCTCGCAGGCTGAGAATAGCCCGCCCGGATCCAAACATCTTTTCCCAGAAATGGGGCATGGGATGCCGAGGCGCGCTGGCGTCGACAACGATTACGTCTGACGCGGAAGTATCTTGTGATTGGGACGAGGCTGCGGAAAACACGAACAGCAGGGCGAGGATGACGGTCCGGCATCGAGGGAGTGGTGCAATCATCATAGGTTATGGGCGGTTTCCAGGTTGAGGCTGGTCATGCCGCGTTTTTGCGTGATTTCGGCAGGCGAGTGGGCTTTTCCTGAAGCAATAGTTCCGTGGCCTGTACTCGCGGATGACTGTGGAACCAGCGCTGCACCACGTCCTGCTTCAGGAAATTCGCGAGCGCGAGCATGGTCATGCCCTGGTGGTGAGCCATCCAGGAGCGAACCGGCTCGAAACGGCGGAAACGTGAGCGCGACCGGACCCGCTCCGGATTGTAATCGAGCGCCTCGTAAAATCCGTACGCTCCCATCGCGCCTTTGCTCTGGAGCGTTCGTAGATTGCGCAGCGCGGCCGCCGAATCAATGGGAAGAGCGAGGAAAGTTGAATAGGGCGAGACCACCGGACCCTCGACCTCAACTTTGTGTATAGCTAATTGGGGAACACCGAAGGCGTGATATTCGTAGTTGCCTGCTTCGTCGAGCTTGAAGCAGGACGATTCGGAGATTCCCCACGGAATACTTTTGTCCTCCGCGTAGGCACGTTGCGCCTGCACTCCCGCGACTGCCGCGCGTTCGAGCAGCGTATTGGGATAGATTCGCATCCAGAGCGCCGGCATCATGTATTCGAACATGGTTCCGGTCCACGAGAGCAGACCGGCGACGCCCTTTCCCATCATCTGGACGCGGCCTAACTGGAACCACGATTCCTGGGGAATATCGTCTTTGGCAATGGCGACGAAAAACGCCGTACGGGCTTCGCTGGCCAGCAGGTCGTAGCACGCGGAGTGAAGATTCCGTTTCTCGACCTCGATCCCGATCGATAGCAGATCGCGGCTGCGGTTCAAAAGGATTCCAAAATCCATTTCGTCGACGAGCGTGCCAGCCTGGCAGGCGATGCTCTTGAGATCGTCAATCAGTCGAACGGCGTGAGCGCGCGCATCGGGAAGAAGAGACAACAATTGTTGATAGAGCGCATTCGATTTTGCCGATGCGGGATCGGCCGCCCTCAGCCGGGCCGCGAGTGCGTCGATGTAGGCGGGCATTCGCTTGAGCGAGGGCAAGTTATCAGGCCGGCCCTGGCGATGCACTACCGGATCGCTTTTCAGCGAGGCAAATTCCGGCAGCAGCCACGGCGCGTAGAGCTGCACTGCCCGGCAGACCTGGCTGAGCCGTTCTTCCGCCTGCTTGCGGAACCACTGCGCTTCGGCTGAGTGCTTTGGATTGGAGGTTGTTTGGCGAAGTTCCTTGAGGGCCGCTTCCGGTGGATCCAGCATGTACGCTAGCCAGTCCTCTGCTTCAATGAAGCGCTTCATTGAAGCGAACTTGCGGCGCGGCAGGGCACGGAGATGTTTGAGAGCAAAAAGACAGTCGAGAAAGCCATCCGGCAGTTCGTGCTGAAGCAACGGTTGCTCGAGCAGTTCCATGGCGCCGCGTTGCAGCGTCCAGAGTGACGTCACCAGATTCCCGTTGTCAACGCTTGAAACGAATGACGGTTTGAGGGGAGCTAACGTGCGTGTCTCATACCAGTTGAGCAGGTGCCCGCGGTAGCGTTCCAATCGCGAGACGGTCTCCAGGGTGCGTAAAGTCTGTTGGGCGAATTCAGGTACGGTGAGATAACCGAATTCGCATGCGACCTGTCGGGCGTTGAGCAGCAGTCCGAGGTTTGTTGTCGAGATGCGCGCGGCGATTTTCGTCCCTTCTTCGACTACGTTATCGGGAATCAGCCAGTGATGTTCTTCGGTGCTGAACTCGGCGAAATACCGCCAGGTGCGAAGAGCGCTGTGACGGAGCAGCCACTGATGCCGCTGGGCAAGTTCTTTGCGTGGAGCGCGAGGCGGACGGTTCAGCCAGATCGAAATCGGCTTGCTCAAGGCCCATAGCAAAAGGATCGGCAGAGCGGCGGGTAAGGCCCTGCGGTGAACCGCCCCGACGAGGAAAAACAACCCGACAGAAAGAAGTGGAGTACTGTCGAGATAGATATCCAGAATGGTGCGCTTGTAACCTGCGAGTTCGGCTTGCGCCGCAGTTTCCCACTGCAGCATCCGCTGGCGAGTGATCATGCGGCGCACGATTGTTCGGACCATGGCATCCAGGGAAAGCAGCGCCTGATGGGCCAGGAAGGTGACCGTCAGCCAATTTGCGATACTGGCATCGGCAAAAGCATTGAGGCCGTCGTTTATGATTGCGGCTTTGTCGAATACCAAGGCTCGCACGATATCGAAAACAAGCTGCACCAGCGCGGGGAGCCAAAGGACGCAGATTGTTGCCAGGGTCCACGCTTCAGGGCGGCCGGGCAGGCAAAGCCAGCCGAGAAGGAACAACACGAACAATGCCGGCTCGACCAGGCTGCGCCGCAGATTGTCGAAAATTTTCCAGCGCGAAACCATCGACAAAGGATTTGCAACCATCTGCCCGGATTCGTCTGGAACAATCGGACGCAACCACTCCGCAATTTGCCAGTCGCCGCGAAGCCAGCGGTGTTTGCGCCGGTTGTGAGCGCTGTAATGAGAGGGATAGTCCTCGATGATTTCGACGTCGCTGACCAGTCCGGCACGCGCATAGGCGCCTTCTACCAGATCGTGGCTGAGCAAGGCGTTGCGCGGGAAACGCCGATCGAGGACGCGGCGAACGGCGTCGACTTCATAAATTCCTTTGCCAACGAAAATTCCTTCGGCGTAAAGATCCTGATACACATCGGACGCGGCGCGCGTGTAAATATCGATTCCGGTCTGGCCAGAATAAATACTGGCGAGGCGGGAACGAGCGGAGCTTTGCACGCTTACTCCGACGCGAGGCTGCAAAATGCCGTAGCCATCGACCACCACGCCGCGATCGGGATCGACGATCGCCTGATTGAGGGGATGCGCAAGCGCTCCAACCATGCGCCGTGCCGAGTCGCGGGGCAGTTCGGTATCCGAATCGAGCGTGATGACAAAGCGAACCTTGGGCAATACGGAAGTATCGCCGGTCTTCACCGGGAAACTGTCAAACTGCCCGCGGACGAGGTTGTTGAGGTCCATCAACTTGCCGCGCTTGCGTTCCCATCCCATCCACAGCCTCTCGCGCGGGTTATATACCGGATGCCGATGCAGCAGGAAAAACGAACCCATGTTTTTTCCGGCATATTTTTCGTTCAGGCAGCGAATCAACTCCGAGCACAGGTCGACCAGAGAATTGGTCGCGGGGGGCTTCTCAGGCGAGTCGGGAAGGTCGGTAAGCAACGCAAAGTGAAGGTTGGGATCGTGATTGCCCAGGAAACGAACCTCCAAATCGTCGACCAGCCGGTGGACTTGCTTCTCATCCAAAAGAAGCGTTGGAATAGCAACAAGCGTTGCGCAGTCATTGGGCAGACCGTTCGAAAAATCAAGCTTGGGAAGAATCTGAGCGGATAGCAGTCCTGTGACGAAGAAGTTCACGATCTGAACTGCGCTCTGCGAACTTGGTATGAGGACGGCGAGGGTGGAAAGAAGAATGAGACCCAGCGAAGTTGAGGCGTCGGTCAACAGCATTACGACGCTCAAGACGATCAGCAAGGTGAATACTGCGACGCCAGGCAAATAAAACTCGTCGGGATGCCGGCGAAGAAAGGCGGGGACCCGCTCTTTGAAGGGAGCGCGAAAGTCGATCCTGTTTTCGAGCAACGGAGCGCCTTCCGCGAGCAAGTAAGTGCCGACATGCGACCTGCGCAGTGTGACGCGCGGGTCATAATCGGGATTTGTTTCCGTTTCTCGAGCCAATGCCAGGGCCGCTTTTGCCACTTCCATCTCGCTGCAATCGGAGTGGCTTGCCAGCTTGACGACCTTTTTGCGATAGAGTTCGCGGCTATCGTAATCCATTCTGGAATAGGCGCCGGCGGGATCTTCGCGCAGAAGGCCGTCGAAGCGAATCAGCGGCTCGATCAGAATCTTCCAGTTGGTTTGTTTGATCTCACGGACGCTGACGGCCATGTCTCCGACGCCGTGGGATCGAAGCGGATCTTGCAGCAGGCGGCGCCCTTCCTCGGCAATGTGCTCCAGGAGCACGAGATTTAGGGCAGGAACCAGCATCCACAACTCGGCCAGATCGAGAACGGTGGCGTCCTGAAAGGCCTGGATGTATTCGGTGAAGTTGGCCGGAGTGAATTTGCAGGCGACGGCCGCGAGATAATCGGCGGAAATCGCGGCGACCCGGGGAGCAACCGAGCCACCGGGCATGCGAACCTGAGGCAGTTTTTGGAGGTTCGCGAAGGTCTCGCATGTCTCATCGATCTGCCCTTCAATCAGAAGAAGGTTTTCGTGAAGCAGGCGAACGTCATCGGAGCCGGTTTTGACTGGGGAATCGTGAAGCGATTCCACCAACGGCCGGGAGGCCTTGCGCATCTCGCAGCATCGGCCATTGAAAGAACTCAGATCAACTTGCCCTGGGATCCATGCAAGGCTGTGTGCGAGCTTGGAGGCGCTCATAGCCAGATTACTTGCCGCCTGCGCGCTTTCGCTCGCGGGCGGCCGCACTCCATCCGGTTCGGCGCCGACAAGCTCTAGATGACCGCTGTGTGCCATGTATGTTCTTTCCTAGCGATAACTGGATGCCTGCATTTCAAACATTTCTGCGTAGTGTCCGCCCTGGCCCGCCAGTTCGTCGTGTGTTCCTTCTTCGGTGATCTTTCCGTTTTCGATGACTAGGATGCGATCCGCCGAACGTACGGTTGAGAAGCGATGCGAAATAAAAAGCGCCATTTTACCGGCGGTCAGTTCGGAGAAGCGGTGAAACACCTCAAACTCGCTGCGCGCATCGAGCGCGGCCGTGGGTTCATCGAGGATGAGCAATTGCGCGTCGCGCAGATAGGCGCGGGCCAGTGCAACCTTTTGCCATTCGCCACCGGATAGATCTACACCCTGCTCGAAACGGCGGCCGAGCATCTGATCGTAGCCAAGCGGGAGGCGCAAAATGGTCTGATCCGCCAGACTCTTATTCGCCGCCTGTTTCAGCAAGTCCAGATTGTTCAAATCTTCGATGCGGCCGACTGCGATGTTTTCGCGAGCCGTCATTTCATAACGCATGAAATCCTGAAAAATTACGCCGATTTCGCGGTGCAGATCGTCGAGGTCGTAATCGCGCAAGTCGATGCCATCCAGAAGAATCTGGCCTTCGGTGGGATCGTAAAGACGCGTGATCAGTTTGACGATAGTGGTTTTGCCCTGGCCATTCTCGCCGATTAACGCGAGCCTCTCGCCGGTGTGCAGCGTGAAATTAATCCCGTCGAGAATCAGGCGGGAATTCCCCGGATAACTGAACGAGACGTTGCGAAACTCGACGCCGCGGCGAATCGGTTTCGGGGCAGGCAGGGCGTTCGGTTTCGATTGGACTGTCGGTTTCATCTCGAAGAACGCCAGCAGGTCGGTCAGGAACAGTGCCTGATCCCCGATGCCGGCGAACGTGGAGAAAATCTGTTCAATATTACTGCTGGCCTGTTGAATGGCCCCAGCGAGAAAAGTCAACTGGCCGATGGTAAGGGCTCCCATCAACGTTCGCCAGATCACGAACACATAGGCCGAGTAATAGCCCATGGTGCCGACCGTCGAGAGGAGCGATCCGGCGGTCAGCTTACGGCGCGACAAGGCGACGTTCTCGACGTAGATTTCATCCGATAGGCGAGCGAAGCGTTGCGACAGAAAATTTCTTAGTCCGAAAAGTTTCAGCTCTTTGGCAGCTTCTTTGCTTCCGCCCAAGATCCGCAGATAGTCGAGAGTCCTGCGAGTCGGCGTCTGCCGGAAATTCTTCGCATACCCGAGGAAGGCAAAGTGACTTTCGCCAAGGAACGCGGGAACTACGCCGGCGATCAGCAGCAGCATCAGCCAGGGCGAGAACAACATGATAGAAACAGAAAGTGTGATCGTCGTGATCGCCTGTTGTATCAACCGACCGATCTGCTGGATCATGACCAGGCGGTCGGTAGCTTGAACCCGTGCTCGTTCCAGACGGTCGTAAAACACCGGGTCTTCATAAGCCTGCAAATCAAGACTGGCGGCATGATTCATCACCCGGATGCTCACGTAACGCGTGTACTTGTCGCCCAGCAGCGAGTCCGAGTAATCGATTGTGCGGAGAAGAATGCTGTTTAGCACCGCCAACGCAAACTCAGCCACTACCAGCCACCAAAACCCGCGTTGCACGGGATGATGTGATCGGGCGGCATTGTTGATGCTATCGATGATCAGCCGCGTGATCCACAGAAGGCCTACCGGCATTAAAGAAGCGAATACCCGCGCGACCAGGCCGAAAACCACCACGCCCGGGCCGGAATCCCATACGATTTTCAGGACAGCGGGAACGTTACGCAGAGCAGAGATGCGCTCGTGCCATCCTGTCCAGTAACTTTGCCGATCCGCCATTTTAGGTCCTGCCGTCTTTGAGCGGCTCACGTTTTCAGACGGTCGAATCTACAGAAGTGCCTGGAGTCTGACAGCGTCGCCCTTTTTGGGTACAAAACGGCCCTGAAAGAGGATGCCAAAATCGGCCTCAAGGTTTATCCGGACGAGCAGCCCCCGCAGCTAATAATAACGTAGTGACCGGGTAACGTAATACAGGCATTTTCATCGCTAGAATGCTTCCAACAGGGATGCCTGACTACTGGTTACCCTGCCTGAAGCATCGCTTTTTGAGGTAAACTGCATGTATCGGTACAGCGCAGTTCTTTTCATCCCCCTCCCGGAGTGTGCGGTGCGTCTGGTTTCCTGTCTGCTCTGCCTGTTGGTTCTAGTTTCCATCCCTTCTTTCGGCGTCACGGCCAGCGATTACTACAATCACGTCATCTTCGATAACAGCATCACGTCCGATTATTACTACTACAGCAGCGGCCGGTCGGTATACCCCAGCACGATTGAGCTGCTATCGGGGGCGGTCCCGGTAGAAAAGAAGAACTTCTTTACGCCGCCAAACGCCTTGCGCTTGCAATGGCGGTCGGTCGCGGGCGGGAGCTGGGAGACAGAAGTGCGCGTGGTCAGCATGCGCAACCGTCCGACCAACTTTATCGGCGACACTCTCTATATCTGGTGCTACTCGCAAGAGGCGATTCCGGCCGCCGAATTGCCGGCTGTTCAGTTAGAGGACGAAGAGCACGATTTTACGGCGCCCCTTAAGCTCGACGTTCTTGCCGGCGATTTGCCGGCAAAGCGCTGGGTGCAGCTACGCCTGCCCCTTAGCGAATTCCAGACCGCCTCGATTCATCCCTTTCAGGCTCGCGAGTTGCATAGTTTGTATTTCAGCCAAGCCGAAGCGGACAACGCACCGCACACGTTAATCATTGACGAAATCAAAATTGACGATCGCGGCGCTGCGTCGCCGGTGGGGCCGGAAGTCAGAAAAACTCCGGCAGCGCCCGTGAATGTTCAAGCCAAGGGCTACGACCGGCACGTGGATATCAGTTGGGACCCGGTTGCGGATAGCGACCTGCAAAGCTATGTGGTTTACCGGGCCATCGGAAAACACAAATACGAGCCGATCGGAATTCAGAGCGCCGATATCAACCGCTATAGCGATTTCATTGGCCGCTCAGGAGTGACTGCCTCATACCGCGTGCGAGCGGTGGATCGATCGTACCGCCGGTCTGTCTTCTCCGGCATAGCCACAGCCGCTACGAAGGAACTTTCCGATGACGAGTTGCTCACCATGGTGCAGGAAGAGTGCTTTCGCTATTACTGGGAGGGGGCGCATCCGGTTGCGGGAGCTACGCTCGAAAATATTCCCGGAGACGAGCGCATCGTGGCGACGGGCGCGAGCGGTTTCGGCGTGATGACCCTGATTGTGGGAGTGGATCGCGGGTTTATCACGCGTGAGCAGGGAATTGAGCGTCTGCAGAAAATCCTGGATTTTCTCGAAAAGGCTCCACGTTACCACGGCGTGTGGTCACACTTCATGAACGGGTATACCGCGCAGACGATGTTGGTGTTTGGCATGTTCGATAACGGCGGTGACCTGGTCGAAACTTCTTTCCTCATGCAGGGGCTGCTTGCGGCACGCCAATATTTCAAGGGCACCAGCGAAGCTGAGCAGAATGTTTATAAGAGAATCACGCAGCTCTGGGAAGGTGTGGAATGGGACTGGTATCGCCACTCCGCGCAGGACAACGCGCTTTTGTGGCACTGGTCTCCGCAATGGTCGTGGTACATCGATCACCGGCTTACCGGGTTCAATGAAACCATGATCACGTATTTGCTGGCGATCGCTTCGCCGACTCACGGCGTGCCCGCTGAACTTTATTACTCCGGTTGGGCGGGGCAGTCGCCCGCTGCGGTTGCCTATCGCTCTGGATGGTCGGGATCAGCCGCCGGAGACCGTTATTTGAATGGCCACTCTTACTACGGGATTAAGCTGGAGGTCGGCGAGGGGACGGGCGGGCCGCTATTTTTCACGCAGTATTCGTACATG
The DNA here is from genome assembly GCA_964530145.1 of uncultured Acidobacteriaceae bacterium. Taxonomy (GTDB): domain Bacteria; phylum Acidobacteriota; class Terriglobia; order Terriglobales; family Acidobacteriaceae; genus Sulfotelmatobacter. Next base: position 205,647 of record CAZGXY010000068.1, on the reverse strand, counting down.
GGCTTCGATCCGCGCGGCATTCGTGACCGGTACACCGATTATTTCGATAACAATCGCGACATCGCGTTGATCGATCAGGCTTACTGCGAGGCGAATCCCGGGCATTTTGCAGGATATGGCGCCGATGATTGGGGACTTACCGCGAGCGACGACCAGTTTGGCTATCTTGCGCACTCGCCGGACCTGAGCAGCGACAACGGCACGATCACTCCGACGGGAGCGCTATCGTCTTTTCCCTATACTCCGAAGGAGTCGATGGCGGCTCTGAAGTTTTTTTACCGTGATCTCGGCGACCGGTTGTGGGGAGTTTACGGTCCGCACGATGCTTTTAACCTGACTCACAACTGGTTCTCGCCGGTTTATATGGGGTTGGATCAGGCTCCGATCGTGGTCATGATCGAGAACTACCGGACCGGGTTGATCTGGAAAATGTTTATGTCAAATCCTGAAATTCAGCCCATGCTGGAGAAAATTGGATTCCAGCGGGATGGCACCGAGAAGGCTTCAGCGACGGGCCACTAAGGCGATCGGATTATATCTTCCGCCTCACCGGATCGACTACCCTTTCTTGCAGAAACTACATCTAAGAAAATAGTTGAATAGCCACGCCTGTCTCCAAAAGCCGATTTGCAAGGAGGAAAAACCTCGATGAAAATCTTTGTGACCGCTATCGCGTCAGCCGCGCTTACGGCAGGAATTTGCCTTGCGCAAGGAAGCGTGCAAGACGGCTCCGGTAATGCAGCCGCGCAGCAGAACCCCTCACCCCAGGCTGGGCCGATAACCGGAGTACAAGCGGGCGACCATCTGCGGATCGCGCCCGGCAGCGTGATTCCGGTGCAACTGTCGAAGACGATCGATGCGAAGAAGGCGAAGCCCGGCGAGGAAGTTGACGCCGAAGTCACGGAAGACCTGAAGGCCGATAACGGCGAGATCATCGTCCCCAAGAATACGAAGATCGTGGGCAAAGTGACGGAGGCGCAGGCGCGCAATAAGGAGCAGAAGGAATCGCAAGTCGGTATCGCGTTTGACCACGCTGTCATGAAAAGCGGAGACGAAGTAGCCTTGCCGATGTCAATTCAGGCGATTATCGCGCCTTCGTATTTTAGTGGCGGCAGCGGCAATTCCAGCGCGCCAGCCTCGCAGCCTTCCTCGTCTCCGAGTGCCGGCGGAATGACGCCTGGCAGCAACGGTCGCGCTCCGATGGGAGCGCCACAAGCTGGAAATCCATCGGCGCCCGCTGGTGAAGATTCGGAAGCGAACGCCGGCAGTTCAGCGCACCAGCCGATTACGGGCAAGACGCAGGGAGTCCTGGGAATGCAGAATGTGAACTTGTCGGCCGCATCGAAAGATACGCAGGGGTCCGTGGTCACGTCCGATAAAAACAACGTAAAGCTGGAAGGTGGGACGTTGATGCTGCTGCGCGTGAATCAGTAAATCGAGCGGCCGGATTCTTTCCGTATTGCCGTTACAGATCGAAGATCCTGTACACCGATGACGGCGTTTGCGCCTGCAGGAGCGAGATCGCAACGTTGTGGACAGGAACGCCCGTGGTGGTGCGTCCGTCGATTTTGCCATGATGCGCGTGCCCGTGAACGACCAGATCGGCGCCGTGGCGGTCGACCACCTCGGCGAGACGTGAAGTTCCCATAAAAGGAAAAATCTCTGGCGCTTCGCCTTGAACGGTTTCCGGGATCGGCGAGTAGTGAAGCACGACCACACGCTTCTGTGTGCGCAGTTGCGACATGGCACGTTCGAGCTTCAGCGCTTCATCGATCGAAGCCTGCACGAATTGCTTGACTTCGCGCTCGCCAAAGGCTGTCAGCATTCCCCGCCCGAATCCTCCGACAAACCCTTTGGTGCCCGCGAAGCCGACGCCATCTCGCTCGTAAGCCGTGCCGTCGAGCAATTTGACGCCGGCAGAGACGATCATGCGGCAGAGTTCGTCCTGCTTGCCGCTCTCGTAATCGTGATTTCCCAAGACCGTGACCGTAGGAATTCGCAAGCGCACCAGAACGTTGAGCAAAGGCTCCATCTCATCGGGCTGGCCGTAATTGGTAAGGTCACCGGCGAGAATCAAAACATCGGCTTCGTTCCTAACACGCTCGAATTGCTCCTGCATTTTGGCGTAGTTCTGCGGATTGAAATGCAGGTCGGCGGTGGCTGCGACTCTCATGCAGATTGATGCTGCGCGTTTCGCCGCTGTCTTGGTAGAGTCGTTTCTGTCTCGGCGCATCGCTCCATCTCACGCAAGCGGTGCCTTCGATTGTCTTCCAGCAGATTCGCCAGGCCCCACTCGTTCAAATCGATGGCGAACATGTTGTCATCCACCAGGCTGCCGCGAAACCTAGCTTTGGGATTGGGGCTGGCGATCTCCCCCCGAAACCTTCGCAGAAGTTCGTTCCAGACCGCTTTCGGCACATAGTGAGTTTGTGCGGGATATACGTACCGGAAAAGCAAAAGCGACCATAACAACATTTCCCAATGCTCGCCAATGAGTTGCAACTCCCGCTCCCAGTCGAAGGTTGGATAGGTCCCATAGATGACGTGAGCGATGTCGGCTCCATCAAAGCGCTCGCGCCGGCTGACAAAAATCTTGGACGCAACGAGTTCTTCCGGAGCGAGTACTCGCGTCTTTACTCCGTGGATGACGGCGGGGCTGGCGCGCTCGATCCAGGAATCTTCAACCACGAATACTCCATTGCTCATGCCGGTGATCAGGTCTACGAAGAATTCCCCCTTGCGGGCCTTGGCCAACCACACCGGATCGCATACGTCGCACTGAAATCCTTGTTCGCGCAAGTAGGGCAGGACCTCTGCCCGGGTACAGGATGTCATGAAGAGATCGAGATCTTTTGTGAAGCGGCAAATGCCGGTATGCTGGCGTAGCGCGAAGGCTCCCGAAACCGCGTAGGGAATGTGCTGTTGTTCAAGGACGCTTAGAACTTGGCTGAACAGCCCAGCCTGCTCCTCCGGGATATCTGTCGGCATCGACGAAGTTACGGGGAGAGGCTCTCCGTGGTGGTCGCGCCCACGGCGACGGTCGTGCGTACGAGGATTCGCTGCGCGATGGCCTGGTTTCGGCACGGAGCTTTGATGTTCTCCTGTGCTGTGCGGTTGGTGCAGCTCTTTCTCATTTCGTTATTGATAGGGTTTGAGCACAAAGGAATTGGTTTTAGCGGGGAGTGTAATTTCGCGAAGAACTTTTATGCATCACGAACTGAAGCGCAACGCGTTCCATGAACCTTCGATAAATGCGCGGCATCCCGGTTTGACGCTGCAAGAATGAGGTTGGCTAGCATTCCATTAGAAGCGCCGCAAGCTCACGATGACGTTGCCCCTTAAAAAGAACTACCGGCCGATGGAAGCGAAGCCCGCAACTGAACTCCCGACTGGAGCCGAGTGGCAGTACGAACCGAAGTGGGATGGCTTTCGTTGCCTTGCGTTCCGCGACGGCAAGCGCATCAATCTGATGTCGAAATCTGGAAAGCCACTGACGCGTTATTTCCCTGAACTGGCTGAAGCGCTCTTGTCTTTGAAGGCGAAACGGTTCGTTCTGGATGGAGAGATTGTAATTCCCATCGGCGGAGGATTGTCTTTCGACCATCTGTTGATGCGGATCCACCCGGCAGCGAGTCGAGTCGAAAAGCTCAGCAAAGAAGCGCCCAGCGTCTTCATCGTTTTTGATCTGCTGGTCGATCCGAAGGGGAAATCGCTCGTCAAAGAGACGCTCGACGTGCGGCGCATGGAGCTGGAAAAATTCGCTCGCCAGTATTTGAGACCGACAGGCGCAATTCGGCTATCACCGGTCACTCGGGCCCTCTCCATCGCGCGCAAGTGGTTCCGCATGGGAGTTGCACTCGATGGAGTCATCGCCAAACGCCGCGACATGACTTACCAGAGCGGTGAGCGCACAGGCATGCAAAAGATCAAGCGACAGCGCACGGCAGATTGCGTGGTTGGGGGATTTCGCTATCTGGAAAACAAGCCTCTGGTCGGTTCGTTGCTTCTCGGCCTGTACAACCGCGAGGGAAAGCTTGATCACGTAGGATTTACATCTTCTTTCGCCGACAAAGACCGTCCCGCTCTGACTGCGAAGTTGAAGAAGATAAAGGGGGGCCCTGGTTTCACCGGAAGGTCTCCCGGAGGCCTGAGCCGCTGGAGCACGAAACGTTCGATGGAATGGCAACCGCTCCGGACGGAACTGGTGGCGGAAGTTCAGTTCGACCATTTCACCGGAGGCCGTTTTCGTCATGGCACGAAATTTCTGCGGTGGCGTCCTGACAAATCTCCCAGGGACTGCACCATGCGGCAGGTAGTGCGAGAAGATGGCTCGGCATTGGATCTTTTGTAGGAAACCGCCCCGGTTGGAATGATTCTCGCGATGAGACCTGTTTTTCGACTTAAACAAAATATATCCGCACCGGCGACACAGGCGCGGATATAGTTGAAACCAGCGGCGCCGGCCAAATATTTAACTCTTGCTACGCACTACGCAGCTTTCTTTCGAGGAACTTTCGCGCCTTTCTTGCGCGCTTCGGAAAGACCGATGGCAATGGCTTGTTTGCGGCTTTTTACTGTACCTCCTTTGCCGCCTTTACCGGATTTTAGAGTGCCCCGCTTTTCCCGGCGCATCGCGCTTTCGACCGATTTGCCCGCTGCCGGGCCGTATTTTCGCCCACCAGATTTCTTGCTGGAACGCTTCTTAGTCGCCATGTCGTTTATTCTCCCTGGCAAATTAGTGGTGAAAAATATGTTCAAAGGTTGTCGAGCGGGTCTTTTGGCGGCAACGGCGTTCGCTGTGAGGCATCAAACTTGCATCATGCAAGGAATTAAAATTTTTACGTGCGAACGGAGGCTGGAACATGAAGGCGGTGACTGGAGTGTTTCGTTCTGAAGTAGACGCGCAACATGCACTGGGAGAGTTGCGTTCGACTGGGGTGGCTGATGACCGGTTAACATTGCTCACGCCCGGAGGCGGCGAAGATAATCTTAACTCTGCACCGCTTGCGGCGACGGAGCAACCGGGGATGGGGAAAGCGGTTGGAGCGGTGCTGGGAACCGCCGCCGGCATGTCGGGAGGTCCGCTGATTGTGGCCGCGCTGATCCCAGGAGTTGGGCCGATTACGGCGATTGGCCTGCTGGGTGGAGCGCTGCTGGCGGCAGCGGGAGCGAGCATTGGTGCCGTCGCCGGAGGGAAACTCGAAAACGCAATGACGGAGGGGCTGCCGGAAGACGAATTGTTCGTATACGAAGATGCTCTCCGCAAAGGGCGCAGCGTGCTGATCGCTTTAGCCGACGACGAAGATGCGGCGCAGCCGGTTCGAGAGTTGCTCAAGGCCGAGGGCGCCGAAAGCGTCGATGCCGCGCGCGATCAATGGTGGATCGGACTACGCGATGCCGAGCATGAGCACTATTCGGCCTTCAGCAGGAATTTGACCGATGACGAAAAGTTCTATCGCATGGGCTTCGAAGCTGCATTGCACGCTCGCAGCCGTTGCAAGGAATACGATCAGGTGCTATCGGAGATGGCAGTTCATATCGAGGAGTTGAAACTTCGCTATCCCGGTGCGGTAATTGAGGAAGCTTACCGCAGAGGCTACGAACGGGGCCGAGACTACTATCAACGGCTGTGCGACGAACAAAAAGCCGCCTAGTGGAAGCATTATCATCGATGCTGAATACAGATTGATTTGGAGAATGATGATGAACTTGCAAGGTGCAGCTGATCGAGCGATGACTAGCCGCGTGTGGCTGAGTATCACTGTGTGTATGCTCTTCGTGTCGCTGATTAACCTTCCCGCTCTTCCGCAAAACGCGAGGCCAGGGAATGTCTCGCGTCCTGCGAGCAAGGACGCAAATCAGACGACCGATAGTCAGGTAGCGCGCGGAAAATATATTGTCGAGGGGTTGTCCCGCTGCGCGCAGTGCCACACCCCGCGAGATGAGAATGGAACCTCCGATCGAGGCCATTGGCTGGAAGGAGCGGCGGTTTGGCTGAAATCGGCCGGACCCACCGCCGATTGGCCGCTACAGGCGCCGCGAATTGCGGGCATACCTCCGGGCACGGACGCCGAAATGGTAACGCTATTAACTACGGGAATCTGGAAGGATGGCAAGCCTCTCCGCCAACCGATGCCGCAATTCCGCATGACCGAGCCTGACGCAGAAGCCGTAGTTGCGTATTTGAAATCGGTGAAATCCGAATCGAATTAGGCTTTGCGGAAGCGCTACGGATCGGGCCAGATGGGAGAGACTCGCCGGGAATGGCATGCGAGGGCCCGCTGCGCTAGGCGGCTTCGCGCTCCTGCTCGATCTCTTCTTGTTTGGCGTGAATCTCGACCTGCTCGTGCTTGATGTCGAGCCGCAGGTGGTTGTAGATGCTCATATACTGATTTGCCACCCAGACCAGGGCAAACAGAGCAATCAGATATCCCCGCCAGCCGTCGTAGAGCAGCTTGAATCGCGAAATGACCAGAAAAAATGCGGCAACGTATTGACTGAAGCAGTATTCGCAGGTAAACAAATAATAAAACTTGCGGCTCGGCAGGTTGCGAGCCTGTTTCGATCGGCGCTGGCAATAGTCCCGCGACTCACGGAATACTTCTTCGTGGGTGACCGTCCACGCGACGCAGGCCACGGGTATCGATAAAATCATCAGCCACGCGAGCTGCAGCCCGATGCTTACCATGTGCGAGTTGGATGCGGAGCGCGGACAAAAAGCTGGAGGCGAAGAAGCCGGTTAATCGTATTGATCTGGCTGTAATTCAGCAGGCCGATACGTTTATTGAGAAGCTGCTATCGAATTCAAAAGCAAGTCTACTCGCGTGAATCGGATGTCGGCACGGCAAGGCAAAGCGCTAACGGAAAATCCCGCAAAAGCTCGGCAACAGCGATTCTTCTCCCGGACCTGGCCTCGGAGTTCGAAACTTCGAACGTTCTTGCCGTGAATATATCTCGAAAACCTGGCGATGCCGTCGATGGGAGCACAATTTCGGTATCCTCCCAAATGTGAGGCCCGATCGGGGGCGTCTCTCGATTTCCGACCAGGCCCGCGATCAGCCGCGGAACGATCAGCAAAACACTTTTATCTCGCGTCTTCCGGATGAACGCAACCAGATTCCGTGCCTTGGCGCCTTCAACTCTCACCGGCAAATATTCGCCTTCCTGAAACAGATCAGCCAACTGCTTGCGCAAGCACAAAGCCTTTGCGATGACGAAAAGCTTAAGACCATCTGCTTCCGGAGCCTCGAGCATCCGCGAGATGGACATTTCTGAGCCGCCGTCCGGCTTCCGAATGCCCTCGAAGACTTCCTGCCGATGGCTGTAATCAACCGGCTGTCGATTATCCGGATCCACCAGGCTGAGGTCGTACACTTCGTTGCCCTGATAAATGTCCGGGACGCCGGGGCTCGCAAGCTTTAAGAGCGATTGCGAGAGACTGCTCCATAAGCCAATTTGCGCGATGTAATTCTGGAAAGGCAAGAAATCTCTGAGAAAACGATTCTCTGCCGAGGGATTCAGCAGCGCCTTGACGAATGCGGTAACCGCATTCTCGTAATCGCGATTCTGATTGATCCAACTGGTATTTTGCTTGGCTTCCCGAATGGCCTTCAGCATATAGTTCTGAATGCGCTCGGCAAAGACGTTCCATTCATTCGAATTCTGCAAAAGGTGCGATGGCCATGCGCCGATCAACGTCTGGTAAAGCAGGTATTCGTCGTTCGGCGAAGGGGCCAGCTTTTCGTGAACCATCGATTTATATTGGCGATTGAATTTTTTCCAATCCCGCAGGTGAAATTTCCAGAGTCCCGGAATTTCAGACAGCACGTTAATACGTGTTCGCACGTCCTCGGAACGCTTCGAATCATGCGTGCTGGTGGCTAACATCGTGTGAGGCCAATTCCGTGAGCGCTCCTGGTTCGCGGAGTGAAACTCGGCGGCGCTGGTTCCAAAACGACGGAGGTCGCCGCCCACTTCGTTGAGTGAGATCAGCCGGTTGTAACGGTAAAAAGCGGTATCTTCCAGTCCCTTGGCCATGACTGGGCTGGTGAATTGCTGAAACTTCATGGCGAATGCTGTGACTGCATTGCGATACGCTGCGTCCTGCCCTTCGGAGATGCGGGTGAGCAAAACCGCGTTGATGAAATCCAAAACGCTGGTATCGGCGGCAGGACTTCGGCGTTTGGCCGCTTCGATGGCAATGTGTATGTACTTCGCGTCGCTCTCCGATACCTCGTGGCCGCTCACGTATGTGCGGTACACCGGGAAGTTCGCAACGACTTCGGTCAGCGCATCGCGCAGGTTGTTGAGTGTGAAGTCACAGGTACGGCGCTTCGAAAGCGCGATTCGGCTAAGCCGGTTGGCCAGAACGTTCAATTCGCTTGCGAGGGCGTTTTGAATGATGAGCTTGCGGCTTTCGTAGGCGATGTCCGCGAAATTTAATTCATCGCCGATGAAGCTGTGATATATGCGCTCCATGCGGTCGCTGTTATCGCGGTCGACAAAAAGCCCGTTCACCATATTTGCAAAGTCGTAGCCAGTGGTGCCGCAGACCGGCCAATCCGACTGAAGCTTTTCGCGGCCCGTAAGAATTTTCTCGATAACTACATAGGCCGACTGCTTCTCGATACTTACTGTGTGTTCCGCAATGGCGCTTTGCAGGCGATGAAAATATTGCGCCGGATCGTAAAGGCCATCGGGATGGTCGATGCGCAGGCCGTCCACTTTGGCCTCAGCCATCAGACTGAGAACCAGGCGATGAGTAGCCTCGAATACACCCTCGTTTTCCATGCGAAGGCCGGCAAGGTCGTTGGTGTCGAAAAAGCGGCGGTAGTTGATGTCGTCAGAAGCGACCCGCCAGTTCGCCAGGCGATAGGCCTGCGCCTTGATGAGTTCATGGAGTTCATCGAAACTCGCCGGATCGGCAGGATTGCCGTTGATCGAGGAGACGCCTTCACAAACCCCGGCCGTGATCTCTGCAGAACGCGCGCACAATTCAGCAAGCCGGCGCTTATTGATTTCCTTGTCGCGATTGCGCTCGACGATTCGCTCCGCGCTGGCTTCGTTTCTTCGCGGCAAATGGCCGAATGCTGTAATCAGGCTTTGAAATTCCAAAAGATCGGGATCGCGCTCGTCCATCTTCTTCGTGAGGCTCCCAGCGGCTCGCGACAGAATCTGCGGATACTCGCGCGGATTCACGGGAAAGCGGTTGTCGCGATACGAAATATCGAATTCGCCGCGCTCCGGGTGGAAAACGAGTTGCAATTCTCCGCTCTCAAGCACAGCGCCGTAGTGATCGTGCAGAATCGGAATCAGCACCTTGCCGTGCAGTTCCTCTTTCAGCGGATGCCAATCGATATCGAAGAAACCGGCGTAAACCGAGGCCTCGCCGTTCTCAAGAACATCGAGCCACCACGCGTTGTCGCTGCCCATGACGCCCATGTGGTTGGGGACGATATCGAGAATGAGTCCCATGCTGTGGCCATGAAGGGCCGCCACAAAGCGATCAAAGTCTTCGGGGCTCCCGATTTCTGGATTGAGCGAATTGTGGTCGACGATGTCGTATCCGTGCATGCTCCCCGGACGGGCTTTCAGGCAGGGAGAGACGTAACAGTGGCTGATTCCGAGAGCCGAGAGATAGGGCACGATGGCGCGCGCCTGATTGAAAGTGAAGTCGCGATTGAGTTGCAGGCGGTAAGTGGCTCGCGGAATTTGAAGAGTTCGGCTCATGCTTCGAGAAACCAAACGACAGACCACGGAGGCAAAATTCCGTTTGTCAGGTCGCTTTCGTCCACTTCGTCGCTCGCATAGAGGATTCGAGAGTTTGAGGCTGAAGGTCCCACGCCTGAACCTCCCGCAATTGGCTCGGCGGTTAGATTCGTGAGAAGCATAAGCCTTGAACCGTCGGTAAAACGCCAATACGCCGTGAGGCCGCGACCCTTCTGAATTTCGTAGCCCGCTTTGATCGCGCAGGCATCCGAAAGGCGGGGAGCGATGTGCTGGCACCTCAATTTCAAAAGCTGGCGGTGAAAACGAAACCACACGCGATTCTCCTCTTCAAGTTCCTTCCAGCTGAGCTTTGAGGATTCAAAGGTTTTCTCGGCATTCGGGTCGGGGATGGCGGCGCGCACATCCGGATCGCTGAATCTCCCGAAGTGGGCAAACTCGCTTCTGCGTCCGGCCGTAACGGTTTGAGCGAGACCCTCTTCAAAGTCGCAGAAAAAGAGAAATGGCGTTTGCGTTCCAAGCTCTTCGCCCATGAAAATTAATGGAGGAGATGGGGCTAACAAAAAAATCGCGACGGCGGCGCGAACCGCCCGTGGATCGGCGAGCATATTGATTCTCTCGCCAAAAGCGCGATTGCCGATCTGGTCATGATTCTGAAGAAATGAAACGAAAGCCGTAAGAGGAACGCCGGAGGTCGGCTCGCCACGCTTTAGCCCGTTCCTCAGAGGCGACGGTTCGCCCTGATAGGCGAAGCCTTCGGTCAGGCAGCGTCCCAACTGCTCGAGAGGGTGATCGGCATAGTCGATGTAGTATCCGTCACGTTCGCCCGTCAGCAGAACGTGCAAGCTGTGATGGATGTCGTCGTTCCACTGCGCGTCGTAAGTTTTTTTCTCGCACTGATCCGCACGCTGAAGAAAGTGGGATTGATTGAGGTCGTTCTCCAAGATGAGGTGAACATGATGGTCAGCCTCGACGGACTCTCGGATGGCATCGGCCAACCCGGTTAAGATGTGGGGCATGGAATCGTCGATGATGGCGTGCACCGCGTCCAGGCGCAGCCCGTCGAGGTGGTACTCGTTGATCCAGTAGAGCGCATTTTGTATGAAGAAATCGCGCACCGTAGGGCTGCCGGGTCCGTCGAAGTTGATGGCGTTGCCCCAGGGCGTGTGGTGGCGATCCGTAAAAAACTGCGGTGCGTAAACGTTGAGATAATTTCCTTCGGGACCGAAGTGGTTACAAACCACGTCGAGCAAAACCATGATTCCACGCTGGTGGGCGCTCTGAACCAGATTTTTAAGGTCTTCGGGTCGGCCGTAAACGCTGTCGGGGGCGAATGGCAACACACCGTCATATCCCCAGTTTCGCAAGCCGGGAAAATCGGCGATCGGCATAAGTTCGATGGCCGTGACACCCAAATCCGCCAGATAGTCGAGCCGCTCGCCCACCGCCGAAAAAGTTCCGGCAGGTGTGAAGGCCCCCACGTGGAGTTCATAGATCACGGCTTCAGACCAGGGGCGGCCATTCCAGCCGTCATCTTGCCAAGCGAAACTCTCGGGGTCGATCACTTCGCTCGGCCCGTGAACGTCCTGCGGTTGGAAACGCGAAGCAGGGTCGGGAACTTGCCGGTTGCCATCTATGCGAAATCTGTAGCGGACGCCAGCTTTGGCGGCATCCGTGATCAACTCGAACCATCCCTGATCGAGGCGCTGCATGGGAATCTGACGTGGGATCTTTCCATCTTCAAGTTCTAATTCGATTCGACTGGCGGCCGGCGCCCACAGACGAAACCGGACGCTGCCATCCTGCCGGCATTCGGCGCCGAAAGGCATGCTATGAAGGCGCTTCATTGGATTCTTCCTTTTTGCCATTGCGCCGCTCTAGCAGAATGACCATGGAGCGCGCCTGCAGCGGATAAGCAGAACCGCCGGGGTGAATACCCACGCTGCGCAGGCCATCTTCCCGTGATGTATCCATCCATGCAACCCACCGGGTTCCCGGAGTAAATACGGGCAACGTGAACCCCACGTCTTCGTGGAACGCATTCAGCAGCAGCAGAAAGCTTTCATCTCCTATCCTTCGGCCCCGGCTATCGGTCTCATCGAGCCCCTGGCCTGAAAGAAACATTCCCAAACAACAGACCGAGGGATCGCGCCATTGTTCCTCAGTCATCTCATTTCCCGCAGGATTTAGCCAGAGGACATCCTTGACGTTCGCGCCTCTGATCGGACGTCCCTGAAAAAACCGCCTCCGCCGAAACACCGGATGCCGCTTGCGCAAGCCGATGATGCGCTGCGCAAAAGCCAGAAGATCGCGGTCAGGCTGCGCCGTCCATCGAATCCAACTAATGTCGTTATCCTGACAGTAGGCGTTGTTGTTGCCCATCTGCGTGTGGCCGATCGCGTCGCCGGCGTAGATCATCGGAACGCCTTGCGAGAGCAGAAGCGTCGCCAGCATGTTGCGCTTCTGCCTGGCGCGCAACGCCCGGATGTTCGGGTCGTCCGTCGGACCCTCGATTCCGCAGTTCCAGCTTCGATTGTTATTGTTGCCATCCCGATTTTCTTCGCCGTTGGCTTCGTTGTGTTTTTCGTTATAGCTGACCAGGTCCTGCAACGTGAAGCCATCGTGCGCGGTAATAAAGTTAACGCTGGCGTAAGGGCGGCGTCCGCTGTGCCCATAGAGATCGCTGGAGCCGGTGAGCCGATAAGCCAAGTCTCCGACTCCTCCATCGCCCTTCCAATAGGAACGCACCGTATCGCGATAACGATCGTTCCACTCCGCCCATCCTACGGGAAAATTTCCCACCTGATAGCCGCCTTCGCCGAGATCCCAAGGTTCGGCGATTAGCTTTACCTGCGAGAGAACGGGATCCTGGTGGATGATGTCGAGGAACGCTCCGAGGCGGTCGACTTCGTGCAGTTCGCGCGCCAGGGTTGCGGCCAGGTCAAAGCGGAAGCCATCAACGTGCATTTCCAGCACCCAGTAGCGAAGGCTGTCCATAATCAGTTGCAGAACCCTGGGATGCTGCATGTTGAGCGTATTTCCGGTACCGGTGTAATCGCGGTAATAACGCAGATTGTCCGGCATCAGCCGGTAATACACGCTGTTATCAATTCCCTTAAGCGACAGAGTCGGGCCAAGCTGATTGCCCTCCGCCGTGTGGTTGTAAACCACGTCGAGGATTACCTCGAGACCGGCGGAATGCAAAGTCTTGACCATGGTTTTGAATTCACGAATCGATCCGCTGGCCAGATACCGCGGCTCAGGAGCGAAAAAGCCGATCGAGTTGTAGCCCCAATAGTTGCGCAGCCCGCGCTCCACCAGGTGGCGATCGTCGACAAAGGTATGGACCGGCATCAGCTCGATTGAGGTCACGCCGAGCCCCGTCAGGTATTCGATTACCGGTGCGCTGGCCAGGCCGGCATAAGTGCCACGCAATCGCTCTGGCACATCGGGATGGCAGTTGGTGAAACCTTTTACGTGCAACTCGTAAATCAATGTGTCGTGCCACGGAATACGCGGAGGAGTGTCCGACCCCCAGGTGAAAGCCGAATCGATCACGCGATTTTTCAAGGTGATGGCCGCATCGTCGCGCCGGTCGAACGACACGTCTTCCTGCTTATTCCCGACCTTGTAACCGAAATGCGCATCGCTCCAGCGAATATTCCCGTGGATCTGTTTCCCGTAAGGATCAAGCAGCAGCTTATGGGGATTGAAGCGATGGCCTTGCTCGGGAGCGTAAGGGCCGAATACGCGATATCCGTACACCTGTCCAGGACGCACCTCCGGCAGGTAACCGTGCCACACCATATCGGTTTGCTCGGGCAGAGGTATGCGAAGCGTCTCTCGCTTTCCGCTGTCATCGAAGAAGCAGAGTTCCACTTTTTCGGCATGTTCCGAATAGAGCGCGAAGTTTACACCCTCCCCATCCCAGGTCGAACCCAGAGGATAAGGTCGGCCAGGCCATACGATCGGCTGAGATGAGTTTGGCATTTGAAAGGGGTTGCGCGCGTCGAGCTACACCACTCCGTACGCACCACTTCGATGCAGGTGAGCACGCTAAGTTTGCCGCTGTATTTTCAATGCCTTCGAGGGCGGGGAAACTCCAGTCCTTGAACTAATCGCTCCTGTCATTTTTCAGCTTATCGGCAAGTTTCTTTATCTCTTTTTCCCGCGCGATATTCACGATGCCGTTTGTATCGTCGAAAAGACTGTCGCGGAGTAGGACGAGTAGGCGGGCTTTCAATTTTGCCTTCTCCAGCAGACGAGAGGGCACGACGAATGTGCGAGCTTGTGTACATGTCAGAGCGCCCCCACTGACCGCATTCGGGAAATCGGGTTGCGGCTTCGATGCTGGGCCCATTTGTGCACTAGCGAGGGCAGAAGAAAGAACGAGAGACCACAAAGCAGAACCACCTTTCGGCACATCCAGCCTCCTCTTGCGCCCGTGGAGGAACATCCTCCGCAGGCATAAACGAGATGGTCTCTTCATGCACGCTGGTTGCACGCTACAGAAATCCATTCTGAACAATACCGCCGCTCCAGTATCGACCTTCGACTGACGGCGAAATAGGCGAGGCGCTTGATCTTCGGGCCTCGATTCCGATTCCAGGCGGTCTCAGGTGCGGGAGTTCGGAAAGGATCTAAGGAAGGTTGCGGGGATGGTAAAAAAAGCGAGATCCGCGACGGATTATTATCCAACGAGAATAATCGACCCTACTGCAAAGTAAGATTCATTTTGCCGCCCTTGTCGAATTCCACACGTAATAATTTCTCTGCTCCGCTCGAAAATTGCCCCTCAATGGACTCAGCTTGCTCAGTGCCGGAATTCGGGGAAACCCGCACGCGCAGAAGATGCTTTCCAGCCGAAACCTGCATGGCGTGGACCTCGTGCCCTTGTACCTTGTGGAAGACTACCAACCGCTTCTTATCCATACCTTCCAGCGCGTGAGTGTAGCTCAATCGGCCATCCACCCAAATCGAAAGCTCTGCCTCGGCAAACTTGTGATCGATTTCGATTTCGAGCAGCGCTGGCGACGCGGAGGGTGAAACTTCCTGCGGTTTCTGGCGCGTGACCTTTGTGGCCGCTGGAGCGGGCATAATATTGGCGCCGGATTTCCTGGGAGTCAAGGTACCTGGAGCGCTTGAAATCGCAGGGGCCATTGACTCCACGGTGGACATGCCTCCGGCCAACGGCGGTGACACCGGCGTTTTCGCCGTCGCCAGGTTCTTGGGAAGCTCCTGAGGCGATTGCATCAGTTGACGTGCTCGCACCGCCAGCACAAGAACTCCCGCCAAAAGCACGCCACCCACGAAATACCTGCTGCGCATCTTTTCGAACAGCTGGGCGAGCGCGCGATTCTCGTGGCGGCGGGAAATAGAAGCGGCGCGGCTGAGCATGACAGTCGGTGACCGCAAGCCCGCAGCGGTTTCATTCGGCCCTGGCAGCACGCCTTGACCATCGTGTTCTTTGGCTTTGCTCCACGGCTCCCGGCCGGCGCGCAACTCCTGAATGTCGAATACGACCTCCATACCGCGCTGGTAGCGTTGCGAACGGTCCTTGGCGATGGCTCGCGAAATGATGTAATCCAAGCCCGGAGGCAATTCGTTATCGAGCACCGTCGCCGGGACCGGGTCGCGATTGACCACCTTGAACGCGACCGTCATCGCGCTATTCCCTTGAAATGGCTTGTAGCCGGTGACGGCCGTGTACAAAATGACGCCCAGAGAAAACAGATCGGACCTGCCATCGATCGGTTCATCGTTTAATTGTTCTGGAGACATGTATGCGGGTGTGCCGAAAATTCTGCCCGAGGCAGTCGCGTTCGCCAGGCTCAATTTGGCGACGCCAAAGTCGGCGATCTTGGCGTGACCTTGCCTAGTGATCAGAATATTCGCCGGCTTTACGTCGCGATGAACGACCCCCTGGCCGTGAGCGCAATCCAGAGCTTCGGCTACTTCAAGCGCGAGCTGAAGCGCTTCCTCCGGCGCCAGTTTGTGATCCTCTTTGGAAAACAGCAATTTTTCCATTGTCTGGCCTTGAACATATTCCATGACGATGTAAGGAGCGTGAGTTTCCGGCTCTTCGCCTACATCGAAAATCGTGACAATTCCAGGATGGGAGAGACGGCCTGCCGCTTCAGCCTCGCGAAAGAATCGCTCCCGGTATTCCTTCTCCTGTTCGGGCTCCTGGCCAGCCAGCGAGATGGTTTTTACCGCGACTACGCGGTTAATCTTTGGGTCGCGCGCTTTGTAAACAATACCCATGGCGCCGCGTCCCAGCTCAGCCAGGATTTCGTAGCGCCCAAAGCGTTGCTTCTTGCGGTTATCCATAGGTCCGGAAGTTCAGCCGGTCCAAACGAAATATCAACCTTCAGCCCACAGGAAAATGAGCAGGGACCGGCGTGTACCGAGCGGAGAACCGGCGCACGCTGTGGTCTGATCGATTGTCCCCCGGAACCGTGAACCCCGAAAAGTTACCGTCGTGTGTTTGCTGCCGAACCATACCCGCCCCGAAAACAAAACGGGCACGCTCGAAAGCGTGCCCGTCTCCTGCTCGACAGTTTTGGCGATTTTAATCGTAGGTAAAGGTCAACTCGTCCAGGTAGACGGAGTACGGGGATTGCACAGAATTTCCATCTTCCTGGTAATTGATGGTTACGCCGTACCAACCCGGCGCTGAGCCCGGGTTGTAATACTGGTTTACCGTGCTGGTTTTCCCGTTCAGCGTGATCGATTGATAGAGCAGTTGATTGTCCGAGGTGCGTTCTACCTGAATCGTCACGTGATTCCAGGAATTGCTGAGGGGATTACAGGCGATGCCAGTGGGAATCCAAGTCGAATTGATATTGTCCCAGATATCCCATTCGTTGCCGCCGGCAACCCGGCATTCGTGCCCCCAGATATATCCCTGATTGTTGAAAAACTGGTTGATGTCAAACTCAACCGCCTGCGACAGGCCGACATCGCTGGCCCAGAAATAGACGTCATAGGTGAAATTGTGCAAGGTGGGAACGAGCGTGTGGTTGGTGTCCGGCAGGCCTTGCGACGAATCGGTACCAATCAGATGGTTATTCCAGAAGCCATCGCCATAACCTTCGGTGCCAGCCAGGTAGAACTGCGTCGCCTCGCCGCTCATGGAGGGAGACTTGATGTTCTGGGTCATCGAGAAAGTAATGTTGTCACAGGGAGAGGGCGAGCAATCTACAAATGTCGGAGCACGCTGCCCGGCACCCGCCCAGCCCCCGCTGTGCTGCAGGTTGGAGAATGAAGTGCCGCTCCCGCCCCCACCGCTGCTGCTGACGGTGATCGTTACCGGAGTCGATGCAGCTCCGCCGCAGCCATCCCACTCTTCGACAGTGGTGTTGTATTTGCCGGCGCTGAGCGAGAGGTTGTAGTTCATGCTCGCTCCGTTTACTACATAGGCCAATACTCCGGGAGCGCTGTAGATTCCCATTGAGGAGACGCCTTTGGAACACGACGTCGTTGCCGTCGCCTTGAAATTCACGGGAGAGCCGACCGTGCTGTTGTTGGCAGGAGAACTAACCGACACGCCCGACGAACCATTGCTGCCTGACTTCACAGTGATGGTGATCGGAGTCGACGAGGCGCCGCCGCAATTGTCCCACTCCTCGACTGTAGTGTTGTAAGTGGCTGGATTGAGATTCAAGGTCGTATTGAGGCTGTCGCCGTTTACCACGTAGGCCAGAACTCCTGGCGCTGTGTAGATTCCCATCGAACCGACGCCTTTTGAGCACGAGCTACTCGACGCCGAAGCGATGTATTGCACGGATCCCGTTATAGTTGCGCCGTTGGCGGGTTGGTTCACGGTGACTCCGGCGAAGGCTGCAGGGGCCAAGAGCGCGAAGGCGCACACGAATAGCGATAAGGATTTCAGCATCAATCCGTCTCCAGTAGGTTTTATTTGTTTCCGAACTGCAGAACTGCAGCTGTGACGGCTGCACCATTCGCGCGAGCGGACGCGCAGGAGGGTTCGGAAAGAAGTGGCGATCTATGGCGCTTGGGTCTAAAACGGCAACTTCAAGTTGTCCTTCAAGTCCAGCAAGGAGCGCCGGGTCAGGATCTGCAAAGTAGCCCCCCAAACAGTGTAGCCAGCATACCAGAAAGCCTGTACGCGGCAAGTCAAAATGGCGGGGCCACAACTCGGAGGTTGTAGTCCCGCGATGGAAAATTGAACCTATATCGGCGTAGCAGACCGACCGTGAAATCAAGCCCAATGACAGCGGATGGTTTCCACGCATCCCTATTCCGGGTTGCGCGGTCAGTTGTACGTGAATGTGAGCTCGTCCAGATACACCGAGTACGGCGCCTGGTCATAGTTACCGTCTTGCTGATAATTGACGGTGACTCCATACCAGCCTGGCGCAGAACCTGGGTTGTAGTACTGGTTTACGTTTTCTGTTTTTCCGTTGAGGGTAATGGATTGATACAGCAGCTGATTGCTGGAGGTCCGCTGCACCTGAATCGTAAGGTGGTTCCAGGAATTGTTGTTCGGGTTGCAGGAAAGGCCGGTAGAAACCCAGTGTGCGCTCGCATTATCCCAAATGTCCCACTCATTGGCCCCCGCCAAGGTGCACTGGTGGCCCCAAATCCATCCTTGATTATTGAAGAACTGGTTGATGTCAAACTCCAAGGCCTGCGAAGAACCCAGTGCGCTCGTGTAAAAGTAAACGTCGTAGGTGAAGTTATGCAGCGTTGGCACGAGCGTATGGTTCGTGTCGGGCAGGCCCTGCGACGAGTCAACGCCGATCAAGTGGTTGTTAAAAAGGGCATCTCCGTACCCCTCGCTGCCCGCGAGATACATCTGAGTGGATTCTCCGCTCATTGAAGGAGATTTGATGTTTTGCGTCATGGAAAACGTGATGTCATCGCAAGGTGAGGGAGAGCAGTCGATGAAGGTTGGGGCGCGCTGCCCGTAGTCTGCCCAGCCGCCGCTGTGTTGCAGTTCGGAGAACGACCCGCCTCCACTGCTTCCGCCGTTGACTGTGATCGTGACTGGCGTGGTCGCAGCTCCCCCGCATTTGTCCCACTCCTCGACGGTCGTATTGTAAGTCCCGTTGTTCAAGGAAAGGTTGTAGTTCAGACTCGCTCCATTCACTACATAGGCGAGTTGGGAGGGGGCTGTATAGATGCCCATGGAAGCGACGCCCTTGGAGCAGGTAGTGGTCGCAGTGGCGATGAAATTTACCGGAGAACCGACCGTGGCGCCGTTGGCTGGAGACGTCACAGAAACGCCGGAGGAGCCCCCTGATTTGACCGTAATCGCGACGGGCGTGGTGCTCGCACCGCCGCAGTTATCCCATTCTTCTACGACGGTATCGTAGGTGGCTGGATTGAGATTAAGGGTCGTATTAAGACTATCTCCGTTTACGACGTACACCAAGACACCGGGGGCCGTATAGATTCCCATGGAACCGACACCCTTCGAGCATGTAGTGGTGGTCGCCGTGGCTGTGAATTTCACGGGGCCTGAATATGTTCCCCCGTTCGAAGGAGCGGTTACGCTTACGGCAGCGAAAGCGGCAGGTGCAGAAAGGACGGATAAACACACGAATAGCGATAGTGACCTCAGCATGTGGAGCTTCTCCAAATATAGTTTTGGCGTGCAGACAGCAGAACTGCGCGCCCCTCACGGGCTGGCGTGTGGAGGGCTGCGACGAAGTGGAGTTAAGTTGTGGCGCGAGTGACAGCGGATCAATTCCAGAACCTGCTGGCGGCCTACCGCAGAACCGCGTTGAAACTGATCGAAATAATTGCAACGAAAGTACCAGAAACCCTGTATTCCGCCAAAGAAAAAACTGTAGGAGTAACAGTCGAAAGTTGTAGTCCGCCCGTAATGGAAGGAGCACGATGCGCGTCGCTGCAACGAGTGAATGCTTTCCACGGCAACCTTGGAGTACTACTTTAGAAACTAAGCTCCGTCTCAGGGACCGAACTCTTTCTGACCGGAGCTGATCCATGCAGGCCACTCGTTGCGGGTTCGTATTTTCTGTCGTTGCGTCTTCTTCGCTCGGTTTATTAATTACAGGCACCGGATGCCAAGGGCTTCCAAGCTCGTCGAGCACTCCGCCCGCAACCAAGACCTTGTCTTCGCTCTCGGTTTCTCCTGCGAGCGCGACGATCCAGACGAGCAAGACGCAGCAGTTCACGGCTACCGCGAAATACAGTGACGGTTCGACGGCGAATGTGAGTTCAAGCGCGACCTGGAGCGTCGCCAGTTCATCGATCGCCTCGATTAGCTCCGGCGGATTGGCCACGGGCAAGGCCTCCGGTTCCACCAGCGTCATGGCATCGATGAGCGGAGTGAACAGCGCGGCCACGCTCGATGTCGAAACGCTCAAGGTGAACAAGACCCTCACTTCCATCACGATTGCTCCGCTCACTGCGAGCATACCGATCGGGGTTCAGCAATTGTTCACTGCCACGGGGACCTACAGTGATGGCTCATCCGCGAACGTCACGGCGCAGGCGACCTGGAGCGTTTCATCTTCTGCCATCGCAACAATCTCTGGCGGGACTGCGACGGGCGTGGCTGCCGGTTCGACGGCGGTTATCGCAACCGACAGTGGAATTACCGGTACGGCCACAATCACCGTGGTTCCGAAGACGGTCACAGCAATCTCGGTCAGCCCAAGTTCGGCTGATATCTCTGTTGGAGGCACTCAGCAGTTCACGGCCACGGCTACTTATGCCGACGGAACGCAAGGCAATGTGAGTTCGTCCGCGGTCTGGTCGGTAGCGGACGCGAGCGATGCGACCGTGAATTCGAGCGGTCTCGTGATAGGCCTTGCCCAGGGAGACACCAACGTTGCGGCCTCCTTCAGCGGATTCAGCAGCAGCGCTGTTCTCGACGTCAGCAACGCCACAATCACGGGCGTCAACATTCCAACGTTTCACGTGGATCGGAACCGCAGCGGGTTGAATGCCGGCGAAACGCTCCTCACCCCGTCGAACGTGACCGCCTCGAGTTTTGGGAAATTGTTTTCCTACCTTGTAGATGGCTACGTTTACGGACAGCCCCTGCTGATTTCGAATCTGACGATGAGCGACGGCGCCACGCACAACGTGCTTTTCGCGGCGACCGAGAATGACAGCGTTTATGCTTTCGATGCTGACAGCTACGGCACCGGCGCTCCGCTCTGGATGACACCTCTGCTGCAAGGCGGCGAAACGCCAATTACCAATGGACCGATTCAACCGGTGGAGGGCATCACTTCCACTCCGGCGATCGACACGACGACGAATACGATGTACGTGGTTTCGGCGCAGACATCATCCGCGGCAGGCGGAACATTTCGCCTGAACGCATTGGATATCACGACAGGAACCCAAAAGCCGGGCAGCCCGATTCAGATTACAGCGCAGGTCGCAGGAACCAACGACACCACCCTGGGAACCGATTGTTTGCAGCGCGCGGCACTTCTGGTACTTCCGGGAACGCAAGCATCAGTGTTCATCGGGTTTGGCAGCTGCCACAGCGGGTGGTTGCTGGCTTACACCTACGACGGAACAACGTTCACGCAGAGCGGAGTCTTTAACTCCAGTCCGAACTTGCAGGGCGAAGGCCTGTACGCCAGCGCCGGCGGTGTCTGGATGGGCGGAGGCGGTCCTGTTTCGGATGGCAACTATGTGTATATAACCACTGGCAACGGGCCGTGGGATGGACAGACAGCCTTCAGCGATTCGGTTCTGAAATTCACCCAAACGCTACAACTGATCGACTACTTCACGCCTTACGACTACGAGTATATGGATTGCGCCGACGCTGACCTGGCAGCCGGTGGTTTGTTGCTGATTCCCGGGAGTACGCAGGCCATTGCAGGCGGGAAGACGGGAAAGCTGTACATGGTAAACACGGATGACCTTGGGCATGAGCAGGCGAACAACGCGGGCGCAACATACACAAATTGGTTTGACGATCTTCTCAGTCCCTACCCGAAGAGCTGCACAGATCCCCAGGGAAATGTCTGGACGACTGACGTCAACGAGTACGAAATTTTCGGGACCTCCGCATATTTCAACGGGTCTTTCTATTTGGGCATAACACCAACTTCGACATCGGTAACAGCGTCTGTTGGGCAGTTCATTTTCTCCGGAACGGCATTTTCATACGGCGGGTACACGCAGCCCAATATCCTCGAAAGCAGCTACGGCACCACGCCATTTATCTCCGCGAATGGCGCTTCGAACGGTATCCTGTGGATGATCGACCACGGACAGCCATTGCAGAGCGGTACCACGCAGACCAACGCCACCCTGCGCGCTTACACCGCGAATAATCTCAGCGCCGCGGAGCTATACGACAGTAACGCAAACTCCGGTGACGCGCCGGGCTATGGAATTAAGTTCAGCGCCCCGATAGCCGCGAATGGCAAAGTTTACATCTCAACCGGACATGATCTGGTTACTGCTCCGAACCCGCAGGGCGAGCTGGATGTTTACGGACTGAAGTGAAATTTGATCGATGCGGCGGCGGGACGCCAAATTAATAAGGAGCAATAGAAATATTATGGCTGGCAACAAAAGCGAAAAATGCGCTCACGAACTTTGCACTTGCGCTGCCACGGAAGGTAGCAAGTATTGCAGCCCGAATTGCGAAGCGGCGAAAGACACCACCGAAATTGCCTGCGAATGCGGTCATCCCGGCTGCAAAGGTGCAGTGGCGGCGGCTTAGGGAATATTTGTCGGGTTTTAAGTTGTTAACTTCTGGTTCTGACCCGGTGTGGCACCACGTCAGGCCTGTTAGAGCACTGGGAGAGTTGTGACAGGTCGAATGGGAGTCAGGATTGGTCCGCACCAGGGAGAATTCCGCGACTTCGAAACCGCTGACGGTGATTGCCTTTGTGCTGGCGATCGCAGCCCTGTATTTTGGCCGCACGGTTTTCATTCCTCTCGCCCTTGCGCTGGTGTTGAGCTTCCTGCTCACTCCATTCGTTAGCCTCCTCGAAAAAATTCGCTTCGGCCGGGTTCCATCGGTCATTGTCGTCGTCATTGTTGCTTTCGCGCTGATTGCCTTCGGAAGCTGGGGAGTCGCCGGGCAACTCGTCGAGATCATGGTTCGCATCCCGGATTACAAGGCGAACCTGGACGAGAAGATAGACTCTCTGCACGGGGCCGGCACTGGCGAACTGGGCAAAGCAAGCGCTTCCATTCAAGAGTTGGGCAAGGAGCTGTCGGCGGTTCCGGGGCAGGTCTCCAGTCACACGGACGAACAGGCCCGGCAGGCACGGTCCGGGCATCCCATTCAAGTGCAGGTCACGCCACCAGCGCCCAATCTGGTGCAGGACATCGGGGCATTGCTCGGTCCGCTCGCGAGTCCGCTCGAGACTGCAGTCATCGTAGTGATTTTCACGGTGTTCATGCTGGTAAAGCGGGAGGACCTGCGAAATCGGGCGATCCGCCTGGCTGGGCGCGGACAGTTAAGCCGCATGACGCAAGCCTTTGACGACGCCAGCCGCAGGCTTAGCCGGTTTCTATTGCTGGAGTGCCTGGTCAACGCCTCCTACGGCTTAGTGTTTGGGGCGGGTTTGCACTTGATTGGCGTGCCTCACGCGTTGCTTTGGGGGATGATTCTTGCCGTTTTTCGCTTCATTCCCTACATCGGAACGTGGGCGGCTGCTGCCCTTCCAATTGCGATGGCGATAGCGGTGTTTCCCGGCTGGCGCCAAGCCGGCTTCGCATTCGGCATCTTCCTGATATTGGAATTGATCGTTGCAAATTTTATCGAGCCACTGCTTTACGGCTCGCACACCGGAATCTCGTCGTTGGCCATTCTGGTCGCGGCTGTCTTTTGGACGACCTTGTGGGGTCCAGTCGGGCTGATTGTCTCCACGCCGCTGACGGTTTGCCTGGTGGTGCTGGGACGATATGTTCCGCAACTGCATTTTCTGGAAGTGGTGCTGGGCGATGAGCCCGCGCTTCCGATCGAGCAGCATTACTACCAGCGCCTGCTGGCGATGGATCAGGATGAGGCGACAACAATTGCAGAGACCTACCTGAAAGAAAATAAGACAGCGCGTTTCTACGAATACCTGATTGTTCCTGCGCTGCGGATGGCAGAGCAGGATGACTACTTCGATGCGATTGATCAAAAGACGAAGAGGTTCATTCTACGAAGCGTCCGCGAGTTGATCGAAGAGACGGGCGACAAGCTCGAAGCGACGGCGCCCAGCGAAGAGGGCCTGCAAGCTGGCGGTATAAGGTCATCTTCTTTGCTCACAAAATCGGACACCAACATTTCATGCGTTCCGCTTCGGCCCGGTTCGGATGAGCTTGTGAACACGATGTTGGGGCAACTTTTGCGAAGCGCCGGTTTTAGCGCGCTTGAAGTGAGGGCCCATGCGATCGAAGAGGCCATGGCTGAAGTCTCGCAGCAGGAATCCAGCTTTGTTTGCCTTTCCTGCCTGCCACCATTTTCTGCCGCGTCGGCACGGTCGCTGTGCAAGCGGTTGAGGTCGTCATTCCCAAGCCGGAGGATCATCATCGGCGTCTGGCATCTGGATGGCGGTGCAGAAGTTGCGCGGGAGCGAATCGGCTCCGGCGCTGCCGATCTGATTGTGACGCAGCTCTCGGAGGCTATCGCAGAAGTTCAGAGACTGACTTCTGAGGGAGCGCTTGCGGAGATGTCGAAGGCCGAGAATGTTTAGAGAATTTTGAATGGATCGCTGTATTGACTGCGTTTCAGACGGATGCTCTGCTCGAAAAGGTGAAGAGCCAGGCAATGCGCACACCCAGGAAAGCCGGCCGGATTTGGATGTGGATCGCTGTCGTCGCACTGATTTTGCTGGTTACCGGGATCGCCGGAATCCGCTTTGTCATCTCGCATGCTGAGCCTATTATCCGCGCTCGCGTGATTCAAACGCTGTCGACCCGCTTTCATAGCAAAGTCGACCTGTCTGGATTGGGAGTTACGGTCGGTCCTGGAATACAAGTTACTGGGGGCGGGCTGAGGATTTTCGGCGTGACCGATCCGAATCCGTATGAGCCGGGATTCCAGCCCTTAATCAACCTGGGTCAATTTCGGTTCGAAACCTCGCTGCGGAGCCTCTTCCGTTCGCCAATGCACATCGACACGGTGTACCTCTCGGGCCTTGAACTTAATCTGCCGCCGAAAGGTGAGCGGCAAGAAGTGAAGAGTTTGCGCTCGAACACGCGCGTCAGCATCTTCGTCGACAAGTTTATATGCCGCGATACGAAGCTTCTGATTAATACGTCAAAGCCCGGCAAACCCCCGCTCGAATTTGAAATCAGCGAGTTGAAGCTGAAGGACTTCGGGCCCGGCCAGGCGTTTCAGTTCGAGGCTACTTTGGTCAATCCGAAGCCGGTGGGGGATATAAATTCGAAGGGCCAGTTTGGTCCCTGGCAGCCGGAATCTCCGCGGGAAACGCCGGTAAAAGGCGATTACTCCTTCACCAATGCGGACTTGAGTACGATTAAAGGCATTGCAGGGATACTTTCATCCACCGGGCAATATTCGGGAACTCTTAGCAATATTGAAGTGCAGGGAATCACGGACACGCCGGACTTTCGCATCGCCAGTAGCGGACATGCGGTGCCGTTGCACACCGAGTTTCACGCAATTGTCGACGGCACCAGCGGAGACACCTACCTGCGCCCCGTGAACGCGACTTTTCTCGGCACTTCGCTGACCGCGCGCGGGTCGGTGGTTCGGATGAAAACTCCGCACGGCCACGATGTTGAGCTTGACGTTACTCTGGAGCATGCGCGCATTGAAGATCTTTTGCAGCTTGGCGTGCGGACTGATCCGCCGATCATGACCGGCCCAGTGGAAATGACAACGCGGCTGAGTCTTCCTCCGGGGGAAAAGAGTGTCGCCGATCGGATTGGATTGTCAGGTACGTTTCACGTTCCGCGGACACACTTCGCCAACGGCAAAGTACAAGAGAAGATCGACAGCTTGAGCCTGATCAGCCAGGGCAAGCCGAAGGAGGCACGCCAGCACATCGACGAAAATGTTCCCGCGGACTTGCGGGGCACATTCGTTCTGAATGATGGAGTGATTTCTTTTTCACTGCTGCATTTCCTGATTCCAGGAACGCATGTCGATTTGACCGGAATCTACAGTCTTGATGGACAAACCTTCGACTTCCGCGGGAAGGCTATGTTGGACGCGAAACTTTCACAAATGACTACGGGATGGAAGTCGATTCTGTTGAAACCGGTTGATCCTTTTTTTCACAAAGACGGCGTCGGTACGGAGGTTCCAATTCGCGTGACGGGAACGCAGTCCGAGCCGCATTTTGGATTGGACTTTGGACATAAAGGCCGGCAGGAGAGCCGGAAGAAAACAGACACCGTGTCGCAGCGTCGCTAAAGCCCAAGGCCGGCGGCGCTCCTAATGAGGGCGGGAGTTGCTAATGCGCTCGGCGGAACGCTATGATGAATAAGCACCGAGCACGCAAATTCCCTGGAAAAGCTTGATCAGGTAGCTACCATGAGTGAAAAACCCAGCACTACTTTGCCGGCGGTCGTCGAAAAAGTCATCAAACCTCAATCCACCGGCGAGCCGGAAAAGGCGCAGATTTCGGTTGAAGGCGCGGATCATCTTTACCGTGAACTCCGCATCGAGAACACTCTGGTAGATCAGAACGGAGAAAAAGTTCGGCTTAAGCCTGGGGCTCAGGTCGATGTGACGATCGAAGCGCCCGCCGATGCGACCGTCGCGAAAGACTAGCGCCAAGTGGTCCCTATTGCCCCGGGATTACTTCGTGCCGCTGAGAATTCGAAGAAGCAGCAACCACCGCCGGACATTGGTCGTCATCAGGAAATTTTCTTTCACGTGCTCTCTTCCATTTTCCCCGAGTTGCTTGGCGAATTCCGGATGAGTCAGCAAATAGCGCATCTGATAGGCGCAGCCATCGACTGAGTGGACCAGCATTCCGGTCAGCTTGTGAATGATCTGATTCGGGATGCCGCCCACGGCCCCGGCAATCGTCGGTTTGCCTTTCCAGAGGGCTTCGGTAACGGTTAATCCAAAACCTTCTTTCACCGATTTCTGCACGATGATCGTCGAGGCTCGCTGCAGGGCATTGATCTGCAATGCGCACCATGGAGGCAGGTCGAGAATAATGATGTCTGGATCGTCGTCCGCGGCCTCGCGCACTTCCCGGAGAACCGCGACGCCTTCTGGGTCATCGGTAGCTCCGCCGCCGGCCATGACCAACTGGAAATCCACATACTTGCGGGCCTGTTTGAAAGCCTGGATGACTCCGACCGGATCTTTCGCGCGATCGAAGCGGGAAACCTGCGTCACGATTGGCCGAGACCGGTCGACTCCGAATTCGTCGCAGATCCGCTGTATATAGTTCTCGTCGACCTCTTTATTTTTTTCCGAAAGCGGATCGATACAGGGATAAAAAAGATATTGCGGGATCGGCAACTGACGGGCAAATGATTGCGAAGAAAAAATGGCTGCATCGTACCGCTCGATCAGCGGCTGAAGAAAGCCCCAAACCTCGGGGTTGGGATTTGACAGGTCGATGTGGCAGCGCCATATCCAGCGCTGCGGCGAATCGGTGCGAGCGCTGATCAGGGCCGCCGGCTGTGGATCGTGGATCACAATGAAGTCTTCGGGAAATTGCAGGCGCTGGCGGTTCAGCTCGTTATTCATCATGAAGATGTCACGAGCGTGCTGCGTCAGGTTGTACTCGCTCCCTTGAAGCGCATTGTGGAAGGCTTTGGTTACCTCGAAGAAATCGTTCCCTCCCGTGATGACGTCCCAGTGAGTATTTACGTCCACTTCGTTAAGCAGTGGAACCATCTGATTCAGCATCTCCGCCACGCCGCCGCCGACAGCGGTGGAGTTGACCATCTTCACACTTTTGCCCCCGAGTTCGCGCGCAAGAAATCGCAACTCATCGATTTCAGCGGTGCCCACGATGTCCCGGTAGTCATCCAGGCGCGTAGGAGGCACGGACGCTGGGGGAGTTTCCCAAGTGCGCGGTTTCTTGCGCCGCTCCGGTCTCGCGGGAGAAGACGGAGCAGGAGCGGCGGCTGCGGCAGTGCCAGAAGAAAATTCGGCCACTGCCGTTTCACTGTGGGTTCGCGATTCGACCGGTTCCATAAGTATCTGCCTGACTAGCTCAGAGCTCGTTCAACAATTCTTATGATTCGTTTCTTAACGTCCTCAAGGGTCACGGTATAAATGTCGATCCGATTCAACTGCCGGGCCGCCTCAGTGAGACCCAGGTCTTCATAAAGCCACTGCGAAAAGTCATTCGACATCAATTTCAGCCGAAGCCTGGCTTCGATAAAATGATGTTGAATGCTGTGGACGCTGACGCCACGCAGTCCCTCGGCGAACTCTTGCAAGGTGCGTGCCACGAAATTTGTGGGAATCACGACGATGTCGGACGAGCAAAAATAAAAAGTCTCACGGGCCGCGCGATTTGCAGCCGCCGGAGTGCGCTCCAGAAATTTCTCCACGGTCTCCACGAAACGATCGCGTAACTGTGAAGCAGAGGTGAATTCGCGAACGTCGATGCTGGCTAAGGCTTCGGCGAGGCTGTTTTCGTTGCAGGCCGACAGAGCCCAGTGCGCGAAGTCGTTCGAGAAACCTTCGCGGATGTAATGATGTTCCTGCAAAGTGCGGAAGGTGTGCTGGAAAATGGAGCCATCGGGGCACTCCCGCAGGGCTTCCAAAAACTCGAGCAGCGTGGCCGCCTTCTGCCGGGTGATCTGCAGCAGATGCGCCGAGGTGTTGAAATAAAAAGGCTTTACCGCCGTATGCAGCGAACCCGATGCTACTGCGGTCGCACTCATAAATTTACCTTTGTCTGCGTTGAATTAATCGGCGCGACTTCCTGGCAAAAAAGCTGCTAGTTTACCCATCGATGGCTCCGATGGCGAAATCACGCAGCCGTTACGCCTGTGCGTGGTTTTGGTTGGGCGCGGTCGGCCGAGTCCAGACGAAGCTCGCACAGCTCGGTGATCAGATTTCCCGCCCAACGATAAATGTTGTGCTCCCTTATCTGCCTGCGCATGTTGCGGACTCTCAGTTGCTTTTCTTCCGGCTCCATTTCCAGAGCGCTACGAATCGCCTCCGCGGTCTGATCGACGTCATAGGGATTCACCAGCAGAGCGTCGCGCAATTCCCGGGCTGCTCCGGTGAACTGGCTAAGAATTAGAACGCCGCGCTCATCTCGCCTTGCGGCGAGAAATTCTTTTGCCACCAGATTCATTCCGTCGTGCAAAGAGGTCACGAGACAAAAATCCGCAGCGCGGTAGAACTGCTCGATTTCGTCGTGGCTATGATGCCGTTTCAGAAAAACGATCGGTTTCCATTTGCCGGACTGAAAACGCCAGTTGATCCGCTCCGCTTCAGCTTCCACTTCTGCCATCAGATCGTGATAGCGTTTGATGTGCGTGCGGCTCGGGGCGCCGATCTGCAGAAAAGTGAACTTGCTTTGATACTTCGGGTATTTTTCCAGAAACCGCTCAATCGCATGAAATCGCTCCGGTATTCCTTTGGTATAGTCCACCCTGTCGACGCCGAGTCCGATGAAAGCCGTGTCGACTCCCAGGCCGTGCATTAGAGACGTGCGTTTGATGTACTCATCTCTCAAGCTCATGTTTCCGACAGGCGCATCTTCGGGAACATCCACGCTGATGGGAAAAGGATGGACGATCGTTCGGTGATTCTGCCTTGCTACGGAGAAATGCTCCCAATCCACGCGCGCCTCTAGAGTGCGGTCGACGGTCTGCAAGAAATTATTGCAATGCGATTGAGTGTGAAATCCGATGAGGTCGGCTCCGAGTAATCCCTCCACCAACTGACGTTGCCATGGGCAGATGCCGAAGGCTTCCGGATTGGGCCAGGGTATATGCCAGAAGATCGCTACGCGAGCGTCCGGCCGTTTTTCTTTGATCATCCGCGGCAATAAAGCGAAATGATAATCCTGAACGAGAACAACCGGCTGCTCGACGTCCCTGATTTCCTCGAGAACGGCAGCTGTAAACTTGCGACTAACTTCCTGATAGTGCTGCCAATCTTGCGCGCGAAATGTGGGGCGCGCGTGCGCAATATGGCAAAGTGGCCACAAACCTTCGTTTGCAAAACCGTAGTAATATCCCTGCTCTTCTTCTTTTGTGAGCCACACCCGGCGCAATGTGTAGCGTGGATCGCGCGGCGGAACTCGCAACCGGTCGTGCGAGTCGACCACTTCGGTGTCGGCGTCTCCGCTGCCATGCGCGATCCAGGTTCCATCACAGGCTGCGAGCACGGGCTCAAGAGCAGTGACCAGGCCGCTCGGCGGCACGACGGCCTCAATCGATTTGCCCTTGCGCTCGTGAATGTAAGGCTCGCGGTTGGAAACCACATACAACCTGCCGTCGCCGAGGCGAGTGCGAATTTGTACAGCGAGGCGATCGGCAGTCCACATCGATTCGCCGGCCTCACGCAGGCGGGCTTCGTTTTCCGCCGCGGTGCGCGCCTGGCTGAGGCTCTCGGTTAAGGTGACTACTTCCCACGCGAGCGGTTTGAAAAGGTCCAGGTCGGGCATTTGCTGGCGAGAGGAAATCCGTCCCATGCGAAGTGCGCGCATCCACTGCGCGGCTCGCGCGATTGGTCCGGCGATACTCCAGCGGACGATCAGAACCGTGATCGAAACGATCAGGAAGACCTGGATGAGAACCGTTACGAAGGCTTCCCGCCAGGTGCGGAGACTTTGTGCGCGAATGTAGCCCGCGTCGTGGACGACGGCGAGCCCACCCACGATCTGGTCATCCCGGTAAAGAGGGAGAGCGAAAATGTTGACGGGTTCGTCGTTGAGCCTTATGAATGAACTCTCACCGTGGCCTTCAGCTATCGCCTGGGTCACTTCGCGCGGGACGCCCGCAAGCACATGCGCCAGTTCCGGCGTAATCGCAACCACTTTACCCTGCCGGTCGCTGATGGCGACTCCCAGCAAGTGCTCACGATTTCCGAATTTCTGCACGATGCGTTGAAGAGCGCGCTCCGAGCCGCCCTCATCCCAGGATTTTTCGACATTGGCGGCGACGCTTTCCCCCAGCACTTCGGCGCGGCGCTCTAGTTCGCGGCGCAGCGCGCGCTTTTCCCGCACGACTTCGTAATAGGAAAAGCCGATCGAGACCAGGGTTATTCCAACAATCAGCGAGATAATCAGCCGGAGACTCAATAAACGCATGCAACCTCCCGTCGCGAATCAGGAAAGCTCCTCCGCACAGCGCCAGAGAATACGAAGGTCTTCGGGGGGCCAGAACAGCGACGAAAAGCGCGTTGGATCGAATCTAGCAAAAAATCAAGTAATGAGTTGGGAAAAATTGAGTTAGAGCAGCCTGATGGGAGAACGCTGAACGGTGTGGCAGCCCATTGTTCGCATTCCCGGCCAGAACCGGAAAAAGAGAAGCCGGCAACTTTACGCGACGAGAGAGTCGCATGATCTCGCCGCCTTTGCACAATCGCCATCGTGCATTTCTTCTCCCCATCGATTGTAAGGAACGATAGGTTGCAACGAATATAAGTGGATCACTGTAGAACTTCAGGTTGCAACTGAGAAGTCTGCCAGAGCCGTTCCGGCGGAATGTTCGGTTATTTCGCGTAAAACTCAGCCGATCCGCTATCTACAGCAAACACCCTAGGGCGGCGAGACGGCGATCCGTGTTACCTATCTGTCTGTAGTCTGTTGATCCCAGCGCAAGTCCGCGGATATTTGATCCTGATATGAGCGGCACCCAGAGCCCATTAGCTGTTCGGCGCGCGAATCGGCATTCCCGCGTTCTGACCAGCGCACCGCCGTCGGGTTTGGGGATGCGTATCGGTTTGATAAATGGATGCCACGAAACTACCGGCTTGACTTCCCACCCCACTGAAAAGCCAGGAACTCAGTCACCGCAGGAGAGAGCATGAAGCGAGCCAGTCAAGACTCCGCGACCGTCGTCGCCAACGGCAAGCCCGACGACGTACAGAAGAGTAAGAACAATGGGCATTCTCCGCATAGCAATGCGCCAGATTCGGTCGAACTCGGCATGATTCTTGCCGGGTTGCAGACTATGCGAAATGGGGACTTTTCAGTACGTCTGCCGGGTTCATGGACGGGACTGGGAGGGAAAATCGCGGATACGTTTAACTCAATCGTCGCCGCGAATCAGCAGATGGCGCAGGAATTGAAGCGGGTGGGGCAAGTGGTCGGCAAAGAAGGAAGAACTCGCGAACGAGCCCGGTTTCAGGAGTCCAGGGGCGCGTGGGGGGACATGGAGGTTTCGGTCAACACCCTGGTCGAAGACCTGCTTCGCCCGACGGCAGGCGTTACTCGCGCCATTGCAGCCGTTGCGCAGGGAAATCTTACCCAGACTGTGCGGCTTGACGTGGATGGACGACCGCTCGAAGGCGAGTTCCTGCGCTCGGCCAACATCGTCAACACGATGATTCAGCAACTCGGAGTCTTCACCGCCGAGGTGACGCGCGTGGCGCGCGAGGTGGGTACTGATGGCAAGCTGGGCGGCCAGGCGCAGGTGCCGGGCGTCGCTGGAACGTGGAAAGATCTCACCGACTCCGTGAACTCGATGGCCAGCAACTTGACGGGCCAGGTTCGTAACATCGCTGAAGTTGCGACCGCCGTCGCCAGCGGCGACTTGTCGCGCAAGATCACGGTCGATGTTCGCGGCGAAATTTTGCAGCTGAAAGAAGCTATCAACACGATGGTGGATCAGCTCCGTTCCTTTGCTTCCGAAGTGACGCGCGTGGCCCGCGAGGTAGGCACGGACGGAAAGCTTGGCGGACAAGCCGTGGTCGTCGGCGTTGCCGGTACGTGGAAGGATCTGACAGACTCCGTGAACGCGATGGCCGGCAACTTGACCGCTCAGGTACGTAACATTGCGGAAGTGACGACTGCTGTGGCTCGCGGCGACTTGTCGCGAAAGATCACCGTCGACGTCAAAGGTGAAATTCTCGAACTCAAGGACACTATCAATACGATGGTAGACCAGCTCAATGCGTTCGCCGGCGAAGTCACTCGCGTGGCCCGGGAAGTGGGTACGGAGGGCAAGCTCGGTGGGCAGGCTCAGGTGCCGGGCGTCGGTGGCACCTGGAAAGATCTCACCGACAACGTGAACTTCATGGCCAGCAACCTCACCGGCCAGGTGCGAAATATCGCCGAAGTCGCAACTGCCATCGCCAACGGCGATCTCTCCCGCAAGATCACGGTAGACGTTCGCGGCGAAATCTTGCAGCTCAAAGAAACGCTGAACACGATGGTCGATCAGCTCAACCGCTTCGCCGGGGAAGTAACCCGCGTGGCCCGCGAAGTCGGTACCGAAGGCCGTCTCGGAGGCCAGGCCAACGTGCCCGGCGTCGCCGGAACGTGGAAAGATCTGACCGACTCCGTAAACTCGATGGGCGGCAACTTGACCGGACAAGTCCGCAACATCGCAGAAGTCACTACGGCAGTCGCCCGCGGCGACTTGTCGCGCAAGATCACAGTTGACGTCAAAGGAGAAATTCTCGAACTGAAGAACACCATCAACACGATGGTCGACCAGCTCAACGCCTTCGCTGGCGAAGTAACTCGCGTAGCCCGGGAAGTCGGCACCGAAGGCAAACTTGGCGGCCAAGCACAGGTCCCCGGCGTCGCCGGAACGTGGAAAGATCTCACCGACAACGTCAACTTCATGGCCAGCAACCTTACCGGCCAGGTGCGAAACATCGCCGAAGTTGCAACCGCTGTAGCCCGAGGCGATTTGTCGCGCAAAATCACCGTTGACGTGAAAGGCGAAATTCTCGAGCTCAAAGACACGCTGAACACGATGGTCGACCAGCTACGCTCGTTCGCATCGGAAGTGACCCGCGTAGCGCGCGAGGTCGGTACCGACGGAAAACTGGGCGGCCAGGCACAGGTTCCCGGCGTCGGCGGCACCTGGAAGGACCTCACCGACTCGGTCAACTCGATGGCCAGCAACTTAACCGGACAGGTTCGTAACATCGCCGAAGTGGCGACGGCGATCGCCAGCGGCGACTTGTCAAAGAAAATCACCGTCAACGTCAGCGGCGAAATTCTGTTGCTGAAGGAAACCATCAACACGATGGTCGATCAGCTCAATGCATTCGCCGGTGAAGTAACACGCGTGGCCCGCGAGGTAGGAACCGAAGGGCGTCTGGGGGGACAGGCCAACGTTCCCGGAGTCGCGGGTACGTGGAAAGACTTAACCGACTCAGTGAACTCGATGGCCGGAAACTTGACCGGCCAGGTCCGAAACATCGCGGAGGTCACGACCGCGGTGGCTCGGGGCGACTTGTCGCGCAAGATTACAGTCGACGTGAAAGGAGAAATTCTCGAACTGAAGAACACCATCAATACGATGGTGGATCAGCTCAACGCCTTCGCCGGCGAGGTGACCCGTGTAGCCCGTGAAGTGGGAACCGACGGAAAACTCGGCGGTCAAGCGCAAGTGCCGGGTGTCGCCGGAACGTGGAAAGATTTAACCGACAACGTCAATTTCATGGCCTCGAACCTCACAGGTCAGGTTCGAAACATCGCTGAGGTCGCAACCGCTATTGCGAACGGCGATTTGTCGAAAAAGATTACCGTCGATGTGCGCGGCGAAATCCTGCAGCTTAAGGAAACGCTGAACACGATGGTCGAGCAGTTGCGCTCATTCGCTGCCGAAGTGACGCGCGTGGCACGCGAAGTCGGCTCCGAAGGTCGGCTGGGCGGTCAGGCGAACGTGTCAGGAGTGGCCGGAACGTGGAAGGACTTGACGGACTCGGTGAACGCAATGGCTGGAAACCTCACGGGCCAGGTCCGGAATATCGCAGAAGTGACCACTGCCGTGGCTCGCGGTGACTTGTCGCGCAAGATCACCGTCGATGTGAAAGGCGAAATTCTCGAACTGAAGAACACAATCAACACGATGGTCGACCAACTCAATGCGTTCGCCGCTGAAGTCACCCGCGTAGCGCGCGAAGTGGGCACTGAAGGAAAACTTGGTGGACAGGCGCAGGTCCCGGGCGTGGCCGGAACCTGGAAGGATCTTACCGACAACGTCAATGTCATGGCCGCCAACCTTACCGAGCAAGTGCGCGGGATTGTGAAGGTCGTTACCGCCGTGGCCAGCGGCGAACTGGCCCAGAAGCTAACAGTGAACGCAAAAGGTGAAGTAGCAGCTCTTGCTGAAACCATTAACAACATGACGGATACGCTGGCCACGTTTGCCGATCAAGTTACGACGGTCGCCCGCGAAGTCGGCGTAGAAGGCCGTTTGGGCGGACAGGCCAATGTGCCCGGCGCGGCCGGAACGTGGAAGGATCTGACCGGCAACGTCAACCTGCTCGCCGACAACCTGACGAACCAGGTGCGCGCGATCGCAGAAGTGGCAACCGCAGTGACCAAGGGCGATTTGACCCGATCGATTCAGGTAGAAGCCAGCGGCGAGGTCGCGGAGTTGAAAGACAACATCAACACGATGATCGACAATCTCCGCCTGACCACCGATCGGAACACCGAGCAGGACTGGCTGAAAACGAATCTCGCCCGCTTTACCGGTATGTTGCAGGGGCAGCGCGATCTGACGACGGTCGGGCGAATGCTGCTCTCGGAGCTTGCGCCACTCGTGAACGCGCAGCAGGGTGTGATTTACCAGATGGGCGGTGAAGAAGCGGCTGAGATGGTATTGCTCTCCGCCTTCGCAGGAGATGGCGAAGATGGTCATCTGCGGCGATTGAAGCTGGGTGAGGGTTTGGTTGGGCAGTGTGCCTCAGAGAAACGCCGCATGCTGATTTCGGATCTGCCCCCAAACACTGTGGCGATTCGTTCCGGTTTGTTTGAAGCCGTTCCGCGAAACGTAATCGTGCTCCCTGTTCTGTTCGAAGATCGGGTGAAGGCGGTCATCGAACTAGCTTCCCTGAGCGCATTCACGACGTCGCAACTGGCATTTCTTGAGCAACTGACGGCCAGCATCGGCATTGTGCTGAACAGTATCGAGGCCACGATGCAGACGGAAGGCCTGTTGAAGCAATCGCAACAGTTGGCCACCGAACTGCAAGTTCAACAAAAAGAGTTGCAGCAAACCAACGAGCAGCTCGCACAAAAAGCTCAGCAGCTTGCCG
The DNA here is from genome assembly GCA_964530145.1 of uncultured Acidobacteriaceae bacterium. Taxonomy (GTDB): domain Bacteria; phylum Acidobacteriota; class Terriglobia; order Terriglobales; family Acidobacteriaceae; genus Sulfotelmatobacter. Next base: position 169,823 of record CAZGXY010000068.1, on the reverse strand, counting down.
AGCAGAACGTCGAAGTGGAACGCAAGAACCAGGAAATCGAGCAAGCACGCCGCGCTCTGGAAGAAAAAGCCAAGGAACTTGCGCTCACTTCGAAATACAAGTCAGAGTTTCTCGCAAACATGTCGCACGAGTTGCGCACGCCACTCAACAGCATTCTGGTGCTGGGTCAGCAACTCAGCGACAATCCGGACGGCAATCTCACACCGAAGCAAGTCGAGTTCTCGCGCACAATTCACGGCGCCGGCACTGACCTGCTCAACCTCATCACCGACATTCTCGATCTCTCGAAGATCGAATCCGGTACGGTTTCGGTCGAGGCAGACGAAGTTTTCTTTGCCAGTCTGCTCGATGCAGTGGGCCGTCCGTTCCGGCACGAGGCGGAGAATCGTCATCTCGGCTTCGAGGTGCAGAGCGATCAGCACTTGCCGCGCAGCGTGGTAACGGACTCGAAACGCTTACAGCAGGTCTTGAAGAATTTACTGTCGAATGCCTTCAAGTTCACCGAAATCGGCGGTGTTCGGCTGGCCGTTCGTCCGGCAAGAGATGGCTGGAGCGAGGACCATCCGGTTCTATCAAAAGCCGCATCGGTGGTGGCATTCGAGGTGTCCGACAGCGGTATCGGCATCCCGATCGAAAAGCAAAGGATCATTTTCGAGGCCTTCCAGCAGGCAGACGCAGGCACCAGCCGCAAGTACGGAGGCACCGGCCTCGGTCTCGCCATCAGCCGCGAACTGGCGAGCTTACTCGGTGGAGAAATTCAGTTGCGCAGCGCCCCGGGACGAGGCAGCACCTTCACGCTGTACTTGCCTCAAACGTATGTGGGGCCATCGGCTTCGAGTGCCACCGTAACGGAACGGAGATCGCCGTCATCGGTTTCGACCGCTCAACTATCGGTGGAACACCCGATCGAAAAGATTCCCGATGACCGCGATAACCTGCAACCGGATGACGCTATCCTGCTGATTGTGGAAGATGATCCGCACTATGCGCGTGTGTTGTGCGATCTTTCGCGCGACAAGGGCTTCAAGGTTCTGGTGGCGAATCGTGGCGCGGAGGCTCTGCAGTTAGCGGAAGAGTATCATCCGACGGCGATCTCGCTCGATGTTTTCCTGCCTGACATGCTGGGCTGGACGGTTCTGAATCATTTGAAACAGGATCCTGCGACCCGGCACATCCCGGTGCAAATGCTGACGCTCGATGAAGATCGTCATCATGGTCTGGCCCGAGGAGCATTTGCGTTCGTTACGAAGCCCACTACTCGGGAGGGCCTGGAAACGGCGCTCGACCGGATCAAGGAGTATTCAACTCCGCGGCGCAAGCGCTTGCTGGTGGTAGAGGACAATCCGGCAGAGCAGTTGAGTATCAAGGAACTCCTGGGCTATGACGATATCGATGTGACTGTCGTCGCGACTGGCGAGGAGGCGGTAGAAGCGGTCAGCAAAGAGTCGTACGATTGTGTAGTGCTCGATCTGCGTTTGCCGGATATTTCCGGATTTGAAGTGCTTGAGAGATTCCGGGATACTCCAACGATTGGCGACCTGCCGGTGATCGTCTTCACGGGTAAGGAACTTTCTCCGGAAGAAGATGCTCGGTTGCATTCACTGGCGCGAAGTGTGGTGGTGAAGGGGGTGGAGTCCCCCGAACGGTTGCTGGACGAGACTGCGCTGTTTTTGCATCGCGTCGTTTCCGATCTGCCGGCCGAGAAGCAGAGGATGCTCGACCGGTTGCACAGCTCCGACGATGCGCTGATTGGGAAAAAAGTGTTGATTGTTGACGACGATGTGCGCAACATTTTCGCTCTCAGCAGTGTTATCGAACGCAGGGGTATGACGGTAATCACCGCTGGAACCGGCCGGGAAGCGATTGCCAAGCTGGAGTCTACCCCAGATGTCGCGATCGTGTTGATGGATATCATGATGCCCGAGATGGACGGTTATGAGACCATGCAAGTGATTCGGCAGAACGCATCTTTCCGGCGCTTGCCGATCATTGCCCTGACCGCGAAAGCGATGAAGGGCGACCGGGAAAAATGCCTGGAGGCGGGAGCATCGGAGTACCTGGCGAAGCCGGTGAACACCGAGCAGTTGTTGTCATCGCTCCGTATGTGGCTGCACCGCTAAAGGAGCGGATTGAATAAGCATATGCGCTTGGCGCTTGCAGTGGAACGCGGAGACGATTGATGGTGACCCATGAGCCTGTCAATATTCTGATGGTGGATGATCAGCCGGGCAAGCTGCTCAGTTATGAAGTCATGCTTGAGCCGCTCGGCGAGAACCTGATCAAGGCCAATTCCGCGAAGCAGGCGCTAGAGATTCTGCTGAAGACCGACGTCGCCGTAGTGTTGATGGATGTGAGCATGCCAGAACTGGATGGTTTTCAACTGGCTGCAATGATCCGGCAACACCCGCGTTTTCAGAGAACCGCGATCATCTTTATCTCGGCCGTTCACCTTACGGATCTCGATCAGCTGAAAGGCTATGAGCATGGAGCGGTGGATTATATTTCCGTCCCCGTGGTGCAGGAGCTTCTTCGCGCGAAGGTCCGCGTATTTGCCGATCTGCATCGCAAAACGCGGCAACTCGAGAGTTTAAATCGCGAATTGGAACGGCGTGTGCTTGATCGGACGGAGGAACTGGCTTCCAAGGCGGAGTTGCTGCAGCAGTTGAATGTTGAACTGGTCGGCAAAAATCGCGAACTGGATGCGATTGTGCATACCGCGCCTGACATTATCTTCAGCCGGCAAGCGGATGGGGCGCGCGATTACATCAGCGATCGATTCTACGATTACACCGGAGCCGTGCCCGGTACGGCGAGTGGCTTCGGCTGGGTCGAATTCGTGCATCCCGAAGATAAAAATGAGGCGATGGAGCTGTGGATGACGTGTGTGCGATCCGGTGCAAACTACGAGGCCGAATACCGCCTGCGGTCGCAGGATGGGGGGTATCGCTGGTTCCGGGCTCGTGCCGTTCCCATTCGGAATGATGACGGCAAGATTATGAAGTGGTACGGCACTTGCTCGGATATCCACGACAGCAAGATGTTGGAGCAATCGATTCGCGACAGCGCGGCTGAGCTTGAAAGAATGGTGGACAATCGAACCGATGAATTGCGCAGGCTTTCTATCCGCCTGATGACCATGCAGGATCAGGAACGGCGCAGGATTGCGCGCGATCTGCACGATGGCCTGGGGCAGGAACTGGCGGTCGCCAAGATGGTGGTGGACAAGATGCTTATGCAAAAGCCTGTGCAGGGGGAGGGATGGGCGCAGGCGAGCACCATCATCGAACGGGCGATTCAGCAGGTTCGCACCATGTCTCACCTCTTGCATCCGCCGCTGCTGGATGAAGTGGGATTACTCTCCGCGCTCAACTGGTTTGTTGAGGGCCTGGCGAAACGCAGTGGCATTGAAGCATCACTCGATGTGCAGCCACGGGATTTTCCCCGGCTTTCAACAGATGTGGAGACGGCAGTATTCCGCATCGTGCAGGAGGCATTGACTAACGTGTTCCGTCACGCCGGAGCGCGTAAAGTCTGGATCGGCCTGAATCAAAAAGTCGGGCAAATTGTGGTAACGGTCCGGGACGACGGCAAAGGTATTGGAGAAAACGTTGTGGAATTACGGCCGGACAGCCTGGGAGTCGGCATCGGCGGCATGCGGCAGCGGGCGAAGGAATTTGGCGGAGAATTGCGCCTCAAAAACGTTAACCCCGGCACCTTGGTTGAACTGAAAATTCCAGCGAGCGGCATCTTGCGTGAGCCTGCTGTTTTGCAGTCGTAAGCGCAAGGCTGCGAACTATCTCCGGCAGCAAGAACCCAAAGCTTTCGCAGCCGATCTGCGCGAGAATCCCCTCGCCACTTTGATTGTTCCGTTCGTTTCAGGGCTAGAGGTTTTCCCCGATTTGCATCCGCTTCTTTCTCGCACATTCTGATGGGTGAGGTTTCGCGCGAATACTTGCGCCTTTTCGCTGACCCGTGCAGGAGGGGAGTATGGCAAAAGATAAAGCTGCGTTTGGAATTTACGCGACGCGGAGTGAAGTGGAATCCGCGGTCCACGCTTTCGCGGACGCCGGATTTGCGAGCGCAGACATCTCCGTGTTGTTTCCGGGTGATCTTCGGCCGCGAGATGAGTCGAATGAAATCGCTTCCGAAGGCGCCACGAAGGCGCCAGAAGGCGCGGTCGTGGGGGCCGGTTCGGGAGCCGTAGTGGGCGGCGCGCTGGGCTGGCTCGTCGGCGCCGGCGCCTTGATTCTTCCTGGAATTGGCCCAGTGATCGCAGCAGGACCGGTCATCGCTGCTCTCACAGGAATAGGGATTGGCGGAGCTCTCGGCGGATTTGCCGGCTCTCTGATTGGTTTAGGAATCTCTGAAGTTGAAGCGAGGCGCTACGAGGCTCGAATGCTCGAAGGCAGAATTCTGGTTGTGCTTCACTGCGCGGACACGGAGGAAGTTCAACGGGCCAGGGAGATTATGGAAATAACTCGCGCTGAGGATATTTCCTGTTCCGGGTCCGCATCACCCCAACGAGCATCGGCAGCGTGAGCCGGAATGATATCTGGGCGGACTAAGCGCTGTTCTTGATTCTTGCTGATCGGCAACATCTCTCTATTCCATTGTCCCTCTTGGTACTACGGGCTGCGAATACCGTGGTCACTGTATGCGTTTGCGGGAGCGCTCACTCTACTTTACAGCCTGATCCCGATAGCAGCCGAACGCAGGCATGGCTAAGTTGGATGGGTAGGAAAAATTTTGAACTGGTTGCTCGCTTCGAGCACAAAAGAAAGGTTCTTATGACAAGAAGTCTAAGTTCCACCCTACCGAGACTCAGTCTAGCGCTCGGAGCAAGTTGCCTGTTGCTGGCCGCGATGGCTTTCGCGCAGGATTCGTCAGATACAAAAAATCAATCGGATATTGAAAAGAGAGTCGACGCTTCGGCCCGTGTTCTCGACGAAATCATGAGTACTCCGGATAAAGGAATTCCGGACCGGGTTATGCGGGACGCGAAGTGCATCGCCGTAGTTCCTTCGATGGTCAAGATTGCCGTCGGATTCGGAGGCAACCACGGGAAGGGTGTTTCGACCTGCCGGTTAGCGAATGGCCACTGGAGCCCGCCTGCCCCAATCACAATTTCCGGCGGCAGTTGGGGCCTGCAGTTGGGCGGCCAGGCCATTGACGTCGTTTTGGTGGTCATGGACCAGGAAGGAATGAATCATCTGCTCTCCAGCAAGTTCAAGATCGGTGGCGACGCTTCAGCCGCGGCCGGACCCGTGGGACGTGATGCGGCCGCCGATACCGACTGGAAGATGAAGAGCGAAATTCTAACGTACTCGCGTGCTCGTGGGCTCTTCGCTGGCGTCGATCTGAACGGTTCCGCCGTAACCCAGGACAAAGACGAGACGCGGATCCTGTACGGGAAGTTTGTGCCGTTCAGCGACATCTTCGCCGGGAAAGTTCACCCAGTTGAATCTGTCGGAGCGTTCGAAGCGGCGGTACGTAAATACTCGGATCAAGCCCGGGAACGCGAGCATGGGGAAGTGAAGACCTCAACTTCCACCGAGTCGGCGAGCCGGTAATCAGAGAGCTGCGAATCAGGGCCGGTTTTTGGAACCCCGGCCCTGGCGGATAAAGGAAGTTGAAAAAACCCTGGAGGAACTTGCATGTCGACAATTCTATTAATCGTTTTAGTTTTGTTGCTGCTGGGAGCACTGCCTGCGTGGCCATATAGCCGTTCTTGGGGTTACTACCCCAGCGGCGGGCTCGGCCTCGTGGTGGTTGTTCTGCTGGTATTGCTCCTGGCCGGAAGACTGTAAGCCGGAAGACTGTAAAAGGACGGCTGATCGCATGCAAGTCATTCGGAGTTTTGGAAACGTGAACCATCTGGCCGATAGCAGAGGATGTTCTGCGGGACGCGAGCAGAAGGCTCTTTCACGTGTCTGTTCGCGTCGTGCAGAAGCGTTCTGAAAGCACAAACTCTTAGCTGCTTGCACGCATCCAATTAATGCAATTTTGGGGGAAGATCAGGGGAGTAAAAATGTTGAATCAGCAGAATTCCCAACAACCAGCGCTGCTTCAATTTTCGCCGACTGCCGTGCTCGATCGGTCGTACGGCGGTAGATTGCGAAGTGCGCCGCCGCCACATTCTAGTTCGCGCTTAAAGGATGAAAGAGTTCTGGTCCCGGATGCAATCTGGGGACAATATAACAATTACAGATCCAACGGGCTGGTAGGGTCGGCAATTGTGCATGGAGTGGTGCTGGCCCTGGTTCTTGGCGGGGCGTTGTTTGGCCGCCAGGTCGTGCAAAAGGAACAGCAGCGCGAAGTCGTGACTTTGATTGCCCCATCGCCTGATAGTTACGCGTTGCCGGTTGCGAAGAAAGTAGTGAGCGGCGGCGGCGGTGGTGGAGATCATGACCGCATCCAGGCGCCGAAAGGCGCGTTGCCGAAGCCTGCGCTGCAGCAGATCACGCCTCCGGCAATTGTGATGCGCAACGAGCATCCGAAACTGGTGGTGCAGCCGACGGTAGTCATTCCTCCACAGGTGCATCTCGCCCAGAATCACATGCCAAACCTGGGAGTTCCTACCAACGCGCCATTGCCTTCGGCGCCGCCTTCCAATGGAATCGGCTCCGGTGGCGGTATTGGTTCGGGATCCGGCGGTGGGGTTGGTGTGGGACACGGTCCCGGTGTGGGCGCGGGCAGCGGTGGTGGAATCGGCGGCGGCGTTTATAAAGTCGGCGGGGGAATTTCGGCTCCTCAGGCCATTTCGACGCCGGACCCGGAATACACCGAAGAAGCTCGCAATGCGAAGACTCAAGGTACGTGCATTCTTTGGCTCATCGTGGACGATCACGGAAATCCTCGTGACATTCGCGTGGTTCGCGGTCTCGGCATGGGACTTGACGCGAAAGCGATCGAGGCTGTCAAACAGTGGCGCTTCCAGCCGGCTGAAAAAGACGGCCACCCAGTGAACGTGCAGATCAGCGTGGAAGTGGGGTTCAAACTTTACTAGTCTCTTCGCATTAGTTCGGTTATGAAGGGGCGCTATGCTTGGGTGCGGCTCAATGGCTGCGCAAAAGAGGGCGCTCCTTATGTATTTTTGTGCGTGACCACCTTCTGTTGAGCGAGCATCTAAAACTTCAATAAAAACTCGCAAGTTCATCCGCAATTTACTGCACGGGCACTGTACAGCAAGTATGGGATTCAATTACAGGAGCATCCCTATGGGACCGAAATGCGGTTGCCACTAGTCTCCAATCTGGACATCGACGCTCCCGCAAGTTCGAGAGCGGCAGGCACCCAGATCGACAAGGAGAGACTACAGTGGCGACTTGCGTTATATCCGCGACAGCACATGTGATTCCGGTCCGTGAAGAAACCAACCGAGATGAATCAGAACGCAGCCTGGTTCAGCGCGCCCAAGCCGGCGACGAGCAGGCATTTGCCACGCTCTTCCAGTTGCATAAAAAGCGCGTGTACTCTGTGTGTCTGCTGATGACGAAAGATGTTGCCGAAGCCGAAGATCTGACTCAGGAGGCATTTCTGCAGGTGTTCCGCAGCGTCAGTTCGTTCCGTGGCGACTCAGCGTTTTCGACGTGGCTGTATCGCGTAGCGGTCAACACCGTGTTGATGAAGTTGCGACGCCGCAAGGCTCCCCCGCTCGTTTCCCTGGACGAGCCAGTGTCGGCAGAATCGCCTTCGCTCCGCCGCGACATTGGCAATCCCGACCTACGGCTTTCCGGGGCGGTTGACCGCATTGCTCTGCGCCGCGCCATGCTGGAACTCCCGGAAGGATGCCGCAAGATTTTCGCGCTGCATGAGGTTGAGGGCTACCAGCATCACGAAATCGCACAAATGCTCGATTGCTCCGTTGGCAACTCAAAATCACAGCTGCATAAGGCGAAAATGAAAATGCGGGATTTGCTTTTTCCGAAACGCAGAGTTCTGCGCCGTACGGTTGCGAATCACGCAACTGAATTGCTTTCCTAGGGTTTGTGAACGCATGGAGTCCGAGTACGTCGTTCATCACAATTAACGAAGTCGAAGCGCGAGAGGAATAAGGCTGTGGGACTCGGGGCGATCGTAGTGATGGGGGAAGCGCAAGATGGGGAGCGAGCTGGCGTTTTCCCTGGAGATGCCTCTGTTCTCTCTCAACCTTTCGCCTGCTTTGATGTTCTCGGGCGCTCCACCGCACAGCGGATTATCGAGCGGTTCGTGCGGGCCGATGTCGACGTGGTTACCGTTTTGCAGACGGCTGTCCGCCAGGATATGAAGGCACCATTTACCGCCTTCGAGAATGTTGAATTTCGAGTGATGAGAGATGCGGGAGAGGGAGTGCTGCAGAAACTGCGGCACTATTCGCGGAACGGAATCGAGCATTCGTTCTTGATTTTGGGAAACGTCTACGCGGAAACCGACCTGCTCGATTTTTACTACTTTCACCGCGAAGCCAGGCAGGCTGCCACTCGGGCTGTTGATCGCGAGGGAGTTCTGGACCTTTGGGTGCTCGATTGCGAGAAGGCACAGACCCAGGCGATCGATCTGCAGCATCTGCGCGAAGCGAAGAGTTCGGACAGCTCTTATTTCATTCGTGAGTACGTGAACCGCCTCAGCGATCCCAGGGATTTGCGCCGGTTTGCATCTGATTTACTGAGAGGGCGCTGCGCGACGCGGCCTCCCGGGCGGGAAGTGAAGCGCGGAATCTGGATCGATGACGGGGCGGAAGTGCACCGCCGTGCAAGGATTGTAGCGCCAGCCTATATCGGCCGCGGCTCCAAGGTCATGGAAGACACTCTGGTCACACGGCTGAGCAACGTTGAGAAAGACTGCTGCGTGAATTACGGAACCGTGATTGAAGACAGCTCGATTCTGCAAAACACCGACATCGGGATCTGTCTCGATGTGTGCCACGCAGTGGCGAATGGGAACAAGCTTTTGAAGTTGGATCGGAACGTCGTCATTGAAATCACCGATCCCAGCGTCATGCGCTCCAACGGGGACACGTGGAAACAGGGCAAAGACCGGAAGTGGGGGAGAAACCTCTTGCCGTTCCGCCGCAAGCATGAGCGACAGCCAACGACCGATTTGCAACCAGCGACTTCAGCGCCGAAGCAACGCGGGTTACAAGCGGCGAATTTATTACAGGGGTGAATGAGATGTCCAGCAAGAGTCCCGTGATCGTGATGGAAGCACCGGAAAAGTTGAACCATTCAGAAGCGCAGGCGTTCCTGGCCGAATTGCAGCCACTACTGCAATCCGATCGCCCGCGGGTAGTTCTGGATTGTTCGCAGGTCCAACATATGGATAGTGCCGGGATCGAGATGCTGCTGAGTTGTATGGCAGAAGCGATGAAACGTGATGGCGATATCAAACTCGCGAGTCTTTCGCCCGCATCGGCAGCCATACTGGAACTCATGCGGGTTGATCGTCTTTTTGAGGTTTTCGACACGGCCGAGGAAGCGACCCGGAGTTTCCAGGCAGTTGCATCGCCCGATGTTTCACAAAGCCTGCCCTGGTATTCGGCGGGATACGGGCTTGCCGATCTGAAATCCGCCAGCTAGGGGATTGGTTTCGCGTCGAGGTGGGTGATGAGAGTAAGCAGGAAGTTTCTGGCCCATATGGGCTGGAGCGCCGTGTGCGTCTTCGGGGCCATGGGAGTGGTGTTGCCGGTTGCGGCCCAAAAAGATTCTCCGCCAACAAGCTCGCAAAAAACTGGGCGTTGGCGCGCGTCCGACTCAATATCTGCGCCGGATGCACTGCCGGACAGCCCCGGTGCGATGGTGGCGCAGGCAGCGCAATTTCCGCCGAGTGGTCAGCAGTCTTCGCAATCTCAATCCTCACAGCCATCAACCAGCCAGGCGCCTCCTCAAAAGCCGGTTGGAACGGCAGCGGCTGAGGCGCCGAGCACAGCGGGAGTGGCTGCTTCGCAGCCCGCGGGAGTGGCGATTGCACCGGCAAAACAGCGGCGGGCGCGCACCATCATCATCCGAACCGGAGCGATTATCGGCGCTGCAGCCGCTCTGGGCATCGTGGTCGGTTTAACCGAAGCAACCTCCAGCAAGCCCCCGGGTGTGCATTAATTGTCCCGCGCGCGAACAATGCCGAACGAACGCGTGAAGATCGTCAGCTTTTCCGGAATAGACGGAGCAGGGAAGACCACCCAGATCCACGCGCTCATCGATTGGCTGCGCGGGGCTGGCCTGCGCGTCGAGCTTCTTACATTTTGGGACGATATCGTCGTCCTGTCGCGGTTCCGCGAGCGTCTTAGTAACAAAGTATTTCGCGGCGATCAGGGAATTGGATCACCGGAGCAACCTTTGAACCGGCGGGATAAGAATGTCACGTCCTGGCCGGTCACGTTGTCCCGTTTCTTTCTGTACTTTCTGGATGCACTTCACCTTTCCCGGAAGGTCCGGCAAGCGCGACAGTCCGCAGCCGACGTTGTGATCTTCGATCGGTATATTTACGACGAACTGGCCAATCTTCCATTGCACCGCAGACTTACACGAGCTTTCATCCGTCTGCTGTTGTGGCTTGTGCCTGCTCCCCACGTGGCCTATGTGGTCGATGCCGATCCAGCCGCGGCGCGTGAAAGAAAGCCGGAATATCCGCTGGAATTTATTCGCAAGAATCGCGAAGCCTATCTGACGATGAGCCGCCTCACCGGAACCATCACGGTCATCGAGTCCTGCTCGATTGCAGATGCTGAATTGAAGATCCGGCAGGCGTTTCTAAGTAGCAAATCCAAAGAAGAGCCAGCAATCAACGGCCTTGCGGCCGTACGGTAGAAATCTCCTCCGATTCGAACGATCACGCGGCTTTTCCTTGCCAACATCTTTCCTCTCAAGAACATCGAATACCCGGGCGATATTGCAGGGCGGAGAGATAATGAAAATTTGTCTGGTCACTACTTTCCCACCCAGTCAGGGCGGATTGGCCGAGTATGGGCTTCACATCGCCCAGGAGTTGCGCCGTAATCCGTTTCTGACGCTCACGATTCTGGCCGATAAGCTCTCCACCGACGAACCCGAACTGGAGGGCTTCAGAGTCGAACGATGCTGGTCCTTCGACGACCCTCTCAGCGCTTTCCGGCTTCTAAGGATGCTGCGGAGGCAGAAGCCGGACGTAGTTTGGTTCAATCTGCTGTTCAGCACGTTCGGCCACAATCCTGTCAATGCATTCCTGGGGCTCCTCACTCCGGTGTTGGCGCGGTTGAGTGGTTGTTATACGCATGTCACCCTGCACCATTTGATGGACACAGTGGACCTGAAGGACGCAGGGGTCAAGCACGCCCGCGTTTACCGCTGGGCAGGCGCCATCGCGACGAGGATTTTGCTGTTGTCGAATTCGGTCTCTGTGCTCATGCCGGGATATCGCAAGATTCTTCACGAGAAATATGGGCGCGACAACGTCCATCTTCGCTCTCACGGGATTCTGACCACGAGGCCTGAGTATCCGGATTTTGCCCGCCGCGGCAATCCCGAGCATCGCATTCTCGCTTTCGGTAAGTGGGGAACGTACAAAAAGCTCGAGTTGATGATCGAGGCGTTCGAGGCGCTATCTCAGGCTCTGCCGAATGCCAGGCTCGTCGTTGGCGGAGGCGATCACCCTCAAGCGGCCGGCTATGTCCAATCGATGATGGAGAGGTGCGCGGACAATCCGAAAATCGAATTTACCGGCTATGTGCCGGAAGAACAATTACCGGCTCTCTTTCAAAGTGCGACGGTGGCCGTGATGCCATACTCATCTTCAACCGGTTGCAGTGGAGTTGCTCACCTGGCCTGCGCCTATGGCGTGCCAATCCTCTGTGCCGATCTTCCTGATTTTCGACAGATGGCCGAGGGCGAAGAGATCGCGATTGAGTTTTACAAGCCGGGAGATGCGCAGGATCTCGCAGACTGCCTGACCCGGTTCCTGAGCAATCCTGCGAAACAAGAGGAGATGGCGGCGCAGAACTATTTCACAGCCCTTCGCATGACGATGCCCACGATCGTCCTGAAATATCTGCGGCATTTTGAACTCGATCAAAGGGCGGAAACCTTGCGGCAGATCACCCGCTTCCGCAGGCTGCCAAATTGGGTCCCTTCGAGAACGCTTCTGTTACGAAGAATGACCGGCAACTCCAGCGGCTTGATCTACCGCTCCGCGGTGCATCGGCCAGCCGCGGCATTGGACCGCGGCCAGCGGTCATTGAATGACAACATTGATGGTGGCGGAAAGCTGGGTCGAACCCGAAATCCCGTTAATGGTGACGGGATAGGTGATCTCGGGAGTAGCAGTGTCCGCACTTCCCCCGGTAGTCTTGGTCGAGGTCGCCTGTGGGTTGCTACTCCCTCCGCAGGAAGAGCTGACTACCCCGACGCTGAGAAGGGCAACAATGGCAAGCATCTGCATTCTGCGGCGTCCAGGAGCGCTTCCGATGAAGGCGAAGCCGACGATGCCGAACGAGAGCAGCCAGCCGGCATAGATGGGCAGTTGTCTCCCATCCCGTTCCGCATCCATCCTACGAACGGCAACGGTCGAAATGGTAAGGGTTGAGGATGCCGTGCCGGAACCGGGGGCAATGCTGCTCGGAGAAAACGAACAGCTCAATGTGCTGGGCAGGCCACTGCAGGAAAGAGCAATCGGCGTGGTCGAGGTTCCCGATTTCATCGCCGCGCTTACGGTTACTTTTTCAGACTGCCCTGACACGACGGTGACCGCCGTCGGCGAAGCGCCGAAAGATATAACGGCTGGCGGAGGCACGGGCGGAGGCACAACCGGAGCGATCGTGTTCGGGCAACTGGGCGTGTAATTCACCGAGCCAGTCATGTGATTCGCAATCGTGGGCTTGCCCACGGCCTGGATGAACAACTGATAAGTTCCTTCTGGGACTGGGAATCCGCACAAATTCAGCGAGTGAACCCCCGAAGCGATGTCGCTCAGAGACATCAGGTTTTGACCATCCGTGCTGATGTACACCGCATAATGATCAATCGTGTTTTCGTCTCCGCTGATGGACCATTGCAGCGAGTTAGCGTTCAAACTCGGTGTAAGCGAGAAGCAGTTGTCGATCCCCGATTCGATCTCCGTTGCCTCTTCATAATCGTTCCAGGTCACCAATTGAAGATAAGGGAGCGGTTTGCCCGAATTGTAAAGATCGTTGATTTCGGAAAATGTTTGCAGCCAGGTTTGCCCGCACTGCTGCGACATTACGCGGTTCGATCCCCAGGAAGCGTACTTGTCGTTGAAGCCTTTGTAGGTGGCTCCGATGGTTTGAACGTTCGAGTGGGACATTCCTGCCTGATAGAAGCTCGTCAAGTAAGGCAAACCGTAGTCGGAAGCGGTTGGCATGACCCAGGAATAACTGCCGTCCGTCAGGTCAGCCGTAAATCCGTCATTGTTCTCGAAGATCAGCACCGGCTGCACGCTCATCTGCGCGAGCGCGGAGTTCCAGTTTACGGACGGGTAAGAAAGGTTGACGTTGAATTGAGTAATTACTGGCTTGCCCTGCATCGTCATGTAGGCCGGCGAAGTGAAGTAGGTCTTTTCGATGTACTGCAGGTCATTCACCAATGCCTGTTGCGGCGAGCAACCGCCGCAGGAATACCACTGGATCGCTCCCTTGTCGATCATGATCGCGAAGGTGAAACCGGGATGGGCTTCGGCTTGTGCCATGACTTGCAGAGCGGCCTGATCCAGAGCATTGCCCGGTCCATACCAGTCGAGGACCACGCCATCGATGCCCCGGTTGACCATGTCGTCAATTTGGCTTTGAACTTCGGTGGGATCGGTGGAGTTGTAGCCGATGTTCATGTGGTTCGACTGGCCGAACCAGAGGACCATGTGGGCATAAATTTTCGTAGTCGCACCGGGGTAAAGCAGAGAGTGGATATCAACCTTGCTCACATTCCCGGCGCCGAGATCGCCATTCGATAGCGTGGTAAAAGAGTTTGCCGCGCTGGTGTTGTTGGAAGTTTGCGCGGAAAGCGTTGTGGTTGGAACTACGTAAGAGGAACTGGCTGCGAATAGCGGTGAAACTGAAAGAAGCGGTGAAACTGAAAGAAGTAGAACTGCAACACCAACGTAGACTTTACGCATCGGTCCTCAGGGGCGGAGGTAAAAGCCGAGGATCTTGCACACGGCGACCACAAAGAGAAAAGGCGCCCGCCTTTAGATTTCCTCTTTCCTGGTCTTCGGTTCGCTTGGGTCTTACTGGGTCGTGCTGAACGTTCTGGGAACTGGCGAGAGCTTACGCCACAAATCACACCTGGGAAAAGATAACAATTGGCTAAGAACCTTAGTGCTAACACCTGAAGGCGGTAGAACCGATTTGGTTAACGCCGATTTCGAGTTTCCGGCCCTCTTTGGGCAAGCGTTACAGTCTGGAATCTCGGTTCCTGATTTGCTCCACGCTGATCCGACGCATATCGCGTGAGCACGAAGGACGATCGCTCTGTGACAGCCTGACCGGCCCTTTACTGCTGGCCGCTTGGCTTCACCGTTATGCTGCGAGCCATGTATTGGCTGCCGTCAAAGCGAGTTTGCACAGTTACATTCGAATCCGGACGAAGATTATCGTCGACGCTCAGCAGATTTGGATCGAAGTGAATTTCGTAGATCTTGTTGTCAGTGGAAGAAGTCAGGACGATGAGTCCCAGCCGAAGGTCGATGCTGGTGACGCGGCCGGCGAATGTAAAGCTTGAACCCGGCACCGCCAGTACGGAAATTTCGCGGGCCACGGCGCGGCCGTCTTCTTCGGGTCCGAATTTTACGGATACCAGAGTTCCGGAGACCAGTTCGGCGGCGCCGACAGCCCGATCTCCGTGAACGATTTTTGTCTGCGTCGTCAGACGCACTTTGAGTGCGCGTGGCGAGAGTATGTCGCGCATTACTAACTCGCCTCTATCGCTTCGATAACTGGTTACAACGCCCTGGCTTAGGCCGGCGGAAACCGTGTTCTTCAGCCGGATGTTCTTGGCAAACACCAGGCTCCCGTCAAGAATCGTGTCGACGTAAATCCGATCTCCTCTATGCAGATCGGAAGTTGAAGCTTTGTCGGTTCCCAAATAGATGTGAGTTCGCGGATCGAAGAAAATCTTTATCTTCCCTCCTCCGAAAACCTGAACTGTGATTTCATCGCGTACACGGTCCAGTTTCTGAATCGTTCCCCCAATCAGGCTCGCTTTCTCCGGCGGAAGGGAAGGAAGATCTGGGAGCAGGCTGGCGGGATCGATGGCGGCATCGGAATCCTCGGCGATTGGTTCAACCGTGTCGACCGGCGACGGAGATTTCGTTGGAGCAGAGACAATGTTTTGCGTCGGCTGCGGAGTTGACTGCCCCAACCCACGACTAACCACCATGCAGGCCAGCAAAGCGCTGAAAGTTGTACACCACACGAAACGACGCATGCCGATTCCCATCCTAGAAGCCGATTTCTACGCAGCGTTTTCGATGCCGGCAGCAGCAGAAAGGTGGTCGGGTTTTTGCGGTATCTAAATTTCTTGCGACAAACAAAAGGCGGGAATTGGCATCTTAATTTTGCCGCAGCAGCACTGTGCATGGAGAGCGAACAAATGTCCTGGAAGGGTTACATCGCCGCAGGTTTACTTGTTACTAGCTTGGGTATCTCGGCTAGCGCCGCTGATTTGAAGATCACGCTGCCCAAGCGTAGCCATCTGACTCCCGTGCAACGCTTGAACCAGGAAGGCGTTGAGGCGATCAATAAGCACCACTACGAGAAGGCGGAATCCCTATTCTATAAAGCCTACCTTCTTGACCCAGACGATCCATTCACGCTGAACAATCTCGGCTACATCTCTGAACTCAAGGGCCAAGTCGATCGGGCGCTCAATTTTTATCAGCTCGCCGGCCAGGAGTCGACTGAGGCCGTCATCGCCCGTTCCAGTTCACCCGAACTGAAGGGCCGTCCCGTGAAAGAAGCTCTGGCTATCCCGGACCTGCCGCTCGAGATCAATCATGACAACGTCGAAGCCGTGCGGATGCTGTCGCAGGGCCGGGCCCCGGAAGCCGACCTTTTTCTGACGCAGGTGTTAAAGAAAGATCCGAATAATATTTTCACGCTGAACAATCTGGGCGTGGCGAAAGAGATGGAAGGCGAGTCGCAAGAAGCGCTTCGGCTTTATGAAGAGGCGGCGGCTTTAGGTTCAAACGCCTCCGCAGTCGTCACGCTGAACCCCAATTGGAGGGGCAAACCAGTCCGTCAGATGGCGGCGCAGAACGCCAGAAATCTGCAAGCCCGCATGGAGAACCAGAGAACGGTTGAAACCAGGCTGGCGGAGTTGAATGTTCGGGGAGTCTCGGCTTTGAATCGTAACGATCTGAGTGCGGCTGAGCAGGATTTTCGGGCAGCCTATACGCTCGATCCTAACAACGCATTTGCCGTGAACAATATCGGATATCTCTCCGAGATCGATGGAGATCGCGAGACGGCGCAGTTTTATTATGACAAGGCACAGAGCCTGCCCGGCGCCAATGCCAAAGTGGGGCTGGCATCGCGCGGTTCAGCCGAAGGCTCAAGATTATCGCAGGTGGCCTCGGAAAATGATTCGAAGGTCGGGGCAAAAGTGTCGCAAGCCCAACAGGCTGTCCGCGCGCAGCACGAGCCGGTGGTTCTATACCGCCGTGACAATACACCCGTGCAGGAACCGAACGCCGCGAATTCCCACCCTTAGCCCTCGTGATGGAGTGGAAAGATCCGGACTGGATCGACCGGGCACAGTGAAGCGCCGGTTTTTAGATCTCAGTCTGTCAGGTCTTCATTAATCCAGTACGCCGCGCTCCTGATATCGGTCGATGTCCGACTCGGGATCGTAAGTGAAATACCGCACAAGATTCTTAAAGTAACGCAGCAGCGTGTTGACGTTGGTGGCGTACCAACAGCAGCGCGTCATCTGAGGCGAGAATCCGCATATAAAACGGAAGTGACTGAGCACGGGAGCAGTGTTGCCAAGCATCGCCGCAGCCATGCGGTGATTACCATCGAGAATCGTGAGCGGCCCGGTCTCATTGACTCCAATGAGAAGCACGGAGGGGTGCACGAGATTGTCTTGCACCGAAGCGCTGAGAAGTCGGAGCTTGCCGAAGAAGCTGTCGTCGTTGTGCGATTTCAGGTGGACGCGAATGCGCTCGACAACATCCGTCATGTGAAAGCTGCCCTGTGCAACACGTCTCCACTGGGCTCGGGGAAAGAAGCGGATTCGATCCAAATCCTCCGGCCGCAGTTCGACTTCATACCACATCGTATCGGCCGGAAGCTCTCGCCACATTGGGCCTCGGCGCAGAAAAAGCAGCGCCTGCCGTACGGCGTTTTCCCGGGTACTAGTGAGGTCCGGGTTGCGAACCAGATGGTCGAACTGGTTTCGATACTCGTCGAATTCAGGATGGTGAAATTCGCTTCTCAGGAATTCCGCCATCACCTCTTCCTCCGCCAAGCTGCGCCCGACGCGCAAGGAGCTATAGGTCAGCAAAGCCTTGGGAGTGAACTGGGCTCGAAGCAGCGGCACGATCAAGACAAACAGCAGAACAATCATCAGCACCAACTGCACCATGATGACCTGGCGAAGAGTCTGATGAAGCGCATAGACGCCGACAATCATCGCGCCGCTGAACGCCAGTTGCACCCAGCTTGTGTTGGCGATTTTCTTCGACATCTCGTACGTGATGATCACCGAACTCAGCGAGTAGATGCCGGTATTAATCGCGTACAGAATCAGCAAAGGCGCGAGTGCGCCGTAGGCGCCAAGCTCGAAATGCGAACCAAACAGAGTTTTCCATAAAAAGCTGGGTACCAGCCAAAGTCCGAAAATGAGAACCGACAGAATCAGGAAGACCAGCAGCAGGGAAGTGAACAGTACCGGACTTCCTTCCTGCTCCTTGTTTCCGGCGCCAGCGGAAACCGGAAACATGGTGTTGACGACGGACCATGCGCACATATTTACCAGCCGGCCCACGAGCGCGACGGCGGCATAGAATCCGGCTTCGACCGGAGGGAAGAAGTGCTTTACCAGGACGATGTCGAAGTTGTTGATGATTGTCTGCCCGGAAAAGAAGACGATGGCCTGGAGGCCTTCCTGGAACGAAATGACAACTCGACGAAATCTGAAAGTCGCCGGGCCGGGGCTCGGCAGGGCGGCGAAATATGCCACCATCACCGCCAAAGCGCTGGCCAGAACAGCGCCTCTCACTCCCATGCCGAGTCCGATCAAAAGGAAAGCCCCGGCCAGCCGAACCACTCCTTCCAGCATGAAATTTACCGCCAGGGGACCGAAGGCGTGGATGCCCTGGATATAACCGCGGCGCACTCCCAGCGGAATATAAAACGCGGTTCCAAGCGCGAGCAGCGAGATCAGGACAGGATCGGGCAGATTGAGATATGCGGTGAGAGGACCTTTACACAGAAAAAGTAGAAGTCCAATCAAGATACCGGCGATCCACGATCGCTGGTGCAGGGAAGCGAAAACTGCGCTCTGGGCTTTCGATGAGGCGCTCTTCGCCACATATTTTGCGCACACCACCTGAAACGATAGCGTGATGCACGAAACCAGCATTAGCAGCGTATAAACCGCGGTGGCATGGGCGAAGCCGCTGGGGCCCAGGAGCCGGGCCGTGGCTACGTTGTAAACCAGGTTCGTAACCCCGACCAGGCCGGAACCCGCAAGCAGAGTGAGGCTTCCGCCGAGCAGCTTCGATCTCAACACCTTGGAGGGAGCTGAAGAGATACCGGAATTTCTGCCTGCGGCTTCGGTTTCCACTTCGAATTTGGTTGTCTCAGACATCGGCTGTGGTCGCGGAGGCTTGAAGTGATCAACTAGAAGAGCGTGAAGTGGATAACCGGCAGAACGACCGTCCTCGATCCTCCAGCAAAGCTGTAGAAGGTTTGTTGCTGGATTCCGAAGGAAAGTCGAAATGGATAAGATACGGCTGCGCCGGTTGTGCCGTCTTTCAAAGTGTTGTGAACCGACCGTGTGTAGGAGACCGAGAACTCGCTCTCAGCGTTATCGTATTGGTGATACCCCTCACCACGCGAGAGCAGGAAGTTGCCTTGAACGTTCCACCGCGGCGTCGCCTTTACTTCGAATCGGGCTCCAGGGAGCAGTGCCTCGCCAAGTGCGTAATTCTCGCCATAGACCTGCCACGAACGCAAATATTCTGCCAATCCGGCGACGGTGACCCGCGATCCGAACTTGTGTTGTATTCCCGCATAGCTTGAAGTGTTGAAATACTCCTCGACGAGCGGTCGGAACAGCAGGTCCCGAACCGAATAACCTGCGAGCAGGGATGTGTGCGCCCAGGGACGCCCGACTGTGAATTCGACATCGGCCGAAGCGTCTCGGGAATGCAAATTCTGATCGATGAACGGTCCGGCTTCGCGAATGGCGTAAGCGTTAATCTGAACCCAGTTGAAAAACGGACTCGAAGAAACATATAGATATTGCCGGAAGAGATTCTGGCTCATGTAGACCGGAGAAATCGTGTCGCGCCGGATCGTGAACTGCAGCCCTCCGTTGAATGTGATGCTGTTCGGGCCAAAGTGAAGCACCGGGGTCATGCCGCCGTTGAAAAATGTGTCATAAGTATTACGGTCTTCCACCACGTTCTCGCTGGGAAACAGAAACTTGCCAACGGTCAGGCTTTCACCGGCAAAGCCGGTGATGTCGGGTAACTTTCCAAGATGGATGCGGTAGTGGGACTCCGCCAGTGTTTGGTATGAGTGCCGCGGCGGAGGCAACAGGGCCGGATTGGTGACGTGCAGAATCCTGGCCTCTGTGGTGTAAACATTGATGTCTTCAAGTGCCGGTGCACCGTAAGCGTCCGGCAGGAAACTTACGTTCGGCGTAATCTGCCGGCCTTCCTCCATGGCCAGCTCGTTTTCGGCGGCCTGAGCGGTTTGTTCTTCTTCCTGGCTCGAGACGGTATTCGCTTGGGCGAACGACGAGAGAGCCTGAACGGTATTAACGCGCTGCCGACTGATGTTGGCGAGCGCCATCATGTAGTCGTAATCTTCGCGGTAATCGTCGGCAGGACCGAGCGCAGCGAGTGAGTCGGCTGCCTTATGGGTTTCGCCTTCGGCGAGGTAGGTGTTGGCTAATCCGATGTCGACGTTGCGCGGATTCGCCCCTGCCAGGCGGGCCTTATCGAAATAGGTTTCGGCCAGATCCAAGTCGTGCATCGCAAGAAAAATCGCGGCTGCTTGCTGAATATCATCGGGGCGCACCGGACTCTGGTCAGTGCGGGCTTCGGCGAAACCCAAAGCGATCTGGCGGCGGGCCTCGTCGTAGTGGCCTCGGCGCATGAACACTTCAGCGATCGCAAGCCGCACTCCGATGCGGTCTCCGTTAGGAACATCCAAAGCTCGCGCGAAGCGCTGCATCGCGGCCTCGCGATCGCCCAGTGTCAATAGAGCGTCGCCGGTGCCCATCAGGATTTCGACCTGGTTTCCGCCGTACTGCTCAGCCAGTTCAATGTCTTGCAGAGTTTCCGGCCGCTGCTTTTCGGTGGCGTGTACCTGGGCGCGCAGCGCATAGACCGCCGGGTCGGTAGGCGAGAGCTTCTCCGCCGTATCCAGCGCGCCAATGGCCTGCTGGTAGCGGCGCAAGCGGTAGAGCGTGTCGGCGTATGCCAGCTCGGTCGTAATGTCGTTGGGATTTTCCTGCAACGCCACCCGATATTCTTGCTCTGCGTGGGTGTAATCCTGCTGCTGGCGGAAAGCTTCGGCCTTTGCCAAGCGCCAGGTATGCGATTTACCCAGAAGCTTCTGAGCCGTTTCCAGCTGGCTAAGAGCCGCCTTGGGGCGGTGCAATTGCAGATCCGAGAAGGCCAAACCGAGGTGCGCTTCGCCGTAATCGGGCTGAAGCCTGAGCGCAGTTTGAAAATCGTTGGCTGCCTTGCGCGGCTCTTTGAGATCGTTTAAGACGAAGCCACGATCCACGTAGCCCGTGGCCATCTTCGGATCGAGTTCGAGCGAACGCGTGTAAGCCTTAAGCGCTTCATCGCTTTTGCCGTCGTGAGCGTAAACATTTCCGGCTACAAGGGGAAGATCTTTGTCGTCAGGCAGGACCGGCTCATATTTGTTGATTAAAGCCAGCGCATCTTCGAAGCGGCCCAAGTAATAGAGGTCGTATGCCAGATAAACTGCGCCTTCCCGATCTTTCGGAAGTTTTTCGAGCACCGCATAACCCAACTTTGCAGACTCGGCATAGTCGCCTTTGAGGGTGAGATAGCGTTCCCGTTCGCGGCTGACTTGCGGGCTGTCGTTCATTTTCCCGGTGGCTCGATCCAGCCACAATTTGGCTACCTCCTGATCGTGGGCTTCGAGCCCGGCATTGGCGCCTCCGGCCACGATCAGGGGGTTGGTGGGCATGACCTTATAGGCACTCTCATAGTTCTTCTGGGCTGCGGGAAAGTTTTTTTCCGCCGTATAAAGATCACCCAGGGCGAGGTAGGGGGCGAAATCCTTCGGGTGTGCTTTTATTGCACGAGTGAAATAATCTTCGGCAAGTTTGGTATCTGCTGCGTCGCGCGCCAGATACCCCAGCGAAGCCAGAGCGGTGCGATTGTTCGAGTCGATTTCAAGAACTTTCTGAAAGGTCGCCTGCGCGGCATCTTTCTGTCCGATCTTCCATTGCAGGCTCGCGTAGTTCAACAAAGAGTTTACGTTTGAAGGCGCCAAAGAAAGCGCTTCCTGCAAGTCCTTGTTCGCGGCATCGGTGTTGCCCAATCCCGCTTCGATCGCAGCCCGCAATCGCAACATCTCAGGACGCGCTGCAGGTTGAATGGCTACCCGGCCGATCTGGGTTTGGGCGGCGTACAGCTGTTGCTTTGCCCCGGCTTCGTCGTCCTGGCGAAGCGCCAGTTCATAAAGATTCAGCCGCAACTCGATCGGGTATAACTGTCCTTCCGGGACGTTCGGAGGGAGATTGCTAAGCGCGAGGTTATATTCGCTGGCGGCATCGGCGAAGCGATTGTCGCTTTCGGCAATTGCACCCTGAATGGCATGCAGCCGGTAATTGTTTGCGTCGATATGCCTGGCTTCTTCCAGAAACGGTAGCGCCGCGTCGTTCTGTCCCAGTGCCACCAATGACTGTGCGGCGCTTAAGTTCAAATTGAGATTGCCCTTGGCGCTCTTTGCGAGTCGGGAGTAAATATCTGCCGCCTCTTGCGGCTTTCCCGCAAGCTGATAGGTGTACGCGAGATCGGCTTGAACATCGATGGTTTTTGACGGAATTGCCTGCAACGCTGCAATTGCTTGATCGTATTGCCCCTGATCGCGATACTGCCCTGCGACAGCCCGCAAAACTTCGGGATCTTTGGGAGCGCGATTCCTGGCGCGATTCAGGTATTTCGCCGATTCATCCGGTTTATCGAGATGGTCATACGCATGAGCGATTAATAAATCGGTATGAGCGGTCGGGGCCAGCGCTTCGGCTTTCTGCAGATATTCGAGAGCCTGCGTGGGATCAGAGTTGAGCAGCAGTTCCCCGGCGAGTTGAAAGCTGCCGGCGTCCCGCGGATTCGCCTCCATCACGCGCTGGAGCAATTTTTCCGCGTCATCGATCCGGCCCATCTTGGCATAGGTCTGCGCCAAACCAGCCATCCCTCGAATCGAATTGGGTTCAAGTTTCAGCCCGCGATCGTAGGCGAAGATCGAATCCTGATAGTGCTCGGCCAGCCGCGAAGCATATCCCAACAAGAACCAGAGTTCTGGATTTTGCGGGGCTGATTTGGCGGCTTTCTCAGCAAAAGAAACCGCAGCCAGGTAGTCGTTGCGGCTCAAGGCGTCCTGTGCGGCGCGCGCCTGCCGCGCCACATCGATGCTCGAACCCCACCCCAGATCGGACGTGCCTTGAGAACTGTTGGAGGAGTTGGTTGACGGCGAGGTTTGCTTCTGCTCCGCGGGCGGAGAGGCGTCGCTATGCCCATTGACATCGAAGGTCTGCCCGAAGGCGAAACTGCATAGAGCTGCTGTTAAAAAGCTCGTGAGCGGAAGTCGGCTTTTCACGGAGTCACCACGTTGTGCACAAGTTTTTCGCTTAACCTCCCGCAATCAACTGTTTCTGCGGTCTCCTTCAGATGCCAGTGTTGCGCGTAAGGCTGCTTTCGGGTCTACGGGTTTTCCCCATGTCCAGAATTCAGTAAACCCCTGAGATGGATTCGGAATCGAAGGTTCGGTTGGGGACCATCTTGGAGCGTCAAACTGTGAGCACTACCCAAAGCTACTCTCGTCCAATACCTTTGCTGGCGATCGTTCTCGCTGCGCTGGCCGTCCACGGGCCGTTGCTGCTGATGCAGCTCCCGTCGGGCTCGTTCGATGCGAACTTCCATATGTTCTTCGCCTCGCATTACGCCCACCATTGGTTTAATCCTTGGAACGAAAAGTGGTTCGCGGGATTCTCGCAAACGACCTACCCGCCGCTGACGCATCAGTGGATCGCGCTGTTCTCGACAGTCGTGGGCCTCAAGATGGCTTACATGCTGGTGCAGTTAATTGCCGTGATCCTGCTGCCCATCGGAGTATTTCGTTTCGCCAGAATATGGGTGGAAGATCGCGCAGCCAGCTACGCTGCTCTCGGCACGGTGTTCCTGGGTGCGCTGACTTTTCTGGTTTACCAGGCCGGGCAGCTTGCGACCGTGGCTTCGGCCGCTCTCTACCTGAACGCACTTCCATATTTTTACGAATGGATGACCGAAGCGCGTGGTCGGTCGTTGCTTAAGGGATTCGCACTCGCGCTGACGGCGGCCGCTGCCCACCACGTGACTTTGATCTTCGGAGTAGTTTTTTTCGCCGGCCCCGTGCTCTGGACGGCTCTGCTGGATGCCTATGATGAACGGGTTTCGGGGTCGGTCGGCGGTGTGTTGTCGCGTGCAGCCGTGTTTGCCGTTGCCGTCGGAGTGGGCGTCGGCATCGTTCTATTGCCGTATTGGCTGGAGTTGATTCAGCACCCGATTCACCAGATTCCCATTCCGCACGACAGCCGCTCGAACTTTCTACTGAACTCGACTACGGCGGTAAACTACTTCCTCATTCCTTACGGCGCGCTGATTTTTGCATTGCCGTTCGTTCTGGTTCGCGGGGCCTCATCGCGTCGATTCATCCCCTTGCTGTTCGGTTTCTGGTTCGCCTTCATTTTTGGTCTCGGAGGCACCACGCCCCTACCGCGCTGGCTGTTGGGCCGCGCCTATGAAATCTTGACCTTCGAGCGCTTCACCTTCTGGGCGACTTTGTTGGCGATGCCACTCGTCGGAGTGCTCGCGGTTGAATTGCTGGACCGGTTCCAAGCCAAAGCCGCCGTCGGATTGTCGCTGGCTGCCGTGGGCACGGTGGGCGCGGCACTCTGGTGGCTGAATGTAAATCCTTACCGGCCAGTCGGGTCGACCAACGTTGAGCCGGTGATCACCTTCCTGAACCGCGATGGCCACGATAGCTTTCGATATCTAACGCTCGGCTTTGGCAGTGAACTGGCCAAGGTCTCGACTTTTAGCAGCGCGGGAAGCGTCGACGGAGATTACAACTCTGCGCGCCTGTTGCCCGAGATGACGCACTACGGCTCGGCGCAGCTGACGAATGCGAAGTTTTACGGCACCGCCGGCATGGCTTCACTGCGAGCCATGCTCGAGCACGCCAACCGTTACGGGTTGAGATTCATCTTTGTGCACGATCCCTATTACGAGCCGCTTCTCACATTTGTCGGATGGCGAAAGATCGAGACGTTCAACAATGGTGAGATCACGGCGTGGGCGAAAGACGATGTGCCCCCGGCGCACAAAATTGACTCGAACGCGATTCCTCCTGCGTGGCAGGGTCTGCTGTGGGGCATCTTGCCGATTGGAGTGAGTTTCCTGGCAATTTTCCTTGAGCTGCTATTGCCCGAAAGGCGCCGATTACCGGCCAGCCTCGGCGTTCCGTTGCGGGCGAAGCAGCCCGAACAACATTACGTGGCGTGAGGCATCCAGAATGAAAATCGCTTTGCCTATCGTTCTTATCGTGCTGACTGCGGGCTTAATGGTTCTCGCTCTAACGGACGCGGGGAATGCGCGCGGAACCGTGGGAATCGCCGGCGGCACTGCCGTCTATGGTTTAACCCCTAAGTCCGCAACGCCTCAGCAGGCACTCAATAATCTTTTGGTCGACGTTCAGCGCCGCGATTGGGACCGCGCCTACGATGCGCTATCAAAAAGTAGCGCGAGCGACAAGCAAGCCTTCATTCAGGATTGGGTCGGTTCCAATGGAAGTTTGCGATCGTTCTCGAGCCTCGAGGGATTTGATCCCCGTCCGCTGCACATCACCGATGACCAAGCCGACATGCGGGTCCGCCTGCACTGGACCACGCCGGTGGGACCGATCGAAGATGTCCGCGATATTCACCTGGTTCGGGAAGGCGAAGTCTGGAAAGCAGTATGGCCCAAGTTCGACGTTGCCACTGTTCCTGCCGAAGTGATTCCAGTGACGTATTTGCGATGGGATCTCGTCAGCGGAGGCGCTGACGATCAATGGGGATCGAAGAATGTGGATGCTCCGCATGTGCGCATCATCTCGATGAATGCTGTCGATACTGCGGAAGGCGCAGTGATCATGGGAGAGGTGGTGAACGAAGACACGATTCCAGCCTTCGTGAACGTAAACGCCACGCTCGTCGATGGAGCCGGTGGCGCGATTGACGATGAGACGAGCTTCGACAAGATCGATCACATCCTTCTTCCCAAGCAAGTCACGCCGTACCGCATCGATTTTCCGACGGTAAACCTCAAGAAGGTGAAGAACGTCCGTATGGATGTCAAAGCCGCACTGGTTCCGGCATCCGCCGATCCGGTCATCGGCGTAATGAATCAGAAGCTCGACACCGATGCTCAGGGCAAGACCGTTCTTCATGGAGAATTGCTCAACCAGAGCGGCCAGACAGTCAATATCTCGCACGTGATCGCCAGCTTTTACGACAACAGCGGCAAGGTCGTTTGGGTTTCGGATGGTTATGTGGATCGCGCGTTGCTGCCGCAGTCGTCGGAGCCTTTTGCGGTTGAGATTCCGAAGAGCGTGTCGGCAACGGTTCACAACTTTCACGTGGTCGTGAACCAGTACAGTCTGGGAAGGTCTTAAAATGCCGCGCCTTGGTTTGGCCTCTACGGTACTGTGCCTGCTGGGCGTTTGCGCGGCGCAGGGTATTCGCGTTCCCAACTCTGCCGTAGCGGGTGAAGAGGCTTCCATTTCGACGACGGGAAACGGCAAGGCTACGCTCTATCTCTTTGGCCCCGGAATCGCACGCAAAGCCGATGTAGACCTCAGCGAAGAAATTCGCCTGAAATCGAATGATCTGCATGGCGCCGGCGAATATTTCGCCGTGATCTGTTCCGGCGAGTGCCACAGCGCAAGCTTCTACGTAGCGGCGGCAAAGCCCTTGAGCCTGACTTTCCTCCTGCATCCCTCGCGCGTCCCGGTGACCCAGAGTGATGCGGTCAGCGGAGTCGCAATTCCGTTCGATCAATACCGAAATCTTGTGTTGGCGCCGGAAACGGTCAACTTTCAAATGACCTCGGGCAGTGCGTCCCTATTCTCTCGCCCGGTGCGAACGAAAGATGGGATCGCCTGGTTCCGGACGAGCTCCGGAAAATCTGCCGGGGCAGTGCAAGTGCTCGCGTCGCTGAACGATCTGTCGGCCCGGCGGGCCTTGCAGCAAGTGGCATCCGATCCGTGCAACCTGCGGATTACCGGCCAACGAACTTCGAGCGGAATCATGGTTCAGACCGAGCCGGTTCATGATTGCACGGGCAATCCCGTGCCCGATGGGACGATCGTGACATTCACAGCGACGGCGGGGAATGAAAAGAGCACTGTTGACGCGCCGATCAAACAAGATGTGGCGCGGGCGCAGATCGTCGCGTCGGGACCCGCTGTGATATCGGCTGCGTCCGGAGTAGTGATGGGGAACGAGCTGAGAGTGGGGGAACGTTGATGACGCAAGCCGGCAACAAAATGCGGTACCTGGATCGCTGCTTTCGGGCTGCCTTGATTTTAGTGATTCTCATTGGTTCTACGCTGTATTCACCCGCTACCGATCCCGCCGTGCAAGTGCAACTCGACATCAAGAAGGCCGAACCGCGAGCCGTCGAGAGCCTCACCGAACGCGGAATTCTTCGCGACTACCGCTTTGCATGGACCAGCATGGCTCAGGCTCTGGAGTTCAATACCCTCGATCCTCTGGAGGGTCCCTTCGCGGGCGAAGCCAGGCAGTCGCTGCGCGATACAGTTGTTAGCCAGCAACGTTCCGGATTAAGCCAGCGATACGCGGGCCAGCAACATCGCCTGGAGGCCGTTTTTTACGCCCCTGAAGGCGACGTTATGGAATTGCACGATACAGCCGAATATCAACTGCAGTTCGTGGAGGGCAACAAAGTCTTGAGTGAAGAGCACATCGTACAGCACTTTGTTGTACTGATGACTCCGGGCGCGGATCGCTGGGTGATTCGGCAGTTGCAGGCGGTTCCGCAGTTTTGATCCGGCCAAACCCGAGGCATTTGCACTCCTCCCCGGACCGACCTGCAAGTCAGTCGGCAGCCAAGCTCCAACCGCTGCGCACCGAAGGGCATCTTATTTCTTACGTGGAAATGCTTAAGGGGAGTTGCAGCTTGTCCAAGGGGCTATTGAGTTTATGCCTGGTGCTTTTTGTAGTGGCGACCGGATGCACGACTCCGGGCGCGCACCATGCTCTGCTTAAGAGCGGCCAGGCGCCCGCGCCGTCGCCGAAGCTTCTTGCCGTGTACATGCCCTGGTTTGGCGATCACACTCACATCGATGTCGGTTATTCCAGTCAGGATCCGGCTGTTCTGCGCAAGCAGATTGAGCAGGCGCGGCACATGGGGATTTCGGCTTTCGTGGTCGATTGGTACGGCGAGAGCCGCCCATACTCCGATCACAATTTCGCCCTGCTTCAGGGAGTGGCAAGCCAAACCCATTTTCAGGTCGCGCTCCTCTACAACGAATCGGAGGATGAAGACGCGCAGGCCACCGATGCCGCGATCGCCGCCTTCGACAAGGCATACAAAGACTACTTTGGTCCGTCCGCGAAATACCGCGACGCGTATCTCACCTACGACGGCAGGCCCATGATGTTCATATTTCCCAAGAGTGGCCACGTCGATTGGGATCGGGTGCGCCAACATTGCAGCGATTGGGACAGGCCGCCGCTGTTGATCTTCAAGGATCAGCCGCCCGAGCAGTATGCCAACGCTTTTGCCGGATCGTATGCCTGGGTTCAGCCCGGCCAGGACGGCTGGATGCCGGACGGCAGCAACTGGGGCCAGCAGTATCTCGAGAACTTTTATAAGACCATGCGCGATAAACATCCCGACAAGATTGCTGTCGGCGGTGCGTGGCCCGGGTTCGACGATTCCGTCGCGAAATGGGGACTGAATCGCCACATGCAGAGTGCCTGCGGCAAAACCTTTGACTCTACGTTGAACATGTATGAACACTATTACGACAGCGCGAATCCTCTTCCGTTTCTGCTGGTCGAGACCTGGAACGACTACGAAGAGGGCACCGAAATCGAACGCCGAAGCGCCGCCGAGTGCGGCTCCGCCAGCGTCAGTACAGCGCAGTCCGCCGCCAGATGAAGTGCGCACCTTAACAACCCCCACTCCGGTTTTTCACATCGAAGCACTGCCAGAACCTGCTGCGAACAAAATCAATGCGAGCGCGAACCTAATGATTCTATGACAGGCGTGAAAAACTCCACGGGATGCCTGACTTTACTCTCTCAACTTTTGCTGGGAGCCGATCAATGCGGCGAACTGTCCGACGCAGCCCCGCCCGACTGGTCATCGGAGATTGCACGCACTGTCGCTCTTTACGGGCGACAGGATTTCGGCGAGCTATGGAGCCTTGCAACCTCTCATCACGTGATCCTGCGAGCTTTCCCTGCGCTGCAGGCGGTGATGCTGTCGCAAGGCAAAGAGGAATCCACGTGGTGTGAAAATGCGGTTGTCAAAGAGCAAGCACGAGTTGAGCACGCGCTTTCGTTTTTGTCCCCAATTTGCGAGGCACTCAAGAGCGCCGGCGACGTAATCGTGATCAAGTCTCTCGATCACTGGCCAGATCTGGGCAGCGATCTGGATCTCTACACCAACGCCAACAGCAGTGACGTGGTTGCGCTGTTACGCGAGCGCTTTAATGCAACATTGGAAGAGCGGAGTTGGGGCGACCGGTTGGCGAACAAATGGAACTTCGTGGTCCCGGGTTTGCCTGAGCTGGTCGAGGTCCACGTATGCCGGCTGGGTCAGACAGGCGAGCAGGTTGCAATTACCGAATCTCTGGTGAAACGGTCACGCGAGGGCCGCTTCGGAATTCACACTCTTCGCTTCCCGGCGCCCGAAGAGCGCCTGATCATCAGCACGCTCCAGCGCATGTACCGTCATTTCTATTTGCGTCTCTGCGATGTAATTGACACGGCGCGCCTCGTGAACTCCGGCACGATCGATTATGCCTATCTCAAGTCTCTTTCGCGTTCCGCCGGCTTATGGGACGGTCTTGCTACGTATCTCGTTACTGTTTCCGGTTACGTCAAATCGTATTGCGGAAGCGATCTGCCGCTTCCGCCGCTCGTCACAGGTGCTGCGCATTTCGGAAACGAGCTGGTCCACTTCCGCCGCAAATTCCTGCGCATCCCGCTATTTCCGCAAGCTGCCAGGCTGTACGCTTCGGAGTGGAAAAGGCTGTTGCTCAACGGTGAGTTGCAGAGCACTCTGCGCCTGAGCCTGCTTCCGGGGTTGGCGGCGGCAGCGGCTCTTGAGTTCAAACTGACGGGAACGGACAAAGGAATCTGGTGAGTGATATGTACCATTGGTAGGGCGTTCACCGTATTGCCGCAGGTGACAACAGCCTCTACCGTAAGAAAGTTAGAGATCGTTAAGAGATATTAAGCAATCAGGGAAATGACAGAGGGCGCATCGTGGTTCGAATTTTGGTAGTGGACGACAATCCGGCAGTCCGGCACTATCTTCGAAATCTGCTGGAGCAACAGAGCACCTGGCAGGTGTGTGATGAGGCTCGCACCGGGGGAGAAGCTTTGCAGCGTGTGAAGAAAAACCCTCCGGACATGATTCTTCTGGATTTCCAGATGCCAGACTTGAACGGGCTCGACGTGGCCCGGCAGATTGCCGGACTTTTTCCAGAAATCCCCATCCTGATGGTTACGATTCATTTATCCCGGCAATTGGCCGAAGAGGCGCGGAGAGCCGGCGTGCGCGGTGCCTGCGCCAAATCGGACGTTGGCTCAATCGTGGAAGCTGTCGACGCCCTCTTGCATAAGGAAACCTATTTCCCAGCAATGAGTTCGATGGAAAATTAGGCTGGCGTGAACCA
The DNA here is from genome assembly GCA_964530145.1 of uncultured Acidobacteriaceae bacterium. Classification (GTDB taxonomy): domain Bacteria; phylum Acidobacteriota; class Terriglobia; order Terriglobales; family Acidobacteriaceae; genus Sulfotelmatobacter. The sequence goes on along the minus strand of CAZGXY010000068.1, from coordinate 139,477 downwards.
GGTCAAAATACAGGATTACCTGTATACGGCGCCCGTCACCGGCGTGCTAACTTCTAGTTTGCCTCAGCGTAGGGAAATTCGTCGCTTTGCCCTGCGTGACGTAGGTTCCCCGGGCAATTTGGCGCACTGTGAACAATAGAGCCAGCGATTGCGAGCGAACGCACGAAGCTGCCTCGGAGCTTGAGATTATGGCCGTTCGTATCCTGCTAGTCGATGATCACCCTATTGTGAGGCAAGGGCTGAGAACTTTGCTAGAAGGGCGAACCGGATGGGAAGTAGTCGGGGAGGCTTCTGACGGGCTTGAAGCTTTGGACAAAGTGGAAGCTCTTCGCCCAGACGTTGTCGTACTCGATGTAACGATGCCTCGGATGAATGGGTTAGAAGCCTGCCGGCTCATCCAACAGAAGCGGCAGGTTACAGGCCTCGAGGTTTTGTTCGTGACTCAACACGATTCTCCACAGATGATGCGCGAAGCGTTGGACGCTGGTGCGAGAGGTTATGTCGTGAAGTCGAACGCTGCGCGCGATTTGTTGGAAGCCGTGGAAGCGGTAAGTCAGCACAAGGTCTTCACTGCGCTTGCGCGTAGCCCGCAAGCCGCGTGTTGATATCGGGGAAAACTCAAAAGGCTCGACTTTGTTGGGTTTTAAAGTGGGAGGGGATTCCGCCATGAAACTACGCATCTTGTTGGCCGATGATCACGAGATTGTACGCCGGGGGCTCTGTGCCCTTCTCCAAAAACATGAAGGCTGGGAAGTTTGTGGAGAGGCGTCGGATGGCCGTGAAGCGGTCGAAATGGCCAAACAGCTCAAGCCCGACGTCGTCATCGTGGATATTGGGATGCCCTATCTCAACGGACTTGATACGACGCGGCAACTGCTTCAGCACGACCCTCACTTCAAGGTAATTGTTCTTACCATTACCGACTCGGATCAGGTGATCCGTGAAGCGCTTGATGCTGGAGCGCGAGGCTTTGTGCTGAAGTCCGATGCGGCTCGAGATTTGGTCTCGGCTGTGGAAGCTTTGCAGAGCCGTCGGATGTTCTTTACTCCGCGGGTGAATGATTTGGTCCTGGCCGGTTTTCTCGATAAGGGTCACGCGATCTCGCGCAACGAGCCGCCGAATCTCCCGACTCTGACTGTCAGGGAGCGCGAAGTAACTCAGCTTCTCGCGGAAGGGAAGAGTTCAAAGGAAGTCGCGTCTCTGCTGAACCTGAGCACCAAGACCGTTGAAACGCATCGCAGCAATATCATGCGAAAACTGAGTTTGCATTCCATCCGCGATCTGGTGGTGTACGCAATCAAGAACAACATCATCCAGATCCAGATGCCACCGCAGTTGCGGAACCCTGCAGAGACGACTGTGGTATAAGCCTTCGGAAAGTTCTTGAAGCCGGCGGAATTCCAAACTGGCCACTCGCGGTGGCCAGTTTGCTTTACTGCCATTTCTAGCTATCAGTGGCTTGGCTCTGACGGGTAGTATCCGCTCTTTGTTCTCACGATCAGCTTCGCGTAGCCTGGCGCACGCGCTTCCACCTGCAGTTGCTTGTACTCCGGCTTAACATTCTGATTAGTCGGCTTGTAGGCGATCCGGTATTGGCTCCGAATGTCGTGCGCGACCGTTCGCGTTATGTTGTCGACCTGATCCAGTGAATCCGGGAAGTATGCAACCCCTCCTGTGCCCGCGGCTAAACCCTGAAGCGCATCGCGTCCCGATCGCTGCAGCCCGCTGCCGAGCAAACCAATCGCATAAATGACTGGACCATTTGCCTGCTGCAATCGCCGGGCCGCTTCCTGAAGGGTTTCCTGGCTCATGTTGTCTTCGCCGTCGGTAATTACCAGCAGAACTTTCTTTTCCAGGTTGCTGTCCGCTTTCAAATGAACCGCAGAAGCCACAACTGCGTCATAAAGCGCCGTGCTGCCTTTTGAAGAAACCTGGTGCAAAGCCGCTCGAAGCAAGTTTTCGTTTGAGGTGAAGTCCTGGTCCAGATAGGGCTTTTCTCCGAAGTTTACGACAAAGATCTGATCCTCGGGATTGCTGGCACGAATCAGATTCAAGACGGCCTGGCTGACCTGTTCTCGCTTGTCGCGCATGGAGCCAGAGTTGTCCACAACAACGCCGATCGCCACCGGAACATCCTCGCGGCGGAAAGACGTGATGGCCTCAGGTACCCCATTCTCAGACACAGAAAAGTCGTTCTTCGTCAGTCCGGTAACCAAATGGCGCTCCTGGTCATACACAGTCGCGTGAAGCACTACTTCCTCGACTTGCTTCTTGAAAACGAACATACCGCCCTGGTCGCCGGACCCAGGTTCAGCCGACAGCGGTGCCTGATTCGGTTCGGCAGACTGTTGCGGAGAAGCGTTGCCGTTCTGTGGAGAGTTGTTGTCCGCCGCGGGCGGTGAAGTGGCTTGCGCAGATCCAGTCGGCTGATTCGCCGGAGTTTGTCCCCAGGCAGCGACAACCAGAATTAAGCTCAAAGAAATAAGAAGGAACTTCCTGCCTAAGGTTCGAACCCACCAGGCAGCGGCTGATGTATTCATGACAAACACTCCTCCATGGCAGCTTTATGATGCTCTTTTTGTCGCTACCGCCTATATCGAATATGTACAGTAAAGTCCCGATGCGCCGGTCACATTCGCGCTCCCGGTGCTCGCAGCGAATTCTCTTGCAACCGGGCTCTCATTACGGGCAACTATAACTCAGACAATAAGTTGCCTCCAGATTGAGGATCGCAACGGGTTCGCCGTCGTACCAGGAGATCAGGCGTGCTTCGAATCCTTATCGCAGATGACCACGAGATCGCAAGGCAAGGCATCCGCTCGCTTCTGGAAGACCATCCGGGATGGGAAGTTTGTGCCGAAGCGAAAGACGGCCGGGAGGCTGTAACTTTGGCGGCCGGTTTCAATCCAGACGTACTTCTCCTCGATATCGGAATGCCAAATTTGAATGGTCTCGATGCTGCCAGACAAGTTCTGGCGACCACCCCAGACGCCCGTATCCTCATCCTGACCGTGCACGATTCAGAACAAGTCGTCAGAGAGGTTCTGGCCACCGGGGCCCGCGGTTTCCTGCTGAAGTCCGATGCCGGGCGCGACTTGGTAGCGGCGGTGGAAGCGATCGAGAACCAAAGAACGTTCTTCACGCCGAAAGTGGCGCAGATGATGCTCGACGGCTATCTTCGACCCCACGAGCAAACCGAGATTACTGCTCACACAGTCCTCACCCCGCGCGAACGCGAAGTGATTCAACTCGTCGCCGAAGGCAAGACAACTAAGGAGATCGCCAGCGCCCTCAGCCTAAGCGTCAAGACTGCGGAAACCCACCGCACGAACCTCATGCGGAAACTCGATCTGCATTCCGTAGCCGATCTCACGCTCTACGCCGTGCGCAATGGCATTGTACAGATCTACTAAGGCGTAACTGAGTTGGCCAAATCCGTAGAGCGCCAAGGCTTGAGGAGTAGGTACTTTACAGGATACCTGCTGCGTACATCCGCGCTTACACTCCGTCTGCAAGTGATCGAGGAATAAAAAATCCGCGGGAGGAATTCTCCGATGCTCTGGACGATAGCCGTTCTGCTTCTGATTCTCTGGCTGTTGGGGATGGTCAGTTCGTATACCTTGGGCGGATTTATTCACATCCTGCTCGTGCTGGCGATTGTTGCTGTTCTGATTCGTCTGATTCAGGGCCGCAGCCCGGTGCTGTAGAGGATCCGTCGGGCAAGTTCGTGGTGGGACTCGCACCGTGCCGGGGATTTCGGAACAAAGATTTGGGTTACGGCGGAGAATTCCGGCGCGGTCGCGGACGATCCGAGAAAGTTTGCATTACTTGGAACCGAACTGAACAAAATGCATCATTTAGGAGACAGCCATGAATAAAGATCAAGTCGAAGGCAAGCTGAAAGATGTTGGTGGACGCGTCGAGCGGCAGGTCGGCGAGTGGACGGGGGACAAGGAGAAGCAGGTCAAGGGAACCGTGAAGCAGGCCGAAGGCAAGGCACAGAACGCCTGGGGCGATGTGAAAGAGGCAACGAAGAAGACTGCGGACAACGCCAAAAAGTCGGATGATCAGCCAGTCGAAGTCGAAGAAGAAAAGGAAACCACAACCCGCCGCAGAGCCAGCTAATCAACCAATAGAAGGCACCAAAAGGCGAAAGGCCCCGTTGACAGATTCTCTTAGGCTCAAGAGATCTGACTGGGGCCTTTTCTATATGAGTTGCCGCTCAGGACGGGGCCGTGAGAAACCTTAATGGCTTTGTACAGCGGGAACTTAGTGTTCACTGCCCAGCCGCGTAGGGAAATCAAGAGCCGTCCCCCGGTGCTAGACAGTATTGTTCCTCAGGATATTTCGTTTTAACTTGCCAACATTAGCAAGACACTAACAAGCGAGAAAGAGATCTGAACATGGGATACAGAATGGAACAGAGTGTAGATTCCCGCCGCGTGCCTTCGCCCGACGATTTGCGGCATGCTTTTGAAGCGGCAGTTTGCGAGATTCACCAGGCCGAGGCCGGCGCTGCCGCGAAGCGGCTGCAGTACCGCGCTCCCATTGTTCCGCGGGCGCGGGTGCTTGGAATCTCTCAGGCCGACGCGGAAAAGCGGGCTCTATCGGATGCAGCCCGGGCCCTGGCTCAACTTTGGAAGGTTTAGCGCTCGAAGTGCGGCTTTTTGATTCAAAGCAGAAGTAAAAAAGATGTAATTCTTATGCCGCGACGCTGTTTATTTCCAGGCAGCTTTGCAGTGCGCGCAGGGCGTAGAGAGCATCATCGAGCGCCTGATCTTCTTCGATCGTGTCGGAACTGGCGGAGAACAGCTCACGTGTCCTAACCACAATCGCCTTCTCAGCCTCGGCGATGCGGGTTGGAATCCGATTTTTATCCGTTTCAAACAGCGCGGCGGTGTAGAGTTCACGCCAAGGCTGGAGTTCGGTCTCCGAAAATCTGACTTGCGTAGTGGCTGCGTTTGACATATGTCCTCGTGCGGGTATTTCACTGCAGAAATGCGTTTTTAAAACTGTAGACGGGACCGGGGCATTTCGACTATCGGGTAAATACCGTAGTCTGCTTCCGGGGTGGTTTAGGAAACTTGTGAACCAAGAGAAGAAGGACCGCAACTGCGGTCCTTCTTTTGCTGCACACACACTCTCTCGAAGCCTTTATGCTGCCCTTCTAGATTTGGGACCGCCAGGGCGTCGGGCTCCAGATCCAGCGCGCTTTTCCGCCTCTTCCCCGGTTTCGTATGCACCGCCTTCAGCCTCGGTCGCCTGCTGGTTGATCTCGTGGGCGAGTTCAGTCAACTTTTGGTCGGCCTGTTTTTCTTCTTCGAGGGTCTCTTCCAGCAATGAAACGTGCCCATCTTCGCCCAGAAGCTGGGCGAAGTCGCGAACGGTACCATAGCCGGCGATTTCGTAGTGCTCGACTCGTTGGGCGGCTCCGATGATTGCGGCGTCCATGACTGCGTCTTCGAAATCGTCCTTCATGGTCTCAGAGCCTTCTTTCACCAGCCCCTCCATGCCGAGGCACTTCTTGCCGGTTGGCTTCTCCTCCAGTTGCTCGAAAATCTGCTCCAGTCGCGACACGTGCTCCGAGGTTTGCCGCAAATGCTCCTCGAAGGCCTCGCGTAATTGATCGCTTGTCGAGGCTTTGGCCATCTTCGGTAGAGCTTTGACCAACTGGGTTTCCGCGTTGTAAAGGTCTCGCAGTTCTTCGATGTACAGTTCCCGCAATGAATCCTTCTGCATTTTCTGTCTCCTTCTGATTATTTTTTTCGATTTTCACGCTATGTCTGGAAGTTAGTTCTTCCATCGCGAGCGGGACAATACCTCAGACTCCGTACCTGGGACGTTTGCTTCTGAATCTTTCCGCAACTAAAAAATCCCGGCCACTCAAGGCCAGGATTTTCATCTATCAGCTTCGGTTTGCGCGGCGATTATGCCGAGCGGCGTTGGCGATCCTGATTCATGTCGTCCTTTTCGTTTTCGTTCTGAGTGCCCTTGCGGGGCTGGTTTTGACCCTGGCCGCTCTGCTGGCCGGGTTGACCGCCGTGCTGACTGCTCTGCCCAGGCTGTCCGCTCTGCTGGTTTTGAGTTGGTTGTCCCGATTGGCCGCTCTGCTGATTCTTCTTATCCATATCGTCTGCCATAAAGAAGTGATTCTCCTGAGAAAACGCGATCGGCTGCGCTTTCGAATTTAATCGCAATTACAAGGTTAGTTGCTGCAATGAATTGCAAGGTTGGGGCTGAGACACAGCGTGCTTCACAAAGACACGCATTCAAAAACAAAAAAGCCTCGATTGGAGGGCGTAAAGCATCCGCTCTCCAATCGAGGCCCAGTCCAGAAAATTTATCAGACTCCGCTTCCGCGGCGTCCCAGATGCGTGATCAGCGAAATCACAAACAACACCAGGAAAACGAAAAACAGCAGTTTTGCGATGCCAGCGGCTGCAACCGCCACTCCCGTGAAGCCCAGAATCCCCGCAATCAGCGCGATCACCAGGAATACGATCGTCCAGTAAAGCATGATGCCCTCCTCCTCGGAACGTTGGCTGCTAACAGGATCATAGACTGCAGCCAAGTTGGGGCGAATCCCCTTAAACTGGTATTTCGGCTTATGAGTAGCTGTAAGTTCAGGAATTGCGGGGAGAGAAGGGGAGCAGGTGTCATCTCTCCCAGTGAAACAACACCTGCTCGATGGGGGCGTCTGTCGAGTAGGCTTCAAACGTAAATTAGAGGGGTAATTCTTCCTATACTGTGAAGTTGGTATTTTCGATGAAACCGACATCCGAGGGGAATTCAGCCCGGCGTAGGTAGGATTACATGGATCGATGTATGGACTGCGACGATGCGGGGACGTAAAAAAGTGTGAGAGTCATTTGGTGCCGCTTTCGTCTTTCGCAGGATGCCATGGGCCGCATTACACGAAAGACCGTATTCCTTTTTGCCGGCGTTCCGTTGGTGATCGTTCCGCTGATATTAGCTCAGGACGCGAAGGTTCAGCCTGGACCCGATGCTCCTCCAGAGGTGCTCGGACAGCGATTGGTCGTTTGGTCTGAGGCGCAAAAGCCGCAACCGTTGGAGCGAAATTTGATCGTTCTGCAAAGTGCGGACGCGAATGCAGCGAAAGGCTTCCAGCAGGTCGAACAGGACCGCACCGAACGAGACACACCCCCCCAGCCAGTTTCAACCGACAGCGCCGTCATGCGCAATCCCGGGTAATAGTGCTCCCGAATAATTCTCCTACGAAGTCCCTGTTCCAGCGCCGCGCCGGGAACTCCCGAGGATCCACCTCTCTATGAGAGCAAGAAAACAATCCTGTGGAAGTAATTCCCCTGCAAGCAGACCGGCATCTCATTCTTGCGCAATTTGCTGACGGTGAACTTGCCTCGGCCTTGCGCACCAAATTCTAGTTTCCCCAGCGATGCCGTGAGCCTTCGGCATCGCTGTATTTATTGCGCATCTTTTTCCCAAGCTCAAGCCAACTACTTCGGGCCGAAAGCGTCGGTCAACGACATGACCCTGAGAGATGCCTGAAGCTGGCTCAAAGCGGCTTTGGATATCAGGTGAATCGTAGCTGACTCGCCGGGCAGCAGGTCGAAATAATTGTCAGCGGCATGCACGTCCAGAACCCCGAAGGAAATGTAGACATTGCGGGCAAGCTGTGTTGATTTCAGCGTGACCGTGTAGTCGCCGGCATTTTGCGCGAGGCTAGTCTCGATCTTTGGCGCAACCGGGAGATCCAGGTCGTGGGTTACGTCGAAGAAAATAAGGTTGCGCGAAACGTACTTCCCTGAGACGGCTAAATCGAAAGCCAGGAAGCTTTTGCGAGGATCGGCTTTTGCCGCAAAATATGCCTGGTCAGCGCTGAAATAAATAGCGCTCGATTGTGCCGGAATCTGAACGTCTTTGGTTTGCTCCGACAATAAATTTCCGGAGAAATCGAGCAAGCGCATGTGGATCGCTCCCGAGAGCGGCTGAAGCTTGTCGGATACCACATACACGTCAATTTTGCCATCATGCAGGAACGGCGAAATCAGAATGTCGTCGTAGAAGCGGCGCGCATAATAGTTTAGAGCCTTCCACCGTCCGTAGTAGTCGATGCTGGCCCATGAAGCGACTGGCCAGCAGTCGTTCAGTTGCCAATAAAGGGATCCCGCGGTACGCGGGCGGTCACGGCGGAAATGTTCCGCTCCAATTTTGATGATCTCCGCCTGTTGCACCTGGCTCAGATAAACGAAAGAAGCAAAATCCTTTGGCTCCCGGTATTCGCGAAGCATGTAAGTGAGAATGCGTTCGCTGCCGCCCTTATTTTTCTGATGCGCCTGCATCACCGTAGAGCGAATATCGAAGTCTTCTGGATCGTGCGCGTAGGCTTGAATCGTGCGCATCTCCGGGAAGGACTGAAATCCGTACTCCGTCATGAAGCGTGGAAATTGCTTCGTGTAATCCGAAGCTGGCGCCTGCTGGTGCCACACCGCCCAGTAATGCATGTCGCCGTTGTTCTGGTTGTCGGGAATGTCTTCCCAGTTCGCGCTCGGGGAACTCGGCCAATAGGGAGTCGGGTCGGCGTAGCGGTCGACTGCTTCCTTGAGAATGTCGGCGAACATGATGACGTAATCCTGCCAGATACGATCGCGCGTGTCGGGAGAAATTGACGCTTTGAATTCCTGCCGGTCGCCCCAGTGCCACCAGCCGGTTTCAACTTCATTGTTTCCGCACCAGATCACAATGCTCGGATGGTCTCGTAAGCGCTGAATCTGATCGACGGCCTCCTGACGAACGTTCTCTTGATACGCCATGTCTCCCGGAATCAAATCGCCGCCGAAGGCGAATTCCTGCCAGACCATAAGCCCGAGTTCATCGCAGATATCGTAGAAATCGTCCGACTCGTAATAACCGCCGCCCCATTCACGAACCATATTCATGTGCGCATCGACAGCGGATTGCAAAATGTTCCGGTGAACTTCGGGTGTCACGCGATTGGGAAAGCTGTCGAACGGAATGACGTCGGCGCCCTTCGAGTAAACTGTAATGCCGTTGACGACGAATTCAAAACTCTTGCCCCATTCATCCGAAACGCGGCGTAGTTCAATCGAGCGCAGACCGGTTTTCGTATCTGCTCGGGCCGCGAGGTCCTTCCCCGTGCGGATCACAGCGGAAAAGTGGTAGCGGTTCTGCGCACCGTATCCCACCGGATACCAGAGTTTCGGGCCAGCGATCCGCACCAGAAATGAGATGTGATTGATTCCAGCGTTCAGCTGCAGCGTTTGATTGCCATCGAGAGTTTGTGCAGCCGATATCTCGTCATGAGACAAAGCCAGGGTCGCGGTCACCGGTTGATTGGCTTCGATTTCAAGCTCAGCCGTGACATTAGCCAGATCGCGAGAGACATTCTGCTGATGGATGTGAAGGTTCTCGATTCGCACCGCATCCCACATCTCGAGACGCACCGGTTGCCAGATTCCTTCGGTCAGGAATCGCGGGCCCCAGTCCCATCCGTATTGATAGGAAGCTTTTCGTGTGTAGGGGGCGGTCGCAATGTTCTCTTCGTTGCCGAAGTTGTGAGTCGAAATCGAGGGCAAAACGTAAGGCAGAGACTTCACGTAGGGCAGCATGTGCTCAACCGCGGAATGAAAAACAATTCGCAGCGTATTTGAGCCGGATTTAAGCTGTGTCTTGGCTGGTACTCGCCACCGGCGAAACATATTGTCGGCATAAAGGATGGGCTGGTCGTTGAGATAGACATCGGCGAAAGTATCCAGCCCGGAAAAAACCAGATCTAGGTGCTGGCGTGCAAGCGCAGCCGCATCGAGCTGAAACGTAGTTTGATATTCCCAGCCGGCTAGACCGATCCACTGCAGATGGAATTCATTGTCTTTGTCAAATGGATCCGGTATCAAGCCGTTATGCAGCAGATCGGTTTGAACGACGCCCGGAACTTGCGCGCTGTGCCATTGCTTGAGTTCAGGCTTCTCAACCTCCGTGGTTGCGCGAAACTGCCATCCGGAATCCAGTTCGAGAGAGGATGGTTCGGATGCCCAGAGTGATAACGGCAGCGAGATGCAAACCACAAAAAATCCGAGTTGAAACAAAGTTACACCAAATGAATTGCGAACCAACCCACGGCGATTCACTCCCATGTGCACCCCCGAGCTTCTCCGACGATGATCGGATATTGAAGCCTAGAGTTTAACCCACTCGGGAAAATGTCAGGTCCGCACCCGAAAGCTGTCTCAGAACCCGGTGGCAGCGGAGCGATGCTGCCGGTTTGCGTCGGCGATTTTGGCAAGGTCTTCGAGCGCCGGAATGGATTCGGGAGTGATCAATCTATGTTGTGCCGGCTGGGAGCCGGTACGAATCGCTTCGGCCAACATCTCCAATGCTAGATCGGCGTTGGGGCGGATAAAGATCGTCGCGGTCAGGAGGCCGCTGCGCACCCACGACTGGCCGGTTTTTGGCAGGCCATCGCAGCCGGTAAACGGAATTTTCAGCCACCGTTCCCGTTCACCTCCAATAATCTCGGTGAATGCCTTCCTCGCACCGGCGGCCATGCTGTCATCCTGCGCTCCTACCAGGTCGATCGAACTTTCCTGAGAAGTCCTGAGGCGCAGCCACGAACTCACTGTGCGGTAGGCGCTGTCCTCCGTCCAATTCCCGCGTAAAGTCTTGACCTGGATGTTCGCAGGTTTGGTTTGCATCATACCGGACGTTCGCTCGCGTGCTGCGGAACTGTTAGCCGGACCCTCGATGTATAAAATGGAGCCGCCTTGCGGGAGCAATTGCGCAAACTGCTTGCCCTGAATCTTCCCGACCTCTGTATGATCGCAACTGATCGAAAAGAGCGGAATGTGGCAGCCCTGTCGCAATTGCGTGAGGTAGTCCGGCTGCGAATTAAGAACAACCCATCCGATATCCGCTGCGATTGCGGCGCGAGCTACTTGCGGGAAGGCGGTTCCACCGGCGGGTTCGAAAACGATCGCGTCGGGACGAGCCTCAGCCGCGCCCTGAATGTAGTGAAGCAGTTGCTGGCTTTGCGTGACCGCATCATTGTTGGCATGAACGATCTTCAGTTCAACTCCCAAACGCTTAGCGGCATGTTCGGCAGTGGACGCCTGTTCCTGCTGGTAGTCGTTATCGTCGTTGGTTAGAGATAAAAGGAAACTAAGTTTTTTCATGACCGTCGCTGATGCCGATCATATTTCATATCGGCAGAAGGCGATGGTGACCACGGTAACCGCGATATGCCGAAAAGGGCAGCCTCATTGGTCGAGCATCACTCATCGCAGGACTGGCTTGATCAAAGCGCCATTGCAAGCGGATTTTATTTCTGCGGCACGTGCTCTTTAAAGAAGCGCTCGCGATATTCAGGGTCGCGAAACGCCTCGGTGCCTCCAGAGCGCGTCGTGGAAAAAGCGCCGGCCAGGTTGCCGGCCCGCAGGCATTCCGTTATTTCTTCGCCGCGCACGTAACGGTGAAGAAAGCCGGCGTCGAAGCTGTCTCCGGCGCCTACTGCATCAAAGGCGTTGACTCGGAAGGCAGGACTTCGAAACCGTTCGGCGCCTCTTTGGGCGAGAGATCCTTCGGGCCCTAATTTCACCACGACAAGCGGCACAAGCGCGGCCAGTTTCTTTATTGCTGCCTCCAGATCGTGAACTCCGGCGGCTTTCGGGGCTTCGCGTTCGTTCGGGAGAAAAACGTCTACATAGCGAAGCGTTTCGTGCAGTCCGCCTTGCCACGTGTCGTCCGGATCGTCATTTGTGTCGAGGGACGTGGTTAGGCCCGCCTCCTTCATTTTGCGGAACAACTCCGGCACTCTCGGCCGCAAGCCGCGCTGCAAATAGAAAGACGAGAGATGGAAATGACGGGCATTCGAGAGATAGTCGAAGTCAAGATCGTCCCAGACTAACTCTTCAATCGTTCCGGAATAGGTGACCATATTGCGCCAAGCCTGCCGCTGCAGAATCACGGTAAGCCCAGTCTTGACTGGCCCCGGCACGCGCCGCACGCGCGAAGCGTCGACGCCGATCTGTTGCAACGTCGCGAGCGCCCCGGCGCCCAGATCGTCATCGCCAATGCGAGACTGAAATCCTACGCGGCTGCCCAGGGCTGCGAGATTGTGCGCCAGGATGGCGGATGAGCCGCCCAGCGTCAGCATCATGCGATCCGCCAGCAGCTCCCGCTCGGGAGGAAGTTCGTCCGGCAGGCCATAGAGAATCAGGTCGAGGTTGAGTTCGCCGGCGATGGTGATGTCGAACTGAGGCATGGCGCTCCTGGGTGGGATTCTTTGTGGCAAGTATGGAACAGGTTCAGACGACCGTGACCTCAATGTTGGCCTGTTTCAAGGCGCGAAGATCTGCCTTGGAGATTCCGCGATCGGTTATTACTTCCTGCAGCGCAGACGGAGGAGCAATCTGCGACAGGCTGCGACGGCCGAATTTACTTGAATCGCAAACCGCGATGGTGCGTTTTGAAATCTCAACCATGACGCGGTTCACTTTAGACTCCAGCAGATTCGGCGTGCTCAGGCCGTAATGAATGTCGAAGCCGTCGACCCCAAGAAATAAAAGATCGGCGCTCAATCGCCGCAAAGTTTCCTCCGCGATGGGCCCCACCAGAGAGAATGAATTCTTGCGCAGGGTCCCGCCGGTCAAAATCACTTCGACCGTGCTGCCGCTCAACTCTGCGGCAATGTTGACCGCATTCGTGACGATTGTAAGATTGCGAAAATTGCGCAGAGCGCGGGCGATCGCGGTGGTGGTGGTGCCCGAATCCAGAATCACCACCTGGCCCTCTGCGACCTTGCCTGCGGCGGCTTCCGCGATTCGCAATTTTTCCTGATGGTGCAGCTTCTCTTTCTCGCGCAGGGTCGGATCTTCCAGGACGCTCTCGCGCGCTGGTAGTGCGCCGCCGTGCGTGCGGTGAATCTGGCCGTGAGCATGCAGAATTTCCAGATCCTTGCGAATCGTGACCTGCGAAGTCTGGAAGCGGTCGGAGAGTTCCCCAACCAGAACCCGACCCTGAGTATTCAGGAGGTCGAGGATTGCGCGGCGGCGTTCTTCGTTCAGCACTCGTGTTCGCGTTCCTTTAAGACCGTCACGAAAAGGAAAATCGGGACAGTTTTGTTTCGCATTACTTTTTATAGCGTTTGCTTTCGTTTGTCCAATCGGACTTCGATTGCGATTCCGCGGAAGGGCCGGAATCAAACGGGGATAACCATCTTAATACCTGCCACGGAACTCCGATTGTCTCGCAATGCAGTTCTGGGTAGTCTCAATTTGAGCAGGCTTATCGAGGAGTCAGGCATGTCACGAGGTTCCGGCGAGGTTGATTGCGGTTTATCGAGTGCTCTCGAGCAGCAGCGATTCGTAAGGACGCGAAGCGTTGTATCCCGCGTGATCGCAGGCGAAACGCTGATCGTGCCGGTGCGGGGCAAAGTCGGCGATCTGGCCTCGATCTACAGCTTTAATGGAACTGGCACTCTTCTTTGGCAGTTGCTGGATGCGCCCAGGAGTCTCGCTGAATTGGTTGATGCTGTCGAGCATCAGTATGACGTTGCCAGAGAGCAAGCGGAGAAAGATGTGACACGGTTTCTGAACGATCTCGCCTTGATGGACTTGCTCGAGACGCGAGTGCAACCAACGCAAATTGAGACGCAAATCCGAAGAGTGGAGACACCCGCTTCCACGGCGGCAGCCGGTTCTCCAGCCGGGGACTCTCACAAGCAAGCAGCCTCGATGGCACGTTGATCGCGATTTCGCTTTGTTTGGCGAGATCAGGAGACGAATGGATCAGATAAGTTACGGAGCCTTCAGCGCAGAGCTTCATCAGCGGCAAGGCGGCCAGCGCGCGCCCATGCAGGTTTCGATTGAAGTCACGCGGCGCTGCCCGCTCGCGTGCCGGCACTGCTACAACAACCTGCCCATGGGCGATCAGGATGCGCGCAGCCGCGAGATGACCACCGGAGAGCACTTCCGCATGCTCGACGAATTGGTAGACATGGGCTGCTTCTGGCTGCTCTACACCGGGGGAGAAATTTTCGCTCGCAAAGATTTTCTCGAAATCTACACCTACGCCAAACAAAAAGGATTTCTGATTACTCTCTTCACCAATGGCACGTTGATCAGCGAAAAGATCGCCGATTATCTGGCGGAGTATCCGCCGTTCGCCATCGAGATTACGCTGTACGGTCGCACCAAAGAAACTTACGAAGCACTGACACAGATACCCGGCTCGTACGAGCGCTGTTTGCGGGGAGTCGAACTACTGCGCGAAAGAGGATTGCCGCTGAAGTTGAAAACAGTTGCCACCAGCATCAATAAGCATGAAGTGATCGCGATGCGGCAATTTGCCGAGGAAGAATTAGGGGTTGAGTTCAAGATGGACGCGCAGATCAATCCGCGCATCGATTGCTCCCAGAGTCCGCTAGCGGTGCGGCTAACCCCTGAGGAAGTGGTTGCTTTGGATATGCAGGCTCCGAAGGGGGCAAGCGAATATCGCAGGCTGGCAAAACACGATCTGGAGAATCCTCCGAACCTGGTCGACAGCGACACGGTTTACTTCTGCGGTGGAGGGATGAATTCGTTCGCGATTAATGCGTACGGTGAGATCGGAATTTGCGTCATCTCTCAGCAAGAGACATTTAATGCGCGGCAGGTGGGCATCAATGCCGTTTGGGAAAAATCCCTTCTGGAATTGCGGAATAGAAAACGCACGCGGGAAACGAAATGCGTTCAATGCCGAATTCAGTCCTTGTGCGGAATGTGCCCGGCCAATGGCGAGATGGAGAATGGCGATCGCGAGAGCCCCGTCGATTTCCTCTGCCACGTGGCGCATTTGCGGGCCGCGACTGTAGGCGTAGAGATTCCGCTCCACGGAGCGTGTGAGTTCTGTGCGGGTGGGAGCCGGCATGATGATGTGATGGCGTCGGCCCAGCGCATTGCGAATAAAGAAGTCGATGTTGAAAACTGGTCACCCGAAGAGCAACTTCTTCCGATCTTGAGCAACTCGGAGGCGGTGACGGGAGCTTGCGCTGCCTGCAGACACTAATGACGCCTCACGATGTCAAAAAAATGATGCGCGAGCCCAATCAACACGCCGGCAAGAAGCCATATGAGTCGCCCAAGATTACGATGGTGAGCTTGCGTCCGGAAGAAGCGGTTTTGGGGCATTGCAAGATAGCGGGTACCGGAGGGCCGGTAACGATTTCGTGTGCCGCTCTGCACTGCCGGAGCATTGGATCGTGATGGTTTCCGAGCAAACCAGCGGAGGTTCCATGCCGCTGCACTCGACAAACTTCAGTGTTGGCGGCGTCGCCGTATTCTTTACCGGTGATCGCTCACTCGATGTTGCCTTGGCGCCTTCACTGCTTCCCTTTTGTGGCGGATTTACTCCGTGCGACGTAACCATTCAGGTCAGCCGCGTTCCCAAGCTCTATCCGAGCATCGGTCCAAAGATTTTTGACTCCGGATCTTTGTGGCGCCTGCATAGCTCCGAAAAGCGCCTTGAATTTGATTTCACCACGCCAGCTCTCGGCGATGCGCCCTACAAGCGGCTCCGGACCGATTCGGAATTCCGTAGTGCGTCGCTACTAATGAGCGAGGAGTTTCGAACTTCCACCTCGTCTCTGGAGTATCCCGTCGACGAACTCCTGATCATGCATCGCCTCACGCAGGAGCGGGGCATCGAACTGCACGGAGTCGGCATGGCCGGGCCGAATGGCGCCAACAATTTATTTGTCGGCCACTCCGGTGCGGGAAAGAGCACGACCGCCCGCCTTTGGACCTCGCTTTACGAAGTAAAGATTCTGAGCGACGATCGCATCATCGTGCGCGAGAGCCCGGCCCGCGATCTGCATCCCGGCGACGATCCCAGGCAAATCTTTATGTATGGCACACCGTGGCATGGCGAGGGATGTTTCGCATTGCCCGACCGCGCCCCGCTGCGTCGCATCTTCATCCTCGAACACGGCCAAGGCAATGTGATCACGCAGTTGAACCGGAGCCAGGCAGTCGGCGAACTGTTCGCGCGCGCCTTTGTCCCGTTTCATCGCCATGAATACATCGAATCTGCGTTAAGCTTTCTCGATCAGCTTGTCGAATCCGTCCCCTGCTACCGCTACTCCTTCGAGCCCGACGCTCGCGCCGTAGAAAAAATTCTCCAATTTCATGACTAGTGATGAACCCGATTCAGCGAGATTCGAGGCCCTCAGCCGCGATCTCCTGAAGAAGGGAATCGCCGTGCGCTTCGAGGCGCGCGGGGAGAGCATGGCGCCGCTTATCCGCAACGGCGAGATCGTGCATGTTACCCCCGTAATCGTTACCAAACTGAACATCGGAGATATTGTTTTAACGAAACGCGATGAGCGTTTTCTAATGCACCGGCTCGTCGTCACCAACCATGATGAGGACGTTTTCATTACGCGCGGCGATTCTGCAAGCGAAGACGATCCGCCGGTTCTGGGCGAGCAGATTCTCGGCCTCGCCATTGCGAAAGAACTCCGATTTGGAAGACGAATTGTGCGGATGAGACTCACAGGCATCAGCGGACAATTACTGCTCGGCTTCGAGCGCGGGCGATCTTTCGCAGGCAGGATTTTGCGAAAAACAGGATTACGAAAGTCATCGTCCGGTTCACGCCGGTTGCCGCCCGGAAGTTCGAATGTTCTGGCGATTGCGTCTGCGCTGTTGGCGTTGCTGGCCGCTTCATCTTCCTCCAGCGCGCAAGTTGCCGTCGACACAAGCCCCAGCACGAGCACGTCGGCGGATCTGACCGGTACCGGCACCAAGACGCTTACCTTTAATCACACCACATCAGCCACTGCGAATCGCGTGCTGCTCGTCGGCGTCTCCATCAACATTGCGAATGCGCCCGCGACGGCAGTGACCGGCATAACGTACAACGGCACCGCCCTGAAACAGGTTGGGGCGCAGAACGACGCTGCCAACACGCGGCGGGTCGAACAGTGGTATCTGCTGAATCCCGCGAACGGAACGAACCTTCCGATTGTTGTTTCAGTCAACATTCCCTCGGCGGCAACGGTTGGCGTGGTGGCCGGAGCCACCGTTTTCACCGGTGTCGATCAGACCGTGCCTCTGGGTACTTTCGCGTCCGCCGACGGTGAGCAAGCAGGCTGCATCGCCAGCACCGCCGTGGGCAACTCACAGTGCAACTCGCAGGTGAATGTGACCAGCGTCGTGAATGGCATGGTGTTCGATACGCTGGCTGTGGGAATCGGCACGGTCACAATCGAAGGTCCGCAAACCCAGCAGTGGAATGTCACGTCAGGAACTCCTACCGCAAGTGAGGACGTAGTCGGCACAGCCAGCTCCAGAGCCGGAGCACCCAGCGTCCCGGTCGCGGAAAGTTTCAACGAAGTGCTCACTCTCACCGCCGCGGCGAACGCCGCGGGCGGCACTACCGTCTACACGGGAACGATCACGGGCGGCGCGAACAATGGCTTCGTCGGCGACTCCTTTGTGGTGGCGGGTTTCACGAATGCCGCCAACAACGGTACATTCACCGCGAC
The DNA here is from genome assembly GCA_964530145.1 of uncultured Acidobacteriaceae bacterium. GTDB lineage: Bacteria > Acidobacteriota > Terriglobia > Terriglobales > Acidobacteriaceae > Sulfotelmatobacter. The sequence goes on along the minus strand of CAZGXY010000068.1, from coordinate 121,959 downwards.
CGCATCGACGGCGACTACGCTGACGCTCAACAATACTGCCGGTATCAGACAGAACTTTGCTACTGCAACCGCGACCACCAACGGCACCTTCAACTGGGCGCAAGCCGCAACACCGATCAATCCGAGCGTCGCTGACATCGGAGTTACCACCAGCGTCGGCAGTGCCGTTTTCCTCGGACAGTCCACCACGTACAACATCACGGTATTCAACAACGGAACCTCTGCAGCGAATGCCGTTACATTGTCAGATCAGTTGGCTTCGGGCATGACCCTGGGCACCGTGACGCCGAGTTCTGGAGTCACCTGTAACACGACGGGGAATCCAATCACCTGCACGATTGGAACCCTCGCCAGCGGTGCTCAAGCAACCGTCGCAGTGACTGAGACTGCTTCAACTTCGGGTGCTTTTGCCAACACCGCGACAGTCGCCGATTCCGGCACCCCCCCCGACCCTAATACGGGAAATAACTCCTTCACGGCGGTTGCTACCGTGCAATCGGCATCATGCGCCAACCCTACGCAGGTGGGTCCGGCAGGCAGTCCATTGACCGGTGTGCTGAATACCTACTATCCAGGAAAAGCCAGTGTGGCTGCGGGCTCGACGTCGATCACCATCGGCGCCGCCACCGGCGGTTCCGGTGGAACACCGGCTGCGATTGCGGCAGGGAATCTTCTGCTCGTGATCCAGATGCAGGACGCGAGCATCCGAACTGCAAACAACGTCGATTATGGAAATGACAGCACGGGGCAGGGTTTCACCGCGCTGAACGGCGCCGGCGACTATGAATTCGTCACAGCAACAAACAGCATACCGGTAGGCGGCGGCACTTTAACCGTAACTGGATCGGGAGCCGGCGGAGGCCTTGTCTTCGGCTACGATGCAACGCCAGAGACTGCAACCAAAGGCCAGAGCACGTTTCAGGTCATTCTGGTTCCGCAGTACACTACCGCCACGCTGGCTACGACCGGTCTGACCGCCAGCCCGTGGAACGGATCAACGGGTGGGGTGCTGGCCCTCGACACGTCCAGCACCTTAACGCTCAACGGGGCCACTGTGGTGATGGATGGGATGGGGTTCCGTGGCGGCGCCGGCCTTCAGTTGAGTGGCACACCCAACCCCGCTCCACCAGTTCTGCCGGCCAACACCGATTTTCTGCAAACCGCTCCCGGTACCTACTCGGCTGCCGCTGACGGCCAAGCGGGTTGGGACGGAGCGAAGGGCGAAGGCATCGCGGGAACACCCGCATGGGTCGAATCCAACCAGACATTTCTTTCGACTGGCACCGGGTACCCCAGTGGTGGAGCTGCCGCCACTTTTAATTTGACCTCCGTTGCCACTGCCGCGGGCGGGGATTCGGTCTACACGGGAACCATCACCGGAGGCGCCAACAACGCCTTCGCCGGATACCTTTTTGTAGTGAAGGGCTTTGGTACCGCTGCCAACAACGGCACTTTTGCGTGTGTTGCCTCGACCGCCACTACTCTGACCCTCAGCAATACTGCCGGGGTGGGGCAAACTGGAACGGCTACTGCCACGTTCAGCGGCGCGCTTGGGCAATTCAACCTGACAGCGGCCGCGACTGCCGGCGGTGGCGATACGGTTTACACGGGAACCATCGCGGGCGGCGCTAACAATGCCCTGGCCGGATACATCTTCGTGGTGCAGGGCTTCGGCAATGCCGCCAATAACGGAACCTTCGCTTCGACGGCTTCAACCGCAACCACACTGACGCTCACTAACTCCGCCGGCGTCGCTCAAACCGGTGCGACTGCCACTGCCACGCTCGATGGCAGCATGGGCCGCGGTGCGCCCGGCAATGCCGGCGGCGGCGCAACTGACGCCGACCCTCAAACCGCGTCGGCGGGCGGAAATGATCAGAACGCTGGCGGTGGCGGAGGGGGCAATGGTGGCGCCGGCGGCTTCGGCGGAGACTCCTGGGAGACAAACCTCAGCACCGGTGGCGAAGGCGGCGCAGCGGTTCCCGCAACTGTCACCCGCGTGGCCATGGGCGGCGGCGGTGGTGCGGGAAGCCGCAACAACTCGAATGGGGACAATCAAGCCAGCGGCGGATCGGCCGGAGGCGGCATTATTATCATCCGCAGTTATCAGCTCAGTGGCACGGCGACTCTCACGGCCAACGGCATCAGCTCCTATAACGGGACCGCAAACGACGGCGGTGGTGGCGCGGGAGCTGGTGGAAGCATAGTGGTTCTCTCCGCGAACGGTGGTGAGAGTGGCCTTACCTTAGACGTCAATGGTGGAGTTGGTGGCGATGCCTGGGGGACGGAAGCCTTCACCTGGGGGAACCGTCACGGTCCCGGCGGCGGTGGCGGCGGTGGCGTGGTGATTGTTTCGGGCACGCCCGCCAGCCTTGGCGTTGCCGGCGGTGCGTCCGGCACAACAGAGACTCCGGGTGTTCCGTATGGGGCGACAGCCGGCGCAGCTGGCGTGAGTGTTACTAACGCATCGATTACGCAGACCTCCGGCACGCAATCCGGCGCAGAATGCACGCCCGATATGACCGTCGCCAAGGGCGACGGGGGCAGCTTCGTGCGCGGCTCTACTACTGCCTTCTACACACTCACCGCTTCGAACATCAGCCCGTACGGCCCGACCAGCGGCATTGTGACCGTCAATGACACCTTACCTCTGGGTATGACTCCCACCAGCGCGGGCGGCACCGGCTGGAGCTGCTCCATCGCATCGCAGACCGTCAGTTGTGTCGATGCCAATGCATTACCGGGAGCAAGCAGCTATTCGCCGATCACAATCAACACGACAGTATCGCAGTCTGCGCCCGCGACCGTCTCCAATCACGGTGTGGTTGGCGGGGGCGGTGAAATCAATCTGTCGAATGACGTTTCCAACGTCGTCATTGCGAATATATCGTCGAGCGCCGATCTGAGCGTGAGTAACGCGGCGTCGCCAGATCCTGTGGCCGCGGGCAGCAACGTCACCTTTACGCAGATCGTGACCAACAACGGGCCGAGCGCGGCCGATAACATTACCCTCGTTGAAGCGATCCCGGCGAATACGACCTTCGCTTCGATATCCTCGCCGGGCTGGAGTTGCGCCACGCCCGCGGTCGGCGGTACAGGCAACGTTGTCTGCACGAATGTCAGCCTCACGGGAGGCACCGCAGCCACCTTCTCTTTAGTCGTGAACGTGAATTCAGCAACCACGAATGGAACGGTCATCACCGACACGGCGACGGCCAGTTCTTCCACCGCAGATCCGAACTCCAGCAACAATACTGCGGTTGCTTCAACCCTGGTTGGAACGACCGCCCAGGGGGAGATGACCGTTACGAACGTAGCGTCTCCCGACCCTGTGATTGCCGGGAATAACATCACTTACACGCAGACGGCCACGAACGTGGGCGGGGGCACGGCGAATGCTCCATCGTTGACCGAGAATACTCCCACCGATACCGTATTCGAGTCGATCACCGCTCCACCGGGAACGACGTGCACCACACCGGCAGTCGGCAAAGCCGGCGCTATTTCATGCACCGGGACTTCCGCTCCGGCGGGAACAAGTGGAACTGTGACGCTCGTCGTGCAAGTCGTAGCCGGGACGGCCAGTGGTACTCAAATTAATGACACGGTAACGGTAAATTCCACCAACCAGGCATTTGGCGCCAATTCCGCGACTGCACCCGACATCGTCGCCACAGCTACACAGGCCGACCTGGTTTTGACGACCACCCCGACTCCGCTCACCGTGATTGCCGGCAACAGCATCACTTATACGCAGACGATCACCAACAATGGACCGGCATCCGCGGCGAGTCTCACCTTTACCGAAGGGATTCCCGCCAACACTACTTTCGCTTCCGTTTCTGCACCTGCCGGTTGGTCTTGCACTACGACCACTTCGGTCACTTGCACTGCGTCGAGTTTGGCGGCGAGCGCCTCCGCGAACATCATCGTTGTTGTAAATGTTGCTCCAACAGTGACGACATCTCCGATCACGGCAACCTCGTCGGTCACATCGACTACGAGCGATCCCAACTCGGCCAACAACACGAACATCGTCGTTACCACGCCGCTGGTCGACAAATGCGACCTGACCGTTACGAATACCGGAACACCGAGCCCGGTGACCGCGGGCAGCAATATTACGTACACGCAAACAATCAGCAACGGCGGACCGAGCAATTGCAGTAGCGGCACCTTCACCGAAGCCACTCCGGCCAACACTACTTTTGTTTCTGTATCGGCAGTTACCACGGGCGGAGGCACGTGGACTTGCCCGAATGCGGCTCCGGTTTCATGCACCAATCCCAGCGTCCCGCCGGGATCGGTCGCCACCATCACCGCTGTCTACACGGTAGCCGCAGGCGCCGCCGCCGGAACGATTATCACGGATACGGCAACGGCGGGTTCCGCCACGAGCGATACAAACCCCAGCGACAATACGGCCATTTCCACGATCGGTGTTGCTACTGCGGGGCAGGCCGATCTCAGTATTAACAACGCCGGAAGTCCAAGTCCGGTAAACGCCGGCCAGAACATAACGTACTCGCAGACCGTCAACAACGCCGGACCAGCCAGTGCGACCACGGTTACAGTTACGGAAAACCTTCCTGCGAATACTACATTCGTATCGCTCAGTGGGCCGCCAGGATGGACCTGCACCTCAGCTGCGCCTTACACCTGCACCATCGGTACGCTGGCCACCAGCACCCCGGCAAGTTTCACTTTCGTGGTGAAGGTCAATTCGACGGTGGCGTCAGGAACGGCGATCGCGGATACTGCCTCGGTTGCCAGCAGTGTAACCACCGATCCGAACCCGGGCAACAACAGCGCATCGGGCACCGTTTATGTAGCGGACTCTGCCGATCTGTCGGTGACGAACGTCGGCAGCCCGGTTCCCGTACAAGCAGGCAACAACATTACTTACGCGCAGCTTGTCACCAATGCCGGACCCAGCGCGGCAACAAATGCAAGCTTTACTGAAACTACGCCGCCCAATACGACATTTGTGTCACTCACGCCAATCCCGAGTGGCTGGTCCTGCACGCTCCCCACCGCAGGCAACGCCGGGACAATCACCTGCACGAATCCCAGTTTTGCAGGTGGAACCGCCAGCTTCCCGGTAGTCGTGAAGGTGACCACCGGAACCGCTGCAGGGACTGCCGTGAACGACACTGCGAGCATAAGCTCTTCGACCACCGATCCCAACACGGCGAACAATAGTGCAACAGCGACCGACGTAGTCGCTCTCGCCACACAGGCAGATTTGGTGACAACGAACGTCGCTGCGCCGACTTCGGTAGCGCCTGGCGCCAATGTGACCTACGCGCAAAGCGTCACCAATGACGGACCTGCCGCCACGACATCAGGCACCGCCACTTTCATCCAGACGACCCCGCCGAACACCGCATTCCAATCGATGACTCCTCCCCCAGGCTGGACCTGCACCACGCCTGCGGTCGGCGCGACTGGAACTATCACCTGTACCGCGACTGGCACTCTTGGAGTGAATGCGACGGCGAACTTTTCGCTGGTGCTGCAAGTGACCTCCGCAACTCCATCAGGGACGAGTATCCCGGAGACACCAACCGCCAGTGCGGGCAATGTCGTGCCGGGATTGACCAGCAATAGTGCGACGGCCACGGTAATTGTTGCCGCCGCGAATAGCGCCGACATGGCTATCGTCAAGACGGCGAGTCCGAGTCCGTCAGTGCCGGACGGCGACCCGCTCACTTACACACTGACCGTCACCAACAACGGGCCCGCCACAGCGACCGACGTCACCGCGATCGACACTTTGCCCTCGAACGTGACTTATTTGTTTTCGACTTCCACGCAGGGAACCTGTTCCGAAGCAAACAGCACAGTCACTTGCCTGCTCGGCACAATGAACAACGCGGCTACCGCGACGGTCACCATCCTCACCCTCGCCGGGGCGCCGGGCACGGCCACGAATACGGCGACCGTAAGCGCCGACCAAACCGATCCCAATCTCAATAACAACACTTCGACGCAAGTCGAAACCATCACGGCTTCGACGAAGGTTCAACTCCACTCTCTTGCCGCGCACACCATGCAGGATAAGACTGGCGCGACTCGGGTCGCGGTCTTCTGGAAGACGGGAACGGAGTCCCATAATCTCGGCTTCAACGTCTACCGAGAGGTTAACGGTGAACGGGTGCGCCTGAATCCATCTCTGATCGCGGGTTCGGCGCTGCTCATAAGCCGAGGGCAGCCGAAGCATTCGGGCAAGACCTATTCCTGGATTGATTCTTCGTCCACTTCCGGCAGCGGCGCCTACTGGGTCGAGGACGTCGATGTCAACGGAACTCGAACGACGCACGGACCGGTCACGGCGGAATCGTCCACTACTTCGGTGTCGACCCCGGATCTGACTCCCGCCAGCGCGCTGATGGTGAACGAGTTGAATCAGGCTCAGCCGGCGGCAAATTCCGAGCATGGAGGCCACTTCGCCGAGGCCGTTCTGCGTGATTTTGAATCGACTCCATCGCGCAGGCAGCAGCAGTTCGAACTCGCGGCAAGTACCGCCGTAAAGCTCTTTGTTAAACACGAAGGCTGGCATCGCGTAACTCAGCCGGAACTGATTGCTGCTGGGATTGATCCGAATGTCGATCCGGCTATGCTTCATCTGTATGCAGAGGCCGTAGAGCAGGCGATTAATATTACTGGAGCCTCAGCGGGACCCGGAGGTTTCGGCCCGCAAGCAGCCATCGAGTTCTATGGAACAGGAATCGACACTCCCTATACCGGCACTCGCGTTTACTGGCTGGTCGCTGGGAATACTCCGGGGATGCGCATTCCGCAATTGCCGTCGTCGATCGGCTCCAACTTGCCGGCGAATTTCCCGGCAACTGTCGAGATCACCCCGCACACGACTTACTTCTCTGCGCTGATTACCCAGAATGGTAACAATTTCTTTGGTTCGCTGGTTTCGAACACGGCGGTGGAACAGACCCTCACGACTTCGAACTTCGATCAGAATTCCAGCAACGCGGCGCAGCTGGAAGTCATTCTGCAAGGAGCGATTCTGGGTATTCCGCACGAAGTGACGATCGTTCTCAACGGCACTACACTCGGCGACCTGACCTTCACTGGCTTGGACAAGGGGAAGTTTAGTGCAACTGTGCCTCCAGGCATTCTGTTGAACGGCGATAACACGGTCACACTCACGGCCCAGAATGGCGATTACGACCTGAGCCTGGTGCAATCGATCCGCATCCAGTATCCACATTTGTATATTGCCGACTCCGACCGTTTGAAGTTTATCGGCAGTCCCGGTGACGAAATAACGGTGGGTGGGTTCGCCAACAGCCAGATTACGGTGCTTGACATCACAGATCCGCAACAGCCGGTGCAACTCACGCCGCAGATTACTTCGAGCATGGCTGCTGGTTCGACCGAATACACGCTGCAGGTACAGGTGCCATGGTCAAACGCCACTTCAACAAAGGCGCATATGCTGCTGGCGGTTGCCTCGGACCGGATTGCCTCGGTCGCGGCGATTAACCCGAATCATCCCTCTCAGTGGCATAGCCCTCAACCGGGAGCGGAGATCGTAATGGTTTCGCCCGGATCGTTTTCGAAGGCTTTGACTCCGTTGATTCACGCGCATGAGGCGCAACGCAAATCAGTCGCGCTGGTCTTGGTGGACGATCTGTATGACGAGTTCAGTTTCGGCGAACACAACCCGGGAGCCATCCGGGACTTCCTGCGCACCGCCTCAAAAGTCTGGAACACACCGCCGCATTATTTATTACTCAACGGACGCGCGTCGCTCGATCCGCGCAATTACTTGGGCTTCGGCTATCTCGATTTCGTGCCGACTAAGATTGTGTCCGCGACCGGCATGATGACGGCCTCGGACGACTGGTTCTCCGACTTCAATAACAGCGCCATGCCGACCATCGCCACGGGACGTTTGCCGGTGAGCACGGCTGACGAAGCCGCTTTAGTCGCAGGCAGGCTTGCCGATTACGAGACGCGTCCCACCACCGGTGGATGGTCATCCCAGGTTCTTATGGTCGCCGACGTCAACGACACCGAGAACTTTACGCAAGACAGCAAAATCGTTCAGGCACAATTGCCCGCAAGCCTGCATGCCACGGATGTGTTCGCCGGCACGTTAGGCATTCCCGAAACCCAGCAGGCGATTGTGGCTGGCATTAACTCCGGCGAAGTGCTGGTGAACTACGCGGGGCATGGTTCCGAGGAGGAATGGTCTGGCGACGATCTTTTTGACAATGCCGCGGCCACTGCATTAACTAACGGGTCTTCTTTGCCGGTATTCTTGATCATGAATTGCCTGAACGGCTTTTTCCAGGATGTTTACGAAGAGCCGCTCGCAGTCACCCTCATGCTCGCACCCAACGGCGGCGCGGTTGCTGTCCTGGCCTCGAGCGGATTGAATCAGCCCTCGCCGCAGACCCTGTTCGACAAGCTGATCGTGCAGAACGCCATGAACCCGCCGTACCCTGCTCTGGGAGATGCAATCGTAAAGGCAAAATCAGGAGTTCCCGATCTGAGTTTACGCAAGACGTTTAACCTGCTTGGCGATCCGGCGATGCAGATCAAGCGGCCTGCACAATAACTTTCTCTTACTCAACATGGTTGCACCGAGACTGCAATTTCGCGCAGCGGTTCCGCGATCGCTTTCATTACTTTCTCGAAGCCGGCGAAATCGAGCGATTGTAGTCAACTCCAAGTAACGCACGGAGTGGAGCGAACGATTGTCGCCGCCGTCGGCCTCGCGAATGCGACCGATGACATGAGCAATCTCCTGCTCGGTCGCCTTTTTCGACACGTTGACAATCATCAATTTCTCCTGCGGTCTCTCCTCCGAGATCGCCCCAAAAAGCGAAGGCCGCGATCCTGGATCGCGGCCTGGGACTGAACTTGCTTGATCTAGCCGATCATGTCTGACCTGATCTCCTCGCAAGTGCCGCAGCCGCTACTCCAAATCGAAAGCAGCGAAACTGCGCGATAAATGAGAAAAATCGCATCACGACGGCACTTTTCCGGTATTGCGACCTGGACCGCGTGCGATTCCGCCGATGCGGCTACTGGATCGAGCTGGCGGTATTGGAAAACACGTTGTTTGCGTTGGAACCGATCAAGCGGATCGTACCCACGACCAAAACCAGAATGACTGCCAGCATCACGGCGTATTCGGCGATATCCTGTCCCTCGTCATCTGACCACACTCTGCGTATGAATTCGGACATTTCTCCCTCCAGTCTTTTGAACATCAGTCCCTTTGTGAGAGGGAAGCGGCGCAATAGAGCACCAATAATGCCGTAGCGCCGCCTGCTTGTCAACGTGCGGGGTTGTGAAAAAACTCCGGACGCTAGAAAGCCCATCCAACTTGGCCTCTAGCGCCATGTTAGCACCTCTAATCTTTCCGAATGAAAGGATAGTGTCTCAAAAAAGACATCGCCGATCGAATGGGAGAGATTAGAAGTGAGAGCGAAAAATTAGAAAGGACGGTGGGAGTGCTTTAGAATTCTGAAGTGCCCGTTCTTCGCAACCTCCGCGTCACCCTGGAAATGATTAAGTGGGAGCACTCGATTTTCGCGCTCCCCTTCGCACTTTGCGGAGCCATGCTCGCGGCTGCTGGGCTACCCAGCGCTCATCAACTGTTGTGGATAGTTATCGCCATGATTGCGGCGCGGTCTGCAGCGATGGCTTTCAACCGGTTGGCCGATGCTTCTATCGACGCCGCGAATCCGCGCACGCGAACAAGGGCACTTCCTGCCGGACAACTTTCCCCTACATTTGTAGCTACCTTTGTGGTCGTTTCCTGCGCGATTTTCATTCTCGCCGCATCGCAACTGAATCGACTCACACTGTGGCTCTCTCCCGTCGCGCTGGCAGTTCTGCTCTTGTACTCGTATACAAAGCGATTTACGCGCTGGTCTCATCTGGTATTAGGTTTTACCCTGGGCATCGCGCCCTCAGCCGCATGGATTGCAGTTCGCGGGTCTCTCGACTTGCGCATTCTGCTGCTCACGGCTGCCGTGACCTTCTGGGTCGGCGGCTTCGATATTCTTTATGCCTGCCAGGATTTTGAATTTGATCGGAGGGCGGGACTTTACTCAATCCCCTGCCACTTTGGCATTGGCGCCGCCCTCTGGGTTGCGCGCGCTTTTCACGCCATCATGCTGCTGCTCTTGATCGCGCTGGTGGCTATGTTCGGTCTGGGAAAACTGGCTCTGGCTGGAGTTTTCGTGGTTGCGCTCTTGCTTTTGTATGAACATTCGCTGGTCAAGGCGGATGACCTTTCCCGCCTCAACGCGGCCTTCTTCACCATGAATGGCGTGATCTCGGTGGTTTTCCTGCTTTTTGTCTCGGGCGATTTGCTCTTGCGCAAGTAGGCGGGGGAATCATCCAAATCGGCGAACATGGAACTACCAAAAGGTTCTTGGCGCTAAAGAGAACCGCGAGCGGCGAGAACTTGCCCCGAGAAATCAATACGGCGTTCCCACCCCCTGCGGCGGAAACGCCGTTCCCCCACTCCCTCCCGGTGACGGAGGGGCATGAAGCTTTTGGACTCCAAGTCGCAGGCGGCTCTAGTCTTGCCACCCTGGTGACAAGTGGTGACACTATCGCCGAACCAGAAGCTTCATTTGTCAAAATTATGTCTACAATTTGTAAAAAGAGCGGCAGGATGAAATACCGACGAAAGCAGCTGTCGGCCTAGAGCCGACGCGAGGAATTTTCGTCAATCGGATCCTCGGTATGGAAATACTTGCGGTAGGCGGCGATCCAATCGTTTGAGATATCCCGTTGGGCGGTAGCCAGGTCGACGTCCCCACGACACACCATCTCATAGAGGCGATCTTCTAATTGATCTTTGACGTGGGCATTCCAGGCGGTATCGAAATATGGCTCCGGCCAGAGATTACGAATGTCCGTTGCGCCGCCGAGTTGAGGCGTGATCAGATAATCGACTTCGTAAGCATCCGCAGCGGAATCGCTCACCCCGTACACGGCTAATACTTTTCGCCGCAGCGAAGCGGGCACTACCGGAATCAACTTTTCACGCGGCACCGCGCAAAGCTGTGCCGTGGTCGCGGGTAGAACGGTTCCCGGAGTCAGATTGCTATTGGGTTCGGACCAAAGTGCCACCGAAGCTGAAACCTGGTTCGCTCCTTTACGCAACTCCCCGCGATAGACTGCCCCCAACGAAACTACCAGCAGAAAAACTCCCGCAAAAGCAAATCCTTTCCGCGCAGGCATGACGGCCGATCGCAACCAAAAGTTCCAGGCATTCCGCGGCGAATCTTTGGGACTCTCTGCTATCCGCGTGATCAACGCTGCCCTTAACTGATCGGCCGCAGGCGATTCTTTAGCGTGCGCCCGACGCTGCAAATGAGCAAATTCCGCCAGCGTTCCTGTCATTTCCCGCAGGCGGGCGGAACATTTCTCACAACCTCCAAGGTGCAGTTCAACTTCAGCCGCGCGCGCGACCGAAAGGCAGCCGTCGTCGTAAAGCAACAGAGTCGCATCACTAACGTGCGAATGTTCAACAGCCATGCTCACACCTTGTCTGCGCTTTCCAATCTCGCCAGTGCTCTTGCCATCGAGGCTGCCACCGAACCGAGAGAGATTCCCAGAACGTCTGCGATTTCACGATATCGCAGGCCTTCAGCCCGCATGCACAGGCAGGATTGGTCCTGCTCCGGCAACGCCCGCACCACTGCCAGCAATCGCTTCCGCCTTTGACAGGCCTGCAATTGTTCTTCCGGATTCGGATTCCGACCCGCCTGTTGCTCCGGCAAACTCTCGTCAAATTCCACGATCCGCCGAACCTGCAGTTGATTTGACGCGCGCTGTTTCAAAGCCAGATTACGGGCCACACGAAAAACCCACCCGCGAAGGTTCTGCCGAGATTTTCCGCGCTGCAGATGTTGGAACAACAGCAGGAACGATTCCTGAACAATTTCTTCCCCGTCGTGCACCGGTAAGCCCAGAACCAGCAGATAACGCAGAAGCCGCTCGCGCAGTTCCTCGAATAACTCCACAACTTCGACTTCCGGAGCAGAGCCAACCTGGGCGCCCGCGTCAGTCGGCCTTGCTAGCGGCCACGAGAAAATGGAATCGGAAAAGAAAGACAAGCATTCACCCTTACTACGGGAATGAGGGAGAAACCGAGCTTAGCACATCCCGCTCAAACTACCAGTAGCTAGTTGTTATTCAATCACAAGAAATAATGTCTGAACAAAACGCAGCTGGAAGGAATATTCCACAGTAGTGCTTCCCCCATCGACACGCAGCAGAAATCGGCTGAGCCTAATTAAAGAAAAAAACACAACTGGGCAGAGTCGAAGGTAACTCTCAGGAAATGCCTGCTTCACCGCAGACTGAAACTAGAACCGAAGAGCAGCGCCACGCCGACCGAAGGCAGCGATCGGGAAGGGAAGTATCTTTGCATGTTCGGAAGCCAAATCAGCTGGGTGACAATTAAAAGATGAAGAAGGCGTTGATCATGGTTGTATTTCTGTCGACTCTTCCCATGCTGGGGCAAAGCTTTACGGGAGAATTGCGTTTGACGGTCACCGATCCCTCTGGATTGGGCGTGAAGAGCACAGTTCAACTCATCAGCGAGGCCAACCAGTATCACTATACGTTCACGACCGACGATCGAGGCCGCCTGGAGGCCAAACGCCTGCCGTACGGAATCTACCAGGTCCAGATCGAGGCGCCCGCCTTTGCTCGGGTTTCTGAGCCGGTGGAAATACGTTCCGCTCTTCCCGTGGACCGTATGATTCGGCTGAAAGTGGCTATCGTTTCCGAGTCGCTGAAGGTTACCGCGTCGGCGACGTTGGTCGATCCCTACCGCGCGGGTTCGGTCAATGAGATGGGCGAGCAGACGATTCAGAACCGGCCGACCGCGCTGCCCGGTCGCTCAATGCAGGACCTGGTGAACTCTGAACCCGGATGGCTCTACGAAGGCAATGCCGTTCTCCATCCGCGCGGATCGGAATATCAGACGCAATTTGTGGTCGACGGCATACCGCTCACCGACAACCGTTCGCCCAGCTTTGGCCCAGAGCCTGCCGAAGCCGATGACATTGAATCGATCAAGATTTATACCGCCGGCGTGCCGGCGGAGTTTGGCAGGAAGATGGGTGGGGTGGTTGAGGTTAATACTCTCAAGAACCAGGATCCGGGATTTCACGGCCAACTCACCATGTTCGGCGGCACTTACGATACGGCTGGGATTAATACCCAGGATCAATACACCTGGGGCAAGAATACATTTGGCCTGAGCGCCTCCGGGAACATGACCGGCCACTATCTCAACCCGGTTGTCCCTCAGAATTACACCAACAATGGCACCATTGCGAATTTTTCATTGAGCTTTGAGCGGGACCTGACGCCGAAAGACCGTCTCACGATGATCGTCCGCCACGAACTTGCGCGCTACCAAATTCCCAACGAACTGGTACAGCAAAACGGAGCATATCTGCCAAATGCGGACAACACCACCGGTTGCCCGCCCGTTCCCGCCGATCAGGAGCCAGGCGATTGCGTTTTTGTGCCCGGCGGGCAGCTGCAGACCGGAGACAACTTTGAAACCATGGGAAGCATTTCTTACCAGCACATTTTTTCCTCCGATGCGATCGGCGTGTTGCGCGGAATGTCCCGCGATAACTCCACCGACTTTTATTCCAATCAGAATTCCTGGCCACTCAATGCCACCAATCACAACGACTTCAGGGAAATCTATTTCAACGGCAGCGTCTCCATTCATCATGGCAGGCAGGAATTTAAAGCGGGCGTCGAAGCCGACAACATCTTTCTGCACGAAAACACCAGCTATGCGATCCCCGACTGCTCAAATCCTAATGATCCTCGATGTCCTATTAATCTGGGGATATTGGACTCCGGCGCGATAACCTTTGCCTTCCAGGCTCACCGCCCGGATCTCGAACAAGCGGCCTATATTGAGGACGCGATGCGGCTCGGGAACTGGTCGATCGACGCGGGGCTGCGGTGGGACCACTACCAATTAGTGGTGAACCAGAATGCGGTGAGCCCGCGTCTCGCGATTTCGCGCTACTTTCCCTCCGTTGGCGTAAATATTCACTTCTCTTATGACCGCATCTTCCAGACGCCATCCTTCGAAAACATCCTTCTAGCCAGTTCTCCGGCAGCCGAGGCCATCGACGACAGCGTTCCCGCCGTGCTGCTGCCGGTCCAGCCTTCACACGGCAACTATTACGAATGGGGAGCCACGAAAGCATTTTTTGGGAAGCTGCGGTTCGATGCGAATGCGTTCCGCCGCGACGTGAACAATTACGCCGATGACTCCCAAATTCTGAGTACTGGAATCAGTTTTCCCATCGCATTTGACCACGCCATACTCTACGGGGCAGAGGCCAAGCTGCAACTTCTGCAATGGGGGCATTTCTCAGGTTTCGCCAGCTATTCCTACATCGTCGGAAATGCCTGGTTTCCGGTGACCGGCGGATTGTTCCTGGGAGATGATGCGATCAACCCGACTACCGGGCATTTTCCCGATTCGCAGGACCAACGGAACACCGTACGCGCCCGTGTCCGCTTTCAGGTGGTTCCGCGCCTCTGGATCGCCTTGGGAGCCGACTACAACACCGGACTGCCGTTTCAACCAGACTTGACTCCTCAGCAATATGCCACGGAATACGGCCAGGTGGTGGTGAATAACCTCAATTTCAATCGCGACCGCATCAGCCCGTACTTCACGCAAAATGTTTCGGTGGGAGCCGACCTCTACCAGCACGAGAAACGTTCGTTGCGGTTGCAGGCCGATGTCGCGAACTTGAGCAACACGCTTGAAGTCATCGACTTCGGAGGGTTGTTTTCCGGCAACGCACTCGGCCCGTCGCGACAGTACACGTTTCGCCTTGTAACATCGTTTTAGAAACCGCAGTCATCGAGAGCCTCCTAAGACGCGCCCTCTAGCCGGAAAGTTCGGCTCACCCCGCTCGCTTGAAATACTGCACCGCCCGCTCATGCTTCTTCGCGGCGGCCAGCGATGAAAACGTTCCCAGGTTCTTGCGCTTGCCAGTCTTTCCGTCCTTTTTGCGGGAATACAAACGATATTCGCCGGATTGTAGCTTGCGAATCATGCCGGAAAGATGCTGAAGATGCGGGCGCAGGTTGGAAAGAAAAAGTCGGGTTCCCCGAGAAGCCGCCGGACGCCAGTCATGCGGGCCGCTACCCCGCAGGATCGTAATTTAGATTTTGCCCGAGCCAGCGCTCGACTTCGGACACGCACATTCCTTTGCGCTCGGCGTAGTCGGCAACCTGATCGCGGTCGATTTTGCCCAAGCTAAAATAGCGCGATTCCGGATGAGCAAAATAAAGGCCGCTCACGCTTGATCCCGGCCACATGGCGAACGACTCCGTGATCTCGATTCCTGTCCTGGCTTGAACATCGAGCAAATGCCATAGCATGCCTTTTTCGGTGTGATCGGGTGATGCGGGATAACCGGGGGCAGGGCGGATGCCGCGATATTTTTCTCGAATAAGATCTTCCCTGCTCAAGCTTTCCTCACCACCATAGCCCCATTCATTGCGGACGCATTTGTGCAGGCACTCGGCAAAAGCCTCGGCCAGGCGGTCGGCGAGAGCCTCGGCCATGATGGCGTTGTAGTCGTCGTGCTTGGCTTTGTACGAGTCGCACAACTCCTTTAATCCGAGCCCGCTGGTCACCGCGAATCCGCCGATATGATCGGGCAGCCACGTTTCCCTGGGCGCGATGAAATCTGCCAGCGACCGGCACGGCTCGCTGCCTTCCTTATTGGATTGCTGGCGGAGGAAGTGGAAACGTTCGATTACTTTTTTGCGTTTTTCGTCCGCGTATAGTTCAACGTCGTCTTCCACGGCGTTGGCAGGAAACAGGCCATACACGCCGCGCGCAGTGAGCAATTTCTTCTCGATGATGACATCCAGAAGAGCGTTGGCTTCGGTGAAGAGCTGGCGCGCCTGCGCGCCTTGCCTCTCGTCCTCAAGAATGCGCGGATAGACGCCTTTCAACTCCCAGGTATGGAAGAACGGCGTCCAGTCGATGAACTCGCGCAGGGTAGCCAACGGAAAATTATCGAGCACTCGCACGCCGGTGAATGAAGGCGTGGGCAGGTCTTCTGATCGCCATTGAATGGGGGTTCGTCTTTTTCGGGCTTCCTCGAGTGACACAACACTCAACTTCGGCGCGGAGTGTGCCTTGCGGAGCGCCTCGTAATCGGCGCGATGCTTCTCCACGAACGCCGGCTTGCCCTCTTCGCTCAGAAGGCTCGTCGTGACCGGCACGGCGCGGCTGGCATCGACGATGTGGACCACCGGTTCGCTGTAATGCGGCGCAATTTTGACGGCCGTGTGCGCCCGGCTTGTGGTCGCTCCGCCAATGAGCAGCGGCAATTTGAAGCCCTGCCGCTCCATCTGGCGGGCCACATGCACCATTTCGTCGAGTGACGGAGTGATCAGGCCGCTAAGTCCGATCAAGTCCGCCTTTACCTCTTTAGCGCGTTCGAGAATTTTTTCGCACGGGACCATCACTCCCATGTCGATCACTTCGTAGTTATTGCAGGCGAGGACGACGCCAACGATATTCTTGCCGATATCGTGAACGTCGCCTTTGACCGTCGCCAGCACTATTTTTCCGTGCGCCTTAACCGCTTCTCCCGCCGCAGCCCTGGCTTCTTTCTCGGCTTCCATGAAAGGCGTCAGGTGCGCGACAGCCTTCTTCATCACTCGTGCAGATTTAACCACCTGAGGCAAAAACATCTTGCCCGCTCCAAACAGATCTCCCACCACAGCCATGCCATCCATCAACGGCCCTTCGATGACTAGCAGGGGACGGCCGAGTTTGACGCGAGCTTCCTCGGCATCGGCCTCGATATAGGTGTCGATGCCCTTGACCAGCGCGTGGGAAAGACGCTCCTCGACCGGGCCGTTGCGCCATTCTTCTGTTTTCTTTTCTGTTGCAGCCTTGCCCGCACCCTTGAGGGTTTCCCCGTAATCTACTAGCCGCTCGGTGGCGTCGGGGCGGCGGTTCAGCAGCACGTCTTCGACAAGCACTTTTAGTTCTGGTTCTATTTCCTCATAAACTTCGAGCATGCCGGCATTCACAATGCCCATGTCCATGCCGGCCGCGATGGCGTGATAGAGAAACGCGGAGTGGATCGCTTCGCGAACTTTGTTATTGCCGCGAAAACTAAAAGAGATGTTGGAGACGCCGCCGCTCACCTTTGCGTGCGGAAGGTTGGCCTTGATCCATCGCGTCGCATTGATGTAGTCGACCGCGTAATTGTTGTGCTCCTCCATGCCGGTGGCAACGGTGAGGATATTGGGATCGAAGATAATATCTTCGGCGGGAAAGCCGACCTGATCTACGAGGATTCGATACGCTCGTTCGCAGACACGGATCTTGTCTTCGTAGTTCGCGGCCTGTCCCTGTTCGTCGAAGGCCATTACGACCACGGCCGCACCATATTTCAAAATAATTGCGGCATGCTGGCGAAACTTTTCTTCACCTTCTTTCAAAGAAATCGAATTGACGATGCCCTTGCCCTGCAAACACTTCAGCCCTGCCTCGATGACCTCCCATTTCGAGGAGTCCACCATAAACGGCACCTTGGCGACTTCGGGTTCGCTCCCGAGCAACTGCAGGAAGCGAGTCATCGCGGTGACGCCGTCGATCATGCCCTCGTCCATGCAGACGTCGAGCACGTTCGCGCCATTCTCAACTTGTT
The DNA here is from genome assembly GCA_964530145.1 of uncultured Acidobacteriaceae bacterium. Classification (GTDB taxonomy): domain Bacteria; phylum Acidobacteriota; class Terriglobia; order Terriglobales; family Acidobacteriaceae; genus Sulfotelmatobacter. Next base: position 104,224 of record CAZGXY010000068.1, on the reverse strand, counting down.
GCCGGGCGACGCTTACCGCTTCTTCGTATTTTCCCTGCTTGATGAACTGCGCGAACTTCGGCGACCCCGCCACGTTGGTCCGCTCGCCGATCATGATGTAGACGCCGGCTTGCTGGGTAAACGGTTGCGATCCCGAGAGACGAAGGGGCTTCATCTTTATAGGTTCGGCGATAAGCTCTGTGATCGCGCCTTCGGGCTCGCTCACGCGCGGCTCTCGATCTGGCTGGCGTAGGACTCTTCAGAGTGTGCCGTGCCCCACTTTCGCGGAGGCCGGCCCTCGAGCGCTTTCGCGATCGCAGCGATGTGCTCAGGAGTATTTCCGCAGCAGCCGCCGGCGATGTTGATCAGTCCGCCCCGCGCGAAGTCCCCCAGATAACGAGCCATGTCTTGCGGGCCCAGATCGAAGCCGGTTTCCGATAGAGGATTCGGCAGGCCGGCATTTGGGTAGCAGGATATCGCCACGTCCACCTTTTCCGAGAGTTCCTCGAGAAACGGATACATGAGATCGGGACCCAGGGAGCAATTCAAACCCACCGACAAAGGTTTCACGTGGCGCACCGCGTTCCAGAACGCCTCCGTGGTTTGCGCGGAGATCATCGTCTCGCCGCCGCGGCCAACCGCCGCCGAGATCATGACTGGCAGTTCTTTGCCTCGTTCATTCATGCCTTGCTCATTAAAGACTTCACGGATGGCAACGAGTGCGGCTTTCGCGTTGAGCGAATCGAAGATTGTCTCCACCAGCAGCAAATCTGCGCCGCCGGCGATGAGGGCGCGCACCTGCTGCGCATAAGCCGCCTTCACTTGATCGAAAGTGACCACGCGAAAGCCGGGGTCGTCGGCATCGGGCGAGTTGGAGAGAGAAACAGTGAGCGGGCCGATGGCTCCGGCCACGAAGCGCGGACGCAAGGTTGCGCTTCCGACCCGGTCGGCCAACTCCCGGCACTGCCGCGCCGACTGCTCATTGATGTCCCAGGCCAGGGCTTTCAGAAACGGATCGTCAATGACTTTATGGTAGAACTCGGGGTTCTTGCGGCCACCGTGCTCTCTCGGATCTTCCACAAAAAATTCGCTTTGCGCGATGCTGGTGGCGCCGAAGGTGTTCGTCTCGATAATGTCCGCGCCAGCCTCCAAAAACCGGCGATGGATGTCGCCAATCATTTCTGGCTGAGTCAACGAGAACAGGTCACCGTTGTTCAGAAGGCTTTTCGTCGCGTCCTTGAACCGCTCCCCGCGGATATCCGCTTCCTTCATCCCATAGGTGCGAATTGTCGTCCCCATCGCTCCGTCGATGATGGCGATACGATCTTGGAGAATCTTTTCCAGAGGATGTGGTTGCGCTCTCTTCATGTCTCTTGATCTGGTCTTTTGATGACTTCAGGCGGCCTTCGATTCGGCACGGGCCCCGCTTACCCATCTTGGGCTAGGGCGGGATTTCCAAAAAATTGCCGGTGATCATGGGCAAAACGCCAGCCGCGAGACCGGCGCGTGGTCGAGAGCTGGTTGTCTAATTCTAACTGCCGGGGACCATCTCGGCAGGTGCTCCCCCAGCTACGTCGGCCTGATTGAATGCGATGTTGGCTCCCATATGTGCTGGCCGGGGAGCCAGCATCTGCTCTTTGCGGTAAACCAGATTGCTGGCATTAAACGTAGCCAGTTCAAAGCCGTGGCCATGCGTAATCGCGTCTGTCGGACAGGCCTCGACACAATACCCGCAGAATATACATCGATTGTAGTCAATGTTATAAACCCTGGCGTAACGCTCGGCGCCGCTGACCCGGTTTTCCGCTGTATTCTCGGCAGCCTCAATATAGATGCAATTCGACGGACAGTTGGCCGCGCACAGGAAGCAGGCAACGCACTTCTCCAGGCCATTCTCATCGCGCTGCAAAACGTGTGCGCCCCTGAATCGGGCCTCGATCCGCGCTCCGCGCAGCGGGCCCTTGCCGTCCGGATAATTTTCCACAGTCGTGGGCTGAAACATCTCCATAAAGGTGATGCTCATGCCCTTGGCGATTGCCGCTATGTTCTTCAGCACCGACATACGCCCTAAGTATACCGGAAGGCTCGCGAAGGCTACCAAACCCTCCCAGCCAACGTCTTCCTCAAGTTCGCCATGCAGATCGCTAAAGACCTGACTCTGGACCTGGAGTCGCTCGACTTGGGTTTGGCGACGAAGGGACTCAGACGGCTTTACGAAGCTGCGAAACGCCTTTATGAGCGATTAGACCCGCTGTTCAGGAAGACTGCGGTCTAGCGTCGCTATGATCTTCATGCGACGTTTGAAAAATCCCCGTTACGGGAGTTTCTTGAGTCCTTCCGCTCGCTTGTGTAGAGTCAAAGCATCGTTCCGCCACAATCCAATTCGTCTAAGAGCTTTCGTGTTTTCGCGCATTCGCGGCTAGCGCAACTCGGCGCCGCATTCGTTGCCGTTATCGCACTCGGCAACATCGTTTCACTTGGTACCGCTCAGACTGCCGAGCCGGAAAAGCCAAAGCCTATTCAGCATGTGCGTCTGGCCGTGGTCGATGCTGTGATCGAGCAAGCCATCAGCGAGAAGAAGATTCCGGGAGCGGTTCTCGTCGTTGGTCACGATGGCCATTCGATTTACCGCAAGGCTTACGGTTCGCGGGCGTTTGAACCGCGCCGTGAAAACATGACCCTCGATACGATTTTCGACGTCGCGTCGCTGACGAAGGTGATCGTGACGACAACAGCGGTGATGCAACTTGTGGAGCAAGGCAAGATTCGCCTGAATGATCCGGTTGCGAAATACTTGCCCGATTTCGCGCAGAATGGGAAACAGGACATTACCGTCCGGCAATTGCTTATTCATTTCTCCGGGCTGGCCTCGGACTTGGACAAAACCGCAATCTGGGAGGGTAAGGACACCGGCTATCGCTTGGCTTTCGCCGAGACGCCGGTCGACCCTCCAGGATCGAAGTTTACCTACAGCGACATCAATTTCATTGTGCTTGGCGCCCTCGTCGAGCAGGTTTCCGGTGAGACACTCGATGACTACGCGGGGCGTCATATTTTTGTGCCGCTGAAAATGATACACACGCGATTTCTCCCTCCAGTCGCATGGAGGTCGAAGATCGCCCCCACGCAATATGACGAAAACGAGCACATGCTGCGAGGGGTGGTGCACGATCCGACGGCGCGAAAAATGGGCGGGGTCGCAGGGCATGCGGGAGTGTTTTCAACCGGTGACGACCTGGCGAAGTTCGCCCAAGCCTTGTTGAACGGAGGTAGTGAAATTCTTTCACCGCTCTCTGTCGAAAAGATGACTTCGCCCGAACAACCTCCGTCTGCGCCGGTGCTGCGCGGGTTTGGGTGGGACATTGACTCCCGGTATTCATCGAATCGCGGCGACTACCTCCCCGTCGGCGGATACGGTCACACCGGTTTCACCGGAACCTCGATGTGGATCGATCCGACTACTCACTCCTTCATTATTTTGCTCACCAATGCTGTTCACCCGCGCGGGCAGGGAAGCGCGATTGCATTACGCTCTGAGGTCGCGACAGCGCTGGCTGCGGCCCTGCCGCTGACGCCCGCCGAAAAAAGCGACCTGCGCTGGAAGAGCATCACGGGCTACAACGAGGCGCAGAGCGCCGAACGGCGGATGAATTCGCGCAACGGTGACGTAAAGAGCGGAATCGATGTACTCGAGAAGCACGGATTCGATGTGCTCCAGATTGCCGGGCGGAAAGCCCGCGTGGGTTTGCTAACGAACCAGACGGGAGTCGATGCGAACGGACGCCGGACCCTCGATGTTCTCGCGCAAGCACCTGGAGTTTCGCTCGATGCAATTTTCAGTCCTGAGCACGGTGTTGCTGGAGCACTCGATACCACTCATGTAAGCGACACGAAAGACGCTGCCACCGGAATTACGGTGTACAGCGTATACGGCGGCACTGACGCGGCGCGTCATCCCTCCGTTGAAGTGTTGAAGCAATTGGATACAGTCGTCTTCGACATTCAGGACGCAGGCGTGAGATTTTATACGTACGAGACTACGCTTGGATATTTCCTGGAAGCTGCCGCAAAAGCGGGAACTGAAGTTGTAGTGCTCGACCGACCCGATCCGGTCACAGGTTCATTCTTCCAGGGGCCAGTATCCGATCCCGGACGCGAGAATTTCACGAATTACTGGACGGTCCCGGTTCGCCACGGGATGACCATCGGCGAGCTGGCAAAGATGTTTAACGCGGAGCGGAACATCAATGCCAAACTTGTAGTTGTGCCCATGGAAGGCTGGGAGCGCGGCGACTGGTTCGATTCCACCGGTCTTTTCTGGATCAATCCCTCGCCGAACTTGCGAAGCGTCACGGAGGCCGCTCTCTACCCCGGGGTCGCGCTGATTGAAGGCACGAACGTTTCCGTCGGGCGCGGCACCGATACTCCCTTCGAGGTGGTCGGTGCGCCGTGGATCAAGAACAGGGAACTGGCGGCATACTTGAATGCGCGTGGAATTGCCGGAGTAAGGTTCGTGCCGGTCACGTTCACCCCTTCTTCGGCGATCTATGCGGGGCAGGAATGTGAAGGCGTCAACGTAGTTCTCATCGATCGCAACGGCCTTGACGGGCCTGAGTTGGGAGTCGAACTGGCTGCGGCGTTGAGGAAGCTATACCCGGCAGATTACAAAATGGAACGCATGATGGAATTGCTGGTGAATCAGGCGACCTACGACGCTCTGGTTGCCGGTGAAGATCCGCGCCGGATCGCTGATGACTGGCAGGACGAACTGGGAAAGTTTGATGCCGTGAGGAAGAAGTATTTGATTTACCAGTGAACCATTGCCGCCTGCCGCGTTCGCGAGGGCTAAGTCGACCCATGAAGCATCGGAAATCTTCGTACCGGAGAGATAACCCTACCGGCCATGGGCGCATCACAGCGGCCAAAAGCGTGATAATCTCTGCTGAAGGGTGCCAAGCGCGCTTCGCGTTGGAGGTGTTTGATGCGCCAGTTTCTGATAGCTCTCCTGATTTCGACGTTCGCTTCGGCCCAGACAGCCGAGGCGCCGAAAAAGGATGACCCGGTAATTTCATCGCAACCCGCCGCGGCGATGGATGCGGCAATCGCCCATGACTCCAATTCCCTGACGATCCCCGCAGGAAGCCAAATTCCCATATCGCTGACGCAGGCGATCTCGACCAAGAATGCGCGCGAAGGCGATGCTGTTTATGCGGAAACGACTTTCCCGTTTGTGCTGAATGAGCGCGTGATTGTGCCTCGCGGAACCTATATTCAGGGCAAGATTTCCCATGTGGAGCGTGCCGGACACGGACATGGCCGTGCGGAAATCCTCATGCATTTCACTTCCATGATTTTTCCCAGCGGTTATACCATCATGCTGCCGGCATCGGTGGAGAACACTCCTGGCGCAGAAAATAAAGCGGTGAAAGATCAGGAAGGGACGATTCAGCAGGATAGCGAAACCGGCAAGAAAGTTGAAGACGCCGCAAAAACCGGAGCGATTGGCACAGTGGCAGGTGCGACAGCTGGTGGCTTGGCCACCGGCGGGCTGAACGGCGCTCGCGCTGGAGCGGGAGCAGGGGCTGTTGCAGGCGTTGCATGGGCTCTTCTAAAGCGCGGCGCAGATGTTCGTTTGGAAGTTGGGACCTCGATTCAGATGGAGGTCCAGCGCTCGATCACAGTGGATGCGAATCGGGTCTCCATGGCCAGGGCAACGCCATAGCCGCTCTCTTATTTCAGATTGAAGACCGCGTTCACATGCGCCGTCAGCGTCACGTTCTGCGGCGTGAATTCCTCCGTGGGCGCGGGAACCGCGCTCGGTGCAGCTGCCATGGCGCGTGCCATGTGCGGGAAGATGCGCTGGTTGTCGAAAGTGTCAACCGACGCATAAGAAAGTTCGCCGACCGTGCGTCCGCTGGCTCTGGCGAGCGCGTCGGCTGAGTTGCGTGCGCGGCGGTAAGCATCCTCCACGGCTTTATTCTTCGCCTCATCCATATTTTCCAGCGTGTAGTTCAGACTCTGGCTCTCGCTCACGTTAGTATCGGCGAGTTGGCCGATGATCGGGCCAATTTTCGAGAATTCTTTCAGCTTCAACGTAACGTCGGTCGTCACCCGATAGCCGATCGGTTTTTGTCGGCCATTCTTCCATTCATAAGCTGGCTGGACGGAAAAGAATCCGATCGTGGCCGCTTTCGGTTCGATGCCGTTCGTTCGAAGCACATCGCGAACCTGCTCAACGTCTTTCGAGGCGTGCTGGTACGCCGCTTGTGCGCTTTCCTTTTGTACTGAAACGTTGAACTGCAGCACAGCTGTGTCGGGCGCGGTCTCGTACTTGCCGTCAGCGCCCACATAAACTGTATTGGGAAGCGCGGTTACCGAAGGATGCTCCTGCGCTACACAAGCGCTTGCCAGGATAAATATCGCGAAAAAACAAATTGCGGATTTCATGAATGCCTCCGATCCGTCCCGAAGTCGCCGCCTTCAAATTGTAAGGTGCGAGACGGACCCTAACCAGTCAGAACGCCGAGAGGCAGCCTACTTGCGAAGACGCCGATACGAAAGGAACAAAAGGCTGAATTAGAACTGGCTAAGTCTATGAGCCCTTTGCGCTGGCGGAGTAACTGAACGGGTAGGATTGCGCATTAATCTCACGCCGCAGATCTTCAAAAATATCGTCGGGCATCCTCTGAAATACTTCCACTACTTCGGGATCAAACTGGCGTCCAGTCCATGCCTGTATTTCCTTGCGCGCTTCCCCAAGAGTTCGGGCGGGACGATAAGGCCGATCCGAGATGATGGCGTCGAGTGTGTCGGCCACCGAGAAGATTCGCGCCCCCAGAGGAATCTCAGAGCCTTTCAGGCCGCGCGGATAGCCGCTGCCGTCGTAATGTTCCTGGTGTGAGTACACAATGTCGCAGGCTTCCACGAGAAACGGAATCTTTCTCAGCATCTGGTAGCCGTGATAGCAGTGCTCGCGCATGATCGTACGTTCATCATCGTTAAGCTTACCCGGCTTGCGCAAAATGTTGTCCGGAATCGCCATTTTGCCGATGTCGTGCAGAAACGCCCCGCGGGCGATGACCAGAATCTGTTCCCGTGGCACGCCCATAGCGCGGGCGATCGCGATGGTGAACGCCGTGACGCGGCGGCTGTGCCCTTCAGTTTCGGCATCTTTCAAATCGAGCGCGTCTCCCAAAGCCTGCAGCGTGATGTCGTAAGAGCGTTCGAGGTCCGCCATAGCTGCGCGGAGTTCGTCTGTGCGGGCTCTAACCAAGGCTTCCAGATTGGTTTGATACGTTCGGTTCTCGACTTTCAAGCGCCGATTTTCGAGCGCCCGGCCGACGGCATTCAGCAATTGCTCGCGCTCGAAGGGTTTCAGCAAATAGTCGTAGGCGCCATTGCGGATCGCGGCGAGAGCGACCGAAATGTCATGTACTGCCGTAACCATCACAACCGGCATATCCGGAAAGCGTTCTTTCGTGCGCTCAAGCAGGCCAATGCCGTCGAGGTCAGCCATCATAAGATCGGAAAGCATCAGCTCAAAGGTTTCGCCGGAATTCAGCAGCGCCAGCGCTTCCATGCCCGAACTCGCTTGTTTCCATGCATAACCGGCAGCCGCCAGGATGGCGCAGACAATTTCGCGGATGGCCTCTTCGTCGTCGACTACCAGAATCCGGTCAGGCATGGCTGTGCAAGTATACTCTCGGCGATTTTAGCCTTTACGGTAGGTGCCGAAAGTAACCAGAATGGTCCGGAAAAGGCACAAACAAAGGGCTAAAGCGTGATATTCAGAAGCAGGGCACGATTACGTCTTGGACGTCCCGCCCAAATTGAGATGAACGCTTCGCTCGGGTCCATTTGGAATAGTGCACAGCCGATACTCGCTAACCTCAGGATTGGCGACTGGGCATTGCTGATTCTTTTCGGCGCGACGTTACTTGTAGTGTCTTCGCTGCGCGAGCGCTATCTTCTGATTTGGACCGCCGGCTGGGCCATGCTGCTGACCTCGCGGATCGTGGGCGGCTATTGGGCAGCCTTGTGGATCCCGTCACGCTATGCCGCCGCGGTGGAGCAAACAGCTTTCATCGTGGCAAGCGGGCTGTTCGCGGCCGCCATTCTCTTTTACGTTCGTGATCGCAATCTGCTGCCGGCACTCGCGGCAATTACCTTTTGCGTTGCCGCTTTTTCAGTTGCGCGGGCGCTCCTCTGGGTTGATTCACTGCCGCTACGCTTTGCGCTGGAAGTCTCCTACCGCATCATTCTGCTGGCGGCCTCGATTGTCATCTTACGTGCGCGGCGGGGCCGTTTTGAACCGTGGGCGTGGCTGCTCGCGCTGTGCCTTCTTACCGAACATTTGAATTGGACGCCCCTGACAAACCAGATTCCGGCTGCACTGTCGGTCTCCGCAGAAGTCTTGCTGGGTTTGAGCATGCTGGTCATGGTCTTTGCGGAAGCGCATACGCGCGGCCAACGCTTAAGAGTACTGCAGGCGATTACCGATAGCGCGGTGCTGGCTCAACAACAGGGCGGCATGATGCAGGACACTCTCCTGGAATTGCAACGCGTTACCCACAGCAAGGCCGCATGGTTTCGACTAATCGAAGGTGGACACCTTGTGGCTACCCATGCCGTTGGAATGTCGCCGGAATTCTTACGCGATTCCGGCATTGTGGAATTGAGTGAGAGCGTCACGCAGACTCTACAGCGGGGCAAGCCGGTAGTATCTCATCGCGCTGGCGCGGCGCCTGAAGACGCGGACTTGCTCAAATTCGAAAAGATTCTTTACGTGGTCACCGTCCCGGTGCTCGGTAAGAAAACTTCTGCCGGACTTCTGATGCTCGGTAGCAGTGCGGCAACCAGATTGACAAACGAGGAAATCGAATTTCTCGGCACCTGCGGGCGTCAGTTGGGTATCGCCATTGAGAATTTCCGTCTGCAAGAGCAGGCGTTGCGCTCCCAACGTCAGTGGCGCAACACCTTCGACTCAGTTCACGACATCATCCTGGCGCACGATTCCGAGTTCCGCATCATCAAAGCGAATCAGGTTTTGCTGGAACAATTAGAGATGGCTTCGGCCGATGTGATCGGCAGTACTTGCGAATCGGTATTGCCGCATAAACTCGGCGAGTGGACGGGATGTCCCTATTGCTCACGCGGAACCGAAGAGATTACCGAAGGCGCCGACCCATGTTTCGGTGGCTTCTCGACCGTTTCTACATCGTCGTACAGCGAGCAGGGAAGCAAACCTAAGGGCACGATTCACATCGTCCGCGATATCACCGATCGCCGCTCCGCCGAAGAAAAATATCGTCTGTTGTTCGAACAGGTTCAAGAAGGTGTGTACGTGGCCACTCCCAGCGGCCGGCTGCTCGATTGCAATGATGCTTTCGTTCGGATGCTGGGATATGACGGCCGCGAGGAATTGCTCGCATTGAACCTTGAGCAGGATATTCGAGTGGACGCTGCCCAGCGGGCTGCCTTCCAGAAAGCCATCGAACAGCAGAATTATGTCCGCGATTTCGAAGTTACCCTGCGGCGCAAGAACGGCACTTTACTCCTGGCAGCGGAGAGCAGTTTTGCGACGCGCGACGGCGCGGGAAGAATTGAACGGTTTCAAGGTTTCGTTCTGGATGTAACAGAGAAGCGCCGCACCGAAGATGAGATGCGGCGGCGCAATCGTGAATTAAACGCCTTAAACGCAATGGCCGTTGTCGCTACGCAGTCGTTCGATCTCGATGAAATTCTTAATCTGACTCTGCGGCAGGTGGTTTCGCTATTCGGAGCCGAAAGCGGAGCGGTATATCTCTCCGACTCAGACGCTCCGACGTTCCGGCGCCGCGCCGCCTGGGGACCGCGCAGCCGCGACAAGTCGCGTCCCTCAGAAGTTAATTTTGCGGAAGGCTTCGGGGATCTGGTCATGCGCTCGCGCGCCGAAGTCATCACGGCTGAATATCGCCCGCATTTGACCGGGCTGGTCGCCGATTTCATTCGCTCGGACAGCGACGGCTCCTGGATCTGGGTGCTGTTCTGGGGCAAGGACAATCCCATCGGCATCATGGGTCTCCGCACCTACGCCGAATATCAATATTCGACCGGCGAAGAAAACCTAATGGTGGCCATCAGCCGGCAGTTGGCCACGACCATCGAAAAAGTCCGCCTCTACGAGGAAACCTGCAAAGCTTACGAGGATTTGCGCCGCACGCAGGAACAACTGTTGCAAAGCGAGAAAATGTCGGCGGTTGGACAATTGATTGCGGGAGTCGCCCACGAGTTGAACAATCCGCTGACCGCAATTCTGGGATACGCGCAATTACTCGAAAGCGAAGGATTGAACGAACGCGCGCAGGATTACGTCGGCAAGATGTTCAAGCAGGCGCAGCGCACACACCGCGTGGTGCAGAACCTGCTTTCATTTGCCCGCCAGCGGAAGCCGGAACGCGTGGAAGTCGATATCCGGAGAATTCTCGAAGAAACCGTCGCGCTGCGCGATTACGATTTGAAGGTCAACAACATTGCCGTCGAAAAAGACCTTGGCCTCGAACCTGCTCTTGTTGTCGCCGACACGCACCAGATTGAGCAGGTTTTTCTTAACATCATCAACAACGCAGTAGACGCCGTCCTGGAAACGGGAAGGTCCGGCAAACTCACCGTGCGGGTTTACTGCCAGAAAGGCGATGTTTGCGCCCAATTTGCCGACGATGGACCGGGAATCAAAGATCCCAAACGAATCTTCGATCCCTTCTACACCACGAAAAACGTCGGGAAAGGAACTGGCTTGGGCCTCAGCATTTGCTACGGTATCGTGAAGGAACACGGGGGCGACATCACGGCGCATAACGCCCCCGAAGGTGGCGCGGTCATTGAGGTTCGGCTGCCTCGGGCAATGGCCGTCGATGAAGTCGTGGAGCCCACGCCGGTCGCGCCGGCCCAGCGCTTAGGCGCCATCCAGGGACGTGTCCTGTTAGTGGAAGAAGAAGAGGCCGTGCTCGAGTTCGAACGCGACGTGCTCATGGGTGCCGGGGCCAATGTAGTTACCGCCACCAAAAGCGAGGATGTCAAGACACGATTGCTGTCAGAACCTTTCGATGCTGTGATTATGAGTGGAAAAATGCCTTCCGACTGGCACGCGAAAGAAGCCTACCAGTGGCTGCAACAGAACTGTCCGACGATGGAGCACCACGTACTTTTCACATTCTCGAATGGAGTGGAGCAGGCCGACGGCCGCGGATTTCTGCAGGAAAATAACGTTCCTTATCTGGTAAAGCCCTTTGAAGTCGCGGACCTGATTTCGCATGCGAGGCGCCTGCTCCAGAAAGCGCAAGCGGCGGCAGCCTCCGCCAACTAAAGCGTCACAATTCTTCTGCCGTACTTTGTACTCTCTCTTCACAACTGGGCGCGCAACCCCTTCACCAGACGACGCAAAACCTTTTCGTTACGACGGTACCACCGCCACTGCCCCCGCTTCGTTACCTCAACCAATCCTGCTTTCGTCAAGATAGCCATGTGATGCGATATGGTCGGCTGTGAAAGACGCACCGATTCTTCAATTTCGCCGGCGCAAAGGCCGGGAAATTCTCCCTTGGACCTCGTTTTGGTCGTCATGCTCTCGTCCCGAAGCGCCTTCAGAATGCGCCGCCGTGTGGGATCGACAATGGCGTGGAGAGCGCTATCGAGCGTGGTGCGGAGGTTGTCCATAGACTCAAGCGAGGATACCGGCTGGTTCTTCACGCCGCAACGAAGCCGCCAGCTTACTTCTTAAGAATGGGATTATATCCGTCGTCGATCAAGCGGCTGCGCATCCCCTCCGCCTCCTTGATATCGCCGAATGGACCCAGTTGCACGCGAAATAACTTGTCGACGGATGAGTTGCTGGCCACAAAAGCGGGATATTGTTTTTGCTTCAACGCGTCCACCAGGGCCTGGGCATCTTCCTGCTTGCTCACAGCGGCAACCTGCACGAAGTAAGCGCCGGCGAACACAGGCGCCATCGGGTCCGGTGGATCGGAGGGTTGCGCCGCAGCCGGCTGCGTTCCGGCAGGCGGCGGATCGTTTGCAGGCTTCGACGACTCTATGCCCCCGGAGTTGCCGGCCACCGAGGTCGCTGGAGTAAGCTGCGCATTGGCATCCTTCTGCTCAACCGCCTTGTAAAAGGTCATCGGCTGTGCGGGCTGCGCTGCCGCGCTTGTGGGTTTGCCAGTGACGGTTCCGCTACGCAAGGAAACAGCGGCTGCCGGGGCAAGGCCCGGGTCCGACTTGCGTCCCAGCGAATATCCCAGGGCAAAGAAAACCGCACAAAGCGCCACCAGGCCGAAGAATAGGCCCAGTAACTTCGTTGTTCCTAGTGTAATTTCAGTGTCTTGTGAAGAGTTCATTTGCAGCCATGCTCGGCGATCGGTTCAACATCTACTCCAAACTTCCGATTTTGGTTGTGACGGTGCATCTTCAGGCTGGCTTTGCCGTGGGCGCCGCTTCGTCGCCGCCTTTACCCAACATCTTCTGCAATCCCGAGAAAAAGTCGACGGGCACGGGAAAGATCACAGTCGTATTTTTCTCGACGCCAATTTCGGTTAAGGTCTGCAAATAGCGAAGCTGCACGCTCACCGGTTCCGTGGCCAGCAGATGCGCGGCATCGACCAACCGCTGCGCCGCCGAGAATTCGCCCTCGGCATGAATGATCTTTGACCGCTTCTCGCGCTCCGCTTCCGCTTGCTTTGCCATGGCACGGAGCATCGACTCCGGCATATCCACCTGCTTCACTTCCACGCTGACGACTTTTACGCCCCACGGGGAAGTGTGCTGGTCAAGTATGGTCTGCAGGCGAAGGTTGATCTTTTCGCGGTGCGCAAGAAGTTCGTCAAGCTCCTGCTCGCCAAGCACCGACCGCAATGTGGTCTGCGCGAACTGCGAAGTCTGGTAAACATAATTGGAAACTTCAACCACCGCTTTACTCGGATCGATCACGCGCAGAAAAATGACCGCATTCACCTTAAGCGTTACGTTGTCGCGCGTTATGATGTCTTGCGGGGGAACTTCCAGCGCCTCCTGCCGAAGCGAAACTCGTACCATGCGGTCGATTGGGGCGAATACCAGAATCACGCCCGGACCTTTAGCGTTCGACAAGAGCCGTCCCAGTCGGAAAATTACGCCCCGTTCATATTCCGCCAGAATCTTGATCGAACTCAGCACGTAGAGGGCGACGATGATGATGACGATAGTCGTGAACCCAATACCCAGTTGTTCCATTTTTTTGACACCTCCACGCTCACGACACACATCCGCTTCTGAGGCGGATTGTAAACCAATGCGCCCACAAGGGTGCGGAATTCGGAGTTCAACCGTTGCTTGCATTGGTGCGGCGGCGAAGTCACCGAATCGCGGACAGGGGCGAAAGGTTGGCTGCGGTCAACGGCTCAACCTGCAGGACTAAGCCATCGACCCGGCGTACCACTACAGATTGGCCGGGATCGACCTCGCATGCGGAAACCGCGTCCCAGATTTCTCCGTGCACGAAAACTTTACCGTGGGGAGACAGCGCGGTTTTAGCAACGCCCACTTCACCGATCATTCCCTGAGATCCCGAAACGAGTTTGTTCCGGCGAGCCCTCAACGCGATGCTCATCAAGAAAGCGGTAATCGCGCCCAACGGGATGCTCACCGCCAGCGCCGTTACCAGGTGGACGCGCATCTGGGGGATGGGCGCATCGACGAGCAGAAGCCCTCCCAAAGTAAGAAGCGCAATCCCTCCAACGGTAAGCACGCCATGGCTGGCAAACTTGGCTTCGGCGGCGAACAGCGCGAATGCGCCAATGATCAGCACCAGTGCGGCAAATCGCGTAGGCAATAAGTTGAGCGCAAACGCAGCAACCAGAATGAAAACCACTCCCACCGTTCCTGGAACCACCGCCCCCGGATGATTAAATTCCGCATACAGCGCCAGTGCGCCAATGGCCAGCAAAATGAAGGCAACGTTTGGATCCATCAAGTGGTTGAGAATCTGTTCTTTCACCGTCATCCCAAAAGGAACAACGGCATCGCCCACAAGATGCAAGGTCACTTCTTCGCCGTTGAATCGCTTAAAACTCTTGCCTTCGATCTGCCGGAAAAGGTCGTCCTCGTTCTTGGCAACGTAGTCGATCAGATGTTGCGTCAGCGCCTCCTGCTCAGTGAACGATTTCGATTGCCGAACCGTGCTTTCTGCAACCTCAACGTTCCGCCCGCGGCGCGCGGCAACCGAACGCATCAAAGCGGCCGCATCATTCTCCATCTTCTGCTTCATGACATCGTCCATATTTCCGCCGCTCAGAATTACCGGATGCGCCGCGCCTGTATTCGTGCCCGGCGCCATGGCCGCGATGTCGGCGGATTCGAGAATAAAAAATCCTGCCGACGCTGCGCGGCTTCCAGTCGGGGTCACATAAATGATGATGGGAATGGAGGAATTCGTGATCTTCTCGATAATTTCGCGGGTAGATTCAACCAGGCCTCCCGGCGTATTCATCACCATCAATATGGCTTGATCGTGACGCCGTTCAGCTTCGTCGATAGCGCGCGCAATGTACTCCTCGCTTACGGGCTGAATTGTATCGTCGACGGTGATCTTAAGAATTTCAGCGGAAGAGATGGCGGGTAAAACGACCGCAGCCAGGAGAGCCAGAGCGATTCGCGCAAGTGTGCTTCTCATAGGAAGCGAACGCCTCAACAGACCGTTACACTCATCATTCTCACTCGAATCAGTCGGCGGCGCTAGAGGTTTTTGCTTTACCTGTGCTGCCGGCGTCATGCGCATGCGGATGTGGATGCTCCCAGCCCGGGAGAACCGAACTCCCGGTAATCAGCCGCGCACCGCGCTCGTAGGTAAAGTAGGACCACGCCCATTGGACAAGCACCAGCACACGATTCTGAAAACCAATCAGAAAGAAAATGTGAACGAACAGCCAGGATAACCATGCAATCAAGCCTGAGATATGAATCCTGCCAAACTCCGCCACGGCGGCCGCTCGGCCAATGGTCGCAAGGCTGCCTTTATCGAAGTAATGAAATGGCTTGCGGGAAGGCGAAATGGAACGAATGTTTTCGGCCGCACCCGATTTTCTCTGCTGCTCGACTTCGTGCCGAATCAGTTTGGCTACATATCGACCTTGTTGGATTGCCACCGGCGCCACACCGGGCAGCCATGTGCCCGAATCATCCTTTAGCGCGGCGAGATCGCCGATCACGAAAGCTTCCGGATGATTGGGAATGCTGAGGTCGGGATTTACCAGTACCCGCCCAGCGCGGTCCGCCGACGCACAAAGTTTCTTGCCCAGCGGCGAAGCCAGCACGCCCGCTGCCCATAAAATCACAGCAGCTTCGATTCGAGTTTCGCCAACGTAAATCGCACCGGGTTCAACCCGCGTCACCATGGCCGAGGTATGAACCTCAACGCCTAATTTCTGCAACTGTTTGAGAGCGCTGCGCGATAGGTCGGGAGGATACGCGGGAAGAACAACCGGACCGCCTTCGACCAGGCAAATGCGTGCGTGTCTGGGATCGACGGCCCGAAAATCCGGAGCCAGTGAATGACGGCATATTTCGGCGAGCGTTCCGGCAAGCTCGACGCCAGTTGGCCCTCCGCCGACGACCACAAAACTCAGGGGGACGAAAGGTTCTCCGGCTGCAGCCTGCCGCTCCGCCAGTTCAAACGCCAGCAGAACGCGGCGGCGAATCTCCAGCGCGTCTTCCACCGTCTTCAAGCCCGGGGCGAACTCCTCCCAATCGTCGTGGCCAAAATACGCGTGGCTCGCGCCCGCCCCGAGAATCAGCGAATCGTATGCGATTTCCTGATCGGGTGTTTGCACAATCCGCCGCTCGAGGTCGAATCCCGTGACTTCGGCCATGAGCACTTCGATATTCTTATAACGGCTCAGAATCGAGCGTATCGGCGCGGCAATCTCTCCCGGCGATAACCCCGCCGTCGCAACCTGATAAAGCAGCGGCTGGAAAGTGTGATGATTTCTGCGGTCAATCACAGTAATCTGTACGGGTGCTCCAGCCAGCGTTTGAGCCGCGGTTAGTCCGCCAAAGCCTGCTCCAATGATCACTACGTGATGTGCGCCGTTTTGTGCAGCCTTGCTTGTCATGTTCCAACCTGTGTCCCTTGCCCTTGATTGCTTCACTCTATAAGATTCAGCGCGATGGCAACGGACTCCACAACTTCAACTACAAAACAGCCGTCAGTTTCGATGCGCTGGCTGCTTCCTTCCGTCAGCGACTTAATTTTCGTTTCGCTGTTTTGCCTGCTCGTCTTCACCAGTCTATCGCCGCGGTTGCTTGGCGATGCTGGGATCGGGTGGCACATCCGCACCGGCCAAATCATTTTGTCTAGTCACTCGGTTCCGCGTGTCGATCCTTTTTCCTCGAGCGTGGCTGGGAATCCCTGGTTTGCCTGGGAGTGGCTCTACGACGTTATCGTCGGCCGGTTGGAAGGCGCCTTTGGGCTCAACGGCGTTGTTGTCTTCACTGCTTTCATCATCGCGCTCACTTTCTCTCTGGCCTTCAGTATGCTGCTGCGTCGCCGTACTAATCTTGGGCTCGCGCTCGTTCTGATCCTGCTGGCGGCATCGGCATCGATGATTCATTTCTTCGCCCGTCCGCATGTGGTCACCTGGCTGTTTACCTTGCTCTGGTTCTGGATTCTGGATTCCTCGAAAGGAAACGCCGGCGCTCTTCACCTGCATTCTGCTGAGCATCCTCCGTCCAAGAAGGCTCCCTATAATTTTCTTTGGCTGCTCCCGGTGACGATGGTCCTTTGGGTGAACATGCATGGAGGATTCCTGATTGGTCTCGTTCTGCTTGGGATTTACTGGTTCGCAGGTGTTTGGGCATGCATGAGACCAGCGAAACATGGCTTCGATGAAGCGATGACCAAAATCCGCGCGCGT
Organism: uncultured Acidobacteriaceae bacterium; assembly: GCA_964530145.1. Classification (GTDB taxonomy): domain Bacteria; phylum Acidobacteriota; class Terriglobia; order Terriglobales; family Acidobacteriaceae; genus Sulfotelmatobacter. Next base: position 87,326 of record CAZGXY010000068.1, on the reverse strand, counting down.
CGCGGGGTTCGAAATCTGACGTTGATCGGTCTCTGCAGCCTCGGCGTTACCTTAATCAATCCGTACGGGATCCAACTTCATATTCATATTTATCGCTATCTTTCCAATCCTTTTTTGATGAACCACATTGATGAATTCCAGTCTCCGAACTTTCATTATGTGGCGCAGAAGTGTTTTGCCGTTGTCATGCTGTTGACATTGATCGCACTCGCGGCGCAAGGCCGTGCGCGGCGAAAACTTGCTCTGAGTGAAGGCCTCGTGATTCTCTTCGCCGTTTATTCCGGGCTTTACGCTTCTCGCAACATTCCAACCTCATCGCTGCTGCTGATCTTGATCATAGGCCCGAGGTTGTCGGATGCTATCGCGGGGTTTTCAGACCAGCAACCGCTTCCTGGCGTATTCCGTGTTCTCCGAACTCCCGCTCGATTTTTCAAACGAATGCAGGCGATTGAGGGAGTCTTGCGAGGGCATCTCTTGCCGGCGACAGCGGTGCTTCTGATTTGTCTGATTGCAATGCATGGCGGCAACCTGGGTTCCCGCCCTTTGATTTCTGCACGCTTCGATGACAAGCGTTTTCCGGCCGGAGCGGTGAATTACATCGCGGCACAGAATTTCACGGGGCCGGCGTTCAGTCCGGACGCCTGGGGCGGCTACCTGATTTACCGTTTATATCCGGGAGTAAAAGTCGTCATCGATGATCGGCACGACTTCTACGGCGAACCATTCTTAAGGTCATACTTGAAGGCCATTCATGTTGAACCGGATTGGAGGGTCTTTCTCGACCAGTACCCTGCGGAGTGCCTTATCCTGCCTGAAAATTCTGCCTTGGCGAACATTCTGAAAGAGACTGCGGCCTGGCAACTAACCTACAGGGACGATGTTGCCGTGGTCTTTGTCCCCGTGCGGCAAGACCGAAATTAGCCACTCCGCCGATTGCATCGAGAGAATGCAAGATCCTGCACATTGACACAGGTTGAGAACCACGATATGGTTCAACGGCGCGGTATCCTACTACCGCCTGTCGTTGACCCGCGAATGCCCTGCCGTTCAAGTCAAAATCTGAGCCATCGTATCTCTGTGAGGATAATCTCGATGAATCGCGTTCTCTCTGGTTCTCACATTAAATGGTTTTTCTGCGTCTTCGCGACGATGTTGCTGGCCTGCGCGATTGTGGTTTCTGGGCAAGAGGCGCCAACTGTCACGCTGACCGAAATCAGTTCCGACCCCTTTACCGTCGGCCCAGGGCAGCACGCGACCGAGGTCGAGCCACACATGCTGGCAAACGGGACGACACTGGTTGCGTCATTTCAGACGGGACGCATCGCACCCGGGGGAGCCACCGCGATCGGCTGGGCAACGTCCACCGATGGCGGCAGTACATGGACGCACGGTTTTCTGCCTGGTCTCACGACCGGCAATGGAGGGGGACCCTACGACGCGGCCAGCGACCCCGCCGTGGCTTATGACGCGAAGCATGGCGTGTGGATGATCGCTACCTTGCCAATTTCGAATACGAGTACGATAACGGCCGTGACGGTGAGCCGCTCTACGGATGGAGGGTTCACCTGGGACAATCCTGTCAGCGTCACACCGAAGGTGGATAGCTCCGATAAGAACTGGATTGCTTGCGACAGCACATCTACGAGCCCCTTCTACGGAAATTGCTATGTGGAGTGGGATAACCCGGACACGGGCGATGGAATTCTGATGAGCACATCGACCGACGGTGGCCTGACCTGGGGTCCAGCGACGGCGACCGCGAACCGCGCTACCGGAATCGGTGGGCAACCTCTCGTGCAGCCAAACGGAACTGTAGTGGTGCCGATAGAAACCATTGGAATGTCCGCCTTCACTTCCACGAACGGAGGGGCGAGTTGGTCCGCTCCGGTTACGATTTCGAACATTCAAACTCATACCGATGCCGGCGGAATTCGCAGCGGACCACTGCCTTCGGCAGCCATCGACGGTGCTGGAACCGTTTGGGTGGTTTGGGAGGATTGCCGTTTTCGTGCCAGTTGCTCGACCAATGATCTGGTCTACAGTACTTCGACTGACGGCATTCACTGGTCTGCGGTGACGCGCATTCCCATCGACGCCACTACCTCCACCGTCGATCACTTCATTCCTGGAATCGGCATCGACCCCACCACCTCGGGCACAACCGCCCATGTTGCCGTGACCTATTATTTGTACCCGGTCAGCAAGTGCACTACGTCAACCTGCCGTCTTGCGGTCGCCTACATTTCTTCGCACAATGGCGGATCGACATGGAACACTCCCCGGACGCTGGCCGGTCCGATGCAACTCAAGTGGCTTCCGAATTCACAGAACGGATTGATGGTCGGCGATTACATCGCCACCGCTTTCAACAACGGGGTGCCCCACGGAGTGTTTGCCGTTGCCGCCGCGAAATCCGGGACCACATTCAGCGAGGCCATGTTTACGGCCCAGGGACTCACGGTTCCAGAAAACGGTCCGCAACTTTCGTCCGCTGGAGACAAACCGCTGCACCACCTTTCGGATGTGATCGAGAAAGAGACCCCGGAGAAAGGCGTGAAACCGCCATCAAAACGTGCGGCCAAGCGCAGTTCCAAGTAGTCTTGTCATCTTGAGTGAAGGTGTGCTTCGCGAACGCGAAGCACACCGTAATCGAAGGATGCCTGTAACCTGACGAGCTGCCTACCCTGGGTGACGTTCTATCCAGCTTAACGGCGGATTTTTCCGGCCGTGCTTTTAACCGATCCCTACCTGCCATTCGCTCCTGTTAAACTTTCTCCGTGCCACGCCTCACGCATCTCGAATGCACGCGCTGCGGCGAACACTATCCTGCCGACCGTCCGCAAACCATCTGCTCAAAAGACGGAGGCATTCTTTACGCCCGTTACGATCTGAACAGTATCAAGAAGACTTTCTCGCCCGCATCCTTACTGCCGCTGGCGCCCACAATGTGGCGATATGACGCGGTTCTCCCGGAAGCACAGCCCGTCACTCTCGGCGAGGGTTTCACGCCCATGCTGCGCAGCCGCGAATATCCGAACGTCTTCATCAAAGATGAAGGCTTGAATCCCACCAGTTCCTTCAAAGCGCGAGGCCTTTCCGCCGCCGTTACGATGGCCCGCCACTTCGGATTGAAGAAACTCGCGATTCCATCCGCGGGCAATGCCGCCGGAGCGCTCGCAGCCTACGCCGCCGCCGCCGGAATCGAAGCTCACATCTTCATGCCCAAAGATGTGCCAATGGCGAACCGCATCGAGTGCGACTACTACGGCGCGCACGTGACGCTCGTCGACGGATTGATCTCCGATTGCGCCCGCAAGGTCGCCGAACTGAAAGAACACGATTCCTGGAAGAGAGACGGCTGGTTCGACGTTTCCACAACCAAAGAGCCCTACCGCGTTGAAGGCAAGAAGACCATGGGCTACGAAGTGGCCGAGCAGTTGGGATGGAAGCTTCCAGACGGCATCATTTACCCCACTGGTGGCGGCGTCGGACTGCTTGGGATGTGGAAGGCCTTCGATGAGATGGAGCAACTGGGCTTCATCGGATCCGAGCGACCGAATATGATCAGCGTGCAATCCACCGGATGCGCGCCGATTGTTAAAGCATGGGACGAAGGAAAGTCTTCCGTAGAAATGTGGCCGCACGCGTCAACGCTTGCCTCCGGATTGCGCGTTCCCAAACCGTACGGCGATTATCTGATCCTCGACATTCTGAAAAAGAGCGGAGGCCTCGCGATAGCATCCAGCGACGCCGAGATCCTCAAAGCCACTCGCCACTGGGCAACAGTCGAAGGCATCTTCGCTGCACCGGAGGGCGCAGCCTCGCTGGTCGCATATCAGAAGCTGCGGGCCAGCGAATTTTTCACGCCGGACGACACGGTTGTTTTGTTCAATACCGGCTCCGGCTTGAAATATTTGGACGTTCTTGACACGGCTGATGTGACACAGGCGCTACCACCCGCCTCCCGCTCCATAGCGGGAATAATTGGACCGTACTGAGGAAACGCCGGGAACGAACCAAGATTAAGACGACAGGAGAAAGTTCCGAGGCCCGCACTGGGAAGCACGAAGAGTCTCTCGGCAGCAGGGCGATCCGCCTAAGGCAATCCCAACGAACGGGAATTCAGCCAGGCACACACCCACAGGCGCACATCCGAGAAAAAATCAGAAGAGACAGGGAGGGCTAACCGGTTACAGTTTCGCGCTGACGTAAGAGTTGATTTCGCAATTCAGGCAAACTTCTTCGAACGCTGGAGCTGTCCACTGCATGATCATTTCACCTCAAAGAATTTAGAACTCTACTGCTTCGAAACTTCGATGATTCTATCCCGGGAAGTGTTGCAAATCAAGATGGAAGGGCCAAGATATTTTGGCTAGTCGCAAGTCGAAGTTGACAAGATTTTGTACATTGCAGCTTCTTGCACACCGGCGCATTTCGCCGAAGTTTTCCACATCCGGAACCATCAGGGCCACTGCCCAGCTTCAACCTATCTATTTACCCTAGTCTCCTCTTCTACATAGCGAGGATCGATGGGTAAATTTGGCAAGACCGTTTACGGCGAAACCTTCAAAGACATCAATTTTGTGCCGCTTCAGGGCGCGACTTTTTGCGTGCAGTGCGAGTTGATCAGCACCAATAGCCATCCCCATTGCATAGCTTGCGGCAGTCGTTCTCTCTTGAGCCTATCGCGCGTATTGGGAGGGTCCCTGCGTCAGCAGCAGACCGCTCATCTGATTACCGATTCTGAACTCGACAGTCTCGTGCGGGATTTGCTGCGAACGGTTCCCGATCCTCAGGTCTTGGATTTGCCTGATCATCAGACGCGCGTGCCCTCGACCGCGCTGCGGAGCCAGCTCAGAGTCGCTAACGCCGCTCATCCCATCTCTGGATTTCGCGCCGTACACGCCGGAGAGGAAGTCGACCTGCACACTTCAGAACTCGATCTCGAGCCCGCCATCAGCGCCATCACGGAGCGCGCGCAGCATCTGACCGGCGCCACCGGCGCCGCCATTGCGTTAAGAAAAGGCGACGAGATTGTTTGCCGGGCCCGCACGGGCCGCACCGCTCCCGATCTCGGTGTCCGGCTGCAGACCGATGCCGGAATCTCCGCCGAAGCGGTCCGCACTGGAGAAATCATGCTGTGCCATGACGCCGAACGCAATCCTCGCGTCGATCTCGCGAGTTGCCGCCGGCTGGGAGTACGCTCGATTCTTGTTTCGCCACTGCGCTCTTACCGCCGCACTCTGGGCGTATTCGAGGTGCTCTCGTCGTCGCCAAGCGCTTTCGACGAGCGCGACGTCGCCACCATGCAATTGCTTTCCAGCATGATGGTCGCCGCGATCTCCCGCATCTCGAGCCTGCACAACGCGCGGCTCTCGCGTCTGGCTGGATAGTGAGCCGGCACTTCCAAGTTCTTGAGATTCAATCAGTAGGCCCAATAGGGCGTCGTGCCGCCGGGCGCGGTTGCGCCAGCGATTGACGTATATACGTTGCGGCCGTAAAAGAAGGGAAGCCCCCAGTCAAAATCAACGCTTGCCGTTCCGCCCAAATCGGCAAAGGCGGCGTCGTTCGGATTGTCGTTGAAAAGTGTTTCCGCATTCCCAACGCTGAAATTTACAGTTCCACTGCCGGCGGTGATTCCCTTTACTGCAGCCGATAGATTTGAAGTACTCGGCGGGCAGTAAAATCCGCCGGCGCCGCTTGTGGCCGAACAGACCGGAATGCTGGGATTCGCGGGATCGGGAAAGAAATAGCCGTTCGAACCGCTATCGATAAAGGCCTCATCACTGTATGTAGTGCTCTGGAACGTGGTGGTGAAGTTGCCCGTGTTCGGATCGGCAGTATAGACAGTTGCGCTGCCTAACTCATTATTGGTCTCTGTCCCAATCCCAAAAACCAGCGAACCGTTGACCGTTTCTGCGACGCTAGAAACAGCCGGTAACTCAACAATCACGCCATTGTTGTCCTTCGGAAATAACGTGACCGGGTTCTGTACCTGCGACGCCAAGTTCTCGAAACTCGCGGTACAGCCGGAGGAAGGACATGAGTAGTACGCGTCCGGAGGAGTGGCGGACCCTCCCGGTGCACACGCTCCACCGCAGTCTTGCGGAAACTCACCGACACCAAGAATTCCCTGTGCGCCCAGGCTTTGCGGTGTATCGGCCGAGGGTAATCCTGAATTCGGGCTGCATGCGCTGCCGCTCGGTGCCATCGGCGAGCTGTCACTGAGCACCTGGATCGGAAGTGAACTGGCCGTCTCGCCGCTGAGCTGTACATCCGCCGTCTCCACCGGTCCCCAAGTGTACGAGTCGATAAATTGCACGCACTCATAAACGGGATCGCCACTCGAATTCTTCTGCTGCGGCAACGACACCTTCGTAATTGCTGAAGAGAGGATCCTCAGACCGTACGAGCCGGTATCAACCAGCAATCCACCAATCGTTTGACAGGTCGAGGTTCCGGGGACGCAAACTGTGGCGCTGGCGAATGCGCCATTTGCATACGTAAGCCCCTGGACAGATCCGGGATTCACCTGAATCGATAGAACGTTCGATCCTGTTGTTGTAATCGTGGTCTGATCCGTACTGCTCTTGCTGCCGCCCCCGCCGCAAGCTATCGAGAAGCACGAAGCCGCACAAGCTGCGCTAACCAGAAGTATTTTTGACGTCTTCATTGGATATCCTCAGTCCGCATCCCTTGGGGCAGTTTTCCCGGCTCGTATGCTCTGCCCACGAGCGCCCGCATATGTCCGCCAAGCTGCACGGTCAACCCTGGTTGCTGGATCGTGACCGGCGCGCGCCCCCGGCGAGTGCTCGAGCCTCGCGCCTGCATTGCCTGTACATATTGGTCGAAGTAGCTGCCCAGTACTTGCTGCATATCCGGCCGAAATTGGCCGTGCCACGTCACCGCAAACACGTTTCCATCGCTCGATTGGTATTCGCGTACGACAGTTCCGTTCGCGGCCTGAATCTCGTGGAGGGTATAAGAGTTCGCAGGCGTCGTTCGACGCGTACCCTGCATAGCCGACTGGTCGGCCAGAATTGAGACCGTGTCTCCTCCTAACGCTGCGCACGCCGGGAACGCAGTACCTAGAACCCCCAATAACGACCCCGCCACGATCAGGCCGTTTCGCAGACCTCGTGATTTGAATAGACTTCCACCTGAATTCGACATAGGGGCACCCCTAAGAAAGGCTGATTGGAATCTTGTTGAAAGTTAGAATGGTTCCCCACTCCACGGGGTTGTACTACTCATTTATTCCGTTACATCGAGTAAATGATTACTTTTTCGGCGACTCAGGTTAATATGTGGGGCAACAACTTGGGTAACCCCATGTCCGCGACCCTGCAATCGCCTCGTCCATCTGCCCTGAACCGCCGTCGCCGCGTTCGCCAGAAAGTGCATGCACCCGCTTATGCGACCTTTGGCGGAGCCTCGAAAAGCCAGATGCTGCAACTTTACGAAGTCCTCGATATCAGCGAAATCGGGGTCTCCGTGCAGTGCCCAACGGCCATGGAAGAGAACAAGCAGGTCGATCTCTGTCTCGATCTCGCTGAAGCCACCGGGCAGATTCGCACCACCGCCCGAGTGGTTTGGTCTAATTCTTCCGGGCGGGTTGGTCTCGGTTTCCCGCCGCTGCAGAATGCCGATCTGCGACGACTGCAGCAATGGCTCTTTCTCAATGCGATGGCGGGAGCCGCAAATGCCGCCTCCTCGTCATCAACCCAGCTGCTGTCGAAAAGTTCCGCACCTCGCGCAAACTATACCGATATCCTGAGCGCCGCCTCGGCCGTTCAGCGAGAGGCTGAATCTCTTGGAACGGACATCAGAGCGATTCTCTCGCTTCTAGTCTACCGGTCCAACTCTTTGTTTCGCGCCTGCGGCGCAGCCATCGCGCTGGCCGAAAAAAATCCAGGCGCAGAAAACCTCGGTACAATGACGTGCCGCGCCAGCATTGGGGACAGCGCCCCTCCGGTTGGCGCAACTTTGCGTATTGGGTCAGGCTTCTCCGGCGACTGTGTGCGTTCAGGAATGACTCAGCGCTGCGACGATACCGATAACGATCGCCGCGTCGATCCCGAAACTTGCCGGGCGCTCGGCATTCGCTCAGTTCTCGCCTCTCCCATACGATCCGGGGAAACGGTGATTGGATTGATCGAGGTTTTTGGCGCCGAGCCCAGAGCTTTCGCCGAAAAGGATGGCGCGGTTTTGCAGCGCTTCGCCGAAATGATTGCTGCGGCCATCGATCGCGCCACTCGCGGTGTTCCTCCCTCGCCCACGCCGCAAAAGCCGTTCACTCCCAGCCCCGGCAGCGTTCTTTTCGCTCATCTTCCCAAGGAGGAAGGTTCTCGGAGCCTCGCCTCAAAAAATGGACGCGCCGAGAATGGCAGGCAAGGGAATGCCGGCCAAGACCGAACTGTCGCCGAACCGGATAAACCCGGTGGAATACATTTTCCCCGCACTCACCTTTACCTGCTGGTTTTCGCCGCAGCAACCGTGGCACTCGCTCTCGGTTACATTCTTGCGCCGTGGATTCAGGAGATGCTGCATTCCCGCAGTCGTAATGCAGAATCCACCGTGCTCGCCTCGTCGCAACCTCCGACTGCACAAACGACGACACTGCCAGTGCGATCCGACAGCGGGAATGTCGACCAACTTCTTCAGCTGGCAAAACAGGGCGATCCGGTCGCGGAAAATGCCCTAGGCCTGCTCTACGCTCAGGGCGACGATAAACAGCAAGTCAAGCAGGATGAAGCCGAGGCCGCAACCTGGTTTACCAGGGCAGCCGAACATGGGAGCGTACCCGCGCAATACAAATTGGGATTGATGTATTGGGGCGGCCACGGTGTTCCGAAAGACGTGAACAAAGCCTACTTCTGGACGGTTCTCGCCCGCGCTGGAGGCCAGGAAGGCAGCAAGGACCTAGCCAAGGTCCTCGCCAACGGCATGACCCGCTCTCAATCCGCGGCCATCGAACAACAAGCCGAAATCTGGTACCAGCAACACGAATCAAAAGTGAAACCAACGGCCGCGCATTAGCTGTTCTCCGTTAACGCTAGCCTGCGGCTCGCCTGCGAAGGCCGCACCCTGGGACCAAGACCAGCACAACTACTCATCGACTCCGCTGCTTTTCGAAATTTTCTTCGTCACGCCATGACCCGGTGGTACCATAACGGGCTGCTCAGGATTCCGAACAAGTTGGTCTTTCCAGAATGACAAGCGCCGCACGGTCCGTTGCCTCGCCCCGGGTGGTTAGCATTGAAGACTTCCGTCCGATCGCGCGTGAAAGACTTCCGAAGCCAGTCTTCGATTATCTTGACGGAGGCGCCGAAGGCGAAGTCACGCTGCGGGAGAATCGCAGAGTATTCGACGACGTCACCTTCAGGCCGCGCCACGCAGTCGCCCTTTCCGAGTGCAGCTTGTGCACCAGCGTTCTGGGCTTTAACCTTTCTCTTCCTTTCATGCTCGCACCAGTCGGGTACAGCCGCCTGATGCACCCCGGTGGCGAGGTCGCCGCTGCACGTGCCGCGGGCGCCGCGGGCACGGCATATACCCTCTCGACTATCTCGGGGCACAAACTCGAAGACGTGCGGGCAGCTTCGAAGGGGCCAGTTTTTTATCAACTGTATTTAATGGGCGGACGTGGAGCGGCCGAAGCCGCCATTGAACGCGCTCGGGTTGCCGGCTTCAACGCTCTGGTCGTCACCATCGACACACCAGTCTCCGGTATCCGCGAGCGTGACTATCGCAACGGGCTGAAGGAACTCATCAGTGGTGGCCTGTTCGACAAGATTCCGTTTGTCGGACAAATTCTTTCACGACCGGGATGGCTCTTCGATTACCTGCGAGACGGCGGCTTGCCGGGACTTCCGAACGTGATTGTTCCCGGCAAAGGCCAGATGCCGCTGGTCGACATCAATGCCGCCTTGGCAGAGTCTGCGGTGACCTGGGCCGATCTGACCTGGATTCGGGAATCATGGAGAGGTCCTATCGTCATTAAAGGAGTTTTAACGGCGGACGATGCACGACAGTCGATAGATGAAGGTGCCGCCGCAATTTCGGTTTCCAATCACGGTGGCCGCCAACTCGATGGAGTGCCGGCTTCATTGCGTGCCTTGCCGGAAGTCGTAAATGCGGTGCAAGGGCGCATTGAAGTGTGGATGGATGGCGGCATTCGACGGGGCACCGATATCGTTAAAGCGATCAGCATGGGAGCGCGGGCCGTACTGTGTGGCCGCGGATACGCTTACGGCTTGGCCGCTGCCGGTGAAGCCGGGGTCAACCGCGCCATTGAAATTCTACGCACCGATCTTGATCGGACCTTGCGCCTGCTTGGTTGCCCCTCGGTGGCCGATCTCGACCGGTCTTATGTGAATGTTCCGAGGAACTGGGACGCGAGCTGAATGAAAGTCATTTCCTGAAGTGGCGAGGCTTCGATTTGCATCGCCTTGGTGAAGTGAATCGTGCATTGAACTTTTTGCCCGGAGGTTACGATGCAGTGGAATCAGATCTACGATCCACTCGGTCACTGGTGGCTCTCGACGGTGATTGCGGCGCTTCCCATCATTGTCCTTTTCACGCTGCTTGCCGGGTTCAAAGTTAAGCCGCATTGGTGCGCCATTGCCGGGGCCGCGACCGCTGTGTTGGTGGCGATCACCGTTTTCAAAATGCCTCCGGTTCTCGCTGGCCTCAGCTTTTTTTACGGGGTTGCATTCGGGGTCTTGAAAATCGCGTGGATTGTTTTGGCCGCGGTTTATCTTTACGATATTTCGGTCGAGACCGGCCAGTTTGAAATCATGAAAGAGTCGATCGCCGGAATCACCGCAGATCGGCGACTGCAGGTACTGCTGGTCGCGTTTTGCTTTGGCGCATTTATCGAAGGCGCGGCCGGATTCGGAGCGCCGGTCGCCATCGCCGGCGCGTTCATGATCGGTCTCGGTTTCCGTCCTTTTCATGCCGCGGCTTTGAACTTGATCGCAAACACCGCGCCTGTGGCCTGGGGCGCAATTGGTACTCCGGTGCACACCCTCGCGGCTGTGACCGCGCTGCCCGAATCCGATCTCAACGCCATGATCGGGCGCATTCTTCCTTTCACCGCCGTCATCGTTCCGTTCTGGCTGGTGAAGACAATGGTCAGTTGGCGCGATACTTTCGAAGTATTTCCCGCGATCATGGTCGTCGGAGTCTCTTTTGCTCTGACACAATTTTTCTGGTCCAACTATGTTGACAGCAACCTCGTCGACATTATGGGCGGCGTTGTGTCGTTGATCGCAGCGTTGGCGTTCCTCCGATTCTGGAAACCAAAGAGTATCTGGCGGTTCGACTACGACGACAAGCCGGTCCCGCTGGCGCCTCCCACAGCTAACATCTCCGATCAGTTTGGCGGCGAGTGGACTCCTCATGAATTCGACGGCCTCGTGAAGCCCCGCCACTATACGGCTGCGCATGTCTTGAAAGCATGGATGCCGTTCGCCATCCTCTCCTTATTCGTTCTCTTATGGGGCCTGCCGAAAATCAAGCTGGCGATGAATCAGGCCACGACGCCCGCGTTCAAAGTGATCTTGCCGAATGGCAAGGTGCGGCCGGGCCCTCCCGGATGGGATGTGCCCTACCTGCACAACGCCGTTTACCGCTCTCAGCCTGTCGTGCCGAAGCCCACTCCGGAAGCGGCACGCTACGATTTCAATTGGCTCTCGGCCACCGGGACGGGATGCTTCTTCGCGGCTATCGTTTCCGGATTTCTGCTCGGCCTTGGTCCGGTGCAACTGATGCGCGTCTTCTGGAAAACTCTTGTGCGCATGCGGTTGGCCATGATCGCCATCTCGTTCATGCTCGGGCTCGGTTATGTCACGCGCTACTCCGGCCTCGACGCAGTGCTGGGCCTGGCATTCACGCGCACCGGCTGGTTTTATCCGTTCTTCGGTACCTTCCTCGGATGGCTTGGCGTGGCGCTTACCGGCAGCGACACCTCGTCCAACGCTTTGTTCGGCAGCTTGCAGCGAATCACTTCGCAGCAGCTTGGGATCGATCCCGTGCTGATGTGCGCGGCCAACAGTTGCGGCGGCGTCATGGGCAAGATGGTGGATGCGCAGTCGATCACGATTGCGACGGCTGCTACGGAACAAGTCGGTAACGAAGGAATTATTTTCCGATACGTGGCGTGGCATTCGGTGGCGTTGGGAGCGATTGTCGGAATCATCGTGCTGCTTTATGCATACGTTTTTCGTTGGGCTGTTCCGCACGGATTAACGTTTGTGAAGTAAGATTCGAGCGATCGGTTCTCAGCTTCCCGGCTGGAGGCAAAGCCGTCGGCGGCCGAGTCGTAAACATTTGCAGAGTTGGGAAGCAGAGGTTCTTTGACGACCTCTAGTATTTTTGTAGCATTGCGCCGGTCCCATGGCGTCGCTACCGTAGCGCCACTCTTGATTTCGCCTTTCGCTGGTAATCTGTGGGTTGCCGGCAGCGGTCTGCGAGGCGAGATTCATACTCATGGGGATCACTGCGGCTAGTGCAACTCCGAAGGCGGGATTGCACCGCGAACTCGGTTTGACTTCGACGACTGCCACGGTCATCGGTGGAATCATTGCTGTCGGAATCTTCCTTACGCCTGCCGGCATGGCGAAGGCCTTAGGTTCTCCTTTTTGGCTGTTGGTGGTCTGGCTCGTTGTCGGCGCGATGACCCTGAGTGGTGCGCTTTGTTATGGAGAATTTGCCGGCCGCTTTCCTCGCGCTGGCGGCGCTTATGTTTACCTGCACGAAAGCTTTGGCCCCCGCATCGCATTCTTGTATGGATGGATGTGCCTGCTGGTGATGGATCCCGCAGTGGCCGCGTCATTCGCCAGCGGAGTGGGAAGCTACCTCGCCTATGTGGTTCGTCTTTCTCCCACCGCAGTCAAGGCCGTGGCTGTGGGATTAATTTGCTCGATTTGTCTGCTTAATATTTTCAGCGTTCGGGTGAGCGCGGGCCTTCTGCGCTGGATTACCTGGCTGAAACTGGGATCGCTCGCTTTCCTCACATTATGGGCGGTAGCCTTCCGTCTGGGTTCGTGGTCGAACTTCACTCCATTTGTCGTGCAGCGTTCCGGTTCTTTGCCATTGGCTCCTGCACTGGGTATCGGAGCGATCGGCGCCTTTTTCTCGTTTGCCGGGTGGTGGGAAGTCACCAATATCGCCGGGGAAGTTCGTGACCCTGCCCGCACTTTGCCCCGCGCGCTGGCGATCGGCATTCCCGCCGTAACGCTCGTGTACATCGTTGTCAGCGCTGTCTTCTTCTACCTGGTTCCTTTGGAAAAGGTAACCTCCGATCAAACTTTTGTTGCCCAGGTTGGAGAGGTGTTGTTCGGCCGCGCGGGCAGCGCGATCTTCGCCGCAATTGTGATTATCTGCCTGCTTGGCAGCCTGGCTGCGCTGATTATCTCCGCTCCTCGCGTCTATTACGCGATGGCGCAGGATGGGCTCTTTCTCAAAACGGTGGCGCGGATCCATCCTCGATTTGGCACGCCCGCAAACGCGATTGCCATTCAGGGTTTCGTTGCGTCTCTATTAGTGCTGGTGGGGAGCTTTGAGCAAATCATCTCGTATACTTTGTTTATCGTGATCCTGTTTCTGGGAATTACGGTGGCTGGCCTGTTTGTAGTGCGCGCACGCCAGCAAGCCGAACCATCGGTGATTCTGACTCCGCTTTATCCGTTTACTCCAATTTTATTTTTACTTCTGGTGATTCTCATGCTGTTTCTAGTGGGCAGCAGCACGCCCCGCGGTGCGGGCTTGGGAGTATTGGTCGTGTTGGCCGGATTGCCAGTCTATGAGGTTTTCCGCGGCAGGACGGCTCGGCTGGCAAAAGCGGAACAAATTGACTGAGTAATGAGTTGACTGAGTATTGGAGAAGCGAGGAGATGAGTTCATTGGAGAATGACGGAGACCAAAACGCGGGAACGTCAGCCCTTGACGCTGCACATTCACCGAAGCCGGCGACGAAGATCCGAATTGTCGAAGACGCCGAAGCCACCGGCGAAACGGCCGCGGCCTATGAGTTTTGGCGCTCCGGTTCCGGCAGACAGCTGGTTCCGGGCATCATCAAATGCTTCGGGGCACGGCCCGACTTTCTGCGCCAGGTGATTGAGTTCGGCAATACCGTGCATTTCTCCGAGGGCCATCTTTCGCGGCGTCACAAAGAAATGATCGCCAGCTACGTCTCGTACCTGAACCGCTGTCCGTATTGACTGGATAGCCATGCATACTTCCTGCGGGTTCAGGGAGCCGCCGATCAGTGCGTACGGGCCATCGTTGTCGGCAACCTCGACGAAGCCGGCCTGATTCCCGCGGAGCGCGCACTGCTGGAATATGTCAAGGTGATCACAGAGGCCGCCTATCGTTCCACAGCCGCCGACGTCGAAAAGCTGCGCCGCGCAAGCTGGAAAGAAGAACAGATTGCCGAGGCCGTTTATGTCACCGCGCTATTCGCTTTTTTCAACCGTGTCGCCGATGCCTTCGGCGTTCCCTCGCAAAATTATCTTGAAGGCGGAAAGCTGACACCCTGATTCGGCGACGAGATGGACGTTCTAGGGCGGTACTCGGCTTCTAATCCTTTTGCAGGATTGCGGCGGTTAGCCGATTCGCTAACTTTACTTCAACGTTCTTGATCGCCGGGCAGTTGATGCTGGCATAGAGCATCTCCCCAAAGCTGCCCGGCCAGTTTTACTATTCTTTCTTTTCCGCCTCTTTCGGCAATCCTTTTTCAATCGGCTTGCGCGGCAGCATCTGGTCGCGCTGCGCAGCTTCGTACACGAAGCTGGCGACGATGACTGCGGCTTGCTTCAGGTCGTCAGGCTGCAGGCGATCGTAGACATCCATGTTCGAGTGGTGGGTGCGAGTTTCGTAGTCCATGGGGTCTTGGATGAACTGGAATCCGGGAATGCCGACGGCGTCGAAGGAGAGATGGTCGGTGCCTCCGGTGTTGCGCATGGTGAGAGTGGTCATGCCGAGATCTTTGAAGGGCTCCATCCAGGCCTTGAAGATGGGGGCGACCGCTTCGTTTTCCTGCAGGTAGATACCACGGATTTTTCCGGTGCCGTTATCGACGTTGAAGTAGGCGGAAACTTTCGCTTGCTCGGGCTTGACGGTGACGTCTCCGGCTTCGCGGCGGATGAGCGTAGGCATGCCTTTCATGGCGGCTTCGTCCATCGGCGGACGCGAACCGAAGTGATGTTCGACGTAGAATTGCGAGCCGAGCAGGCCCTCTTCTTCGCCGCTCCATAGGCCGATGCGAATGGTGCGGCGGGGATGAACGTCGAGCGCTTTGAGAATGCGGACGGCTTCCATCATGACGATGGTTCCGGCGCCGTTGTCGGTGGCTCCGGTGCCGGCATGCCAGGAATCGAGGTGCGCGCCAAGCATGACGACTTCGTCTTTCCTGTCTTTATCCGTTCCCGGAATCTCGGCGATCGTGTCGTACTGCATGGGATCGTCGTCGTAGAAAGAGCTTTGCACGTTGAGTTCGAGCGAGACATCTTGTTTCTGCCCGAGCAGGCGGGCGATACGGCTCCATTGCTCGACGGCTACGACGAGCTGAGGGACGGTCGTAGTTTCGCCGGGCTTGTATGAGCCTCCGGATTGAACGAAGACGGTGCCTCCGCCGGAAGTGTATCGATAGTGGTCGATGACGGCTAAAGCTTTTTCTTCAGCGAAAAACTCATTTTGATCTTTGATGAATTGCGAGCGTTTGAGAAAGTCGGCGAACGTGAAGTTGTGCTCGGTGGAAACATTGTATTCGGCGATTTTCGCGAGATCCTCGTCCGTATCGCGGCGGAATGGGGCTTCCATGATCGGCTTCACTTCGGTATCGGCGCCGAGAATTACGATCATGCCCGCGAGCTTTCCGCGATATTTGTCGAAGTCTTTTTTATCGTTGAGCACGACGCGAACGCACTTACCCTGAATAACGCCGTTGGTGCTGGGAGTCCAGGCCTTCGGATAGGCGAGCAGCGTGACGATATCGGGGGAAGTCATGCGAACGTTGACATACTGATTCGCCCAGCCGCGGCCGAACGGCCCCCAGGGTTCGAGATGCGCGTTGGAAAGGCCCATGGCTGCGAGTTGATCGCGAGTCCATTCGTTGGCGCGCTTCATGTTCGGTGAGCCGGTGAGGCGTTCGCCGATGGAATCCATCAGGCCGGAGGCAAGGTCCATGACTTTGGAATCGTGGAAGCCCTCGTAGCGGATGCGGGAGATGGTTGCAAGATCGACTTGCTCTTGAGACCAGACCAGCGCGGTGGAAGTTACGGCCAGGAAGACGCAGAACAGCCGGGCAAAATTCTTCATCGACGAAGCTCCTGTGAGAAAAGCTGAAGAAAAGCTGAACGGGGATTATACAGCGGGCATAGCGAGTAGGTTATTGAAGGTCACTCAAGCCCTTGACCGGGGAATGCAAACGGCAGATACAGGGCGCTGAACGAAAGTAAATCGGTGGAATTTCTGCCCACACCTTCTATTCTTTTTTGACCGAGCCTTCGGCCGGCGCGGGTGTGCCTTCCGATTTGCCTGCCTCGCCCTTCTTCTCTTCAACGCCAGCGGATGGTTTTTCGCCTTCTGCCGAGCTTTCTTTGGTCACCTCTTCGTCGCCTTTCTTCTCGACGTACTGCACGATGATTGAGATTCGGCGATTGGCGGGGTCGAGGGGACTATCCGCTTTGCGCAGGCGCTGGTCGGCGAATCCGCGCACCTGAGTAATCTGGTCCGGACCAATTCCATTGGCCTGTACGAGCCGCCGGGCAGAGTTGGCACGGTCCGTCGAGAGTTCCCAGTTGCCGTAGTTCGCGGTTCCAGCGTACGGCTTCGAATCGGTATGGCCTTCGATTGAAAGTTTATTCGGCAGCTTACCGAGCTCCTGCGCGAGCGTGACCAGCAATTCTTGTCCGTCGCCGTTGAGCTTTGAACTGCCGCTATCGAAAAAAGTTCCGGTCGCCGATTCAGTCAGCTCGATTCGCAAGCCTTCGGATGTAACCGTCATCTCGACGTGGCTTTTCAGTTTGTCGAAGTCCTTCATTTCCTGGATTTTTTGTTCGAGCTGATTCTTGAGCTTTGGCATGTTGTCTTTGGTGAGTGTGAAGTTTTCACCCGCACCCGATAATGCCGAGCCCATCTTCGACGCGGTGCCGGCGGGATCTTTGAAATACCCCGAAATGGCTTCTTTCACCGGCTTGCTGGAACTCATCAGCCACATCACCATAAAGAGAGACATCATGGCGGTAACAAAATCGGCGTAGGCAACTTTCCACGCGCCGCCGTGATGGCCGCCGTGGCCGCCTTTTTTCTTGACGATGATGATGGGGCGGGCTTTATCCATTTTATTCGCGAGGGAAAAATTAACCGCCGGCGGCAGCGGCTGCGGCAGCGCCTCCACTACGGCAAGCCGCTTCCAGCTCTTTGAAAGACGGGCGCACATGTCCGGGTACGGCGCGGCGCGCAACCTCGACGGCCATGATCGGAGCTGTGCCCTTCAAGAACGAAATCATCAACACACGAAGGACATAGAGATAGGCGTGTTCGTCGTCGGAGATCTTAGTCATGTTGGCGGCGATCGGCCCAACCAGGCCATAACAAAGCAAGATGCCAAGGAACGTTCCAACGAGCGCCGCCGCCACTTTCTTGCCGATTTCTTCGGGAGGACCGCCGAGCGCGCCCATCGTAATCACGATACCCAGCACGGCGGCGACAATGCCCAAACCCGGCAATGAGTCTGCCATGCTGCTGAGGGCAGCTGTAGGCAGCCCCGCGCCGTGATGATGAACTTCCATATCGAGATCGAGCATTTGGTCGAGGTCGAACGCGTCAACCCCCGTGATTGCCATGCGCAGCGAATCACAGACGAAATCGCGCATATGGTGATCTTTGAAAACGCTGGGTCCCTTGGAAAAAATGGGGCTCTTGTCGGGTTCTTCGACGTCAGTCTCGAGCGACATAAGCCCATCCTTGCGCGCCTTGTTCAGCAGGTCATACATCATCTTCAAAGAGTCGAGGTACGCCTGTTTGGAGAATCTTGAACCGCCGAAGACACCTCCAATGCCGCCCGCGATTTTCATAAGAATGTGAAGAGGGTTGGCTATCAAAACTGTGCCTACGGCCGCTCCACCAATCGTTACCAGTTCGGCCGGCTGGATCAGCACCTTTAAATTTCCGTGCTCCATCAGGAAGCCGCCGATGACGCAGCCAAAGACAACGACGATGCCGATAATTGCGAACATGGTCTAAGCGATTTCAATCATCTGGCTGAGGGTGCCCCGGCGCTTGCGGCGCTGGCAGACGATTCGCCGTCACCCGCGCGGACTGCCTGTTCTGCCCGCTGTATCAGCGCCTCCACCGTATCGCCCTCGGTCGCGTCGGCGTATCCAATCAACGCATTCAACGTGAGCTCCTCTCCCCACCAAAGAATGTTGGCGTTCGACGTCATTCGGTGCATGCGGCCAACCACGGTTTGCAGCGCGTCTTCGCCACAGCCGCAGAGAATCACAAGAAACTGGTTCTCGCTCCAACGGCCTACAAAATCGGTGGGCCAGACACTGTTTCTCAAGGTGCGGGCGAGGACTTTCAGCATCGAGGTGGCAGCTTCCTGCCCGTAACGGGCCCGAAATCCGCTTAGTTGATGGAATTCGACAAGCACGACGGCAAAAGGAACATGAAGGTCCGCATAGGTTCCCAGCGTCTCGCGCAGATGCGATTGCATCATGGCTTGATTCGGCAGTCCGGTTAACAGATCGAGCCAACCCCGTTCCTTCATCCGCTGATCATTAGGGTGCGGACCGTTGATCTCAACCTCGCCTTCGAAAGTGAGGATCACGCCCAGAATTGAGCCATGTTTATCGCGCAAGGGAATGGTCCAGATGTGCACCGGTGTGCGATGTCCCGATTTGTGGTGTATGAAACTGATCGTCTCCAGCGGTTTGCCACCGTGAAGGGCCGATGATATCGGGCATTTCTCGGCGCACATCTCACAACATTGCTGGTTGCAGTGCTGCAGAACACTCTCGGTACAGAAGTGGCCGAGTACGTCGATGCGTTCATACCCCGTAATGTGCGCCGCGCCATCACTCCAGAAAACAATTTTCTTCTGCAAATCGAGCACGCTCACGCCGATCTGCAGGCTGTCCAAGATGTCGCGATAAACGTCAGGATCTTGAAAGGCTGGCATGATTGTGCGCGATGTGCCCTCATCTTTCCATCGGCAAAAAATCACCCGAACTTCAGAGAAAAGGTTTATCGAAGGTGAGCGCCAGAAATTGACCGGGAATCAATAAGACAGCGATTTTTGAATGACTTGGCGGAGTAGCACTTTGGAGCCCTGGGCATGGCACGAGGGTGCTATTTGCAAAATCCTGCGCAGGAGTTACTTTCCGGATTGAGCAGTTCTGGGGGAGGGCTGCCCGGGCGCCTCGATCTCGAAAGAGATTCGGGGCGCTCGTTATTTTGGGTCAATTTCGGCAGGTTCGCTTCCGCACCCCGATTGCCTCGTCGTGGCGGCTATAATTCTCACGCCCAAGCACCAAAGATGAGGCGAAACTTTACTGCCGCCTCACGAATCCCATGTCTGAGGGCACAATTTCGCTTCCCGAGAAGCCGCGATCGATCCCAATTCATGAAGAGTTGGTGAATGAAGAACTACAATCGCAAAATGGATGAAAAGAAGTTCCGCCAGGTGAGCCGCCGCGAGCTGCTCAAGCTGACACCGGTGCTGGCCCTGGGCGCATTTGCCATCCCGCCCTTGCAAGAAGGTCTGCTCAAAAAAGGATTGCATTTCAGCGACTGGAGCGCCGCGCGGCTCTTTCGCAAGGGACATCTGGCGCCCACCTTCGACGATTCCGATGTTGCCCCATTTGCGAAGTTTCCCATTAACGGTTACGACATCGACGATCCGGGAGTAGACTTCGACACTTGGACGCTGACGGTAAGCGGAGCGGTGCAAAAGCCGGGGGAATACAAGCTGTCGCAGGTTCAGGCGCTGCCGCGCATCCGGCAGAACACGCGCCACATTTGCGTGGAAGGATGGGACGTTGTTGGGCGATTCGGCGGGGCGCGGCTGTCTGACTTCTTGAATCTGGTCGGCGCCGACCCTGCCGCTCGGTTCATCACCGTAAGTTGTGCCGACGACTATTACGAATCTCTGGACATTGCGACTGCGAGGCATCCTCAGACTCTGCTCTGTTACGAGATGTATGACCAACCGCTTTCGCGCGAGCACGGAGCGCCGCTGCGACTGCAGATTCCGACGAAGATCGGGTACAAGCAGGCAAAATATTTAACCGAGCTGAAAGTCACGCATGTGCTGGAGAAGGTCGGATATTGGGAAGACCAGGGTTATTCGTGGTTCTACGGATTATAGGGCCGGCGAAAACGCGATCGTGTTCTGTTGCCAGGGACCACGGCTCTTAGGAGGACAAAGTTGAGGGAGTCTGTCATCGAGATTGTTCAGGCCACACAGAAGGAAGATGATGCAGCGGTGGTGGTGGCTCGTGCCGTCTATGAACATCCGTTGGTGGTGCGTCTCTGCCACTGGATTAATGCGGTCGCGCTGTTTGTAATGGTGGGCAGCGGGCTGCAGATTTTTCGTGCATTTCCCAGCTTCGGCGCCAAGATTCCTCAAAAAGATCTGCTTCACTGGCCGCGGGCCTTTGCCATCGGTGGTTGGCTTGGCGGTGGGTTGCAATGGCACCTGACCTTCATGTGGATCTATATTGCAACTGGCATTGTTTACCTCGGCTATCAGATTTTCAGCGGAAATTATCGGCAGGTGCTGTTCACTCGCCGGGACATTCCTGGCGTCTGGCCGATGGTCAGACATTATTTCTTCTTTGGAGAAAAGCCACCGGCCCGCGAAGCTTACAACTCCCTGCAGAAACAGGCCTACACTGCGGCCATAATTTTGGGGATTCTCTCCGTACTGACAGGTTTCGCGGTGTGGAAGCCGGTGCAATTCTCATGGCTCGCCTGGCTTATGGGAGGCTTTCATTATGCGCGCATCTGGCACTTTGCTGTGATGTGGGCGATCTTGCTGTTTGTCTTTGGCCATCTGGTGATGGTGATCCTGCACGGCTGGAACAACTTTGTTTCCATGCTAACGGGTTGGAAGAAGGATCCCGAATATTTTGATCCGAACGATGCCATGCGTGAAGACGAAGTTGGGAAATAAGGCGATCTGCGAATTGCCCGTCACTGCGATTGATGCGGGCCCTGAAGAAATGCCCTGCGAATCTGCCAAAGCATGAAATGTGAGCCGGGATGTCCGAACCAAGCGTGGCCTTGAACAATTCGGAAGCGGGCACGCGCGAGCTGCAACTGATTTCGAGCGTTCAGCAGGGCCAGCACGAATTGTTTTATGAACTCGTGCAGCCCTACGAGCGAAGAGTCTACGCTGCGGCGTTTGCGATTCTTCGCAATGAGCAGGACGCAGAGGATGCGGCGCAGGAAGCCATGCTGAAGGCATTTGCGAACATTCGGAAGTTCCGCGCCGAGGCGCGCTTCAGCACATGGCTGATTCAGATAACGGTGAATGAGGCCCTGATGCGGCGCAGAAGGGAGCGAACCGTGGTGATGGAAGGCATTGACGATCGCCGCTCTGGCGATTCCGAAAGCGACTATGCGCCGCGCGACTTTGCCGATTGGCGCGAGATCCCCTCGGAGGCGCTCGAAAGAAAAGAAGTCCGCCAGCATTTGGCGGAAGCTTTGGCCACGCTGGACCGCAAGTACCGCGAAGTGTTTGTGCTGCGCGATATGGAGCATTTGAATATTCAGGAGACGGCGGAGGCGCTGGGAATTTCGGTGGCTTCAGTGAAGACCCGGCTGCTGCGGGCGCGGCTGATGCTGCGCGATCTGCTGGCCGCCGGATGGCAGCAAGGCTGGTTCAGCCGGCTGCCGTTCGAGAAGGGAAGTAAGCCATGGTGAACCACGAAGTGAACTGCGAACAGGTATGGCGCGAGATTTCGAATTATATCGACAATGATGTGGATGCAGGCCTGCGCACGGCAATGGAGGGGCATTTCCGCGGCTGCGAACGTTGTGCGTCGGTGCTCGCGGGAACGCGGGACGTGGTTCGGCTTTATGGGGACGAGCAGATGCTGGAAGTTCCGGTGGGCTTCAGCCGGAGGTTGGAACGGCGACTGGAAAAAGATGCTGCGGTGCAGGGAAGAGGATGGAACTGGTCGGCATGGCTGATTCCGGTTGCAGTGCTTGTCTTGATTGCGGGTAGTGTGAGACTGGTCAGCACATTTGCCTTTCGGCCGCCCGCGAAATCGATTCTTGCGGTTCCGGCCCGGGATATTCCTCCCAACCTGCAAGTTGTGGTTTCGGACGGATCAAAGTTGTTTCACGTCCCGGGATGCAAGTACATTCACGATAAGGCGTCGGAACGAACGTTGACCGCCAAAGAAGCGATGCAACAGGGGTATGCGCCTTGCCCGAGATGCTTGCGCCAGTATCTGAAGACTGGCATGTTCAGGGAGCACGATGGTGATGACGCGACGGCCGAGGCTCAAGAGGAGCAGGAGGAATCGATCGTCAACTCGATGCCCTGGGCCTTCAGCAGGTGAGCTGGTCGCGGGAAATCTTCAGTCCGTTGAGATTGCCGAGAGCGGTGACCGCCACAGCTTCGGTTTTGAAGAATTCCTGGGCCAGAGCTTGCAGGTTTTCAGCGCTAACGGCTTCGATTTTTTCGATGAGTTCGTCCAGATCCTGGAAGTGATCGAAATACATCTCCTGCCGCGCGAGGTTCGACATCCGCGCCGTGCTCGACTCAAGAGAGAGCATCAGGCTACCCTTGAGTTGATCTTTGGAGCGGCGCAGTTCTTCCTCCGGCACGCGCTTATTCTTGAGATTGCGGAATTCTTCCACCACGCATCGCACGACTTTCGCCGCTGAACTCAGAGAAGTTCCGGCATATACGGCCATGCAGCCGGTGTCGCGGTACGGATTGAGATCGCTGTAAATCGAGTAGGCCAGACCCTGCCGCTCGCGAATATTCTGAAAGAGCCGCGAACTCATGCCGCCGCCTAGCAAAGTATTCAAAACATAGCTGGAGTGGCGTTTTTCGTGAGCGATAGGGTAAGCCGGCACTCCAATGCAGAGCTGAACCTGTTCCAGAGCTTTTTTGTTGCGCAGCACAATGCGAGGGACGATCTTCGGCTCCGCCGAGTGAAATCCATTTTGCGCCGGCTTCAGATGCTCAAAGTGCTTCACCACCAGATCGACGAACTGATCGTGATTGAGATGGCCGGCAGCGGCTACGACGATGTTCCCCGGCGCAAACCGGTGAGCATAAGTATCGAGTACGGCTTGGCGCTCGAATTTCTTCACCGTTTCTTTTGTCCCGAGGATTGGCTTACCAAGAGGATGGTCCTTCCAGAAATTCTGCGTGAAAATCTCGTGGACGAGATAATCGGGATTGTCTTCATCCATCTTGATTTCCTCGAGAATCACCCCCCGTTCGCGGGCAATATCATCGGCATCGAATGTAGGATGCAGCACGAGATCCGAGAGAATCTCAAGCGCGACCGGAACGTTCTCATCGAGAACCTTGACGTTAAAGCAGATACACTCTTTCGAAGTGAAGGCGTCCATGTTGCCGCCGATCGAATCGACCTGGCGGGCGATCTCCTCCGCGGTGCGGTGCTTGGTGCCTTTAAAAACCATATGCTCGATAAAATGGGAGATGCCGTTGGATTGGGGTGTTTCGTCGCGCGAACCGGTCTCAAGCCAGATTCCGATCGATGCCGAGCGGATGTGCTCCATCTGTTCGGTAATAACGGTGAGGCCGTGAGGCAGAACCTGACGGCGAATATTACGTACTTCTTTTGCCATGATGATTGCTTGAGTGATCCTTCGCGTATTTGATGCAGAAATGGTAAACATCTATTCTTACACATCTGGCGAGAACCGGCTGTTGGGGAATAGTAATAACGTATCATATATATTATTCAATGACTTAAATACGATTCATGGACGTAATGATTGAATGACTGAAAAGCGGCCATTTTTGCTTCTTGGCATGGATCAGGCGGAAATTACTGCCTTGGTCGTCGAGGCTGGCCAGCCGGCTTATCGGGCCAGGCAGATCGCGCAGGCGATCTACCGGCAGCGAGTCGAAAGTCTGGAGGAGATTTCGACCTTGCCATCCACGCTGCGCGAAGAACTGACTCAAGGCGGAGTGACTGTGGGAGCCCTGCGCGTCGAGCATAAGTTCCTATCGCACGACGGAACTGCTCGCTACCTGATCGCTTGCGCTGACGGGCAAACCGTTGAAACCGTATGGATGCCGGAGGGCGACGGCGGTGAAGCCGGCGACGGCAGCGAAGCTGGCGACGCCGCGCAAGCGGGCAACAGGCAAAGTTTCGGGCGTTCGACGATTTGCATCTCCAGCCAGGTCGGCTGCGCGGTCGATTGCCAGTTTTGCTTAACGGCGCTATTGGGTGTGAAGCGCAATTTGACCGCCGGTGAAATTGTCGGCCAGGTCTGTGCGGTGCTCAAAGATCAAAAAGTTTCCCCGCCCGAAGACCGCATCAATCTCGTTTTCATGGGCATGGGTGAGCCGTTTCTAAATTACGAAAACTTCATTAAGGCGTCGCGGCTTCTGGTGGAAAATGTTGGAATTCCTGAAAGGCGAATGACGGTCTCCACTGCAGGAGTCGTTCCCCGCATCCACGACTTTGGCCAGGAAGCCATCCGCCCAAAGCTGGCCATTTCTTTGAACGCGCCGAATGATTCACTGCGCACCCGGCTGATGCCTCTGAATAAGAAATGGAACCTGGAAACGCTCGTGGGGGCGGCACGCGATTTTCCGCTCCGCACTCGCGAGTACATCACCTTCGAATATGTCGTGCTAGCGGAAGTTAACGACGGGCCGGAGCACGCTCGCGAACTCGCCGAGTTGTTGCGGGGGCTGCGTTGCAAAGTGAATCTGATCGCGCTGAATCCGGGACCGGGAATCGATTTCACAACTCCCAGCAGCGAGCGCGTGTCGGCATTTCAGAACGTATTGCGGTCGGCGGGGATTCCCGCTTTCCTCAGGAGGCCGCGGGGCCGCGACATTTATGCCGCCTGCGGGCAGCTTAAGCGGACGGTTGAGGTTGCCACGCTGCCGATGGCGCAGCTCCAGTTGAATTCCCCGCCGCCGCAATGAGTGGGATCTCGATGCGCACGGTGACGGCTGAGCCTGCATCCGATTCGCAAAGCACGCGCCCGTGATGCTCTCGCAGAATCGCCTGACAGGCACTCATCCCCAAGTTGGAAAGAAGCTCGCCCGATCCGGCTTCCTTTTCCGCGTCTCTGGCCAACGAACTTGCATTCGACATCACGATAACCGCCTGTTCATCCAGCCTTCGCGCGGAGATGATCAAACCCGTGCTTTGATTGAGAACTTGCATGGCGTCGCTGATTAATTGGACGAAGACCAGCAGAAGTTGGTTCGAATCGCCCCGTATTAGAAGAGGTTCATTCGCACAATCGATTTTTACTTCAGACTGGTTCGCCTTCCATTGGGATTGCGACAGCTTTGTGGCAGTGCACAGCAAGGTTTTCAAATCCACTGGCGCCATGGTCGATGGGCTGGGCCGGGCAAAACTGAGCAAACTCGATACCAGCGATTTCGTGCGCCGCGCATGCTGCCCGATTTTACTGGCCAGGTGGCTTTGTTCCGCACTGAGCGGCTGGGTGAGTAGCAGAAGGTCGGAGTATCCGAGCATAGCTGTGATGGGGTTGTTCAGTTCGTGAGCCGCGCCACCCACCAGTTGGCCGATTGAAGCCAATTTTTCAGATTCCGTGATTTGCTCCTGCAGACGTTTCAAATTCCTGAATGATTCCTGTGAATAAGTCAACAGCCGCAGCAGCTCGCGGTCGAGCAGCCGTTGCCGAACGAAGACCATGATGCCCATCAGAATCGCCGCCGAGAGCGTGAGCACCAGGCGAAACGATCGTATGGCCGGAGGGAGGCCCCAATCGAGAAGGGCCCAGGCGCCGAATACCGGCAGGCTGAAGGCTGCAATCATGCCAAGCCGCGCCAGCCAGACTCCATGAGAAGTCGAAGTGGAGCGCGCAGCGGCTTGCGGTTCGCGCTCAGGGGTCCACAAGCCGATTACCGTAATCCACGCCATTGAGATCGCGAGCGGAATGTCGTAAAGGCTGCCGCTGTAGTAAACACCCCGCCCGATAGCCCAGTTTGCAATGTGGGAGCTCGCCGCATAAGTAAAACAGGCGCCGAACAAGCTCGCGTAAAATGTCTTCCAGCCCTCTTTGCTGCCAAACCAGGCGACCACCAAGCTGGTCAGGAAAACGATCTTCTCAATCAAGTACAGAAAATTCAGATTGTCGTTATACGGCCCCACATCGGGAACGACATACTGCCAGGGAATCACGATGAAGACGTAAAGATATATCCACCAGAGCATCAGCATGGCGAAATCGAGGTGCCGCACTCGCGCTGCGTATTGATCCTGCGGCGCGTGTGGCCGCAAAGCTAAGGCCGCCATCAGGGGTACGATGTGAAGGAAAAGAATCATGTCGCCGGAGCACAAATCCGGCACGTCGCCTCGAAGACATACTTCGTAGTAAACCCATAACAATTGATAACAAAACCACAGGCCGGTGCCTGCGGTTACTAGAGCCCAAAACAGCCGCAGCCGGCCGCGGGTCCTGGTTATGTGATGAATCAGCGAAAATGTCCCCGAGAACAGGAGGAGACACTGAATGACATCGCTCAAGGCGGTCAGGGCAAACGACTTCGGAAGAATGATGGCAGCCAGAATGAGGGCCGCAAGGCAGGCCGCGACCGTCGCCGTCCAGACCTTATAATACCTTTGCAAGAAGACTATCCTCGCTGGCATTCTAGACCGAAATTAGAGCAAACCTTGGTTACGGAAGTAATCGCGCCACGCAGCTTGGGCGGGATGACTTTGAGTCGTTTTGTCGCACTCCGCCGAAATTTTGCTTGCTAATGAGCATTTGTCATCAATAATATGCAGGCATTCCACAAGTGTGCGCTTCCCTTTAAGGGTGATCAGACCTGTTGCAAGTAAAACATAACTACGCTTTCTTGAACGGATCGGGGTCCGCGGCCGACCCTGGCGAAGTTCGGCGAACAGAACGTTGGCTGGCAACGGCACGCGTCTTCCTGGCGGTATCGGCGTTGGTGGCGATCCGGATGGATCCCACGGAGTTGGGCAATTCTCCCGCAGCCTATGGATTGCTGGGTTTTTATATGGGCAACAGCATTCTGATACTGATGCTGCTGCGTCGCCGGAAATCGTCGACCCCGTCATTTCGTCTTCTCGTGCATGCGGCCGATATCGTTTGGCCTGCTTTTATCTCGGTTTTCGGGGACGGTCCCAGAAGCCCATTTATCTTGTTCTTTGTATTCGTGCTCACTGCCGCGGCCTACAGATGGGGCCTTTGGGAAACGCTAAGTACCGCTGCCGCCGAGGTCGTGCTGCTCTGGGCCGAGAGTTTCATACTTTTCCACGCATGGTCCGGGGGTGAAGGGAGACTGCCCTGGCATTTCTTGTCGGGTCTCAGAATGAACACGACCGAGTTTGAGCCAAAGCGATTGTTCATGCTGTCGGTTTATCTGCTGGTGATGGGCTTGTTGCTGGGCTATCTATCGCAACAGCAGAAGCGTTTGCGCGCTGAGAAAGCCGCAGTGACCGGGATGCTGGCAAAAGTGCGCGTGGAGGCCGGACTCACGGGAACGCTGCAGCAGATCTTCCAGGAGATTGTCTCAATCTACAACGCGAGGCAGTTGGTGGTCGCTGCTCAGGAGATCCCCAGCCATCGCAGTTTTCTCGGCGAATTGCAGCAAGACCACGGTGCGGCTTCCGATTTTGTCTGGTTGGATTCCGGCTTGCGCGAGGCGAAACATTATCTGGAGGATGATTTTCCCGGGCAAGTTTCTTACGCGGCCAGGCAGGGAACTCGCTGGTCGCTGGTTGCGCTCGATGGTGATGGCAATGCTATCGCTGCTCCGCCCATCGAGCCGGTAATCCGTCTCGCGGAACGCCGTGCCTTTCAATCCGCGATTGTGATTTCGTTTGCCTTTGGCGCGGAGTGGCGCGGACGGGTCTTTGTGTTTGACCCCGTGTGGCATGGGGATACTCAGGAGCAGTTACGCTTCCTGCTCGACTTGCGCCGCCAGGTTGGCCCCGCGATTTACAACGTGTATCTGCTGCACCGGCTGAGGCGCCGTGCGGGGGCAGCCGAGCGCGCGCGCTTCGCCAGGGAGTTGCACGATGGAGCCGTGCAGTCGCTGATCGCTGTCGAAATGCAAGTCGACGTCCTGCGGCGCCAGGCGGAAACCACCCCGCAGGTCGTTGGCGATGAGTTAGCCCGAATTCAGGGACTGTTGCGCGAAGAAGTGCTGAAGCTGCGCGAACTCATGCAACAGATGAAATCGATCGATGTAGATTCGCGAAGATTTCTTAACGTGGTGGCTGACACCGTCGAACGATTTCAGCGGGAAACTGGAATTACGGCCCGCTTTGTAACCGACATCGAAAAACCGCAGATGCCCGGAAGAGTTTGCCGCGAGCTGGTCCGTATTGTTCAGGAAGGGCTCGTCAATGTGCGGAAGCACAGCCAGGCTCGCCACGCGCTGGTGCGTCTGAGCGAAAGTGCAAGCCAATGGAGCTTGACCATGGAAGATGATGGCCGGGGCTTCCCGTTTTCAGGCCGTCTCAGTCAAGAGCAACTTGATCAACTCGGCAAAGGACCGATGATCATCAGGGAACGCGTCAGTTTGATAGACGGCGCGCTCACGGTAGAATCAAATCCCGGCGTGGGGGCGCGCCTGGAAGTTAAGGTTCCGAGGGGTGGAGAAGCTTCCCATGAACTTTAAGAAATCGCAGCCTGTGCGGATCGTCATTGCCGACGACCATCGTATCTTCCGGGACGGCCTACGCCGTCTTCTGGAAACTGAGCCGGACCTGAAAGTGATCGGCGAAGCCTCCGATGGAGCCGAAGCCGTCAAGCTCGCACGCCAGTTAAAGCCCGATATCCTTTTGCTTGACCTCGCAATGCCCAAACATCCCGGGCTGGAAGCTTTGCGGGATCTCAGTGCGGGAAATAGCTCGACTCCGGTGCGCGTAATCCTGCTGACCGCTGCGGCTGAGAAAAGCCAAATTGTCGAGGCGTTGCAGTTGGGCGCTCGCGGCGTTGTTTTGAAGGACTCCGCCACTCAACTCCTTCTGAAGGCCATTCACACCGTCATGTCCGGAGAATATTGGGTTGGGCGTGAGAGCGTCTCGAACCTGGTGCAATATCTGCGAACCCTGGTTCAGTCATCCACCGATGAGGCTCGGCAAAGAAAATTCGGCCTGACGCCGCGCGAACTGGAGATCGTTTCCGCGGTTGTCGCCGGCTACTCAAATAAAGAGATCGCCGAATACTTCAAAATCAGCGAAGACACGGTGAAACATCATCTCAGCAATATTTTCGACAAGTTAGGAGTTTCTACAAGGCTGGAATTGGCCCTGTTCGCAGTGAACCAGTCTCTGCCGCTGAAAAGCATTGGCTAGCAATAGGTTACCTGATTACCGAAGGTAACGCCGGGATGGCACTTGTGTGCCATTGGCGGGCCCCGCATCGCCAAATAGAATTTACTGAAGATACCTCCGAAACCAACAACTGATCCGGACGAACCTGTCGAGCTGTTGCTCTAAGTAAGAAGTGAGGCCGTTCAGCCGATTGGGATTCTTGAGGGAATGGAGCCCTGTGCTGAGAACTTTGAAAAAGCTGTGGAACGACGAGAACGGTCAAGATATCGCCGAGTACGCAGTGATGCTTGCTGTGATTCTGGTGATCGTGGTTGGTACGGTTCGCCTTATCGGCTCGAACTCCAACAATGTCTTCTCCAACGTCGCAAGTTCCATACAGTAGTCGGCAGCCGGCTTCTGAATCCCGGCCCGCGGTATGTTTCGCGCCTGCTGAACCGTTTACTATTCTTGATCGAATCAGCACCGAACAATCTTCGGATCTTGGATGCCCTTCGTGGCGTTCCGCGTATCGACTACCAGCTGAGCTTCGCGGACAATCTTCTTATAGTCATAGTCAGAGTGGTCGGTCACAATGACGATGCAATCGTATCGCCCTAGGTCTGCAAGTTCTGCGCGCTTCATCTGCAGATCGTATTTCCGGCCCTTCCCGATGAAAGGGAAGTACGGGTCGTGATAGCTTACTTCGGCTCCCTCTTTCTGTAGAAGCTCGATGATGGTAAGAGCTGGCGATTCGCGAAGGTCGTCGATATCTTTTTTGTACGCCACGCCGAGAATCAGAATCTTCGCTGCATTGAGTGACTTCCTGTGCTGGTTCAGAGCCCCGCCAACAGATGCGATTACGTGATATGGCATGTGAGTATTGATCTCGCCAGCCAGCTCAATGAATCGAGTGCGAAAATCCCATTCCTTGGCCTTCCACGATAAATAAAATGGATCGACCGGAATACAATGACCTCCCAAGCCCGGTCCGGGATAAAAAGGGTGAAAACCAAAAGGCTTGGTTGAAGCGGCATCGATCACTTCCCAGATATCGATTCCCATCCTCAGGCACAACAGCTTAAGTTCATTGACGAGCGCAATATTGACGCACCGGTAAATGTTCTCCAGCAGCTTCGTCATCTCCGCCGTAGCCGGTGAGGAAACCGGCACCGTGCGACTGAAGATGGAGCCATAGAGAGCGCCAGCCAGTTCCGATGCGGCTGGATTCACTCCGCCAACCACTTTCGGAATATCGCGTCGCGCTACACTGGTATTGCCCGGGTCTTCGCGCTCCGGCGAAAAAGCTACATAGAATTCTTTTTGGCCGCTTGATGCTCTGCGGGCGACTTTCAGTCCATTTGTATTCTCTTTTTCGAGGATCGGCACCATTACTTCTTCAGTCGTGCCCGGATAAGTCGTACTCTCAAGTACGATCAAATGGCCGGGTTGCAAGTGAGGCGCGATGGCATGTGTCGTGTCAGTAATGAAGCTAAGGTCCGGTTCGTGATATTGGTTGAGAGGGGTAGGAACACAAATGATCACAGCATCCATTTCTACCAGGCGGGCATAATCTGACGTCGCAGAAAAGCCTTGCCGCTTGGCGGTCTGGATCTCTTCAGCGCTGATGCGATAGATGTAAGAGCCGCCCTGGTTGAGAGTATCTACTTTGCGCTGATCGATGTCGAAACCGGTGACGGCGAATTTTTTGTCGCTGAAGAGCAGAGCAAGCGGCAATCCGACATACCCGAGACCGATGATGCCGACTCGAGCGCTGCGCTGCTGGATCTTCAATTTGATTTGTTCGGGAGTACGACCTACGGCAGAGTTATTCGTCATGATGCGTGGTTATTCGGAGCTGGTTTTCGTTCCGATTCTAGCATGCGTTCTTTACCCTGCTCCGAGACATGCTTTCACCGACCGGTAACGAACTAGACTCACCGTTCAGCGATCCTGATACGGAAACGTACGATGAAGCGGCTTCTCATTTTCATATTATCTGTCCTTTTACTTGCCTCGCTGGCGGTGGAGGCAGGCCGCTTTCTGGTCGTGGATTCTCCCCAGCACTCGGACGTGATTCTCGTACTCGCGGGAGAGACCAATCGGCGTCCGCAACGCGCGCTTCAACTGCTGGCCGGCGATTACGGCACCCGCATTATTCTGGATGTTCTGGCGCGCACAACGATTTACGAATTTACGCAAATTCAGTTGGCGCAGAAATACATTCTGGATCTGCCCCAAGGCTCGTCGGTGAGTATCTGTTCTATCACAGGGTTATCCACCAAGGCGGAAGCGAAAAACGCGGCCGAATGCCTGGCGCGCACAGGTGCGAAAAGCGTGCTGATCGTCACCTCTGACTTTCACACCCGCCGTGCGCTCAGTATATTCCGGCGTGTGCTCCCGGCTTATGCTTACTCCGCCGCTGCCGCGCACGATGATGAACAGTTCGGAGTGCGCTGGTGGAATCATCGCCAGTGGGCTAAAACTCTAGTGGACGAATGGCTCCGGTTGCTTTGGTGGAAGTGCGTGGATCAGTGGCACTGAATCAAGATTCTAGAAGTTTGTGGCCGGCTGTTCGATGAGTCCTGAACTTTCCGCAATTTCCTCAACGGGTATGCTGGGAATAATGTGACGTTTGCGGATCGGTCGCAGGAATGGCTTGGAAGCCGCCACGGTGCACAGCACATAAAACAGAGCCGCATTTCCCGGAATCTGCAAATTAAAATCCACTGCGCAGTGCACCAAAATGCCTGTCAAACCCAGAAGGCAGGCCAAGGCAACAGCACCGTTAATCTCGACACTCCACTTTCCAATCTTTCTTATCGCGCTGCGAAAGAGCGTCACCAAGAACCAGACCATAGTCGCGAAGCCTAGAACTCCGGTCTCCACCAGGAGTTGTAAATAGTCGTTGTGAGCTTCGTTTACGAAAAAGTTTGTGTAGAAGCTGCGGAACCCCGGGTAGACCGTTGGAAAGGTTCTCAGGCCCCAGCCTAAGATTGGCCTTTTCAAAAACATACGCCAACCGTCACGGTTGATATTCATGCGAATGTCGGTCGAAACCTCAGGGCGCAATGGTCCGATAGTCGCGATGCGCTGGCTAAGATCGCTTCCGCCAATCCAGACCAGCAGGGCTACTACAATGGCGAAGAACAAGCCAAGTGCAATCGCATGTCGCAATCCTCGCTTCTGTCCGACAAAGAAAAGAAAAAGAATCACGAGTTCAGCGACAACCGCGAACATCCCCCCGCGCGAGCCGGAAAGAAAAACCGTGCCTGCCATAATCGCAGCACCGGCAGCCGCGAGATTGCGGACTTTTATCGGAGCCAGTTGCGTGAGCGACAACACAAGTGGGATCGGAACCAGCATTTCCATGAGGCCGGCATAGTGATTGTGATTCACATAGGGACCGTAAATCCATCCTCCCATCCGCGGCTGGCGAAGCCAATACAACTTTCCGTTCGACGAAATACCTTGAATCAGTGCGAAGCAAGCTACGGCGGCGCCATAAATCGAAAACACGGCCGCAAGCTTGCGCGCCTGCGATCCGCGCAAAACCGTCTGTGAAGCAAGAAAACACAACGCACCGTAGGCGGCGTAGAGAAGGGCTGATTCTTCGGTCGCGTGAGGATAGGCGGTAGTTTGAAAGACGAGCTGCGCCGCAATGAGCGCGCCAAAAACTCCCATCGGTAAGAACAACGAGTTCCGCCTGACCTGCATCTCAACTTCAAAAACCTGCTTCCCCAGCCACAGCAGCATTAGCAACGCTGAGCCCGCTTCGAGCACGAAAATCGACCACGCTTCCACGGCGCCAAAAGCAAGCGGCCCGAAAAGCAGAAGGCTGAAGGTTCCATAGAGCAACACATTCTCGGCCCGCTCTGCTAATTCGCTGTGATGCCCGACTATGGCCCTGTTTCCGTTCATTGAGGAACCGTTACTGCGGTTTGGGGGAAAGCCGAAAATCGTCAACCCAAAGTTTGCCGCGCATGGGACTGCCCTCCGGTACACGGCGGATGTGGAGCGAGAGAAGGGTGCAATCACTTGGAGTGGTAAATTCAGCGCTCGCCGATTTCCAGAATCCAGCTTCCGTCAAATCCTCGCTGTCATAAAGAACAGTTTGCTTGTTAGCGTCTTCAATTGTGAAGTGCGGCCCACCCGCTCCTTCGATCTCTCCGTTTTTGTAATAGGCGGAGAAGCCGTAAGTTGTATTAGGCTCGACTGCGATGAACTGATGGATGCCCGCGTCGCTCACGCCGGGGCCGTCGAAGGTGATCAACAGCGAGCGATGGCCGCCGTGAAATTCGCTGGGATCGAGCGCGAGCGTGACGCTCTGCTGCTTTCCATACTGCCAGTCGAAACCTCCGTTCAAAACGTCCAAATGAAAATCGCCATTGACGATCAGGTTATTTCTGGTCGGCAAATAGGAAGAGAGTCCGAAGCGCGGCGCCGTTTGCTGCCACACCAGGCGCGCCTCATCCACATCCTGGTGCTTGATGAGAAACTGGAAGTAGTCATAAACCTCGCGCAATTCGAAGGGCTCGGCCGTCGATATAAGCGCCGCCCAGACCTTTTCACTGGCCTTCGCCTCCTGCTTCGCCATTAACAGGTCGAGAAACGCGATGTAAGCCTCTGCCTTCTGAGGAACGACAGTTGCGAGCAGTGAATCTACGTCCGGCCGTACCCGCCAGCAGTATCGAATCGCGGCTCCAGCCAGGGAAGGTTCATCCTCCAGAACCACCCGAAATTCGTGCAAGGCTTTTTCGTCCGCGCCCTGCACGAGATAAAAGTTCGCCGCCTCCCAGGCAACATCTGGCGTGGTCGGCTCCGCCGCAATGGCGCGCTCCAATGCTGAAGTTTGCTGAACGATGTTCCCAAGAACCTGATAAGCCGAAGCGAGATCGAACCAATAGCGCGCGGAGTGCATGTTCAAGGCCACCGCAGCGCGGTAGTGTTCGATTGCGCTACTTGGATCTCTCTCAACCAGAGCGTGGTAGCGCCCCAGGCGATCGCGATAATCGGCATTGCCGGGGTCAAGGTGCACAGCTCGCTGCAAGCTGGCCAAGTCCGCTCTCTCAGCCAGCACGGATGCAACGAAGAGCCTGGCTGCAAAAAACAAATAGAGCAGGCAAAACGCAACGCTGGCACCTATTCCGATACACTTTGCGAAACCAGCATCGCGCGGCATTTCCATTTTTCCGAGAATTCAATTGCCATCACGACAAAGTCGTTACTCCGGACCCTTCACTTACGCGCTGCTCGGAGTCGCATCGGCGCTCTCCGTATCGTTGTCGTTCTCTTCGTGCGGCGCTTCGCTCTCCTGATAATAGCGGGAGTATTTTCCCTGATATTCGTAATAGTAGTAATAATCGGGGGAACTCAGATCGACCGCATTCAGCAGTACGCCCGCAACCTTGGCGTTCACTTGCATGAGAACTTCTTTCGAGCGCCGGAGCGCTTGTTTCGTGGTCTGCGCGGAACGGATGACCAGTACCACAGCATCGGCCCGAGGCGACAGCACCACCGCATCGGTCACCGAAAGCGTTGGTGGCGTATCGATGACGATGTGATCGTATTGGCCGCGCAATTCGTTCAGGACGTCGCGCATGTTGGTGGAGGCAAGCAACTCCGCGGGATTGGGTGGGGGAGTTCCCGCTGCTAATACCGATAGATTTGGCAAAACGGAAGACCGGGTGATCGCATTCTCCAGCGTCGCACTTCCGGTAAGCACGTTGCTCAAACCGCTGTGCGGGCCCATTCCCAGGGTTTTGTGAATGCTGGGGCGCCTCAGGTCGGCGTCGATCAGCAGCACTCGAACGGCTTTTTGAGCCAGCACCACCGCGCAATTGATGCTGGTCGTCGTTTTACCTTCTTGCGGCAGCGCACTGGTAATCATGATTACTTTCGGTGGAGCGCCCAGATTCGACAGCAGCAGGGAAGTGCGGAGCGCCCGGTAAGACTCGGCCATCTGTGACTGTGGCCGGACCTGGGTCACCAGTTCCACCGCTTCCTTTGAACTGGCAATCACGAGCCGCTTGCTCCGGGCGCCACCCTCGCGTGACGTCCTCGAACCCAGCGGGATCATGCCGAGCGGTGCGAAGCCTGAAATCATCTGTGCTTGTTCAGTTGTGCGAACCGTGTTGTCCAAACCTTCCAGCAGAAACGCAAGTCCCACGCCCGAACTCAAGCCAAGCACAAAACCAAAAGCTAAGTTGCGTGGAATGTTCGGCTCTACGGGAGCAGTTGGGACCCGGGCTACGTCCACGATGCGGAAGTTATTCGATTTCAGGCCGGCTGAAACCCCGGCCTCTTTCATTTTTTCCATCAAGCCTTCGTAAAGCTGCCGGTAGCTCTCGACATCGCGTTTCAAAATGCTGTATTGAATCGCGCTCTCGTTGAGTTTGTTGGCTTCCTGCTTTTGCTTCTCCAGCGCATCGTGCAGCATGTTCTCACGCTGCAGGGCGGCCATGTATTGCCCGCGAATTTTGCCCGCGACTTTTCTCGTTTCGCCGAGAATTTGCGCTTCTATTTCCTTCAACTGGCTGGTCAATTGCGCGACCTTGGGATAGGACGGCCCGAACTGTGTGCCCAATTCTGCAATCTGGATCTTCACATCCACTTCTTTGGCGCGCAACGTTTCAAGAAGAGAAGAAGGTGACTGGTTCCCGCTGCCCGGCGAATCGAGTGCATTCGCGGCCGATGCGATAGTGTCGGCGTCTCCAGCCTGAATGAGCCGGTATACGGATTCCTTATCCATGCGCTCGGATTCCGCGGCGGTCAGCGCTTTGTTTAACTCATCCAGTTTGGATGTGGTGATGTTCTGTTTCTCATCGATGCCCAGAATTTCGTGCTCTTTCTGGTAGCGCACCAGTTTTTCTTGCGAGGTCTCGACTTTCATCTGCAGATTGACCAGTTGTTTTGAGAGCCAGTCGGAAGCCTGCATCGTCGAATCGAAGCGCGACTTGAAGTTGTTTTCTGTGTAGGTATTCATCAAAGTGTTGACCACCGTGGCGGTCAATTCTTTGTTCGGGTTGCGGTAAGTTACTTTGATGATGTGCGTGTTCGGCGAGAGTGTGACCTTCAGATTGCCGCGGAAATTCGACAATAAGGACGATGTTTGCAACGAATCGCCCTGCATCGGGGAAGGCGCAAGATCGAGCGCAGAAGGGACGGCGGGGGTTTTCCCGCCAAACTCAGGGCGCCGGTCCAGAGCCAGCTCCTTCACGACCTGCAGGGCCAGGAGATCGCTCTGCAGAATCATGACCTCGGTTTCCAGCTCAGTGGGATCGTAGTAATCGACGTTGAAAGTTGGAGAGTTGCTAAAATTAACCAAACCGGAATCCGGTTTATTGATCTCAATGCTGCCGGTGGCCTCATAGACCGGAGTCATTTTCAGGCTGGCGAGAGCGACCACGGAGAAGATTGCGAAAAGGCAGGCCAACACAGTCCACTTGCGCTTCAGCAATACCCTCAGATACTCGCCCAGCGCTGACTCGTGACTCAGAAGGTCCGGATAGACTTGCGAAGAGCTTGCTCTGCCAAAATCTAAAATGGCAGGCTGAGTCTCGCGAACCATCGAGTTTTGTGCCTGCGCCAGCGGTCCGGAATCCATTTGTTGTTAGCTGCCTCCCCAGCGCCGGGTCGGAGTGCGCGCATTACTTGCGCCTATCGGTCTGTTTCTCCGATGGGGGCTACCGGCGGCCCTGCCGACATCCTGCGTTGCTCCATGACAAACCCTTATTGCGAAACTGGGGAGTGACTCTTTATATGCGACGGTGGATCGTCTGGCTGCGCGCGAAAACAATTCCGCTATACTACGTTGCAATTCTTCAGCCGGAAAGCGAGTTGAGATTTGTTCTTTCGTTCGTCGCCGAAACGAAAAGTGATGGTGATCGGATGGGACTGTGCCGATCCCAAACTCGTCTTTGACCGCTGGATTGACGATCTTCCGAACATAAAGCGCGTGCGCGACGCGGGACTGCACGGAAGTCTGCGCAGCGTCACTCCCCCCATCACGGTCCCCGCTTGGATGTGCATGATGACAAGCCGCGACCCCGGCGAACTCGGTGTCTATGGCTTCCGCAACCGCGCCGAATATGGCTACGACAAGCTTTCGGTGGCGAACTCGTCGAGCATTCATGAAGAAACGGTCTGGGATATTCTCAGCCGCGAAGGCAAAGAATCGATCATCATCGGAGTTCCTCCCACCTATCCGGTAAAGCCGGTGCGCGGCAGCTTGATCAGTTGTTTTCTGACGCCGGGGTCGCAGAGTCAGTACACCTATCCGCACGACCTGCGCCCCGAAGTGCAAAAGCTGGTCGGCGACTACATGGTTGACGTCAAAGGTTTCCGCACCGACAAGAAGCAGTGGCTGCTCAGTCAAATTTATGAAATGACAGCCAAGCGCTTCACCGCCGCCAAGCATCTCTTAAAGACCCGCCCATGGGACTTTTTCATGATGGTAGAGATGGGCACCGATCGCATTCATCACGGCTTTTGGCAGTTCATGGATGCGAACCACGTTCTGTATGCCGGCGACGATAATCCATTTCGTGGCGCAATCCACAAATATTACAAGTACGTCGATTCCTTGCTCGGCGAGCTTCTCGAATTCGCCGACGCGAACACGCGGGTGTTGATCGTCTCCGACCACGGGGCCAAGCGCATGGACGGCGCGATCTGCTTGAATGAATGGCTATTGCAGAAGGGTTACTTGGCTCTGAAGCGCTATCCAAACAAACCTACGCGCTTTGATGAACTTGAGATCGACTGGCCGAGAACCCAAGCCTGGGGCGAGGGTGGCTACTACGGGCGAATTTCTTTGAACATCGAGGGCCGCGAGCCGCAAGGCTCGGTGCCCCGCCAGCAATACGACTCCCTGCGTAGAAAATTGAAGGAAGGGCTTGAATCGTTGGGCGATGCCGAAGGCCACCCGATTGGAACGCGCGTGGTTTTCTCCGATGAAGCTTACAGGGCAACGCGAAATATCGCGCCCGATCTCAGTGTTTTCTTCGGTGATCTTTACTGGCGGTCAAGCGGCATGGTGGGTGCCGGTAAAATTCACAGCAGGGAAAATGACACCGGACCGGATGGTGCGAATCACAACTGGGACGGAATCTTTTTGATGGCTGAGGGAAGAGACTTGGCCCGGAGCAAGAAACCTGCGGCGCCTGTGCTGAGTCTGCGTCTCTACGACGTAGCGCCAACCATCCTGGAAGCGTTCAAGATCGCCGCGCCCTTGCAAATGCAGGGCAGGGCGGTGCAGTGCGCTTTGGCGCAAGCGGGTTGAATTTTGGAGTTTGGATATTTTGGATATTCGGAAGTCGGTGAATAACGAATGACCGAGGTACGGCGAATGAATTGGTCGGATCAGGTCGTCCTGGTGACGGGTGGCACGGGTTCGTTTGGGAGAAAATTTGTAGAAATCATGCTGCGCGAGTATGGCCCGAAGCGGTTGGTGATCTTTAGCCGCGACGAACTCAAACAGCATGATATGCGCGCGTCGGGGTTCGACGATCCCACTCTGCGCTACTTCATTGGCGACGTGCGCGATGCCACTCGATTACAGCGCGCCCTTGCGGGCGTTACGGTGGTCGTGCATGCGGCTGCACTGAAGCAGGTTCCTGCCTGCGAATACAACCCCTTCGAAGCCATTCAGACAAACATCATGGGCGGGCGCAATGTGATCGACGCGGCCATCGATCAGAAAGTGCAGCGCATTCTGGCTCTCAGCACCGACAAAGCGGTTAACCCAATCAACCTGTACGGCGCCACGAAGCTGTGTGCCGAGAAAATGTTCGTGCAAGCCAACGCTTACGCTGGCGCTCAGGAGACACGCTTCAGTTGTGCACGCTATGGCAACGTCGTCGGCAGCCGAGGCAGCGTGGTGCCGGTCTTTCTCGAACAGCGCAAGCGCGGACGCATCACGATCACCGATCCCCGGATGACCCGTTTCTGGCTCACGCTCGAACATGGCGTGCGTTTCGTGATCGCCGCAATCGAGCAAATGCACGGTGGTGAAATCTTTGTGCCCAAGATTCCCAGCATGCGGCTTGTAGATCTGGCAGAAGCCGTTGCGCCCGGATGTCTGGTGGAATACATAGGAATTCGCCCGGGTGAGAAATTGCACGAGGTGCTCCTTTCGGAGGACGAGGCACGAGCTGCGGTTGAATTGAATGAGATGTTCGTGATCAAACCGTCGCATCCCTGGTGGCAGAAAGGGAACTGGGTGCACGCCCGCGAACTGCCTTCGGGTTTTCGCTATACCAGCGACACAAACGAAGAATGGTTAAGCCACGAACAGCTGCAGGATCTGATCGAACCTGAAACGGCAGTTAAGGTGCGTGTGTCGGCGTGAGCCAACCGACTTAATTTTGCGCATGCGTCGAATGCGAGAAGCAATTCTAGGCCGCGAAGGTCTTGCTGTTGACGGTGGCGTTCCAGTTCGGGAGGCGCTGCTGCCGTACGGGCGGCAATCGATTGACGAAGAAGACATTCAGGCTGTGGTCAACGTTCTGCGTTCCGGCTGGCTGACCACCGGGCCGCGCGTGGAGGAATTCGAAGAAGCGTTCGCGGCCTACGTCGGCGCTAAGTATGCCGTGAGCTTCAGTTCCGGCACGTCGGCGCTGCATGGCGCGGCCTTTGCTACCGGTTTGAAGGCGGGTGACGAAGCGATAACGTCACCATTGACCTTCGCAGCTACCCCAAATTGCGTTTTGTACCAGGGTGCTACTCCCGTTTTCGCAGATGTATGCGCCGACACCCTGAACTTAGACGCGCAAAAAGTTAGCGAACGGATAACATCGCGTACTCGCGCAATCCTTCCAGTTGACTATGCGGGGCATCCGGCAGAGATGGATGCAATTCTCGAATTGGCCGAGAGTAACGGGCTGGTTGTGATCGAAGATGCCTGCCATGCCCTTGGCTCAGAGTTTCGACAGCGACGCACTGGCAGCAACGCTCATATGACTGTCTTCAGCTTTCACCCTGTGAAGCACATCACCACGGGCGAGGGCGGTATGGTTTCAACCGATTGCGCCGATTACGCTGAGACTCTTCGTCGCTTTCGTAATCACGGCATTTCGAGCGACGCGCGGCAACGTCAGGCCATCGGACAATGGCACTATGAGATGGTGCTGCTCGGTTTCAACTACCGCCTTCCTGATATTGCTTGTGCTCTTGGTCTTTCGCAATTGAAAAAGTTGGACGAAAATCTATCACGTCGCCGTGCGATCGCCGCCCGCTATTGCGCGGCACTCCGCAACTTGCCCGCGGTCACGCTGCCAGCCGTCCGAGATGAGGTGATGCACGCGTGGCATC
Source organism: uncultured Acidobacteriaceae bacterium (assembly GCA_964530145.1). GTDB lineage: Bacteria > Acidobacteriota > Terriglobia > Terriglobales > Acidobacteriaceae > Sulfotelmatobacter. Next base: position 46,515 of record CAZGXY010000068.1, on the reverse strand, counting down.
TCTATCCCATCCGCCTTAACGTGGAAAAACTGACGGCAGAGCGCGGTCAAATCTTTCGCGCTCTGCGAGCAGAAAACATCGGGGTCAATGTCCACTATATTCCCGTGCATCTCCATCCATACTATCGTGAGCGTTTTGGCTACCGCGGAAGAGAGTATCCTGTCGCCGAGAACGCCTACGATCGCCTGCTCAGCCTCCCAATGTTTCACGGGATGAGCGATCGGGATGTGGAGGATGTCATCGACGCCGTGCAGAAAGTGATTCGTCACTTCGCAAAATAACTGCCTTGGCGAATTCTCCGGTAAAATCCGCGCTGGTTGCTGGGGCCGGATCCATAGGTCGCCGTCACATATCGAACTTGAAGAAGTTGGGTCTCACGAAAGTCGCGGCCTGTGATCCCCATCCGGAGCGGCTGGAATATGTGGTCGCTGAATTCCAGGCGGAGTGTTTTCCCACACTCGAAGCTGGTCTCGAAGGGTTTCACCCCGATGCCGTCCTCGTGTGCACTCCTCCGATTCACCATGTCGCGCAGGCGATGCAGGCGTTGCGCGCGGGCGCGCATGTATTTATTGAAAAGCCGCTTTCCGACCGTATGGATAACCTTGAACAGATGCGGGATGAGGCCGCCAAACGCGGGGCGGTGATTCAAGTGGGATACAACCTGCGCTTCCATCCCTCGATGCAGAAGTTGAAGGATCTGGTGGACGCGCGCGCAGTAGGCAAAATCCTCTGGGCGCACGTTGAAGCGGGGAGCTATTTACCCGACTGGCGTCCCTGGCAGGACTATCGAAAGAGCTATACGGCGCGCCGGGAACTCGGTGGCGGAATTTTGCTTGATGGCTCCCATGAGATCGACTATGTGACCTGGTTATTTGGAGCGCCGGAGGAAATTGCGTGTATGGCGGGCCGAGTGAGTCAATTGGAAACGAATGTGGAGGACTGTGCGACCATCCTCCTTCGTTTCCCGGGCGGAACCCGCGCCGATGTGCATGTCGATTTTATCCAGCGATCGTATTCGCGCTTCTGCAGTTTGGTCGGACCGGAGGGGAAATTGCAATGGGACCTGCAAAACAGGTCAGTGCAGATTATCCGCCCAGGGCTCGAAGCGGAAACCATTAAGTTCGAAGTGCAGATCAATGACGCGTATGTCGCGGAACTGGAGCACTTCCTCGAGTGCGTACGAACGAATGCGCGTCCGAAGTTCACCTTGGAGGACGCGATTTTAACTCTTCGGATTGCGCTTGCCGCTCGCGCCTCGGCGGAGGAACGAAAGTGGGTGTCGCTTGCATCGTAGTGGCAGGCCGGTCGCGATCATTCCGGCGCGCGGAGGTTCCAAACGCCTGCCCAGAAAGAATCTCATGCCGTTTTTTGGCCATCCGATGATGGCTTACGGAGTCTCTGCGGCAGTAAACAGCGGACTGTTCGAGAAAGTGATAGTTTCATCCGATGACCCGGAGATCGGGCGCGTCGCCGAGTGGTACGGCGCGGAATTCTTCGAGCGTCCACCGGAAATCTCGACCGATACGGCAAAATCAATTGACGCAGTTATCCACGTATTGCGAACTCTAGGCGACCGAGGGATCCGCCCTCAGGCACTTTGCCAGGTCTTTCCCAACTGCCCTCTGGTAACAAGCGCCGACATCGCCGACCACGAAAAATTGTTCCGCGAGGGGAACCGCTCGTTCCAGATTTCAGTGGTGACCTATCGCTGCGTCTATCCGGAATGGGCGATGACAGCGGATGCCGATGGACGCGGACGGTGGGCTTATAAGGAGTTCACGGGAAGAAGCCAGGATTGTACGCGCGCGTTTTGCCCCACCGGGTCGGTATGGTGGGCGCGTTGCGAAGACCTGCTTGCACAAAACACATTCTACGGCTCGCCTTTTCATCTGGCGGAGATGGATGCGAACCGGGGCGCCGACATCGACGACACGGAAGATCTGCGGCTTTCGGAATTACTGGTTTTGGGACTTGAGGCGCGCGATGGATCGTCGCCGCTTGAAAGGCCGCGGAAGGAAAGCTATTTTACCCGGGGACAATCTTGCGCGCGAACATGATTTGCACGATCCCGGCCCGAGGCGGCAGTAAACGGCTGCCGCGTAAGAATGTTCGGGAACTCGCGGGAAAACCGCTGATCGCGTACTCAATTGAGTCTGCGCTTAAGAGTGGTTTGTTTCGTCAGGTTTACGTTTGCACCGAAGATCCGGAAATTGCCCAGATCGCCAAGAAGTTCGGCGCCGAAGTGCCGGAGCTTGTGCCCGCAGAGCTTTGCGGCGACCTGGTGGCATCGCACATCCCCTGCCAATACATCGCGTCACGACTGCCCACGCGCTCGCAGATCGATTCACTGTTGTGTCTGCAACCCAGCTCTCCATTACGGAGCGCACAAGATATTCGCGATGCGGTCCAGAAATTTTCCGATGGTGAATTCGACTTCGTCGTCAGCGTAACTCCGGTCGATCCGCATGACTTTCATTGGGCGGTGGTGCCCGGCGAAGCCACTTACTGGAAGATGTTTTTTGGGACACAATACTTGAAAGAGCGCCCGTTGCTGCCACCAATCTATCGGCCAAACGGGTCTATCAAGGTGGCCAGGCTGGGAGCGCTCGCAGCCACGGGGCACTTTTTTGGAGAACGGCTAGGGACGATCGAAACCTCGCTGGACCGTTCCGTGCACGTTGCCGTCGAATTCGACTTGCAGCTTTGTGAGACTATTTTGCGCCAGGAACAGCTTTGTGAAAATTCTGCTCATACACCCCGAGGATGATCTGGAGAAAGGCGCGTGGACAAACCTGCCTTGGGACCAGATCGTGGACCTCGGATTGGGAGGAATAAATACCTACGAGCGCTGGGGGCGGCGATTCCGCTGTCCGGTAAGAAGCCTGAACACTCTGCGGAATGGTTTTGACGACTTAATGCAGGTACGCAGCCTCTTAGGACTAGGATGCGGCCAGCTCATTGATGAACAAGGACTCGATTGGTGGGAGATCCTGTCGATCCTCTTCACGGAACAATTCGAAGCCATCATTTTAATGCAGCGTTTCGCCGAAACCCTGCGTTCTGGGGATGAAGTCTATTTTTCGCGTCCCTCGCTGCATGCGAGTCTTCTGGAACACCTGTTGCGCGGAAGGGTTCAGGTTTCTGTTTTGAGCCGTACTGAACAAAGAAAAGGAATAGGCCATTATCTTCGCCTTTGCCGCCGGCTTTCGCCAGCTCAGATTACGGATATCTTCTGGGATAAATATGATCCGGGGTACCAGTTCCGATCTCACTTCCCGAGACGCCGCAAGTCCTTAAAGGCGCCTGTTGTGCTGCTGCCCTCGGCGTATGTGAACGTTTCACGCACTGGCCTAGCGTGCGCCCAGACGTTTCCGGAGGAAAAGTTTCTTCTGATGGCAACGCGGCAGAGTGGTTGGGTTGAAAACCTTCCGCCCAATGTTTCCGGCGCTCGGCTCTCGTGTTACGCCGCGCCGCAGGATGGTGATGGCGAGGTTGAAAAACTTTGTGCCATGTGGCGGTCTTTTCTGGCTGAATTGCTTCACATTGCTGAATTCCAGATCATGAAAGTTTTGGGTTATCTGGACGATTTCCCGCAAAAGTTGCGCCACGCACTCGAAGTTCGCGACGCCTGGAGAAACGTTCTCGACACCGAGCCCGTGCAAGCCGTGCTCTGCGCTGACGACAGCAATCCCTATACGCGTATACCCCTGCTGCTGGCTCGCAATCGTGGCTTGCCGAACATCGCCTGTCATCACGGTGCACTCGACGGCCGTTACATCTTCAAGCGCAGTCACGCTGACGTGATCTTGGCAAAGGGCAGGATGGAAGAGGACTACCTCGTACGATCCGGCGTACTCCGGGAGAAAATTCTGATCGGTGCTCCGGCCACGTCCAGCGGCGCAATTCGACGGGATCCCGCGGACGACGGTGCATTCCGCGCCTACATCCTTTTTATTTCGGAAGCCTATGAGGTCGGCAATGGACGGGGTGAGGAGTTTTATCGAGACATTCTGCCTCCGCTGGCAGACTTGGCGATTAATACTGGCCGCAAACTCATCGTAAAGTTGCATCCCGTCGAAAGTAGGAACGAACGTAAACGTATCTTGGACCGCATCCTTTCCCCCCGGCAAGAGAGCGTAACTCGAATGGTTCACGGTTCTATGAAGGAGGAGTTGTTTGCCAGAGCATGGTTCGGAATCACTGTGCTCTCGACCGTGGCCACGGAATGTGCGATGCGCCGGATTCCATGTTTCCTATGTAAGTGGCTTGAGTTCTGGCCGGCAGATTACATCGACCAATTCGTTCGCTTTGGAGTTGGCATTGCGTTAAACCATCCGGGGGAGATAAACAAAATCCCGGATTATCTCGAATCTTACATTTCAGATCCAAGCGTGATGGAGAATTGTTGGCAGCCTGCCGACGTGAAAGGTTTCAGCCGGTTGCTCGCCTCTCGGGGCGAAGTTCCTCGGAACTCCGAACTGAAATGCGAGGTCGTAACGTAAAGTTGAAAATGGCGAGCCCTCCTGCATTGCTGATTCGTGCCGATGCGAGCCCTGCTATTGGAAGCGGCCACGTTATGCGCTGTCTCGCTCTCGCGGAAGCGTGGCAAGATGCGGGTGGCCGAGCCCAATTTGCGAGCGCGCCCCCCCTTCTTCTACCGGAAACATTGTTAAGAAAATCGTTTCAAGTTTTGGAAATCGGTTCTGCGCCGGGTTCTGAAGAGGATGCGCAACAGACTCTGAATCTGGCTCACCAGCACGGCGCCGAATGGGTTGTTGTCGACGGCTATCATTTTGGCGCTGATTTTCAACGAATGCTGAAATCTGGGGGCGTGAAAGTCCTTTTTGTGGACGACTATGCTCATGCATCGCCCTACTCGGCCGATTGGGTTTTGAATCAGAATGGTTGTGCTCAAAGCAATGCCTACGAGAAGCGTGAGGCATACACGCAACTTTTGCTCGGCCTCAAATATTGCTTGCTGCGCGGCCAGTTTATTGAGTGGCAAGAATGGAATCGGGAGATTGCTGCCACTGGTCATCGCGTGCTGGTGACGATGGGAGGCAGCGATCCGGCAAACTTTACTCAAATCGCGCTGCGGGCCGTCAGCCTGCTTGCAGATGACAGTATTGAGGTTGACGTCGTGATTGGAGCGGCCAATCAGAACTCATATCCAGGCGGAAAAAGCATAAGCCGAGAAAAATTCCGGCTGCATCGCGACGTCAGAAGCATGGCCAAGCTTATGGCGTCCACGGATGTCGCTATTTCCGCAGCTGGAACTACTGCCTGGGAATTGTGCTTCATGGGGCTGCCCGCAATTCTGATCACTCTCGCGCCCAACCAGCTACCCATCGCGCGGGAATTGTCACAACGACAGTGCGCGATTCATCTTGGAGATGCGAGCGATATCTCGGCCGAGAAACTTGCGTATCAATTACGGCTTCTTCTGAAATCGAAAGAGCTACGGCAGGCATTTTCCTCAAACAGTCGCGAACTTGTCGATGGAAATGGTGCGAGACGAGTGGTTTCGGCTCTGCGGGGCACAAAGCTGCAACTCCGGCCTGTCAATGAGCGCGACCTCAGAATGTTGTGGGAATGGGCAAACGATTCGCAAGTTCGCGCCGCATCGTTCTCGTCCGAACCTATCCCATGGGCTACCCATGTAGCCTGGTTCGCAGAAAAGATGCGCAAGGGGCGGTGCCATATCTTGATTGCGGAAAACGCTCAAAATATTCCTGTCGGACAAATCCGATTCGATGGCCGCGAAGATGGAGATTTTGAAATTGCCATCAGCCTCGAACGCTTGCGGCGAGGGCAGGGACTCGCGGCTTTACTAATTGAAGAAGCCGCTCGTTTGGCTTCGAAAACAGGACTCTGTTCGCGTCTTCATGCTTTCGTTAAAGCCGGTAATGTCGCGTCCGTTAAGGCCTTCGAAAGAAGCGGTTTCGAGCTGGTTGCAATTGAAGAGGTGCGTGGGATGGCAGCGGTACATTTGTCAAGGTCATTAAGGGAGGCTCCCGGGAAGCGAAACCAATTTCGATGACCGGTTGAGATTTTCCCGCTGGCTTTCGACGATCTTCTGAGGATTTTGTCCGTGATTCCAAAAATGCAGATCGGCCACCGTTGCATCGCTCCCGGCGAACCCGTATACGTTATCGCCGAAATGTCGGCGAATCACAGCCGGAGCTTTGCTTCAGCCGTGCAGATCGTGCAAGCCGCCAGAGCCAGCGGCGCCGATGCCATAAAGCTGCAGACGTACACGCCGGACACGATCACTATTGCCAGCAACCGCGAAGAGTTCCGCGTCGGCGGAGGAACCCTTTGGGATGGCCGCAATCTGCATGAGCTTTACAGCGAGGCTTTCATGCCTTGGGAGTGGCAGCCCAGGCTTAAGCAAATTGCTGAAGATCTGGGAATGGATTGTTTTTCCAGCGCCTTCGACTCTACGGCAGTGGATTTCCTGGAACAGATAAAAGTCCCCGCCCATAAAATAGCGTCCTTTGAACTCGTTGATATTCCCCTCATTCAGAAAATGGCGCGCACCGGAAAGCCCCTGATCATGTCCACGGGCATGGCAACTCTGGAAGAAATTGATGAAGCAGTCCAGAGTGCACGCGCGGCAGGTGCAAAGCAGATTGCGTTGTTGAAGTGCACAAGTGCCTATCCGGCTCCCGCGGAAGAATTGAACCTGCGGACGATTCCCGAAATGTCGCGGTGCTTTGACGTGCCCGTCGGACTATCCGATCACACCAGGGGGATTGCCGCGCCCGTTGCCGCCGTCGCGCTCGGTGCATGCATCGTTGAAAAGCATTTCACTCTGTCCCGCTCTGTTTCTGGACCAGACAGCGCCTTCTCGCTCGAGCCCCAGGAATTCAAAACGATGGTCGACGCGGTACGCACAGCGGAAAAAGGTCTGGGAACAATTCAGTTCGGACCCAGCGCCGGGGAAGAGTCAGGCAAGGCCTTTCGACGTTCTCTATTCGTCGTGCAAGACATGAGCGAAGGCGCACTCTTTACCCCGGACAATATCCGTTCCATTCGTCCCGGCTACGGCCTTCATCCAAGGCATCTCGAGGAAGTGTTGGGCAAGCGGGCGGCCAAGGAGATCAAGAGAGGCACTCCCTTGAATTGGGATTCTGTGGTGCGATCATAAGGTGCGCTTGATCAGCCCTGTTCTGAAACATGTTGTATATCCGTGCCTCGCCAATTCCGGATATTTGCGCCGGCATGGCTGCGGCAGCGGTCTCTCTGCGATCACCTACCACGGCGTTCTGCCTGACGAATATGAAGAATTAGATCCGCACCTTGATGGCAGCCTCGTCACCGCTGAGAATTTCCGGCGCCAGCTTCGTCTTCTCAAGAGCCTTTACAACGTAGTCTCGCCCGATCAAGTGCGCGATTGGCTGGTCGACGGCAAAGACCTTCCAGAACGAGCGGTGCTTCTCACCTGTGACGACGGCCTGCAGAGCGCGCTCACTGGCATGGCGCCGATCCTGTTGCAAGAAAACCTGTCCTGTCTGTTTTTTGTTCTTGGCGCTTCGGCGGAAGAAACTGCCCAAACATTATGGTACGAGGAACTCTACACTTTGCTGCGGCAGGCTGCAGCGGGGAACTACTGGTTTGACAATTTAGAGATTCGCATCGAACTGGGAGATCCCGAACCAAATCGTAATCAGCGACGCGCTGTTTGGTGGACCTTGGTGAACCGTCTTTCCAAGTATGAGGACTCCGAAAGACAGAATTTCATCGAGGCGGCACGGGTGCAGTTCGAACCAGACGCACAGCCGCACAGGGGGTTGTCTTCCTGTGAGTTTCACCGCCACCGATTTTCTCTGCTTAACAAGGAACAGCTTCGACAGTTGGCCGATCTGGGGATGGGCATCGGAGCGCACACTCTGAGCCATCCCGTTCTGTCGCGGCAATCGTCAGAGACGGCGTGGCGCGAAATCTCGGCAAGCCGCAATGTCTTGCAGGAGGCTCTTACGCAGCCGATATGGGCACTGGCGTATCCATTCGGCGACGCCGGATCGGTAACCGAAAGAGAGATACAGATGGCCGAGCAGGCGGGCTATCGGTGCGCATTCATGAATGTTAATGGAGGTTTCGGGACCCAGTTCTCGAGATTTGCGATTCCCCGGGTTCATGTGACCCGCGATATGACGCTTTCGGAGTTCGAAGCTCATGTCTCTGGATTTCATCGCGACCTTCGCTCCCGCGTTCTAGGGAGTACGGCTTAGTTTGGAGACTCGACATCGCATCGGACGATCCATGCTCGACACGAGACTTGAAACCGGGGATCCCAATATCTCCACCTACAACTCGCCCGAAGTCGTGAGTTACTACGCTTCGCTCGATGAGCTGACTTCTTGCGAGCTGGTTCTTTTTGACGAGTTTCTTCGAAAGGGCATGGCGATTCTGGACTTGGGGGTTGGCGGAGGCCGCACTACGCCATACCTTTCATCGATCGCATCGCACTACGTCGGCCTTGATTACGCGTCGGAAATGATCGCACGTTGCCGCGAGAAATTTCCGTTAAACCGTTTTGAAGTCGGAAACGCGACCGACTTGTCCATGTTCCCGTCATCGAGCTTCGACGCGGTTGTTATGGCGTTCAATGGCATCGACTATGTGATCCCCGACGAGTCGCGCTTCCGTGCGCTCCGCGAAATTTGTCGCGTGCTCAGAGCTTCGGGCACGTTAATTTTATCCTCGCACAATCCCCGTTCTATCGTGGTGCGGCCCTCCTGGAACAGAAAGTGCATGCAATCACTAGCCGCCAGGGTTGTGCCGGGAGAGTCGGTCTTCTTTCAGCCAATCTTGTATGTACTGAAAGCGCTACGAATAACGCTGGCGTCGGTGCTGGCGGCATTTCGTTCCACAGTTCGTATCGGGCAACGGCTCGGCCTGCGCGCATTCTGGTATGGAGATGGCTACTGGATGGATGCCGCCCACGGTGGACTGAAGACCCACGGATCAGTGCCGGAGAAAGTTGTGAGCGAACTCGGAGCGTGCGGATTTCGCTTGATGCGCGCGCTTGGAAATGACTATCCACATGCCGACAGTATTTATGTCACCGACTGGTACTACTACGTTTTCTCAAAATCCGATGCGGCGGAGGCGAACTGAATTGCGGATTGTCTGCCACACATCGATTCCAGAGGATCCGCAACTGCAGCGGCAATGGAACGATCTGGTACTGAAGATGGAGCGCCCCGAGGTCTTTTACACCTGGGAGTGGGCGCTGGCGGTGCAAGCGGCTTATAAGGCATCGATAAAACCGCTGCTGTTTCTGGGTTATGAAGGAGACGAACTGGTTGGAGTGGCCTCGCTCGCGACGGATACGGCGGCACAGAGGATAACTTTTCTCGGAGCCACAACTGCAGATTATTGCGACTTCGTCAGCCGCCCCGAGGATAGACGAGAACTCGTGAATGCAGTTCTCGGCGAACTGGAGACTTTGAATTCTACGTCTATCGGTCTCGCTAACCTTCCCGAGGAATCTGCCACGATCGAGACTCTGGCAATCGGTTGCAGAAATCACTGCCTGTACCTCCACATGCGGCCGGCGTATTTGTGCACTCAGGTGGATCTTGGCGAGGGGGAGCGACGAGAGCAACTAAGAACGGCGCTGCTTCAGAAGAAAAAACTCCGCCGCTATCTCCGTGAATTGGAAATTTGCGGCCCGGTCACCGTTGTTCACTTGCGGACTGCCGATCAGATCCGAGCGGCGTTGCCTCGTTTTGCCGATGCCCACATAGCGCGCTTTCGAGAAACAAATCGCACCAGCAGCCTCTCGACGCAGGAGAGGCGCGCATTTCTCGGAGAACTCGCAAAACGGTTTGCTGGTGAACAAGTCGTGACCTTGAGTATCTTGATGGTCGGCGAGCGGCCGATCGCGTGGAACTACGGGTTTCGGTTCCAGGGGAGTTGGTTTTGGTATATGCCGACGTTCGACAGTAGTCAGCGGCAAAATTCACCAGGGCATTGTCTGCTCGCACGCATCATCATCGACGCTTGCGAAGAAGGGGAAATGAAGCGAGTCGATTTGGGACTCGGGGCCGAGGGCTACAAAGAACGTTTCGGGAACCACCTGCACAAGACTGCTTGTGTCACTCTCACAAACTCCTCGTTCCGTCATTTGGGGGGAGTGGTGTGGCACCGTGCAGCCCGCATTCTGCGCGAGTCTCCGAGAATCGAGAGCGCGGTGAGGCGCATGTTGCATAGAAGCGGCCAGGATGAGCTGGGAGACCTGCTTGCGAACTGAGTTTCAAAGTTGCGAATCGCAAGATGGCGAAATGCGCGTCAGCGAAGTGCGCATGCGGGAACCCGTGCCAGTTGATTTGTCTCCCGAAGAGGAGCTTGTGCTGTCGGAGGCGGCAACGCAGAGTTTTAAATTTGAGATCGGAAACATCTCGCGCCAGTCTGGAATTGTCTTTGCCGGCACAATTTTCACGGCCTGTCTTGGCTATATTTTCAAAATTTACTTGGCGCGTGTCCTCGGAGCGGAGAATCTCGGGCTCTATGCACTCGGCATGACCATTGTCAGCTTTTTTGGACTGATCAATGCATTCGGCTTGCCTGACTCGGCAACCCGCTTCGTGGCCGTGTACAGCGTGTCCAAAAGAGTGGAAGCACTGCGAGCATTGCTCTGGAACGGCTCATGGATGCTTCTGGCCGCGAATCTGATCTTCGCAGCTCTGCTCGTCAAAGTTGGGCCGTGGTTCGTCGGCCGCTTCTATCATGCCCCACAACTCGCGCGCTATCTTCCATTGTTTGCGGTCATCATGATCACGGGGGCGCTCAACTCTTTTCTTGGTAAAGTTCTGGCCGGCTACAAAGAAGTCGGCCGGCGTACGTTGGTCACCAGGTTCCTGGCGAGTCCGGTGACAATGTTGATTGCGATCGCGTCGATCTCCGCCGGATATGCTCTGTGGGGCTATCTTTTTGCTCAGATTGCCGGCGCTGTGATTGTGATGGCACTTCTCGCGTTTCTGGTGCGGCGCCTTACGCCAGCCGCAGCCAGGACGCCGGATTTAACCAAACTGTGGATTGGGTCTGAAGTCTGGCTGTTTTCCGCTGCCAGCTTCGGAATCGGATTGATGGAATTTCTTACGTCGCAATCGGACCGCGTAGCCCTTGGTTTTTATCGGCGGCCTTATGACGTTGGGGTCTACGCAGTTGCTGCAGCTTTGGTGGCCTATGAGTCGATTGTTCTGCAGTCGGTGAATCAGATATTTGCGCCCGTTATCGCCGAAGTCCACGCTCGGGGCGAGCTGGTTCTCCTTGGGCGTTTATTTCAGACCCTGACCAAATGGATGCTGGCACTCACGCTTCCGCTCGCAATTTGGATGCTCGCTTACGCCCATCCCATCATGCGCATCTTTGGCCGGGAGTTCGAGTCGGGATGGCCCATTCTGATTATCGGAACCTGTGGCCAATTGGTGAACTGCGGCGTCGGGTCGGTCGGATGTCTCTTGTTTATGTCGGGTAACCAACATCGTCTGATGCGTGTTCAGGCAGTAATGGCCGTGCTTATGGTTTTACTTTGCATCGTTTTTGTTCCGCGTTGGGGAGCAATTGGCGCTGCTCTGGCCGCGGCCATCACGACCGCCGGAACGAATGCGTTGAATCTACTTGAAGTGCACGGTGCCTTGAGGGTTTCACCTTACAACCGCAGTTATTTGAAGTTGTTGCCCGCGACAGCCAGTGTTCTTTTCGTAATCATGCTGCTGCGGAAGGCGTCGCTCTTAATCAACTCCGACAGGGTGGTTCTCTTTGCTGCACTTCTCCTCTCGTACGTGGTCTTCCTGGCAACAACGCGCGTTCTGGGATTGGACGCGGATGATCGTTTGATTACCGGAGCGGTATGGGCGCGGATTCGGCCAGCTTTCCAGGAATGAGGTGCAGCATACGATGAGCGAATTGCGCGAAATCCGGCTTCCCTTCGGTGTATGCGCCGAAGCGGAAAAAAAATTTGGCAAGACTTTCGGTGGTGTCGAAGAGCTTGTGCTGTTTCTCCTGGAAGAACTCATCAAGGCCGACACAACAGACTTGGATCGCTCCGATCAAGCCATGGTTGAGGAGCGATTGCGGGAGTTAGGATACATATAGGGCTGGGAACAAAAGTGAATTTTGAAGTTTATTCGATCGATGAGCTTTCACCGCTCTTCCTCCGGGAGATTACTGCTTTCTTAGACAGTCAGGAGTCCAGCCATATATTTCAGTTTCCGCAGTGGAGCGAATCGAGCGCTAAATATGCCCTTTACCGCGAACGGGGCAATATCCGATGGTTCAGCGCTTTCGGTATTCACTCTCCGATCGGCCGGGCTTGGCCATGGATGCGTGCCGTCGTCGTCAATCATGGTCCCGTTTGTGACGATGAAAATCTTTGGCAGAGCATGACCGGAGAATTCGCCGCCCGGCTGGCCCTCGACAATTACAGCTATCTCGAGGTTTCGCCAGATCGGCTGCGGATCGCCGGCAAAAACCTTGAAGACGGTTTCACGAGTTTGGCGTGGACGCGGATCGGCGCAGACCGTTTCTCATTGCGTCTCGATCTGACAGATGGTGAAGATGCGATCTTTGGACGGTTCCGGAAGAGTTCACGTTATGAAGTGAGGCACGCGGAGCGCCTCGGTGTTTCAGTAGCTCCCGCCGTCTCCGCGTCGGAAATAGAAGAGTTCTTAACCTTACATTCCCGTCTATCAATTCGGAAAGGTTTTCCGGCGGCATCGCCCGAGCAGATCAAGGCTGCGGTTCGCTGGCTGATCGATGACACACGCCGCGGCGCCTTATTACTCGCCCGGGCGGAGGATGCTGTCCGAGGTGGCGCCGTCATCGCTCGCTGTGGAAAGCGGTGTTCATATCTTTTGGGTGCGACCGAAAACGACTGCTACAACGTTGGTCACATTTTGCAGTGGAATGCACTGCTGTGGGCCAAAGCGCACGGCTGTGATGAATATGATTTCGGCGGCTACACGCCGGGGGCGAAGACGGGTCCTGCCTGGTTCAAAGCTGGCTTCGGCGGGAGAGTGGTTCGATTCGCGGCATCCTACCGCAAAATTCTGAGGCCGGGATACTACCGCGTCTTTCAGCTTGCCTCACATTTGCGGAACCGCCACAAAGCGCGCGTGCAGCCTGAGCCCGTCGTGAACGAACCACTCGCAAGCGTTGCGGCCAGGCGCGAACCCGCGTCCCGCATATCCGAAGCGAACCGCGAAAGCGAGTTGCAATGCTGAATACCGTGCGCTCAGTTTGGCGGCGTGGGCGCTCTCTCTTGCCGATTGAGGGATACGCTTTTGACCGTCCCATAGTCGTTCTCCAGAGCGACGACTGGGGAAGAGTTGGCGTGCGTGATCGAGATTGCTGGGACGAATTGTGCGCTGCCGGCATTCCGCTGGGCCAGCACCCCTATGATTTCTATGGCTTCGAAACGTCGGAAGATGTTGCGGCGATGAACGGTCTGTTGCAGAGTCATCGCGATTCACGTGGACGTCCCGCATGTCTCGGAATGAACTTCATCGTTGCCAATGTCGACTTCCAGAAAGTCATCGTGGATGATTTCCGCCAGATCCATCTTCGGCCGTTAAGCGATGGTCTTCCCGAATCATGGACTCGCCCCGGGCTTCTGCAAGCTTTCCAGGAAGGCATTTCGGCTGGAACATTATCGCCAGCTCTTCATGGCGTAACTCACTTCTGCCGCGGCGCCGTGGAAAGGTATTTGCGCGATGAAGGAGAACGAGGGATTCTTCTGCGACGCTTGTGGAGCGCAGGCGTTCCCTACATTCATTGGCGGATGCCGTGGGTAGGCTTCGAATATTGGGATTCCGAAGGATATAGAGAAGAAGCATTCCTCACTTCTGAGCAGCAAAAACAAATGATCGGTCTAGGAGTTGAGTATTTCGAAAAGCTATTCTCGCAGCCAGCGCGGTCAGCGTGCGCTCCTGGTTATCGAGCCAATGACATTACCCACAAAATATGGAGTTCGCAAGGGATTCACGTGGCACAGAATGGGCCTGATCATGCAACGCCGCCTCACTTTGATCGTAATGGCATTTTGCATGTATACCGCTCCATGGATTTCGAACCGGGTATAAATGAACGATTCTCTTTGAGCGACTGTCTGCGACGAAGCGAGGAATGCTTCAGCCGCGGACTTCCAGCGATCATTTCCGTACATTCAATCAATTTCCACTCAACACTCAAGGATTTTCGCAGCAGAACTCTCGCGAGGCTTGATGAGTTTCTGGGAGCGTTGAAGGCGAGGCACCCCGATCTGCTCTATCCTCGCGACCACGAACTCTATGGCCTGGTTGAGACTGGTTCTCTGGAAGGCGCGCAGTCGGTCGTTCGAATTCGAGTTGTAAAACGCAAATTCAACGCGGGTATTTTAGCCGCCAGCGTGAGCGCTTAGATGCCCCCTAAAAAATCGATGGTGCTGGTGACGGTAGACTGTTTGCGCGCAGATCATTGCGGATTCATGGGCTACTCGCGCCCAACTACTCCGTTCCTCGATCATCTGGCTGATGAAAGCTTTGTCTTTCCTCTGGCGGTCGTAGCCGGCGTTCCTACGTATTACTCGTTCCCGGCGATTATGGCGTCGCGATATCCCCTGGCGCTTGGACGAGAGTTGGTCGGACTCGCTCCCGAAGAGAGAACTCTCGCGTCGGTTTTCAAGGAGAACGGTTACGCCACCGGTTTTTTTGGCGCCGGCAACCCGTATCTGTGCCGGCAATTCGGCTACGATTTTGGTTTCGACATGTTCCGCGATTTTATGGCCGAGGTTGTTCCCTCGCCGAATCGCGGTCGGGGCCCGTTGCATGATGGCGACTGGATCACTCGAGCGAACGACATGCTGGCTGGCGTGAGCCGAAAAGTTCCCGGGTTTGCCCCTATTTACGACGAGCTTTATTTTCACTACTGCCAACTTGGAGCGGCGCCTCCGCGTTCGCTCGATGCCCTGCGCCGTTTCCCCGCGGCCGACACAATGGTCGACCAGGCGCGTTCCTGGTTGGCTTCGCTTGGAGACTCTCCTTTTTTTCTGTGGCTTCACTTGATGGATCCTCACGCCCCTTATTATCCCACGGAGAAGGGAGCTGACCTTTTAGATGGAAGCGCGCCTTCGCCCGAGCGCGCCCGATATTTGAATTCACAATGGAACCGGCCTGAGCTTCGAGCCAAACGTCTACGTTGTTATCGCGACGAAGTTGTCGGCTTGTACGATTCCGGTATCCGCTGGGTCGACGCTCAACTATCTCGGTTGATCGGCGCGCTAAGTGATCTCGGGCTGTGGCAGAATTGCATCTTCGCCGTGACCGCCGATCATGGGGAAGCATTTCTGGAGCACGATCGTCGTTACCATGCGCCCTGCCTCGACGAGGAATTGATTCATGTCCCTCTGCTTCTTCGAGTGCCGGCAGTTACGAAAAAGGCGGTTTCGCTTCTGCCGTTCAGTCTTTTGCACCTTGCGCCGACCTTGCTCGATGCCGCAGGCATGTCAATCCCCGCGGAATTTCAGGGAGAAAGCCACTGGAAAGACCTGCAGGAAGGAGTTCTGTGGAGCGGAACGGCAATCTCCGAGTGCATCGCTGACTGCGCAAATCCCTACGCCACCGAGCAGCGGCGCGGTTCGCGTCTACTCTCCATTCGAGAGGCGAGGTACAAAATGCTTTTAAATCTTGATAGCGGTTCTGAAGAAATATTCGACCTTAGATCCGATCCGAAGCAGGAAGCTCCTTTGCCGGGCACAACCGCCAGGGTAGAACGCCGTCGCTTGCTGCAGGCTGCCCTTGTTCATCTACAGGAAACGAATCGCCGCCAGCCTTCGAGAAACTACCTGCGTGCGCGCCTGCGCGAAATCGGCGCCCATAGCTCAAACGCATCCCAATTCACGACTTCAGGTGTCGTTGCCTAGGCAATTCCATCCCGGATCCCAGGGGAAGGTTGATTCGACAATTATCAATCTACTGGTCGACTCTCTCGCCGACGAAAATTTGACCAACGCACAGATGATCAATGCGCGCGAAATTGTGACCCGACTCGATCCAGACCACTTCTGTGTCACCATGTTCACGTGTGACGCAGCCGCGCCAGAAATTGCACAGCGGCCAAACACTCGCCTGATCCAGCTCCCGTCTCATCTGCAAACTGTGCGGTTGCTGGCGCAATTTCTTCTCGGCAAGCAGGACATCCTGTTTTATTTGAAGCCATCTCCAGCGAGCCTCTACCTGCTCAAGATAAAACCATTCCTGGGGAGTCGCCCTTTAATCGCTGCCACGGTTGAATCTCAAACGGACTGGCAGGATGAAACCATCAAGCCGGAAACCATCCGCCTCATCGAGCAGACGGTTCTGCGGGCCGATTATTTATTCAGCAACTCCGCGTTCGTTCAGCGCAGCCTGAACGAAAACTATGGGCTTAGTAGCGAAGTGGTGCCTACCGGCGTTGACACCAACTTCTTTTCCCCCGATCCGGCGCGGCCTGCAAACCCAAGGCCGCGAGTGCTTTTTGTGGGCTCTCTCCGCGTTTTCAAGGGACCGCAACTGGTCCTGCACGCAGCTCGTCTCTTCCCGCAGGCAGATTTTGTGGTTGTGGGTGATGGGTTAATGGCGGAGAAGCTTCGCGAGCGCGCACACGCCTTACCAAACGTCACGATGAAAGGTCAGTTGCCACGTATCTCGGTGCGTGAAGAATATCGCAACGCCGATATTTTCCTGTTTCCCTCCTGGTGGGAGGGATCGCCACGGGTGTTGCTGGAGGCGGCCGCCAGCGGTTTGCCGGTGATTGCGCGCCGAGACTATGAACCAGAGTCCGTAATTGACGGTGTGACCGGATTCTTGGCAGCATCGGACGCAGAGATCATGACTCATCTGGCTGAACTGCTGGCAAAACCAGAATTGTGCACGGCCTTCGGGCAGTCGGCGCGTTCGCACGTCGCCCGTTTTAGCTGGGATGCGATCGCTCGGCAATGGGAATCTGTATTTATGCGAATGGCAATGACTCGCAGGGAGGATCGACAATCTTGAGTCAGCTTTTGGGAGATCGTAAATTGCCGTTCTCAAGCCTGCGCGATGAAGGATCTGTAACAGAGGTTGCATCTGGGGCCTCTTACTTGAAGTCCAAGCTTGCGATCGTTACCGAGATCATCGCTCCCTATCGCATTCCTGTTTTCAATGCGCTGGCCAAAAGGAGCGAAATCGACTTGCATGTCATTTTTCTTGCTGAGAATGACCCCAACATTCGGCACTGGCACGTCTACAAAGAAGAGATCGAGTTCCGCTATCAGGTGCTTCCTTCCCGGCGATGGAGACTGGGAAAGCATCATCTGCTGCTTAATCGAGGCCTTCGATCCGCCCTGAACCGAGCTGAACCAGATGTCCTTCTCTGTGGTGGATATAACTATCTTGCCAGCTGGGAAGCGGCGTACTGGACGAAGGCGCACAAAGTTCCGCTTCTCCTTTGGTCCGAAAGCACCGCTGCGGACACGCGGAAACAATACGCTCCCGTCGAGGGGATGAAGTCTCATTACTTGAGCATGTGCAAAGGTTTTGTCGTCCCAGGAATTGCGTCAGCAAACTACCTGAAGAGTCTTGGGATTCCGGAGCACCGCATTTTCACCGCACCGAACGCGGTGGACACAGAGCGATTCTCAAGATTAGCGGTCGAATCGCGCTTGAACCGAAGTCATTCAGCGGACGAACCTTCTTTGCCCTCGCAATATTTTCTTTATGTAGGCCGATTAATCAAAGCCAAGGGAGTATTCGACTTACTGCATGCGTATGCGCAGATCAATGGGTCGATCCGCACCAAAGTGGGCTTGGTTTTTGTGGGAGACGGCAAGGACGCGCCCGAGTTAATGGAGCGAGCTTCGCGAATCAAACCCGGCAACATTTGTTTCCCCGGATTTGTCCATCGGGATGGATTAGCACAGTTCTATACTCGAGGGAACGCCTTGATTCTACCCACGCACAGTGACCCATGGGGATTGGTCGTGAATGAGGCGATGTCGTGTGGCCTGCCCATCGTAGCAACGGATGTTGCGGGTTGTGTTTCGGACCTGGTGCGAAACGATTGGAATGGTTTTGTGATCCCGCCTCGAAATTCTCGTGCACTTGCAGTGGCCATGACGAAATTAGCGATCGACCCGGGGCTGTGCAGGCACATGGGCTCAAAAAGCGGCGAACGAATAAAAGGTTACTCTCCCGAAGCGTGGGCTGCAGGGATTGTGGAGGCGTCAAAGGTAGCATGCCAGAAACAGTGATGAAATCTCCCAGGCGCTTGCTCTTTTTGGCTCTCGTACCGCTTGCGGTTGCTGTTCTTTTCGAAATGGTTGAGCGCAGTCCAGGTTTATTTGCGGATGCTACGTTGCTGGGTGGAATCCTGGTGTTGCAGGTGTGCTTTCTTGCCCTCAGAAATTTTGAAAAACTCGTTTTTCCCTTGTTGGTTGGGACATTTTTCTGGGCCGGAATCATGCTTCCGTATAGTGCCGAGGCCATGTCGCTTCGATGGCTGTTTCTAGGGTTAGGCGCGCTGGCTGGTCTAATTGTTTGGATTCATAAATCTCAAACGCACTATTTTGGAGCGTTCCATCTCGTCGCGCTGTTCTGCGTTATTTCCGCGTTCATATCTGCCGCAGTTTCGGAAATTCCAGCCACTGCACTGCTCAAAGCCTCAAGTCTTTGTTTGTTATTTCTTTATGGGTCGGCTGGAGCCCGAGTGGCGATAGTGGGACGGGAGAAGCAATTTATATTCGGACTGATTCTTGCTTCAGAGTTGCTGATCTACGCGTCTGCCCTTTGTTATTTCGTTTTGGATGTTAGTATCTTCGGCAATCCAAACTCTTTGGGCGCTGTCGTTGCCATTATCGCGATGCCAATTTTGCTCTGGGGAGTATCCATTGCCGAAACACGCGGTGTCCGGCACCGCCGCGTTGTGGCCTTACTGCTATGTGGAGGCTTGTTGTGTCTATCGAGTTCAAGGGCCTCAATTCTCAGCGCTGCGGTGGTAATCTTCGTATTTGCCGTCGCCCTTCGACGTCACCGGAGATTGCTGCAGGTTGCATTCGCGTCGGTGCTGTTTTTTGCTTTTATGGCGGTTGTAAATCCTTCCCACGCCAACGAACTGTTTTCCTCCGTGGTCGGAAAGGTCCTCTACAAAGAACCCCACGCCGGCCAAGGTATTTTCGAGTCTCGTATTTCGCCGTGGGCGGGGACGCTTTCTGCCGTACGACATCACCCTTGGTTCGGCAGCGGTTTTGGGACGAGTGAAATGGGTGATCTTCGCACAGATTCACCGCGGTCTTCGATATATACCATCGAGGGAACCAATCGCGAACACGGTAGCAGTTACCTCGCGCTGGCGGAGTACTTGGGCCTTTTGGGTTCTGTGCCGTTCGTGTTTTTGGTGTTGATGCTCGTGCCGATGATTTTCAAAGTCTGGAGGTTGATGCGCCGGACTGCGAGTGCGTGCCATTACTCCATTCCCCTCGCCTTGGTTGTGATCGCCGGCCTGGTGCATGCCGGTTTCGAGGATTGGCTATTCGCCGTGGGCTCGTATCTCTCCGTTTTTTTCTGGATAGTGGCCTTTATGTTGATCGACGTCCTTCCCGTTCAACAGGCGGCGCATTCAATGAAAGGTGCGAATTCGAGGGTGCACGTCCCGGCACAGCAAGCTTTACTCGCGCAATTGCCGCGATGAAAACATCTCCGAAATCCTGAATTGAAGCGGTTTCTGAGCGCCTTTATTGAAAGCCTTAGCGCAAAATTCGGAAGATCGTTTAATCGATCCTCATCGCTCCTTGACGTTTTCTCGTGCGGACGTTGTCGCCAAGCTGCATCTCCTGACTTTGACTCCTTTTTATCCCTCTGAACTAAATGAGGTGAACGGCTGTTTTGTGGCCGAACCTCTCCGAGAGGTTCAGCGCCGCGGTGTTACATCTTCGGTGATGGCCGTTGCTCCTATTTATCACCGCGAGCGCAGGGCGAGCCATGCTTTTCCCGCCGATTGGATTCGTTACCTCCAACTGCCCGGAAATTTCGGCTTGTCCAGCGCGGGCGACCTGCTCGCGGCGGCCATTCGGCGAAAAGTTCGGGACCTTCATCGACATTCCCCGATTGACGTGATTCACTCTCATGCAGCCTTGCCCTGTGGACTTGCGGCGAACGTCATTTCGAACGAGTTGGGCATTCCGTTCGTGGTGACCGTGCATGGCCTCGATATTTTCCATGGCTGCTATGAGTCGGGGGCTGCTGCAAAATGGCGCAAGCGAGCTTCGGTCAAAGTCTATGAAAATGCCCGCAAGGTGATCTGCATTAGTGGCAAAGTTCAGCAATTGATCGCAAGCGAGATGGGCCCTTCAGTTGCCACTGAGGTGGTTTACAACGGAGCCGATACGGAGCTTTTCTCTCCACCGCTTGTGGACCAATCGGCAGCAGAAACGGCGCCGACCATCCTGATGGTTGGCAACTTGCTCGCCGCGAAAGGTCATGAGCTGGTTTTGAGTTCAATTGCCCGGTTGAAAGATTCTTATCCCGCGCTGCGCTGCAACATCATCGGAGACGGCATCGACCGCAATCGCTTCATAAAACTAGCGACCGATCTTGGGTTGCGTGATCGGGTTCATTTTCTGGGCCGCCGCAACCGTTCCGAGGTGGCCGAGGCAATGCGCACTTGCACCATATTCGTCCTTCCCAGCCGAAACGAAGGATTAGGATGCGTGTATCTCGAAGCGATGGCTTGCGCCAAACCGGTGGTGGCGTGCCACGCACAGGGAATTGACGAGATTATTCGTCACGGTAGTAATGGATGGTTAATTCCGGCGGAAGGATTGGATGAACTCCAACAAGCATTGCATGTCTTGCTCGCGAATGCCGAATTGCGGACAAAAATCGGCGAATCGGCACGCAAGACGATTGCGGGCCGGTTGTCAATCCGTCACCAGGCAGAAGCATTGCACAAGATTTACATGGAAGCGGCGCAATGACTGCTCTAGAGCCGATGCTGACGCTGGCGCTGATTGCTCAGGGAAATAGCATCGTTTTCCTTAGGCGTCTAAAGCGAGGCTGTCTCTCGCGATTTTCAAACAATTGTCCGCGCCGCTGACGATGTGGGCTGAGGGATGATCCACCTCTTCATCAACGCTCTGGCGGCCAGCGCCGGCGGAGGACTCACCTACATTCGTAACGTTCTGCCCCGGCTGGCGCTGCGCAATGACGTTTGCGCGACGGTTCCACTGTCGACGTCGTTGCGGGACGAGTTCACCTCGTCATCTCGTCTGAACATCATTCCTGTTGATGTTATTGCCGGTACGGCGAGGCGATTCTGGTACGAGCAGACCGAGCTACCCGCGGCCATCCGCAATTCTCGGGCAAATGTCTTGCTCTCCGCCGGCAATTTCGCTCTCCTTAGGTCGCCCGTGCCACAAATCCTCCTTAGTGGCAATGCGCTCTACACTTCGCGGCATTTCGAGCGCGATCTGCGAGACCGGGGGGAATATGCCTTATGGATGGATAACACCATCAAGGGAACGTTCGCTCGCTGGTCGGTGAGCGTCGCCGATTGCACGGTTGCTCCCACTGAGGCATTCGCAGCTGACCTGCGAAGGTGGACGGGAAGGAATGTCCAGGCCATTCACCATGGCTTTGATGGGGAAATATTCTTTGGCAGCTCTGAACCATTAGCGAAAGAGGTTCAGGCAAAACTCGACGCGGCCGAAGGCTCGCTAAAACTTCTTTTCGTCAGCCACTACAACTACTACCGCAATTTTGAGACTCTGTTTCACGCGCTCGCGATTCTGAAAAAGAACATTTATCCGCGTTCGGTTCGCCTGTTCCTGACCTGCAAACTGGCTTCCGGCGAGAATCCCGGAGACTATCGCGCGGAATCCGCCGCCGCATTAGTGCGCGAGTTACGGCTCTGCAAGGAAGTGATTGAACTCGGTGCGGTGCCATATCGGCGTTTGCATCATATCTACGCGGCGAGTGATTTTTATGTGACTCCGGCGTATGTAGAAACATTCGCCCATCCCCTCGTCGAAGCCATGGCCAGCGGCGTCCCAGTGATAGCGGCCGACCTCGCGGTGCATCGGGAAATTTGCGGTAAAGCTGCCATGTATTTCTCACCCTTTTCTGCCGAAGAACTCGCCAAGACCGTCGTTCGGGCGACCGAAGCGCGCGGGCAGGCAGCGCACATGCGCGAGAGGGGATTATTGCGCTCCCAAGACTTCAGTTGGGATGGACATATCGAGGCCGTGCTGCAGCTGGCTCGCCGTCTCGCCAGGGATAAACCTCACTAATTCACTCCCCTGAAATCCACATCGGGAATCACTTGCAGCACTGTGCACTGGCCGCAAATGCCCGAATAATGACAATAGCACTCGGCGGCGGGTTTAACGAAGATGCAAGCGATCGATCAGATTCAGGAAACAATAACCGCATTATCGGCGGCTGCGATTCCCGTCAGCGTCATTATCCCCGTGCGCAACGAAGCCAGGAACTTGCCACGCTGCCTGCAGGCGCTTCGAGATGTCGCTGAAGTCTACGTGGTCGATTCTCAAAGCACCGACGAAACCGTCGAAATCGCCCGATCCTGCGGCGCAAAGGTCATTCAGTTCCACTATCAAGGCGGCTGGCCGAAGAAACGGCAATGGGCTATGGATCGCCTACCCCTCGCAAATGACTGGATCCTCCTGCTGGATGCTGATGAAGTGCTTGCCCCGGAACTCGCTAAGGAAATCCGCTCAGCGATTCAGGACCGCTCAGTAGACGGCTACTACCTGCGCTTGAGCACCCGTTTTCTCGGCAGGGCTTTGCGCCACGGCGACGTGAGCCTGCAGAAGCTGTCCTTGTTTCGTCGAGGCCGGGGTCGATTCGAGTGCCGTCTCAAGAATCAGGATGCCTCCATGGCCGACATGGAGATTCATGAGCACATCGTGGTCGACGGCGTTACCGCAATGTTGCACAGCCCAATCGTTCATCACAATGCGGAATCGCTCTCGCATTACATCCAAAAGCATGATGAATATTCCAACTGGGAGTGCCACGTCTTATCGCAGCACGACAATGACGACGCATGTGGAGGCGCAGGTGGAAGTCATCTGCGGCCATCGCTTTTCGGCAATCAAGCTCAGCGCCGCCGCTGGTTGAAGCTCAAACTCTTCGCGGTGCCGGGTTCTCCTGTTCTGCTTTTTCTATATCGCTTCTTTTTTCGATTGGGTTTTCTCGACGGAGTTCCAGGCCTGATGTACTGCGGCTTTCAAGCTGTTCAGTTGTTTCACACCAAGGCCAAGCTTTACGAACTGAAATTAAACACAAAACCAATCGAAAGCTCGATGACGAAGGAGAGTCAGGCCTGACATGTGTGGAATCGCTGGACTCGCGAACTGGGGCAACAGGGAAGTACTCGGACGAATGACGCACGTCCAGGCACATCGTGGTCCGGACGATTTTGGCCTGTGGGATCGAACACTTTCCGATGGTTCTTATCTCGCTCTCGGCAGCCGGCGGCTGGCGATCCTCGATCTTTCGACGAGCGGCCGCATGCCTATGTGTAATGCCGACGGCACACTCTGGATTACTTACAACGGTGAAATCTACAACTTCACGGAACTCCGCCGTGAACTTCAGAGCAAAGGATATCGCTTCACTTCGAATACCGATACGGAAGTAATACTCCATCTGTACGAAGAAGAAGGCGCCGATTGTGTTCATCGCTTCAACGGCATGTTTGCTTTTGCGATCTGTGATCTACGTTCAGACCGTCCTGAATTGTTTATGGCGCGTGACCATTTCGGTGTGAAACCTTTTTATTACATTCACCGCGGTGCGAAGCTGGCGTTCGCTTCCGAGATCAAAGCTCTGCTCCGGCTTCCTGGGATCCATGCCGAGATCGATCTCCAGTCTTTCCATCAATATCTGACTTTTCTGTGGGTTCCCGAGCCACGGACCATGTTTCAGGGGATACACAAACTTCCTGCCGGACATTGCGCAACGTTTCGCGATGGCGAACTGAAGAGTCGGCAGTACTGGGACCTGAGTTTTCCCGCCGCAGATGCAAGTTATCCCCGATCGCAAGACGATCTGAGCGACGAACTCCGCCAACGTTTCCGCCGGTCGGTAGCGCAGCAGATGGTGAGCGACGTTCCCGTCGGCGCATTTCTCAGCGCCGGATTGGATTCTTCCAGCATCGTCGCCATGATGAGCCACGCGACAAATCGAAATGTAAAAACATACACAATTACTTATCCGAAGGAATATCGCGTCGGTGAAACCACTCTCGACGATCCCAATGTGCCGGCTCGCCTTGCGGCCCACCTCGGCTGTCAAAATCAACAGATCGTCGTCGAGCCTGACGTGGCCGAGTTGTTGCCTCGGTTGACTTGGCACATGGACGAGCCTACCGCCGATCCCGCAATCATCGCCGCCTATCTGGTGTGCCGCGAAGCGCGCAAGCAGTCAACAGTGTTGTTGTCCGGCGTGGGTGGGGACGAATTGTTTGCCGGATATCGCAAACATGCCGCATGTCGCTGGTTGTCCACGTACCAGAGGCTCCCGGGATCGTTGCGGGGCAGAATCGAATCCGCGATTGCGACCCTTCCCAGCCTGCGCGGCTCTGCATTCAAAGGTACTGTGCGCCTGGCAAAAAAAATGTCTCGCAGCGCGTCGCTCGGGCCGCAGGAAAGCTTTATTCGAAACTGCACCTATCTTGATGCCAGCCAAAAAACCGCGCTCTATACAGATGCGGTGCGAGGCGAATTTTCGGCCTCCGACCCGGCAGCTCTTCACCGCGCCAGCTTCGAAAATGTGCTCGACGCCGACTTCGTGAACCAGATGCTTTATGTGGACACTAAACTTTTCATGCCAAGTTTGAACCTGAATTACAACGACAAGATGAGCATGGCCTCATCCGTGGAGGTACGAGTGCCGTTCCTCGATCGCGAACTCGCGGAATTCGCTGCATGGAATGTTCCTCCGGATCTGAAGCTAAAAGGTTTCCTCCGCCCGACCACCAAGCACATTTTTCGCCAAGCCATGCGAGGCGTTCTGCCGCGCGAAGTGCTCAAGCAGCCAAAGGCTGGATTCGCCGCTCCCGTCGATTACTGGCTGACGAACGATCTGCGTGGGATGGTGGACGATCTTCTTTGCGAAAGCAACATCCGAAGACGCGGCTTGTTCCGGCCGGAGGAAGTGCGCCGCTTCGTGAACGAACACCGCAGCGGAGCGCAGGACTGGTCGATGCAAATTTGGCAGTTCCTCACTCTGGAACACTGGATGCGCGTTTTTGTGGATTCCAGCACTCACCAGAGCACCGAAACATTTGATCCCCTTGCGGAGGCAGCAACGGCGTGAGTTTCCAGCCAGACAGAGCAATCGACGATCCGGCGTTCAACGCGGAAACCTTGGCGCGGTCAAAGTCCGACGCTGCTGGGAGCAGCCACGACAATACTTCTCGCCTGGAAAAATTCTTCGCCGAATGCGGTGGTCTCCTGCGCGCGCCGCAGCGAGCGCTTGCGCTGACCAGTGTTGTCCTCACCAGCGCAATCCGAAGCTTTGCAGATCGCAGACATCTCTATTCCTTCGCCACAACGAGGCGAGATAGCACAACTGTTCTCAACTTGACTATTCGTTGGACTCTAGATGCGCAGCGGGCCGATGGCGGCGTTCCCGCCTACTTCAGTCTGCTCACGGGATATTCCGAGTCCTATCCCGAAGTCACAGGTTATATCGTTCCCACGCTCTATGATTTTGCAGTTGCTTTCAGCGATCGTAGGGCGGCAATGGCAGCTCACCGGGCAACATGCTGGCTGATTTCTCTGCAAATGCCAAGCGGCGCATTTCCCGGAGGATTGCTGAGGAGCAACGCGCATGCCTCGATCTTCAATACTGGGCAAATCTTGCACGGGCTGATTCGCGCGTACGAAGAAACCGGAGACGCCGACATCCTGAGCGCAGCAATTGCGGCCGGTGATTGGCTCGCCCGGATGCAGTGCGGCAATGGTTCGTGGTCTGGCCCGGAAGCGTATCAGAGTAAGCCTCACACTTATTACAGCATGGTGTCATGGGCGCTCGCTGAGTTGGCGAATGTGGCGCGCACTTCGCGGCTCCGTGAAGCCGCGGAGAGGAACCTGAATTGGACGCTGTCACATTTTCAGCCCGGCGGCTGGATCGACGGCATAGATCTCGCGGGTCATCCCAACTATCTGCATTTCATCGCTTATGTGCTCCAGGGCACGCTCGAATGCGCCATCCTTTGCCATCGAAACGATGGTGTTGAAGCGGTGACGAAATCGGCGTGGGTTCTGCTGAGAAAATTTGAGGCTAACAAGAACTTATGCGGCGCCTACGAGCGCGATTTCAAGAATGGCCAGCGCTTTACATGTCTAACCGGGAATGCGCAAATGTCCTGCATCTGGCTGCGTCTGTTTGAAGTGACTGGCGACCTGCGATATTTCAATGTTGCGCTCAAAATGAATGAGATGCTCAAACGCCTGATTCCGGGCCGTGGCGGGCAGGGAGTTGCCGGTGGCGTTAGCGGCTCTTATCCAATCTGGGGCGCCTATCAACCATTGCGCTACATCAGTTGGGGATGCAAATTCCTTGCAGACGCTCTCCTGCTTGAGCGTCGGCTGAAGAATTCTTTTGCGGCACACCCGCGCGAGGCGTGGCAATGCGCATCGTAGTGCTGAGTTCAAGCCTTTACAGCGAAACCGCCTGCGCGACGGCCTCGCACCTCGCCGGCTTAGGTTGCATTCCCCCTGGTGCTTTGTCTCTTGGCACGCTTGATCTCACAATGCTGAGGCGCAAGCTGGCGCAGTGGGGGCCTCATCAATTTACTTCCTACGCGCGGATGAAACTCTGGCCGCAAAACCGCAGCGAAGCTCCGACGATTCACAACCCACATCTTGAGCGCTACCTTCGGCGCGATGGCCGGATCTTTCGCAACCTGAAAGAGGTCGGGAGATTCTACGGTTTCCCGGTCGCAACGTGTGCTGATCAGAATTCGTCAACGTCACTCGCACAGCTGAGGCGCTGGTCGCCCGATCTGATCATTTTTGCGGGCGGCAACATACTGCGAAAGCCTCTTCTGCAACTGCCGCGCCGCGGCGTAATCAACATGCACCTGGGTTTATTGCCACAAATTCGAGGGATGAACAGCCCTGAGTGGTCGTTGCTGACTCGCGTTCCTCCCGGCATCACGATCCACTACATCGATGCGGGGATCGATACCGGAGCAATTTTAAAAAAATACGAGTATCCCGACGCGATGCGGTGTCAAACCCTCACCGAGTTGCGGCAAAGACTCGTAGCTTTCGCGATCGAGAAACTTGGAGAGGTCGTTGGCGAACTCGATCGTGAAGCCGTGCTCCCAACTCCGCAAATTGACAATAATTCAGGCCGCGGCCCGGATCGTCAATTCTTCGTCATGCACGACTGGCTGCGGGGGCGCGCAAAGGAATGCCTTGCAAACAACCGTGACGACAGGCAGAACCCTGAATGAGTAAGCTAGGCACCGCACTGCAGGTCGGCCGAACTTTCGGCATGCGGCACGGCATGTTGCGCCTGCACTATGAACTCGAGCGCGGCAGCGGTTTGATCTCCCGCAAAATGCGCTCGGTTGAGGGATGGAATTCCTGGCGGTTAAGACGAATTGCTCCCGGTTTCTCCGCAGAAGAGTTGCTGGCCGTACGACGCGACGGCACACAAAAGTTTTTCTTCGTAAATCCTCAGACGCAGCAATCTGCGATCAGGCAGATCATCGGGGCCGATGGCGAAAAAGCTGTTCTCGACGAAGCGGAACGCATTCTCAAGGGCAGCCTGCCATTCTTTGCACGGCCATCTTACTCCTGCGGGTTTCCTCCCCGCTGGTTCGAAAATCCGCTCACAGGTCAAAGCGTGTCTCCGCAGCAGCCTTGGACTGGCATGCGCTTCGTGTCGCGAGCCTATGGCGATCTGAAATTTATTTTGGAGCCATCCAGATTTCTGTTTGTCTACCCGCTCGTTCGAGCCTATGCAATCACCGGCGACGAACGTTTTCCGCAGGCTTTCTGGAAGGCCGTTGAGGACTGGGCGCTCCAAAATCCTCCCATGTCTGGCCCGTTATGGATCTGCGGCCAGGAATGTTCACTGCGCATATTTGCATGGTCGTTCGCGCTGCATGGTTTCATTCATTCAGCAGCCACGACCAGTGACCGCGTGGCGTCACTTTGTTCGATGATCTCCGCCCACGCCTGGCGCGCGCGCCAGACTCTGGGCTACGCTCGCTCTCAGCGCAGCAACCATCTTATTACCGAGGCAGCCGGTTTGTGGACTGCAGGCACGCTTTACCCCGAACTGGCGGAATCTGGAGATTGGAAAAATCTTGCAGCAAATCTTATTCACGAGGCGGTTCTCGATCAAATCACACCTGAGGGAGTTTCGCAGCAGCATTCGTTCAACTATCAGCGGATGATCCTGCACTTGTTGCTCTGGACGCTTCGCCTCGCCGAAATTCATGATGCCCCGTTACACGAAGACATTCGCGCCCGCGTGCGAGCTGCGTGTGATTTCCTGCGTTCTTTTGTCGATCCAGTCAGTGGGCTTGCGCCGAACTACGGATCGGATGACGGCAGCCTCATTTTTCCGCTTGCCCAGGGAGGGTATCGCGATTATCGTCCGCTGCTGCAGTTGGGCGCGGCCGTTCTAGATCGCACTCCGTTGCCACCTGGACCGTGGGATGAGGCCTCATTGTGGTTCGGTGTAAAGCCACAACTTGCCAGAAAAGCTTCCGGAGGGTTTCTTCCGTCCGCCGAAACTGGATATTTTCGAATCGGCGGTCAAACTTCCTGGGCGTTAATTCGCGCCGGAAGGTACACGCGCCGTCCATTTCAGGCCGATCAACTCCACATTGATCTGTGGTGGAAAGGAATCAACCTCGCTCGTGATCCCGGCACATATCTCTACAACGGTCCTGCGCCATGGAATAATGCGCTCGCTTGCACCGTCGTGCATAACACGATTACGGTCGACAACTCCGATCAGATGCGTCGGGCCAGCCGCTTTCTCTGGCTTGATTGGGCTCACGGTACAGGCCGCGTGCCCCGCTCCATTTACCCCGACCGCTTCGTGGGCGAACATGACGGTTACAAGCGCGTCGGCGTAACGCATCGTCGCGCGGTGCAATGTCTTGCCGAGGCTTGCTGGCTCATTATTGACGACCTCGAGGGAACCGGGGAACACGACTTGCGTTTACACTGGCTCGCCCCCGACTTGCCTTTCGAGGTTCGTGAGTCGCCGTTTCAGGTTGTGTTTAAGCTCGAACAGTCGCAGATTCAATGGAGCATGTTCGCCAGTACATCGACGCACGCGGGAATCGTACGCGCCGGAACTCGTATCAATAAAAGTCAATTGCCGCGGCTCCCGAGCGAAACCGAGCAGTTACTCGGCTGGGAGGCCGCGACCTACGGCGATCTTCGCCCGGCAGTTTCGCTCGTCTCCGAAGCTCGGGCGCATTTGCCAGTTCGCTTCGTGACGGTAATCCTCACTGACGAACGATGGAGAGTTGAATCGAAAGATGGCAGTGTCTCGGTTTTCGTTGAAGACGGTGTCAACGGAAATCAACCTCAAACATTTCGAATCTGTCTTTGTCCGAAAACTCCGAACGCAGTCAGTGTGCAAGCTCCTTCCGAGACCTTGATATCGGCATGAAGCAGGTATTCCAGAACGCCCGCAGTGCGGAAGTTACCGTCGCAGAAGTTCCTGCCCCTAAATTGCTGGAGGGTTGTGTTTTGGTTCGCACTGCCGCTTCTCTGGTTTCGGCAGGCACCGAACGCGCCTCCGCGGAATTTGCTTCGCGGAATCTGCTTCAAAAAGCTAAGATGCGACCCGATCTGGTCCGCGAGGTGCTGAGCAAGATCGGCCGCGATGGTCTTCTGCCGGCGATTTCCGCGGTGCGCAGCCGGCTCGATCAACCCATCGCTCCGGGATACAGCAGCGCGGGAACCGTCATCGCTGTCGGCAACGGCATCAATGGAATCTCGCCCGGCGACCGCGTCGCCTGTGCCGGCGCGGGTCATGCGGTGCACGCGGAATTCGCCTGCGTGCCGAGGCTGCTGGTTTCACGAATTCCCGCAGACTCGATTACGTTCGACGACGCCGCATTTACCACGCTAGGAGCCGTAGCTCTCCATGGCATTCGCAACGCTGGCGTTAAGCTCGGCGACGTTGTTGCGGTAATCGGCCTGGGTTTGCTCGGACAATTGGCCGTGCAGATTCTGAAGGCGGCCGGATGCTCCGTTCTGGGAATGGACATTTCCCGAGAGCGCGCTGACTTGGCGGCACATTCCGGTGCCGACGCGGTCAGTACATCGTCTTCTGAATTTCGCGACCTATGCCTGCAAATGTCGGCGGGACACGGCGTGGATGCAGTCCTCATGGCCGCGCAAACTTCCAGCAACGAGCCGGTTCACCTAGCGGCAGCCGTCGCACGCAATCGGGCGGCCGTGGTCGCGGTGGGAACCGTAGCCATGGACATTCCGCGCAGGCCTTTTTACGAAAAGGAACTCGACTTCCGCGTGTCGCGCTCTTACGGCCCCGGCCGTTACGATTCTGCCTACGAGCAAAAAGGAATCGACTATCCCATCGGTTACGTGCGTTGGACCGAGACGCGAAATATGGAAGCTTTCCTGAAGCTTCTTGCGGACCGCAAACTTAATCTCAAGCCTTTGATCACACATCGTTTTCCCATCGATCAAGCGGAGTCAGCTTACGACCTCGTTACCGGCAAGGCTAATGAGTCGTCGCTCGGAGTGCTAATCGAATATCCGGAGGCGCCAGGCGACTGCCAGCATATTAACCTTGTTCGACCAGAGAGGCTTACTGTCCATGGTAACGCTGTTCGCGTAGGAGTTCTCGGCGCCGGCAGTTTTGCCATGAGCACGCTCTTACCGGCGATCAAGCATGTCGGCGGAAGCGACATGATCTCGATCGGCGCGGCAAACGGCTCCCATGCCCGTCACGCAGCCGCAAGGTTTGGATTTGCTTCCTGCGCTACCGACGAGCAACTGATTCTCACTGACCCGAAGATCAATACGGTGGTCATCGCTACGCGTCACCATCTTCATGCGAACCAGGCGATTCAGGCGCTCAAGAACGGGAAGCACGTATTCTGCGAGAAACCGCTTTGCCTGAGCGAAGCTGAACTCACCGAAATCGCCTCCGCGCACCAGAAATTAAAACACCTGTTGATGGTTGGGTTCAATCGCCGTTTTTCACCGCTTGGCATTCGAATGAGAAGTTTCCTGCGGAACGTGCACGAGCCGCTCGCACTTCACTATCGCGTCAATGCGGGATCTCTTCCCTCCGGCCATTGGCTCAACGATCCCGAGCAGGGTGGTGGACGCATAATCGGCGAGGTCTGTCATTTTGTCGATTTTCTTTCGTATCTTGCCGGCGCCGCGCCGCTGAATGTCGAGGCTCGTCCGCTCGCCAATTCGAGCCGGTATAGCAACGACAATGTCGTGTGCTCGATGACGTTTGCGAACGGATCCGTCGGCACGATCAGCTATCTCGCCAACGGCGACAAGTCTTATGGCAAAGAGCGAATCGAAGTCTTCGGCGGTGGCCACGTGGCAGTCCTCGAAGATTTTAGGCGTCTGGAGGTTGTTCGCTCCGGGAAAAAGCAGATTTTTCGGTCTCGATTTCGGCCGGATAAAGGACATCGCAGCGAATGGCAGTCTTTTATTCGCGCGATTGAAACAGGAGGCGAATCGCCAATTCCATTTCGCGAGATTGCAAGCACGATGCTCGCAACGTTCGCGCTCGAAGAATCAAGGTGTCTCGGCCAGCCGGTAAAAGTAAGACTGCTTCACGAACCCAGCGCTGATGCGCTCAGGGGATTCGATCGGGCGTCCTGATTCGCGCGCCAAAACTTTCAATCGTGCCATGAAGATTCTATACTTGTCGCAGTACTTTCCGCCGGAGATGGGCGCACCCGCTGCCCGGGCTGCCGAGTTGTCGCAACACTGGGCCGCGGCTGGAAGTGATGTTACTGTGCTTACCGGATTTCCGAACCATCCCACGGGTGTCGTTCCCTCCGCCTACCGCAGTCGACTCCGGCGCCTGGTATTCCGCGAGGAGCGTAATGGGGTAAACGTCGTGCGGACCTGGCTCCTCCCGTTTCCCAATCGCAGAGCCTACGAACGCATTCTGAACTACACCTCTTTTTGCGTCTCAGCCGCCGTCACGGGGGTGGCGATTCCTCGACCCGATGTCGTTATCGCAACTTCGCCCCAGTTGCTGGTCGGCCTTTCCGGTTGGTGGCTTGCCCGCTGCAATCGCGTCCCGTTTGTATTTGAAGTCCGTGATCTCTGGCCAGAGTCACTGGCTGCCGTGGGCGCGGGCAATACCGGTTCTTTGCTCTACCGCTCTCTCGAGAAGCTTGCCGGTTTTTTGTATCGCCACGCGGACCGGATAGTCGTGGTTACGCCCGCCTTCGAGAAATATTTGGTTGAGCACTGGCGCGTGCCGCCCGAAAAGATCGCGGTGATCGAAAATGGGGTGGAGACTCAGCAGTTTCTTCCGGCTGACGCAACTGCTGTCAGAACCCAGTTCGGCATCGAGGGCAAGTTCGTAGCGGCTTATATCGGCACCATGGGAATGGCGCACGGACTGAACACAATCATCGACGCCGCCCACCAACTGCGCGAAACCAACCCCGAAGCTGTTTTCTTGATGATCGGTGAAGGTGCGGAAAAAGAGCGCATCGTGTCCGCGGCAAACCGCTCCCTCTTGGGAAATCTCAAGTTCATCGATCAACAGCCCCGGGAAAAAATACCGGAATTCATTTGCGCTTCCGATGTTTGTCTGGTTCCTCTCAAGAAAACCGAACTGTTTAAGACTGTAATCCCATCGAAGATGTTCGAATTCATGTCGTGCGCGAGACCTTTAATTCTCGGCGTGGAGGGACAAGCCCGTGCGATTCTCGACGAAGCCCGCTGCGGAATCGCGATCGAACCTGAAAACGCTTCGGCTCTCGCGGGTGCGATTCGCTATCTTGCATCGAATCGCGACAGCGCTCGCCAAATGGGAAACAACGGCAGGGAATACGTAGTCCGCAAGTATTCGCGGTCTCAAACCGCAGACAGATATCTCCGATTGCTTGAGGAAATGCTGCAACTGCCTCTCGAGAGCGTAAACGAACTGGCTGCCTGACGAAGTTGGTGCGTCTGGACCTTTCAATGCGCGGCAATCACCGCAATGCCTGTCGCCGCGGAAACGGCCGCTTGGATCCCTTGTCCCGCCGCTACGCGCACGCCGCTGACGGGGATAAAAAGGATATCGTCCGCCTGCAAGGTCACGTCCGGTGCCTTAGCCTCAAGCATCTTCTTGAGGGGAACCTTCGTTTCAACCATTCCCTCCGGACCCTTGCGAATGATGCGAACCGATCCCATCTTCGCTGTGCGATTAGTCCCACCGGCTAACGCAAGCGCCTGTAGCACAGTCAGGCTGCCATTATCCACGAGCAGGCCGGCGGGCCGCCCAACATCTCCCACGACGTAAATAATAGGAGCTCGTGGAA
This sequence comes from uncultured Acidobacteriaceae bacterium, assembly GCA_964530145.1. Taxonomy (GTDB): domain Bacteria; phylum Acidobacteriota; class Terriglobia; order Terriglobales; family Acidobacteriaceae; genus Sulfotelmatobacter. The sequence goes on along the minus strand of CAZGXY010000068.1, from coordinate 12,969 downwards.
CCGTAATCGTATCGCCGGGAAAGATCGTGACGTTGTCCTGCAAATTGTCGGCTAGATTTCGCGGTAGGTCCACCGTAATGGCCGAAGGCTCGCTTTGCTGGCGAATAATGCTTACCTTTCGTCCCGCTGCCGAGGTGAAGCCTCCCGCCGCAGAGATCAGATCGTACAACTTCCGATCACCCACTGCTGGATAGATGCCGGGCTTGGCGACCTCTCCGATGATCGTTACGCCCTGCGTGGACTCAGCTACCACAACCGTGACATGAGCGTTTCGAACAAACCCCCCAGCATCGAGGCGCTTCTCAATTATGTCCTGCGCCTCGTCTGCCGTCAGGTCGCCGACATGTACGTAGTCGATCAAGGGAAGATAAACATCGCCGGAATTTCCCACCCTCGCTTTGGTCGAAAGCTCTGGCACGTTGTAAACGCTAACCTCGATCAAATCGCCAGAACGCAGCCGTATGCTCGAGGTGCTTCTCAGATTGTCCATCACCGAATCTCGAGAATCGGAGCCTTGAGATTCGGCTTCGGCATTGCTAGCTGACTCCGCTTTCGCGCTCGAACTTGATCTTGCAGCTTGGGAGAGCGCTTGCGCGGCAGGCAAGGGGCCGGGAATTTTTGAGGGCGAAACCTCCGAGGTGCTCTGCGCCAGAAGATTGAGGTGCGCGAGTGCGAATAGCAACGGCAAAGAAACCGCAAACAGGCTGCCGATGCGGGCAAAACGAAATCTGCCAAGCTGCATTAAGAGCCTCTGATCAAGCCACAGATCGAAGAAAGTTTAGCACAGCAATTTTGCCATCGGTCGTGCGATTCAACGGCCGCCATCAAGAGGAACCCACAAACGCACTCCCGGCGGGGGCCCTTTTGCAATACTTTTTCAATAGGTATCGCCGCTAGGCTGTTACAGATCAGGGCGCAGGGGGCCGTTTGACGCTGGCATTTTTTGGGATTTTTTTTATCTCGCTGCTGTCGTCGTTCGTTTTCACGCGCTCTGTCCGTGATTTCGCGTCACGGCGCGGATGGGTGGCGACTCCCTTCCACGAGCGGCATCTGCACTCGACGCCTTTGCCTAGGTTGGGGGGCGTGGCGATTTTTATAGCTTTTTCTCTGAGTCTCGTGGCTGCTGCCGCGCTGGCTTTCTATATTCCTCACCTCGATTCTGCATTTTCTTTCAAAAAAATTCTCACCATTCTGATTCCCGCTAGCGTGGTTTTTCTGCTCGGTGTCTACGACGACCTCTACTCTGCCGGGCCCTACCTGAAATTTTCGGTTCAGGCGATTGCCGCCGTTATGCTTTTCGCGGGTGGTCTTCGGGTGCTTAATCTTCCGGTATTGTTCGGCGAGCATGAGCTTCCGTGGTTCGTTGCTCTGCCACTCACGATTCTGTGGGTGTTGGCCGTCACAAACGCTTTTAATCTGATCGACGGCCTCGATGGCTTGGCCGCCGGCTCGGCTCTATTTTCGACGCTGGTCGCGTTCGTGGTTGCGCTGTTGAATGGGCAATCCCTGATCATCGTCATGACGATCGCGCTGGCCGGTGCGATTCTCGGTTTCCTGCGCTACAACTTCAATCCCGCTACGATTTTCTTGGGCGATTCAGGAAGCCTTTTCATCGGCTTTCTGCTGAGCGCCCTCGCTCTCGCGGGAGCGCAGAAAGCTCCAACCATCGTCGCTGTTGCGATTCCGGTGGTGTCCTTTGGACTGCCGATTCTCGAAACGACGCTCTCAATCATCCGCCGCCTCGTCAGCGGCCGCCCGGTATTCACCGCAGATCGCGAACACATTCATCACAAACTCCTGCAGCACGGTCTCAGCCACCGCCAGGTTGTAATTGTCCTTTACGGAGTGTCCGCAGTTTTCGCGCTGCTAAGCTTGTTCCTGCTCTGGCCGACCGGCAGCTCGTTGGGATTGGTGCTTGCGGTTCTCGGCATCGGCATCTGGATCGGTGTGCAACGCCTCGGCTACCTCGAATTGGGAGAACTCGGCCGCGTCGCCCAGCGCACCCTCGAGCAACGCCAGATTGTCATCAACAATCTCGCCATCCGCCGGGCCACGGAAGAACTCAAATCGGCTCGAGATTACGACCAGATTCGGCGCGTCTTAGAGGCCGCGTTCAGTTCCAATGACTTCGACGGATTCGATGTCCGCTTCAACCTGTTTCCCGGGGAAAGCACCCCTGCCCGTGAGTTCGAAAGCGCCCATCCGCGGCGGGGCGAAGTATCCTTTCACTGGCGCAAATCGATAAGATCAAGAGCTGTCGAGGGTCTGGCAGTCTGGAGCCTGTTTCTTGATCTTGTGAGTTCAGCCAGCCGACGACGAGGTACCCTCCTGGTTTCCCGCGCTTACTCGCAAAGGCCTTTGCAGCTGGACATCAACCTTCTCACTACCGATTTTCCGACGGCGATCGCCGATGCTCTGGACAGGGTTCTCCAGAACAGCGTGCAGGAGATTCCGCACGGCATTCCCGAAGATCAGGCCTTTCTTACCGCGCAAGCCGGCTAGAAGTTCATGGCGTGTTGCTGCCGTCCCGCCGCGGGTTCTGCCTTTGCCGGTAGTTACTTGGCTCTTTCCGGAAGCGCCGCTCGGAAGCCGAGCGAACCTTGATGCATGTTCATATCTAATTCGTGCCGGCGATCTCCTTGATGCTCATATTCGAGTGCGACGAGCTGAATTCGGCAGACGGGACGAGATTCGATCACTTCCAGAATCCTGAGAAGCCGGTTGTCTTCTCCCAGTGGAACAAGCGATCGTAGTTGGAACATAATGGAACCGGCAATTCTCGCGTCTAACATTCATGTCGATATCGACCAAGTCTCGCGATGCGGTTCTTCCCGGTCTTGCCAACTCCGGCGCAAACCCGCCGCGGATTCTGGCCGCTGACGATCAGCAGCACATCCTTGACGCGCTCGAACTCTTGCTGAAACCACAGGGATACACGGTGGATACAGTGCGTTCTCCTTTCATGGTCCGGGAAGCGCTAAGCGGCGCCAGCTACGATGCCATACTGATCGATCTGAACTACACTCGCGACACTACGTCGGGCCAGGAGGGCCTTGATCTGCTCTCGCAAATCGTGGCCATCGATAATACGCTCCCAGTCATTGTGATGACTGCATGGGGGAATGTGGAACTCGCCGTGGAGGCGATGCGCCGTGGGGCTCGCGATTTCATTCAAAAGCCATGGGAAAACGAGCGCCTGGTTTCCATCTTGCGGACGCAAGTGGAACTGCATCGTGCCTTGCAGGAATCGCAACGGCTGGCTGCGGAGAACCGCTTACTTAGCGCTCAGGGCAGGCCCGAGTTCGTTGCGACTGCTCCGTCGATGGCGCCCGTCCTTGAAGCGATCACGCGGGTCGCTCCATCCGATGCCAACGTTCTCATCACCGGAGCACATGGCACCGGGAAGGAAGTTGTCGCTCGAACACTGCACGCGCTTTCTCTCCGCGCATCGCGCCCGTTTATTGCAGTCAACACCGGCGGATTGGCGGAAGGAGTTTTCGAAAGTGAACTCTTCGGCCATATAAAAGGCGCATTCACTGATGCCCGCTCCGACCGTATCGGGCGTTTCGAACTGGCCAATGGCGGCACCATTTTTCTCGATGAGATCGGCAATGTGCCGCTTCGCCAGCAGGCCAAGCTGCTGCGCGTAATTGAGTCCGGAGAATTAGAGCGGGTGGGCTCGTCCCGCACTCAGCGGGTTAACGCTCGCATGATCTCGGCGACCAACATCGATCTTCCGGCGGCGTGCCAGCAAGGTCACTTTCGCGAAGACTTGCTCTTCCGCCTCAATACCGTGGAAATTCACATGCCCGCATTACGCGAACGCCGTGAAGACATTCCTGTCCTTACCATACATTTTCTTACACGGTATGCGGAACGCTACCACCGCCAGATCGACGGTGTTGACCCTGCCGCCATGCAGGCGTTAATCCAATATTCCTGGCCGGGAAACGTCCGCGAACTGGAACACACCATGGAACGTGCAGTTCTGATGTGTCGCGGCGGGCAAATTCAGCCTGGCGATCTTGCAGGCCTCCAGCGGCCGGTATCGCAGAGTCTCGAAGAATTGAGTCTGGAGGCGGTCGAGACTATTTTGATTCGCAAAGCGCTGCAGCGCTTTCAGGGCAACGTCAGCCATGCGGCCGAGGCCCTGGGCCTGAGCCGCGGCGCGTTATACCGGCGAATGGAAAAGTATGGTCTCTAGCCCAGGCACAACCGGCCTTCCCAAACAGACTCTTCGAAATTCTCCGCGAACATCTTTCGAGTTCCGAATGATCGGTTTCGCCAGCCTGCTGGTCATTCCCGGAATCGTCGGTAGCGCCCTTCTGCTCTACTTCGTGCATTGGAGCCTGGAATTGAAACTGTTGTTGCTCAGCCTGGAGTTTCTTGCCTCTGTGCTCGTTGCTGCTGCGCTTCGCGAAAAGTTTGTCAGCCCTCTACGGACTCTGGCGAATGTGGTCGGCGCTTTGCGGGAAGAAGACTATTCGGTGCGGGCGAGTCTGGCAGTTCCAAATGACGCGCTCGGCGAACTTTCCCTCGAAGTGAACGCACTTGCCGATCTGCTCGCCCAACATCGCTCGGGAGCGATTGAAGCTGCAGCGCTTTTGCAGCGAGTAGTCGCAGAGGTGGACATCCCGATCTTCGCCTTCGATCCCGCTGGAGAATTGCGCCTCGCCAATCCTGCCGCCGAACAGCTTCTGCAACACCCCACTTCGGAACTGCTCGGCAAGTCAGCATTGGAACTGGGTTTGCAAAATGCCGTTACCTGCGAAAACGGAACTTTGGTCAGTCTGCGCTCCAGTGGCGAAGCGCGCTGGCTGGTGCGGCGCAGCTTCTTCCGGCAGCAAGGTGTTCCCCAGACTCTCATCGTCCTATCGGATGTGAGCCGCGCGCTGCGGGAAGAAGAACGTCGCGCGTGGCAACGTCTTATCCGGGTCATCGGCCACGAGTTGAACAATTCGCTGGCGCCGATAAAATCCATTGCCGGAAGCCTTAATGCGCGGGTTTCTGAAATGAATCTCGAAGCCGAACAGCGCCAGGATTTCGAGCGCGGGCTCGACATCATCCAGAGTCGCGCGGCTTCATTAAACCGTTTTCTGCAAGCCTACCGGCAACTGGCGCAGATGCCGCCTCCAGTCAGGAGAGAATGTTCCGTCGCCGAAACTGTCAGGCACGTCACCAGCCTGGAAAACCGCATTCCTATCTCTGTGATCGCGGGCCCGGACATGAGCCTGATGGCTGATCCTGATCAGATCGAACAAATGTTGATCAATTTATTGCGAAACGCTGTCGAGGCCGTCCTGCCGCCATCTTCTTTAGAAAACGACGGCGGCAGCCCTACCCGCGATTCTCAGGACTTGCGTCCGCAAATCACTTTGACCTGGGCGCCGGTCGATAGCGATGTAGTCTTCACGATCGAAGATAACGGGCCGGGGTTGATGAATCCGGCAAACGTCTTCGTACCTTTCTACACCACCAAGCCGCAGGGAAGCGGCATTGGCCTCTTAATTTCGCGGCAGATCTGCGAGATTCACGGTGGCCGTCTCGAATTATCGAATCGTGCCGCCGGATCGGGCTGCAAAGTAAGAATCATTTTGCCGACTGCGCCACCTGCGCCAAACGTTCGCGTTTAGAAGGAACGTTTAGAAGGAACAAAGTAATCGACGGGCAGAGCGATCTGTTGATTGAGGCGAAGACCTGCGATTTCCTCGAGTCGATTCAAGGCCTAAAGTTGAAGACGTGCTGGGGGAACTAAGAGTGAGTGCCGTAGTTTGTCAAATTGATTCCGGATACCTGGTTTGCTAAGGTCGTCGTCATGTCCGAGCCTGTCATGTCCGAGCATTCCCCTGAGCAGATATGTGACCGGATACGCGAGTCGCTCGACTCCCTTTATCGCGTGGATTCTGGACGAATCCTGGCAACTCTGATCCGCCTGCTCGGCGACTTCGACCTTGCCGAGGAGGCGATGCACGAAGCTTTTGCGGCTGCGCTGAGCCTGTGGCCGAAGAGTGGAGTACCCGGCAACCCGCGGCCATGGCTGATTTCTACCGCGCGATTCAAGGCCATCGACACTCTGCGCCGACGGGCAAGATTTGATGCGTCGCAAGACGAACTCGTGCGATATGTCGAAGCACAGAGTTTAACGGGATGGTCCAACGCAGAGGGCAGCCCTGGGGACGACTTCCTTGAAGACGACCGGCTGCGCCTGATTTTTACTTGCTGTCATCCATCGCTGGCGCCGGAAGCGCGCGTCGCTCTCACCTTGCGTGACGTGTGCGGACTGACTACAGAGGAGATAGCAAAGGCATTCCTCACCACTCCGCGTACGCTGGCGCAGCGCATTGTGCGCGCCAAGGCGAAGATTCGAGAGGAACGGATTCCGTACGAAGTGCCGACGCCGCAGGAATTGCCGGAGCGGCTGGGCGCGGTGCTGCAGGTCATCTATCTCGTCTTTAACGAGGGTTATTCGGCTGCGGCGGGAGCTGAGGTAACACGAGCCGAGCTAACCGGCGAGGCGATTCGACTGGGGCGCTTGCTGGTCCAACTGCGGCCAAAGACGGGAGTCATGGGAGCCGAAGTAACGGGGTTGCTTGCCCTGATGTTGCTGCAAGAATCCCGGCGCGCCGCGCGAACCTCTCCGACCGGAGAGCTGACTTTGCTGGAGAATCAAGACCGCGCCCTCTGGAACCGGGAGCAGATCGCGGAGGGAGTGGCATTGCTGGAGAAAGCCCTGAACTACCAGCAGAAGTCCCGCCGCTTCGGCTCTTACACACTGCAGGCTGCGATCGCGGCTGTTCACGCGGAGGCGGAATCGGTCGCTGCGACCGACTGGCGGCAGATTGTTGCGCTTTACGACGAATTGCTGCGAATTCAGCCTTCACCAGTTGTACAGCTCAATCGTGCCGTGGCCATCGCCATGCGCGATGGCCCAGAGGCCGGTCTGGCGCATATCGATGCGGTGTTGGAGCGTTTTTCAGGAAAACATGGCGACTTGGCAAATTACTACCTGGCGCATTCCGCCCGCGCCGATATGTACCGCAGGCTCGGCAGGAGGGCAGAGGCCAAGTCCGCTTATGAGAAGGCGCTAGCCCTGACGCAACAGGAACCAGAGCGGCAATTTTTGCAAGAGCGGATTCGGGGACTGAAATAAAAATGTTCAGTGCCACACCGCTCAGGGAAAAACCGCGCGTGTCATCTGGCGTGTCGAGTTTCGGTGGACGTCTGCAGGTGCAGACCTTGCTCTAAGTGTAAGAAAAAGCTTGTGGAAGGCATCCGCAAACTACTATAATACAGAAAGGTAGAAATAATAAAGAAGTCTGCACTAAGCACGTCAATATGTCTGCTAAGAGCCTCAACGTCAAAGACCCGGCTGCGCACCGTTTGGCTGAAGCGATCGCGGAAGCCACCGGAGAAACCATGACCCGCGCCGTCACCGAGGCGCTGCGTGAACGCTACGAGCGAATCCAGAGCCGTCGCGGCAGAGCCACGGTTGAGGAATTGCTTGCCATCGCCGACCGCGCCGCGGCACACGTGAAGCGTCCGTACGTCGATCACGCCGAACTCCTCTACGACGAAAACGGCCTGCCAAAATGATTCTCGATACTTCGGCGCTCGTGGCAATTCTGTTCCGTGAGCAGGAGGCTGAGCTTTTCACTCGCCTAATTCACTCCACCGCCAACAACCGAGTCAGCGCGGGAACCTGCCTGGAACTGGCGGTCGTGCTGGAACGTCAGGCAGTGATCGAGGCTGATCGCCAGCGGGAGATGTTCTTTCGCCGCGCCGGCATCTCCGTCGAAGCATTCACGGAAGATCACCTGCTCATCGCGCGCCAGGCGTTCCATGATTTCGGCAAAGGCCGCCACGCGGCGGGGCTCAATTTTGGAGACTGCTTCGCTTATGCGCTGGCGCGCTACATGGGGGAACCCTTGCTGTTCAAGGGCGACGATTTTCGCAAGACGGATGTTGTGCCTGCCATTCCGTGAGCGAATGTCCCTCCGGCGATGGTCCGGAGGCGAGGCTGCCCCACTCGCCGCGGTTTTCGGCGAGTGGGCACCACGGCTCCGTAGAGCATTAGCCACCGTCCCTTACGCGACTTTACCTTTCTGAGTGGCTGGTTTGCTCTTGGCTTGCATGGATTTCACGAGGGCGGCCGATGATGCTCCTTCGAGCGACAATCCATAGCCAACTTCCCGCACGATGCGCTCTTTCAATGGTTGAATAAAATGTATGCGGGTGTTGCGGCGCGTCACTTCCGGAGCCATCAGGTACAGTTCGGCCAATTCTCGCGCGCGGCTGAGTGCTTTGCCGGTAGGCACAACTTCCGCGACCACTCCCCATTCATGTGCGGTACGCGCCGGCAGCGGCTGTGGATTCAGCAGGAACGCCTCGGCTCGTCCCGGCCCAGCGCGATAGCTCCAGGTGGTGAAGATTCCGTCGCCGGGAGCAACGCCGGCGGAGAAGTGGGCCACATCCTCAAAGGTCGCACCTTCGCCCGCGACAATTACGTTGGCAAGCAATGCGTAGTCGGAGTGCACATGGGCGCGTCCTTCGATTGCCGCGATCACCGGCACGCGAATGTTGGCGATATTTTCCAACACCTGAACGCCTTCGTCGTGAACTTGGCTCCAGACGCCGGGATCGGCAACGTCGCCAAAAGATGACCAATCGACATCGGTGATGAACTCGTCGCCTGCGCCTGTGAGGATCACAATCTTGTTGGCCCGGTCCTGCGAAATCCGGTAGAAGGCCTCGACAAATTCCGTGTGAGCCGGCGCGCTCATAATGAATGCCCCGCCGTTATTGTGGAACTCAGCCACCAGTACGCCCTGGTCATCTCGCGTCAGCTTCAGGTTGTGATAGGCAGTGAAGTAGTCACTTTGAAATTGCATCGGATTCTCCTCTCTATGTTGCAGTGATTGCGTTCTGATTGCGAGGCTGGTTAGTTGCCCTCAGCTAGCCACCACAAGACCGCCTGCGGCCCAAATGACTTCCTGTGAGCCAGCCTGACTTGTCTGATGCCCGGAAGAGGGGCAAAGAAGCAATATCCGCGACCAGGCTTTCCCACCGGCTGCCCACTACAAGGTACGCCAACCCCGGAAGCGAAAAAATTTCTTTGTCGATTTGTCGAATTCGGTCCGGCTGTTCGACTATAGGCTGAAGGCAGGGCAAACGGCCCCGCCAGGTCCATGCTCTTATATGAAAGTAGCGGCCCTGATGGGGTGTCCGCACAACACTCGATACTCGTTACACATTACTCGATACACAAGGAGAACACCATGCGCTTCATGATGATCATGTTTCCAAAAGATTACCAAAACACAAAACCCGGCTGGGTGCCCGACTTCAAAGAGATGGAGGCAATGGGCAAGTACAACGAGGAACTAGGGAAAGCCGGCGTGCTGCTCGCGCTCGACGGGCTGACCCCGCCTTCGACGATGAGCGCGCGCGTCACCTTCAAAAGCGGAAAATCGAAAGTGACCGACGGCCCGTTTACCGAGGCGAAGGAAGTGGTCGGCGGCTACTGGATCATCCAGGTGAAGTCGCGCGAAGAGGCGCTCGAATGGGCCGCCCGCATCCCCGGAAAGGATAACGAGATGGTCGAAGTTCGCCGGATGTTTGACATTACCGACTTCGATCCCGAGACCCAAAAGGAGATCCAAAAGAAGTTCGGCGACGACGTCGCCGCTGAGATGCGCCAGTAGTAAAAAACCTGCGCGCTTTCGCGATTTCCGCGACGCAACTCATGGCTGCGTCGCAGGCTTCGCGCGGAGGATTCCGTTGAAGCTTTCGCGGTACTGCAGAAAGACCAGAATCCACAATATGCAGGCGACTATCGCGGGAGCGATGGTCTCCGGCGACATCGTCAGATGGAACGCGAGGATGTTGTAGAGTTCCCCGGCGAGCAGGGTCAGCGCCAGTGGCACGAAAAATCCAGACAACAGCAGCAGTCCGCCGAGCAGCTGCAGCGCGAAGAAGAACGCGGCAAAGTGCGACCCGCTGACGGCGGTAAAGAACTGGATTGCCAGCGGATTCGCCGGTGGCGGCGCCGGAATAAAGTTAAAGAACCCGTTGAGGCCAAAGACGGTGAATGTCAGCGCCAGCAGATAGCGAGCAATAATCGAAGTAATCTTCATAAGTGTCCTCCTTGAAAAGTTTGCACGTGCGTCTGCACGGCTTGAAGGTGCGGTGCAAGAAACGCGCTCCGGTCATGCCCCTGGTTCAGCGCGCTGGTTCCTCCTGCGGTCAGAAATATCGCGTCCGTTACGCCAAGAAAACCAAATACGGACCGCAGATACGGCTCGACGAAATTGTACGAGGCCATCTGCGTTTGAGCATCGTAAATTCCGCCCGTTGCGATGATAAAGGTCGCCTTCTTGCCGGTAATCAGGCCCTTCGGTCCTTTCTCTCCGTAAGAAAAAGTTCTGCCGACGCGCGCAATCTGGTCGATCCATAGCTTGAGCACGGAGGGAACGCCAAAGTTATGCATTGGCGCTCCAACGACGTACTCATCAGCCTGCTCCAACTCGGCGAGCAGGGAGTCGGAGAGCACGAGCAGCTTCTTTTGCTGCGGAGTGCGGGCCGGTTCCGGGGTGTAGACCGCCGCGACCCATTCCGCCGTGATCGGCGGGATTGCTGTCGCGTTCAGGTCGCGGTATAAAACCCTTCCATCTGGGTGCGAGGCTTTCCATTGGGTGACGAACGCAGCGGTTAGCTCGCGCGAGACTGAGCGACCATAGAGAGGACTGGAATCGATATGAAGCAGCGTTGACATTGAGAATTCCTCCTGCAAGACAATTGATGATTAGTAGACAAATGTAGATTCAAAAATAAACAAGTGTCGATTTACCTGCTGCGGTATCTTTATAATGTAGGGAATGGCCCACCCTCTTCAATCCGATTCCGGGACGACGGATCCGCGGATCGTTCGTAGTCGTCGCATGCTCATGGAATCCTTAGTCAGGTTATTGATGAAAAAGGAGTTCGACGACATCTCGGTGCAGGAAATAGCCGACGAGGCGACGCTAAACCGGGCCACGTTTTACCTGCACTATCCAGACAAGAATGCACTGCTGCAGGCTATGACGGAATCGCGCTTTCGCGATTTGGTCGAGCGGCGCGGCATTACCTTTACCGACTGCCGCGGAGCCGTACGCGCCATTGCACTTGGTGTCTGCGACTATCTCTCCGAGAACACAGGCTGCCCCACTCAGTTAACTCGGATGCCGCTCGAAGGCTCGATTATCCCCGTGGTCGAGGACATGTTCAAGAAAGGCCTTGCACGTCATAGCCCGGCAAATCAAGGGTTGCCACCAGGTGCCGATGTCGCATTGCTGGCGGTCACTGCGGCCTGGGCGGTTTTTGGAGCTGCGCGCCGCTGGTATCAGACTTCCAACCGCATCCCCGCCGAGGAGATGGCAGCCAGAATTGAGACGATCGTGAGTCCGCTTCTCTTCGGCGGCTCTCAATAGCTGAGGAAAACGGACCGCCCGTCTCGTCTCTACTTTCCCCGAAACAAAAATCGTTCACCTCTGCTGTCGATTTTTTCTGCGCGCGACGACTATAGGATGAACAGGCGAAAGAGCGCAAGACGTCAAGCTCTCATATGCGCTGGTATATAGATGGAGGAGCAATCCGATGCGAAACGTAATCTACGCAATCAACATCACCCTGGATGGCTGCGTCGACCACACCAAGCAATTAGCCGATGAAGAAAAACTTGAATATTTTACTCACCTCGTCCGAGAGGTCGACCTGCAGGTTTTTGGGCGCAAAACCTATCAATTGATGGTCCCCTATTGGCCGGAAGTCCTTAAGAACCGATCTGAGACAAAAGCGGATACCGATTTTGCTCGAGCATTCGTCTCCACCCCGAAAATTGTTTTCTCGCGATCATTGGCCAGCGCTGAAGATGGAAACACGAGAATTGTTCGTACTAACCTTCGCGACGAAATACTTAAATTGAAGCAAGAGCAAGGCAAGAATATTTTGGTCGGCGGTGTAGATGTTCCTTCGCAGCTGATACAGCTTGGTCTGGTGGATGAATATCGTTTGGTCGTTGGACCGATCATCGCAGGAGAAGGGAGACGGTTGATGGAAGGTGTTAGTCTGCCGGACAAATTGCAATTAAGACTTGTCGAGTCAAAGAGTCTGGAATCAGGATCTGTTGCGCTTCGTTACTTGAAACTGTGACCTGGGCTGGCCGCTTTCCACCACTAGGAGAAGAACAATGAAATACATCTGTCTCGGGTACTACGACAAAGGCAAGCACGAAGCCATGACCGAGAGCGAGCGCGACGCCATGTTCGATAAATGCTTTGAGTACGACGATCATCTTCGCTCCAACGGGCACTGGGCTGGCGGTGAAGCGCTCCAGGGTACGGAAACCGCCTTGACGCTGTATTGGAAGAATGGCAAAGTCGCTACTACCGATGGTCCCTATGCGGAAACCAAAGAGCAGCTCGGCGGCATTCTCATCCTCGATGCGCGGGACATGAATCACGCTCAACAACTCATCGCGCAGCATCCAGCGCTGAAGTACGGCAGCATTTTCGAGATTCGCCCAGCGGGGGATATGAGCGAAATCATGAAAGACAGCGAGCAGCGACGGGGAAGGAATACCTCGCGATGAGGGCGGCCGCCACGCAAAGACGGCAATCAGCCATGATTGCAGCTCCCGATCGGTCGCCATCCGGAAATGTTCTTCCGATCGTTCGGCCGGCCGGGCGCTACGCGCGGTACGCCGTGGCCTCAAACACCGCAGTGATCGCGCTCATTCACTCTCACCCTTACTCGTCTCCGCTGGCGCCGGGAAGTGTTTTTGAACCCACGCTTCCCAGAGAGGTGTCTCGCGGGTGACGGTCGGGGCCGCCTGATCGCCGTAGAGATAGAAGTTTAGCGTGACCATGCTCTGGCCGCCGAAGTTGACGGCGCCAAGGGCGGCGGTGCCGGGCCCTGGCTTGTCGAGCCGCA
>CAZGXY010000067.1:0-38589 GCA_964530145.1 uncultured Acidobacteriaceae bacterium | reverse complement strand
ATCCGGGAGATACGCACTATCCGAGCATTTACGGATACGCTTATGAGAGCACCCCGAATCAGCCTATTCTCACCGGGCAGACGGATGACCGCGCGGTTGAGGCCACCGCAGAAGACAGCGCCAGCGAAAGCGCGCCCGCCTCTTTGGGCATGCTTGCCGGTGGAGTGGCAACCCGGAGACCGCGCTTGCCGGAAAATCCGGGAATGAATACCCACTAGTAACGCTCAGAGGGAGATCAGAACATGAAGCGCAGATGGTTCGGTGCAATGTTAAGACAAGTCTTGTCGCTTGTTCTGGGGCTCGCGTTTAACGCCGCAACCGCTCAGGCGGGCGAGAATGTAATTCTGCGCTTCGACCAGACCCGCGGCGCCAATCCTTCTTCCGCTCTGGTGGAGGATGCCGCCGGTAATCTCTATGGCACGACCACCCTCGGCGGAGCGGCAAACTGCGGCATTGTGTTTGAGCTTTCCCCGGGCCCCGATGGCAAATGGACAGAGACCATTCTTTTTTCTTTTCCAAGTTGCACATTCCCTCCAGGCTTGGCCGTTGGCGGCACCTTGGTTTTCGATAAGCAGGGAAATCTGTACGTTGTCGCCACCAACAGTGACTGTTGTCAGATCCCTGGCGGTTTCGTTTTCCGATTAAGTAAAGGGGCGAATGGCATGTGGTCCGGGGCCGTGATTTACAGATTCACTGCCGATGATGGATATCCCTACAGCGACTTGACCACTGACAGCGCTGGCAACCTCTATGGGACGACTTATCTGAGTTCGTCCACTTCTAACGGCAAAGTTTTCAAACTCAGTCCGCAGCCAGGCGGCAAATGGCAGGAAACCATCCTTTTCGGCCAATGGCATAGGATCCCCGACGACCGGGGTCACGTTCGACCGGAGCGGAAATCTCTATGGCCCAACCTACAGCGCAGTCTACGAATTATCCCCCCAAGCCAACGGTCCCTGGACGTTGAGCGTCCTCTACAACTTTACGGGAGACCAAGCCCAACCTAATTCCCCTTTGGTCTTCGATTCGAGAGGGAACCTTTACGGCACCGCGACTCAACCTGACCCCGGCTTGGTGTTCAAATTGAGCCCCCAATCCGGAGGTCCATGGAAAGAAAAGGTAATTCATTTCTTCGCAAACGGATCCGACGGCGAATTTCCCGCAGGCAACTTGGTGTTAGACAGCAGCGGCAACGTCTATGGCACCGCAATGTGGGGTGGTCTCGGCTGCAATCGGTTCTATTGTGGCGTCGCCTATGAGCTTTCGCCGCAGAGCGGAGGCCCCTGGAAGGAGACCATCCTGCACCCCTTTGAAAGTGCCGAAGACGGATCGCAACCGGGAGCGGGACTGCTGCTCGACGCCTCCGGCAACCTCTTCGGCACCACATACCACGGCGGCGGCCGCTATGGCTACGGCACCGTTTATGAGATCACCCCTTAGTCGAGCCGAAGCCTTCGAAAAAGTCCTGCGAAGAAATCCACAGCACAACTATTCCCGCTGAAGAACCTCATCAATCACAGCCTTACCGCCTTTATCCACGGTGATGACTTCGTGAATCGGCGCATAGCCGGTGAGCGTAATATCGATGATGTAATTGCCGGGGTCGAGCGCGAAGTCGACGGGCGAATCTTTATCCAGCATGTGCTCGTTCACGGCGACCTGAGCGCCTTTGGGTTGAGTCTTGACGCTGACTGTCCCCATGCCTTGAGTTTCCTTGCCGCCGAAGAGCTTCTTCATCTTGCCAACGGTTCGAATATCGTCAGTGTTGCCCAGAGCGCGCAGCGTCGGCGAGAACGTTGCCGTCTCACCCAACGCAGATTGCACGGTCATGGATTCGTCGATGAATCCCGTCTTGCGTACGATGATGACGTGCTGCCCTTTATCGACCGGGATTTGCGCAGGCGTCACCTTGCTGGTGTTCTTGCCATCGACAAAGACGCTGGCTCCGGCGGGATTGCTTGAAACGGCAAGTGTCGCCATCTGTTGCGAAAGGCGAATCTGCACCGATGCCCTGTTTCCGGCAGTGATGTCGATACTGCGCGAGTCGGAAGAGAAACCTGCCTTGCTGACGATAATCGAGTGCTGCCCTGGAGCGAGGCCAGTCATAGTAAAAGGAGTTACCCACGAAGGATCGGTTCTTCCATCCACCTGAACTTGCGCTCCGGCGGGAGTCGATTCCACCATCATCTGCCCCGGAATACCGACAGTCACCGCTGCAACACTGGCTTTCTTCTTGGAATTTCGGCCTCGTGGCGCGGCAGCAATTGCGCGCGCTGGAGCACGCACCGGCTCTTCGACGGGAGCGGCTGGCTCGATCTGAGTTGGCTCAGGAGCCGCCGCGACGGGCTGCACCGGTTGAACCGGTTCTGCCTGAACCGGTTGCACCGGCGCGGGCGCTTGCTTCGGCGCTGGCGTTGGAGCCGGCGCGACTGCGGCTGGACGCGAAGTATCGCCGTCACTATTCAGGCTGTTGATGTGCCATACCAAGCCGATCGCAATGATGAGGATCAAAACCGCGGCTGCGGCAATCGAGTAGATCATCAATTGCGGTGGCACATTCTTGATTTCCTTGATGGCCTTTTGCGCGACTTCGCGCGGCTGCACCTTCGGCTGCTCCTCCGGCTCACCGGCGAACTCAGTCACGGTTGGCTGATGTGAAGCAGGCTGCTCATGCGAGGCCGGCGGTGGCGTTGGCGCGATGTAGACTTCTTTCAGCGGGGGCAACTCGGTCATCTCCGAGAAACTGACGCCGCCGCCGGAGCGGCCAGCGCCATCTCCCGCCATCATCGGATCGACAGCGATTTTTGGGGCTTCGGTTTCTTCAACGGCAGCAGACATCGACTCCGAAGGCGTATTCGAGCGACCTGCCGGTCCACCGGCGAACGGACTTGCAGCTGCGGCTTTCGGCAGGTTCGGCCTTGAATTGGCTTGTGCTCCGGCAGAAGCAGCAACGGTTGCCGCTTTGCCCGGAGCCGGGCTGGGCTTCGCCGGAGTAGCAGCGGCAGGAGTGGCGGGTTTCGGCGCAGCCGCTCCCACAAATTTTGCCTGGTTCGCGGCCTTCACCGCGTCCGGCACAACCGTAGATTTTGCCGGCGCCGCTTTTGCCGCCTGAGGTTTGGACTCTTTACACTTCTCCAGATCGTCGAGCAGTTCCCTTCCGCTTTGGTAACGCTGCCCGGGATCTTTCGCCAGCGCCTTCATGATCAGATCGCTCAGCCCAGGGTGAACCTTCGGATTTACCAGCTTTGGAGCCGGCAGCACGCAATCGAGAATCGCTTGCCGAAGCGCGTCGGCATCGGCGCCATTGAAGGCCTTGCTGTCGGTTACCATCTCGTAGAAAATCGCGCCGAGACTGAACAGATTGGAGCGCCCATCCGGCTCCTCACCGCTCACCTGCTCGGGAGACATGTAGTGCAGAATCAGGGGCACGTCGGGCATCTGATGAGTAAACTTTCCCACCCCCGAAACGCCGTAACTCAGGATTCTGACCGTGCCATCCCAGCCGCACATGATCTTGGCCGGCTCGAGACTGTAATGGATCACTTTCTGCGATTGTGCATGATCGAGCCCGCTGCACACCTGCCGGCCGATATCGAGCAGGTCCCAAATCGAAAAGCCTTCCTTGCGCGACAACATGGTCGCGATGCTATTGCCCTGAATATATTCCATGGCGCCGCAGAATTGGCCGTCGATGTTGCTTGCGCCATGAACCGGAGCCAGATTGGCGTGAGTCAGCGCCTTCGTGGTCTCGGCCTCAGCCAAAAGGCACTTTTCCAATTCGGCGGCATAGTCGCCAAACGCGGAGAGCTGAATCGCCTTCAACGCAACCGTCTGGTTGGTCTGCGAATCGGTTGCTTTATACACCGTGCCGGTTGCGGACTTCGACAGCTCGCTTGAAATTTCGAAGTGGCCAATCTTCGTAGACATGGTTCCCTTGCCTCGTCGCCTCGTCACATTAAGAAACCTGCGCGCGCTCCGAAGCGGAGTTTCTGCAGGCTAAAACGAAGTGCGGATACGGCTTAGGATAGCGCTGGAGAAGTGCAGGATCGAGTTACCAAAGTACTGAAAAATTTCGGGGTTAGAGCGAAATGGAAAAGATTGGGACGCGTGATTTATGCCGCTCTCGAAGCCGAAAACGAATCGTGCCGGCGTCCGACAAACGTTTGCAGGGGTGCGCTGCTCAGGCGGCGGCCTAGTTCGCCGCGATCGAAGATTCCAAATGAGATTTGGTTTCGGATTCCGTGTCGGCAACCCACTTCCAGGCGCGGCGGCCATTCTCCAGGACTACAGGTGTTGCTTCTCCGTATGCAACCAGTCGGTTCAGGACCGTAGTGACTGAAGCCATAGGGTCTTTGTGCCGGGAAAGCATACTGGAGACTCTCTCCTGAATACCATCGCATACATCGCGCGCAGTCAGGGCGCGATTGGCCTCCATCAGAACCATACGGCAGGCTTTGGTAAAACCCGGTTGCCTCCCGCCGCTCTTGCGGTCGACCAATTCGAGCAATTCATCGCTGAGAACCTCATCGCCAAAAAGATTGGCGAGACCGGCGATGGTTTGCTTAATGGTACCGATGCGGCGCATCACATCGGCACGCTGCAGCAATAACTGGCGCAATTCCTGGTGCGCTTGCCGCACTACCTGTTCCACATGGCCGGTACCGTTGTTGGGAATCGTTCTTGCATCCACGGTGCTCTGCTCCGACTGCATACTTCCTCCGTTGATGCCGCGCCCCGGCGGCACAATTTCTCTATGACCATCGATACGCAGGAACCTTTGCAGGTGTTCCCTCAAACTGCAAACCGGGTTCAATTCGTTATCGCCCGGAAATTGCAGGTTAGACGTATGAGTTGGCAATTGGTTAACAACTCAGAGGGAAAATGACGGGGATCTTTAATTCTTCCTCCCGAATCAGGAACTTGCGAAGGCGAATCCCTCCCAAAGCGAAACTCTTTTCAAGATGGGATTCTTTTTCGAAGTCATTGGTTGCATGGCGCTTCACAAAACAGTGCTCCAATCAAAACCTTCCGATAGGAACTTAAGCACCATAATCCCCCGTGTCCACTGCCGCCAAACTTGGAACTTCGCTGTTACGCGTATTGCTGGTGGGAAGCCAGCAGGAGGATTTTTTTCTCATTCGCGAGATTCTTGAGCGCAACCGCGATTGCCTGGCCGCGGACCTCGATCATGCAGATTCGATTGAAGAAGCGAAGGCCATGTTACAGGAAGGCGACTATAGCCTGGTCCTGTTTCAACACGAGATGGGCGATGCGCCTGCAGTCAAGCTGCTCTCCGAATTTCTGCACACCCGAGGCGTCACTCCCTTCATCATGCTGACCGAACATGCAGATGAGAAGGCGCTTGCGGAGATCATTCAGGCCGGGGCTTACGACTGCATGGATAGATCGCAGTTGAACGGTGCGAATCTGGTCCGAACCATCCGCTGCGCTCTCAGCCTGCACTCGACGCAACAGCAACAGCAGGCGGCCGAACAATCGCTGCGCAAGCTTTCCTGCGCGGTGGAAAACTCCGCGGACACGATTCTGGTTACAAACAGCGAAGGCACCATCGAATATGTGAATCCTGCGTTCGAAGCGGTGACCGGCTACTCGCTGGCGGAAATCATCGGTAAGGATCAGAACCTCTTGAGATCGGAACTGAATCCTCCGGTACTCTACCGCGAACTGTGGGAGACCATTCGAGGCGCGGATGGCGGCCGCGCCATTGCCGTAAAGCGCAAGAAGAACGGCGAGGTCTACTACGCCGACGAAAGCGTAAGCCCGATACGAAATGCCGAGGGCAAGCTGACACATTATGTGTCCAACGGACGCGACCTAACCGAGCGCCTGCGCATTGAAGCCGAACTCGTGCAGTCGCAGAAAATGGATGCGATTGGCAGGCTCGCGGGTGGCGTCGCCCATGACTTCAACAATCTTCTGACGATCATCACCAGCTACTCCGAGCTGGCCCTGGATTCTGTGACCTCCGAAAGCCCGGCACAGGCGCGCATTCAAGAGATTCTTTCGGCCGCACACCGCGCTGCGGACCTTACCCGGCAATTGCTGGCATTCGGCCGCAGGCAGCCGCAGGCATTGCGTGTCGCCGAACTCAATCCGGTCGTGAGCACGATCGTGAAAACGCTGAACCGGCTCATTGGAGAAGATATCGAGTTGGTTTTTGCGCCCGGTGAAGGTCTGGGCAGGATACGCCTCGATCCAGTCCAAATCGAGCAGATTCTCATGAATCTCGCGGCGAACTCGCGCGACGCCATGCTGGAGGGCGGGCGCTGCAGCATCGAAACTTCGAATGTGCAACTCGACCAGGAGTACGTTGACCGCAAGCGGGCGATCATTCCGGTGGGCCGCTACGCGGTGTTGACCGTAACCGATACCGGCAGCGGCATTCCTCCCGAGCATTTGGCGCACGTTTTTGAACCTTTTTATACGACCAAACCCTCCGGCAAAGGCACCGGGCTGGGTTTAGCAACGGTCTACGGCATTGTCAAACAGAACCACGGATTCGTGTGGGCTTACAGCGAGCCGGGCATCGGAACGACCTTTAAGATCTACTTCCCCTGCGTAGCGGAGCGTCCAATCAACATCGAAGTCTCCGACAGCAATCCGGAAATCACGGTCTGCGGGTCGGAAACGGTTCTACTGGTCGAGGATGAAGATCCGCTGCGCCGGGCAGCAGCCGAATTCCTCAACTTGCGTGGATACACAGTGCTCGAAGCCAGGAACGGTCGCGAAGCATTGTCGGTCGCCAAGAGTCGTGAGCCGATGATTCAGTTGCTCGTGACCGATGTTGTAATGCCGCACATGAGCGGTGGCGAGTTAGCGCGGGAAATGGAACAGCTCTTCCCGAAAACCAAAGTGCTTTTTGTTTCCGGTTACCCCGGGCAAACTGTCATGGATCACAAAGTAGCGGACATCGACAGCAACTTTCTGCAAAAACCTTTCACCTTGAAACAGCTCGCCAAAAAAGTGCGCACGGTGCTCGATCAGGAGCGCGATTTGAATCCCGCATTAACTCAAGCGGGTAGCGGGCCATACGCCTCTACGGCAGTATCCGAGTAAGTTTGCCGTCTCGCAAATTGAATCGCGAGCCGCGCCAGGTGACTGCCCGCCCAACAAAACTGGCGAGCCAGACTCCAACTGCGATCAGATCGCGCAGCGGGATCAACCATATATTTTGGGAGGTTTGACGGTCGCCCAAAATTGTTCCTCCCACCAGAAAGGCCACAGCGAATCTGAGCAAGAGCACGACTGCAGCGGCAAACCAAACCCAACCCTCGCCCCGGCTGGCAAATAGTGCGAGCAACGCCCAAAGAAAACCGAAGGTGAAAATCAGGCCAATATAGCCGCGTCCGCGCACGCCGCGAACCCCTCGCGCCCAACGCAATTGATGAGCCAGAAAATCGCTCATGCCGTAGGCAGGAAGAAACGTTTCAACCACGACATCGGAAAGCTCCACCTTCAAACCGAGATTCGCGATCCGTTTTCCCAGTTCGTAATCATCGGCAAGATCATCGACAATCGAGATGAACCCGCCGGTCTTTTCCAGTTCCGCTCGCCGAAAAGCCAGCGTGGAGCCCAATCCAAAACGAATGCCGCCTTCGAGTTGACGAGCCGCCAATACGCTCGGACAAAAATCTGTGCTAATGCCCACGGATTCCAGGCGTGAACCCAGCGTATTGCCGGCGACACCACGATAAAGGCAGGTAACCATGCCGATGCGAGAATCGGCGAGCGGAGACATGATTCTCCGCAGGTAGTCAGGCTCGACGCGAATGTCGCTGTCGTTGACGATCAGGTGTTCGTAGCGGGCTTCCGGCAACATCTGCGCGAGATTACTCACCTTCACATTCGTTCCCAAGAGTTCCGGACAAACCATGAGCCGTATGGGATATCCCGAAAATTCGCCCTGCAATCGTTTCACGATTTCGATCGCGGGATCTTCGGGATCGCTCACGCCAAAAATAATTTCGTATTGCGGGTAGTTCTGCAGGCAATGACTGCGGAAGCTCTCGTACATGTCAGGGTCAGCACCTTTGAGTGGCTTAAGTATAGAGACGGGCGGCCCCGCCGCTGCGCTCGAAGCATTTGTTTGTGTTGAATCACGCCGAAAGATGGCTGCGGCTCGCAGGCAGAGCAGGTAATAGAGTGAGCTGGAAACCACGCCGAGGAGTGCAACCCCCTCAACCATTCTGACGATGGCATGCATCATGCGCGAGTGCGAGTCGGGCTATTCATAGCGCAATGCCTCAATCGGATCGAGGTTCGCGGCCTTCCATGCAGGATATATTCCGAAGATCAATCCAACGGATGCCGCGGAGGTAAATCCAAAAATTACCCAGAACATCGACATGCGCGCGGGCAGTGAAGGCCACAGCGCAGGAATTACCCATACGATCACCGCGCCGAGCAAAATCCCGATGATGCCTCCGACGGCGGTAAGAATAATCGCTTCCAGGGTGAATTGCAGAAGAATATCCCGCTTGCGGGCGCCTATGGCTTTGCGCACACCGATCTCACGGGTGCGCTCGGTGACGCTCACCAGCATGATGTTCATCACCCCAACACCGCCAACAATTAATCCGACGCTCGAGATCGCGAACACGCCGATGAAAAGCATGCCGGTGAGCTGGTTCCATACGTCCGTAATCGAATCGGAAGTGAAGACGGCAAAATTGTCCGGCTTGTCGGGCGCGACCTTGCGTCGGCGGCGCAACAGTTCGCGAATCTCATCGATCGCCTTGGGCACATCGTCGTGAGACGTGGCTTTTGCCATAAGCCAATGATCTTTCAATTCCGGATGAAGCGTCCTGAAGGTCGTCAAGGGAAAAAGAACTTTGTTGTCGTTCGGATCCTTTCCTCCGGAAAACACCGACTTCACTTTGGCCACCACGCCAATCACTTCGAACAAGCGCCCGTCGATGTTGATTTCTTTTCCGAGCGGGTTCTCCGACACGAACAGTTCTTCGGCCGTATCGTGACCGAGGACAATCACTGACGCGCGCCTCTCATCATCGGATTCGTCAAAAAATCTTCCCGAGGCCATCTGCAAGTCGACAACATCTTTTACCGAAGCCGTGTCTCCCTCGAGAATTGTGTTTTTGGCTCTGCGATCCCCATATTTGACCGCGAACGTGCCGACGCCCAACTCGCGGCGAACGAACTGCAAAATCGTTGCTGCAGCTTTCACGTGGGGTAACTGGGCGACCGCTTCACCATCCTCGAAAGTCAGCTTTTTGCGAACACGCATTTCCTCCGTTGGCCGGCCGAAGGTAAACGGCTCGAGGTGATACGCAAAAACCACGTCGGAGCCGATGCTGGAGACCACATCGCGAACGTTCTCGTCGAGCCCCCGCCCAATCGCGGAAACCCCGATCACCATCGCCACGCCAATCACAATGCCCAGCACGGTGAGAGACGAGCGCAGCTTATTGCTGCGCAGCGTGTCCGTAGCCATGTGCACGATCTCGCCGAGTTCATCCTTTTGAATCATGAGAAGAAATTGAGTAATTGGAAATTGTGTAATTGAGTGTTCTAACTGCTGAAACGAGCCTGTCTTTAAGTCACTCAGTTACCGAATTACAAAATCATTCACTCGTTCTAGGTTTCAAATCTCAAGGCCGCGATGGGATCCAGCTTCGCTGCCTTGCGCGCGGGATACACTCCGAAAAACACTCCCACGCTTGCCGAGACGATCAACCCCGCTGCAACTGCCCAAAGCTTGATCGCCGAAGGCATTCCGATCAGCAAGGTAAATGTCAAAGCTACACCTATGCCTAACAGCACTCCCAACGCGCCTCCAGATAGCGCCAGCGTGACGGACTCGATCAGAAATTGCAGCAGCACATCTTCGCGGCGCGCGCCCAGAGCTTTGCGAATTCCAATTTCACGAGTACGCTCGGTCACCGCAACCAGCATGATGTTCATGATCACAATGCCGCCAACCACGAGAGAGATGCAGGCGATGCCGATAGTCGCGATGAAGAAAGTCTGGCTGAAACTGGTCCAGATGCCGAGCAGGCTGGCGTTGGTTTCAATATCGAAACTGTCATCGCCGCCCGGCTGATCATGCCGATGCGCCCGCAGCGCGGCACGGGATTCGCCGATTGCTTCTTCCAGCGGGACGCCTCCGCTGGCGGCTTTCGCGGCGATTCGCAGAGTGCTGTCGTGCGATCCATACTGCTTCAGGCAGGCAGTGATGGGCATCATCACAAAGTTATCCGCGCTCTGGCCCAGAGTGGTTCCTTTCTTCTTCGCCACTCCAATAACCTGGTAGCTCCAGTCGTCGATGCGAATCTCTCTGCCCAGCGGATCGATACCGGGCATCAGATGTTCGACGATGTCGTTGCCGATGACGACAACCGGAGACCGGTTGCTCACGTCGGTATCGTTGAGCATGCGTCCGGAACTCAGGTCGATATCGAGAATGGTAGCCATGCCGGGAGTGATGCCACGCACAGTTGTGTCGCTGATCGATTGCTCCGCGTACTTGACGCGGCCGGTCTCATTCCGCGTGGAAACAGCAATCAACTGGCAATGGTGGCAGGCATCGGCGACCGTCTGGTAGTCCTCCATGGTCAGGTCTTTGCGCTTCTCGCCCTCCAGATACTTATCTACATTCGTCACGGCAGGGGAGACTTTAAAAATCAGGAACACGTCCGCGCCGAGATTGAAGATTTTTTGCGCTACGTAGTCGTTGATGCCCGAGACGAATGTAACCACCGCAATCACCGCCGCTACGCCGATCACCACGCCCAGCAGCGTGAGCACGGAGCGCAGCTTGTTTACCCACAACGACTGAAAGGCGATTCGAATGGCTTCGATGACATGCATAGTTCGGTCCCGAGATTCAGTCGGGCTGCGACGAAAGAAAATGATAGACTGCCGCGTCAGTAAAGGGAAATAAGATCATGATGGCGAAAAACGGTAAGTCTCGCAGAGTCGCGCAGCCGCCGGCCGCGAAGAAAAAAGTGGCGAAGATACAGGCTGGCGGCGATACGGCTGAAACTTTGCGCGCGGCGGACGCAGCATGGCTGAAGGCCTATCAAGAGAAAGATGCGGTCAAGGCAGCGGGCTTCTACGCCGGCCAGGGCGCAATGCTTGCGCCAAACCGTCCGCTTTTGACGGGCAAGGAAGCCCTCGCCAAATTCATCGCGAAATCATTCGAGATGAGGGATTACCACATCACGTGGCATCCGAATAAGGTTGAAGTTGCCCAGTCTGGCGATCTGGGATACACCAGCGGATCTTACGAAATCAGCTTTCGTGAGCCCTCTGGGAAACTCTTCCTCGACAAAGGAAAGTACCTGATGGTATGGAAGAAACAAATGGACGGCGCATGGAAGGTATTGTTCGATGTCTCGAATTCCGATTTGCCGCCAGCACGAGGGTCATCCTGAGCGAAGCCCCTGACTTTTCCTTGTCATCCGAACGGGAAGAAGACATAATTCCCAAACTTAGCCAGCGGAATCGCGCAGCCGTGCCTTGGCCTTGGAAGTAAGATTCCAAGGTCGTCCCCACCCCGTATTGGATTTTCCTGGGCCGAACCCTTGGAAGGCAAAGATCACGAAATTTAGACTTTCTCTGCTCGTCGTGTGGCTCGCAGTCGCTTCGCCTACTGGATTAGCACAGGCGCTCGCGGCTCAATCCGATGCGTGAGGCGGGCGGGCGGGGCTGCCCTGGTTTCTCTCTTTGCCAGACAGATCAGGTCCGGCCAGTGAAGGCGCAGAAGTCTCATCGCATATAATGGTGATGTAGGCAGCCGGACCGGGCGGTCGCTCTTCGCGCCTTGCGCGCGGAGGGAGGAAAGTCCGAACTCCGCAGAGCAGTGTGCCGGATAACGTCCGGGAGGGTGGCTTCAAGGCCATTCGACGGAAAGTGCCACAGAAAATATACCGCCCGCATCTTTACGGGTGCAGGTAAGGGTGAAAAGGTGCGGTAAGAGCGCACCGCTGCCGCAGTAATGCGGCGGGCATGGCAAACCCCACACGGAGCAAGACCAAATAGGGAGGAAGTTCCGCCCATTCTGGAAGGAGCACTCCAGGCAAGACCCTCCTTCGAGAATGGGCGGGGCACGTGCCGGCTCGGTGCGTCAAACCTTCGGGTAGGTCGCTAGAGCCTCGCAGCGATGCGGGGCCCAGAGGAATGACCGTCCAGTCGGAGCAATCCGGCGGACAGAATTCGGCTTACAGGTCCGGCTGCCACAAATTCTTTTTATTTGCAGCGTTCCCTCGGAAACCCCTGCCGATCCTGCAGCGCGGAAGGCATCGGCCGCTTCGATTGTTGGGTTAAAATTTCGCTTATGCAGGGGCAAATGCGCGGCCGGCAGATCACGAGAACCTATGCAATTTGCTTGCTGATCGCGCATTGTGTCGCGGCTCAAGCACCGCCGCCCAAAACGCCAGCCCCAAATGCCCAGGAAATCCAGCTACACACCGACCTCGCACAGGCTGCAGAAGCCATGCACAAGGGCGACAATGCGGCAGCCGAGGAAAGCCTGCGGAGCGCCTTAAAAATCGATCCGCATTCCATCGCCGCCCTTAACAATTTGGGGATCGTTCTGGCTCGGATGGGGCGGCCTGCCGAAGCCATTCCACTGTATCAAGACGCGCTAAAATTACGCCCCGAGGACGCTTCCACAAAACGCAATTTAGCCATCGCTTACTTCAAATCCCAACACTACTTACCGGCGTGGCATTTGCTGCGCCCGATGGCGGAAAAATATCCCGCTGATTTTCAGATTCTCGACCTGGCCGGCCTGTCGCTCTTTGGTCTCGATCGCTATTCGGAGGCTGCAGCGTATCTGGAACGCGCGAATCACGCCGACCCATCTGATCTGGAAACTCTCGACATGCTGGGCAAAGCGTACCTGCGGATGAAGGATTACAAGGCGTTGACCGGCGTCTTCGCTCGAATCATGCAGATCAGTCCAAACTCGGCGTCGGCTCACATCATGATGGGTACGGCTTACGATGAGATGTCGAATCGGCCGGAGGCAATCAAGGAATATCAAGCGGCAGTGGCGGCCGATCCTGACTTCATGGGCGCACACTCCGGCCTGGGGTTCGAGTACTGGCGAGAAGGCGAAAACGAGCTTGCCGAGAAGGAGTTTCGGGCCGAGCTGCAGCGCTTCCCCAACGATCCAGTCTCCAACTGCATTCTCGGGCAGATCCTGCTGGATAAGTCTCATCCGGCAGAAGCGGAGCCTCACTTTAGAGCCGCGCTGGCGGTAAATCCCAGTTACGCGGAAGCATTGTTTGGCCTAGGCAAAACGGAAGCAGCGCTGGAGCATCCCGAAGCCGCGGTTGAGCCACTCCGCAAAGCCATCCGGATCGATCCTGACTACTTCGAAGCCCACTTTGTTCTCGGCTCGGTATTGAGAAAGCTAGGCAAACTGCAGGAAGCCGCAACCGAGCAAAAAATAGCGCTCGAAATCCAGGAGAAACATCGGGCAGCGGCAATTAGGAAGAACGAGAGCCAGTGAAGGTTCTTGGCCGGACTGATTCCATTCTATAGACAGTCGGAAAGAATAAAGCGCACACCGAGGCGTGCGCTTTATCGTCATTTGCCGATCGCTAGAAGTTGATCTTCGCTCCGAGCTGCACATTGCGCGGATCGTGCCATCCGTTGACGGTGCCGAAGCTCGCCCCATCGTCCACGCCTGTGTCGATTGTCTGGGGGTTGCCGTGGTTGAACGTATTGAAAGTCTCGAGGCGAAGTTGCAATCCTACCCTCTCGACGATTCTGAGGTTCTTGATCAGAGACATATCCCAGACCTGCAATCCAGGCCCCAAAATCGTTCCCGGCCTCGAACTGCCGAAGTGTCCGACCGCGTCGGTAAAGGCGGCTGTGTTGAAGTACTCTGCCGCGGTCTTCGGGCCGCTGACATGGTTGCTGATCTGGTCGGCGCGGATTTGAACGGTGCTGCCGGATCGCGTCATGCCCAGACCGCCGGGATACAGTGGGCAAGCGGTTACGGTAGCGGAGATCGTGCAGCCACCCTCCGAGGTGGGAACCAAGACTGCGCCAAATGGATCCGATCCCTGAGTGATCGAGAGCGACTGGCCCGATTGGATCGTGGTGATACCGGAGAGTTCCCAACCACCAAGGACTTTGCCGGCAAACCCCCGCTGGCTCCTGTAGAAGGGGAAATCATAGATGTAGCTGGCAATGAACATCTGCGGAGTGTTCAACGTAGATGCTCCATAGCTCTGCTTCAGGTCGTAGGTGTTGTAGGTGGCCAGCGACCGGTCTTCGGGACTTGTAGTCAGAAGCCTCGACCAGGTGTAGCCCAGTTGCACGGTTAGCCCGCTGCTGAAGCGGCGGTTCAACGAAGCCTGCAGTGAGTTGTAGTTGCTCGTAAAGATTGGCTCGCGGTCGGTAATGACGCCAAATCCCGCGTAGGGACGAATTGCATTCACATCGTCCCCAGGAGTCGCCAACCTCGATCCGACAGTTGGCTGGTCGATGTCGATGTCACCCAGCAGGTGCGTACCCTTGGTGCCCACGTAGGCAACTTCGAGAATAGTGCTGGGCAGGATTTCCTGTTGTACCGACAGGGTGTAATCCATGTAGCTTGGCACTCTGAAAGTTGGCGAGCCCGTTGCGATAAGGCCGTTCGGGCCGAGTGGCGGACCTGCTACCTGCCCGCCCAGAGGATTGTCGAACAGATTAAGGTTGCTGGTAGCGCCGTTGTTCACCGTGATCGTTTGCACCAGCGGCGGGTCGGTGAAAGCGTTCTGTTCCCAGATTCCATTCAGCGTTCGATCATAGAAGATACCGAAGCCGGTACGAACCACCATCTTTCCATTTCCGCGAGGATCCCATGCGAGACCCAGGCGAGGTCCGAAATTGTTGTTCGAGCTGGGGTTGACCCGGCTGCCATATGGTGAGCAAGTTGTCTGCGGCGCGATGGCTTGAGCGGTGCTGCAAGCCGTACCCTGCGGGAAAATCAGCCCGTTCGCGTAGGTTGCTGCGCTGGTCGCGCTGCCGCCGGCAGTAAACCCGGTCATATTTCCGGAGATGGGATCAATGATCGCAGCCTTGGCAGGACTGAACAACAGCGGATCGAAGTTATTCAGCGTGTTATTGCTGTCAGTCGGCGACGGGAAGTAACTCCATCGCAGGCCGGCATTCAGAGTGAAATTGCGGGAAATCTTCCAGTCATCCTGCACATACACTTCGAAGTTCACATAGTTCAGGTGGGGAATCGTGTCTTTGCTCGGCTGGGTGTAGCTGTCCGCCTGCCCGAGCAGGAAGTTGGCGAATGCGGGGTTTCCATTCGTGGGGCTGAAAGTGAAGGTCGCGAAACCCGCCGAAGCGTTCTCTGTTTTCTGCATCCACATCGCGGTAGCGCCCATCCGGATGGTGTGATTGCCGTGCTGGATGGAAAGATTGTCGAAAACATTCTTGTCGATGTTGCGCTCAAAATAAGGAGCGCTTCCGTTGCCCAGCCCGGTCAGTGCGGGCACCGCTTGCGTTCCACCGGTAAAGCTAACATTGGGCGCGCGGCCGTTCGGGTCGGTGTACTTCGTATTGTTGGTCAGTTGACTGAGGAAACTCGATGAGTTCGCGATTCCGTTGAGCGTCGAGTTGATTGCACCCCAGGCGTCGACATATTCAACTTCGTTCACTACCTTGGGCGAGATTGTCATGCTCGCATTTACCACCAGGTTCCTGCCGGGAGCGTTCACCGACGTGGTTTCTACGCCGGGGTAGTTTCCTCCACCCCACAGAGAGAACGGCTCGTTCTGCGGGACGACGTCTTCCATGTAGCGCCCGAAGACGCGAATTCTGTCGCCGATATTCTGATCGAGGCGAATAATATCCTGGCGAAAATTGTTGAGCTGGCTGTAGTTCGTAACCAATTGCCCGGTTGAAGTATTAGCCGGATTGGGTGCCATGAAGGCCTTCAAATACGCCTCGGCATTCTTGCTATAGCACGACGGACTGATGGTGGAAACTCCGCCGGCCGTGGTCACGCATCCTGCGGGAGCGACTGTGATCGGGCTGTTAAAAGAACCGGCCAACTCCGCGTTCGTGGGAACATTAATCACGTTCAAGCCGGGCGTGCTGGCTTTCCGCCATTCCTCCGACCAGAAAAAGAACGTTCTATCTTTCTGCGGATGGTAAACCTTGGGAATGAACAATGGCCCGCCGAGAGTGAACCCGAAGTCGTTATAGCGCTCGATTGGAACAGTGTCGGCGGTCGAAAGGGGCTCGCCTGCGGCAATCGCAGCCCGGCCGCCAAATGTGTTGGCATTGTAATAGTTGTTGCGGTTGAACTCGTAAGCGCTGCCATGGAAGGTGTTGGTTCCGGACTTGGTGGCCACAACGACTTGACCGCCGCCGCTGCGTCCAAACGCGGCATCGTAGTTGCTGCGCTCCAGCGTGAACTCGCGGATGGCATCGATGCTGGGAGTGTTTAGCAGGGTTCCGTTCGAACCGCTGTCATTGATATCGGCCCCGTCTACGGTATAGTTGTTCGCTCCCGTGCGCGCGCCATTCACCGAGATGGAAGTGTTGTTGGCTAAACCGAACCCGACCTCATCCGGCAGTTGGTTTGCGACACCCGGTTGCAGCAGGATTAGTTGCTCGAAGTTGCGGTTGTTCAGCGCCAGCTCGCGAACCTGATCGCCGGTGACCGTACCCGACTGCTCTGCCGTAGTGGTTTGGATTTGCACGTTTTCCGCCGTCACTTCGACGGTTTCGGTGGCTTTACCGGTCCGCAATTGCGCATCGAGAGTGTGCTTTTCAGCGACGTTGAGGATAACGTCTTTGGCCACGAAAGTTTCAAATCCACTGCTCTTGATCGTAACCGTGTAGCGCCCGGCAGGAATGTTCGTGATATTGAAGCCGCCGCCGTCATTCGTGGTCACCGAGCGAATATCCGCGCCGGTTTCCTCGCTGTGAACTACGATGCCTGCACCGGACACCACGGCACCCGACGTATCGGTTACCGTGCCGGTAAGCGTCGCCGCTAATTCCTGCCCGAAACCGCTGGCAGATAAAATCAGGATCACCGCGCACACCGCTGGAAAGAAAAAATTCCTCCGCATCATTCCGCAATCACTCCTGGTTGAAAGTCTCGGCACGCCGCACGTCAATCCCGCCATCACAGAACCTCCTCAACCGCTTCCCCAACAGGGCATTACAAAGGGGCCACTAATCCAAACGCATTATGCTATATAGCACGAGACAGGGCATAGTCAAGAAGAAAAAGAGAGAGCCCACAGAAACGCTCCTGGTTTGGGCGGCCGGGGTTTTCAGTGGCTCCAAAAAAGCAGGCCCCAGGACGATTCGAGTTTAAAATCGCAGGCCAAATTAGCCCAAAGAACGGTGCAACACTTGGTTTTCTCCCCGGAACACGGCTCCGAACCACGCAATTCCGGCGGCGCTTCCGCGCCTGGGGACCGAAAATGCCATCCCCATTGGGAATTGAGCCTTTACATCAAAGCTCTCGATAAGCTATATAGCATAAGGCGCTGTAAGTGGCTTGGCTCTCCGCTTTTAGTGTCTCCAGCGGTCCCTGCCGCAGGGTCTGCCATGCGAAAGAGTATGGAAGCACAAAAATGTCTCGAAACCACAACAGCAGAATGCCTGCCTACAAGAAGATTCAGGGCGAGATTCGCAACAGCATCGCGCACGCCAGTCTGAAACCAGGAGATGCAGTTGCGTCCGAACGTGAACTAGCCAAGACTCACAAGGTCAGCCTGATGACGGCGCGCCACGCTTTGGCCGGCCTGGAACATGAAGGCATCGTCGAGCGCCGCCGCGGGGCAGGCACCTTCGTGGCTGTTCCCAAGATCCACTTCAACAAGTTGATGAGCTACACCGAACAAATGTCGAGCCGTGGATTGGCTCCGCGTTCGAGGGTCCTGGTGGCGAAGCAGATCGACGGGGATGAGGAGGTCGTTGCCAGGCTCGGTCTGCCGGCGGCCAGCCGCGTGGTGAGGATCCAACGCCTTCGGCTGACAGGGGAAGAACCGTTCGCCCTCGAGACCTGCTACCTGCCCGCGGCCGATTTTCCCGATCTGGCCTCGGCTCCTCTGGGAAGAGCTTCCCTGTTTGCGATTCTCGAGCACGACTATTCGACAAAACTGGCCTACGCAGACGAGGAAGTCGATGCCACAACCGCGGATGCCAACGTTGCCGAACTGCTTAGAGTGCCTCGCGGGGCTTCGGTGCTGCGCATTCGCCAGATTATTTATTCAACCAAGGGCAAGGCCTCGATTTACGCAGTCGGTTTCTACCGCTCGGAACGCCACACTCTGTTTATTCGGCGCTTCCGCTAGAACTGCGTAGGCGGGCCTGCAAAAAACATCATGCATCTAAATATCGCAGCGATCCTCGCAGCTTTTGCTGCGTTGTCCGGCACGCCGAATCTGGCAACGCAGTCACAAAGTCCCGCTTCTGGATTCGTCAACACCCTGATGCCCCAACCGGCGAATCTTTCCGCCCTTGAGGGGCGGCTCACGATCACTCCCTCCTTTGCTGCCACTATCGAGGGCTACCGCGACGCGCGCCTCGACGCCGCCATAGCACGCACGATGGAACGCCTCAAGGCTGTAACTAGCATTTCGATTTCAACATCTCCCGCGGCCGGCAGCGCTTCTGCAGCACTGGTTGTCAGTGTCGAAGGAGCTGGCCAAACGATTCAGTCGGTCGATGAAGACGAGTCCTACTCGCTGGAAGTGACTGCTGCGGGAGCGCGCCTCCATGCCGCTACTGTTGTCGGAGCCATCCACGGTCTTGAAACCTTTCGGCAGTTAATCGAGTCCGACGCAACCAATTATTTTGTTCCGGCAGTGTCGATTCACGACACGCCACGTTTTCGCTGGCGCGGCCTCATGATCGACTGCGGACGCCACTTCATGCCCGTTGACGTCATTAAACGCAATCTCGACGGAATGGCTGCCGTGAAGCTGAACGTTTTTCACTGGCATCTGAGCGAAGACCAGGGATTCCGCATCGAGAGCCGGGCCTTTCCCAAACATACGGAACTGGGTTCGGATGGACTCTTTTACACGCAGGAGCAAGCCCGCGAGATCGTTGCCTATGCGCGGGAACGAGGCATCCGCGTAGTGCCCGAATTCGATATTCCGGGACACACCAGTTCGTGGTTCGTGGGATATCCCGATCTAGCCAGCGCTGCCGGCCCCTTCCACATCGAGCGAGAATTCGGCGTGTTCGATCCGGTGATGGATCCTACGCGCGAAAGCACTTATAAGTTTCTCGATACTTTTCTCGGGGAAATGGCCGCCATTTTCCCCGACCACTATATGCACATCGGAGGCGACGAGAACAACGGCGTAGAGTGGAAAGCCAATCCGCGCATTCAGGCTTTTATGCGCGACCACAAACTCCAGGACACCGCTGCCCTGCAAAATTATTTCAACCAGCGTCTTTTGAAAATTCTCGAGAAGCACGGCAAGCGCATGGTCGGCTGGGATGAGATTCTGACTCCAGACTTGCCGAAGGACATCGTTGTCCAGAGCTGGCGTGGCTTTGACTCACTTGCAGCCGGAGCTAAAAACGGATACAGCAGCATACTCTCGGCCGGTTATTACTTGAATCATATAAGCACCGCCGCAGAGCACTACGCGGTCGATCCACTGCCCCAGTCAAACGACCTCAGCCCCGATCAGCAGGCCCGCATCCTCGGCGGAGAAGCCTGCATATGGACCGAGCAAACTACAGCGCAAGATATCGATTCGCGCATTTGGCCGCGCACCGCAGCCATCGCCGAGCGGTTCTGGTCGCCACGAGAAGTGAACGATATCGACGACATGTATCGCAGACTTGACGCCGAATCGCTGCGGCTGGAGGTTTTCGGGCTGACCCACATCTCTCAGGAAGCGGTAAGCCTGCGCCTGTTGGCCGGAAGCGAGCAGATTGGACCACTGCATGTTCTGGCGTCCGTCCTTGAGCCGGTTACTTTCAACCAACGAGCGCACATGCAGCACCCGAATCAACTCACGCCACTCAATCAGCTCGTGGACGCGCTTCCGCCCGATCCGCCGTCACGCCACAATTTTGAGTCGCTGGTGCGCGCTTACTTGCAGAATCCCGCTGCCCGGCCAGAGGAAAGAACTGAACTCACAAACAAGTTCGAAAGCTGGATCGCCGCCGAGCCCGGAATTCTGCATTTGATGGCGGGCTCGCCCACGCTGGCTCAAGCGAAGTCACGAGCGCAGCAGCTTACGGGGTTGGCAGCGGTCGGAGTGGAAGCGATTTCTTGTCTATCGTCGGGATTACCAGCGGCTGCCGGTTGGAAGGCTCAGCAGCTGGTTATCCTCGATGAAGCCGACAAACCGCAGGCGCTGGTTCGCTTCACTGTGGTCAACCCCTTGCGAGATCTAGTCAATGCCGTTCCTGAAGCCCTGCCAAGTAAATAGTTAATACAAATTCGAGGCAGACTGACTCTACAACCAGCCTGCCTCGGTAATTCTTTCCAGACTGCCTAACCCATTAGCGGCCCAATCCTCGAGCCATGGTTTTCACCATCGTGCCATTCGCATCGTCATCTTTCAGCGCCCACACATAAGCGCCGCCCAGACCCCCCGGAACCTTCAGGTTGATGTAAATCATCTTCAGGGAAGCTTCAAAGGGATCGTCGTAGGTGAAAAAAGTTCCGCCGGTCGGATCGTAGAGAGACGTGGCAACTCTGAGCGGGTCGAAGTACTTGCTGTAGCCGTTCGCGGTAAGGGTGGAAAGCGTCGAATAAGTGAGCAAGCCGGGAGTCAGCAGCGTGTCGCAACCAGGTGTGTTGCCGCTAAGGTCGGTACACACCCCTGTGCCGTTCGCCAGTAGAACCGCAGACGGGCCAGTTGAATTCTGGTACAAGCCATGGTTTACATTCGGAGCACCGGTCCAGCCAGCGCCGTATAAAGGCAATCCCATCGTGTACTTCGACGCGGGCACACCCGCCTTGAGATAGGCGTCCACGGTGTCGTTGATATCGAGCTGCTGGCCATACAACGGATCTTGGTGCGAATCGAATAGCGGCGATGCTTCATTGGTCTGTGTGACCCATGAACCGGAATAGTTGTAGCCGTCGATGGTGATGAAATCCACCTGTGCAGCGGCCGCGGAAAGATTAATGTTGACATAGTTCTGCGATCCCGCCGGCCCGTCGAACGACAAGGTGTATTGCTCTCCCGTGGTCTGGCTCAACGCGTTCAGCTGGAGCCGGAACTCGGCAAGAAGGGCCGTGAAGTTCTCCGTGTCGGTCGCTGTGGGGAACTCCCAATCGATATTGAAACCGTCGAATAAGCCGGGCGCGGTGATGCCTTCGGCAATGTTGCCCTTGATAAACATGCCGATGCAAGAGGCGGCCAGGGCACGGCGGCCGGCCGCCGTGCTGGCGGCAACGGAGAACGCCGTGGTGTTGGTAGTCGAAGACCCTCCCAGGGACATCAGCACTTTCAGGTTGGGATGGAGTCCCTTGAGTTGCTGAATCGCCGCGAAATTTCCGTAGAGAGGTCCGGGATACGGGTTTCCGTTCACGCTCGGCAAATACGGAGACTGATAGTCAGCCCATGTATCGGCGTAGGTGCAGGCCGGCGCCGGAGTTGTCGTCACGTCGCCGAAAGCATAGAGCAGGTGAGTGAGTTTGTCCGCAACACCGTTCTCTTGCAGGTTGGCGATATTGTAGGCGGCGTAATAGATACTCCACTCTTCGAAATACCCTCCCAGAATCTTGCCTTGACTGTTTTTTTGCGCGACCGAGGGTGAGAGGCTCACAACGAGAACGAGCAAAGTCAGAAACGGGGCTCGCAGCGAGCGTGACAGAAAACGGTTGGACATGACGAACACCTCCAGATTTCGTTAAAAGTTGAACCGGCGGAGTATAGAGCTATATAGCGGAACTTTGCAATAGGCAATTTTGCGGAGGCGTGCCGTCCGATTTCCGGCGACAACTACGCCGAAAAAAACAAAAGGCAGACTGGATTATTCATCCAGCCTGCCTCGCCCTGTTCTTGCGCCAGGTCTCTACGGATTGAGATCCCCAGCGATGGCTTTGGTCAGGTCTCCATTCGGGTCGTCGTCTTTTAACGCCCAAACGTAGCCGCCGCCGAAGCCGTTGGATTTGATGAAGTTCACCTTGCATTGCACCGACGTTGAATTGTCGTAGCTGAATGCGGTGGAGGTGGTTGAGTTGAACATACGCGCGGCGCAGCGAGTCGAATCGTAGCTGGCCGTGAATCCGTTGCTTAACAGGTTGACGATGGTCCCGTAAGTGGCCAAGCCGTCGGTCAGCAATACGTCGCATCCCGCGGCCGGACTGCCCTGGTTATCACCCGTCGGGCAATTCCCGACGCCGTTGGCATTGGGTACCGGAGAAGTTCCATTCGGAGTGAGAGCTCCGGTCGGATCAGTAACTCCGGTTGCGTTCTGATACATGCCGCCGTTCGCCGAGGTCAGGCCTCCCGCCCAGCCCGCACCATAGAGCGGGAAGCCCATGGTGTACTTCGCCGCTGGCGCACCTTGCGACAGATAGTACGTCACGGTCGCATCGATATCGTCAGCCGGTTTTCCATACAGAGGATTGGCGGGTTCGTCGTACAACGCCGACGCATCATTCGTAGCATTGGACCAGTCTCCGGCGTAGTTGTAGCCATCGACATTCATATAGTTCAACTCCGCGGCAACTGCGGAGATGTTGATGGTGTCGTAACCTCCATCGTTGCCTGAGTCTTGCGCCGCTCCGGGGGTCGATGGGCCGGCAGCCAGATCGGCCAACAACTGATACGTTCTTCCCGTAGTTCCGGTCAGCGTATTCAGTTCGTTGCGGAACTCGGTCAACAACGCAGTAAAGTTGGCGGTATCGCTCGCGTTCGGGAACTCCCAGTCGAGGTCGATGCCATCGAAGAGAGTGCCTGTCGAAACACCCGAGGCGATATTGCCCTGGATGAACAGGTTGATGCACGAGCCGACAAAGGCCTGGCGTTGTGCCTCCGTGCTGGCCGCGAGGTCGAAGAGCTGGTTGTAGGTCGGGGGGTTCCATCCTCCGATCGAGATCAGCACTTTCAAGTTGGGATTGAGTTGCTTGAGTTGCACAAGCGCACCGAAGTTTCCCTGTAACGGGGCCGTGGCTGGAGTCGCGCCGGGCACTTGCGGGACGACCTTCTGATAGTCGGCGTAAGTGTCGGCAAGCGCGCAATTCACATTGCTGCCGTTCGCGACCGGCTTGGCAAACGCATAGATGAGGTGCGTGAGGACGCCGGCTACGCCATTCGATTGCAATTGCGCAACATTGTAGTTGGCATAGTAAGTGCCCCACTCTTCATACCATCCGCCCATAAACAAGTTGGTGAGGGCGGTTGTCGTCACGTTGACGGCCGAACTCGCGCCAGACGTGCCGGCATAATCGGTCGCTTCGACCGTGAAGCTGTAGCTGGTCGAAGGCGAAAGGTTCGCCGGGGTGTAAGACGTGGTGGTTGAGGTTCCGATGGCACTCCCATTCTGCAGCACCGTGTAGCTGGTGATGGTGCAGCCGCTGGGAGGCGTGACCGCGTTCCAGCTCAGATTCGTACTGGAGTCAGTCGTGCCCGAAGCCGCTAATCCCGTTGGAACGCTGGGTTTCGTCGTGCACGAGCTAGCCAGCGTTGTGACATTCACGGCCGAACTCGCCGCCGATGTCCCGGCCGCGTCGGTCGCCTCAACAGTAAAGCTGTAAGTTGTCGACGGCGTGAGGCCAGTTACTGCGTCGGACGTCGTAGTCGGCGACGCGATCAATGCCGCGTTCTGCAACACTTTGTAGCTGACAGTGCATCCTGCTGGCGGAGTAACCGCGTTCCAAGCCAGGTTTGTGCTGGAGCTGGTCGTGCCGGATGCAGCCAACCCCGCCGGCACGGCTGGCGCAGAAGAACAAGAGGAGCAGGCACCGGTCGCAGTCCAGGGTTCGCCACTGCCGGCGCCCCCGTTGTTGGTGGCGGGATTGTTGTTCTGCGTCCAATAATTGGCGACGTAGTTTTCCCCGCTCTCACTTGCCGTCATGCCGGCGGTGTAGACCTGAGTAGAACTCCAGGCTGTCGCGCAGCTGCCACCACCGCCGCCGGAAAGCGTAGTCACCTGCACGGCTGCACTTGGAGCGGATGAGCCGTTCGCGTCCATGGCCTCAACCGTGAAGCTGTAGGTCGTCGAAGCTGAAAGTCCGCCTACCGCGAACGTCGTGCCGCTGGAGGTTCCAACCGAGTTTCCATTCTCCAGAATGGCGTAGTTGCTGATCGTGCAACCCGTGGGAGGAGTCACTGCGGTCCAACTCAAACTTGTGCCCGAGCTGGTTGTACCGGAGGCGGCCAATCCTGTCGGCGCGTTGGGCGAGGTTGCGCAAGTGCTGCCGCCGCTTCCGCCAGTGCCGCTGAGCGCGGCCGTCTGCGGGCTATTCGAGGCGGCATCGGTCACTGTCAACGTGCCGCTGGCCGCGCCTGACGACGTTGGGGCGAAATACACGTAGATTGGACACGAGCCGTTGGCGGCCACCGACGATCCGCAATTGCTGGATACGACGAACGGTCCGCTCACGGTGACGTTACTGATGCTCACGGCAGAGCTGCCACTATTGGCAAGTGTGAAGGTCTCCCAAGCGGTGCCTGTTCCGACCGGGGTGCTGCCAAAGTTGTAGCTCGATGGGCTCAGAGTGACGGTCGCTTGCGCCAACAGCGAAACCGACATAATGACGCAAAGCGGGGAGAAGAAAACCAAAGCACGCTTCATTGTGGCTCCTTGATTCGGGGGACTTACCAGAGCGATCCGCCCGCGGTTGGAAAATTGGGGGACGAGTCCGCCTGCACGGACCCACGTCGCGAGAGTCGGCTATATTCAGCAGTCATTTTCAGCACTGTGGAAGACTCATCGCTTCCTAACTGCTCTATAGCACTAATAGCGAGCGAGATTACTCTTTTTGAGCGGCGCAGGCTCAATAAACTTTTTTCTTGTTCCGCAATCCGAACTGCAAATTGATCTGCGAGGCGCTAACCACTAGAAGGCGTGGGGCGTGTAAGGGGTCGAGCAGGTTTCTTTTGGAGTGTGGAAAAGACGCGACTCTGGGCAGATCCTGTTACGAAAACCGAACCCGATGCGCAAAGCGCGGCTAAAATATCGACCTAAGTCTCGATCTGCTACCTAAGCCCCGCGGCAATCGTCTTGGTCAACGAAGCCTTGGCATCGTCGTCATTCAGCGCCCAAACGTATGCGCCGCCAAGCTTGTGCATCTTGATGTAGGCAGTCTTCGCTGCCACCGCGGCAGGATCATCGTAGGTATAAAAAATTCCGCTGGCCGGGTTGTAGAGCGTCGCTCCGATTCGCGTGGAATCGTACCATGCGGCATACCCGTACTTATTAGTGAGATTCTGAATGGTTGAGTACGTAGCGAACCCCGGTGTCAAAATGGTGTCGCAGCCGGGAGAAGGATTGGTTTTATCCGGTTTGGCACAAAAGCCCGATCCGTCAGCCAACGGAACCGGGGCAGCGCCCGTGGCGCTCTGATACAAGCCATGTTTCGCGATGGCAGCACCGGTCCAACCGACCGCATACAACGGCAGACCCATGGTGTACTTCGCCGCCGGCACGCCTGCCGCCAGATAGGCTTTCACAGTCGCATCGATGTAGCGGCCATCCTCATAGGCAGGGTCTGCGGCGGTGTCATACAGCGAAGACGATTCGTTGGTCTGCTTCTCGTCTGCGCTGGCGTAGTCATAACCGTCGATGGTGAGGAAGTCTACCTGTGCTGCGGCGGCTCTAAGATCGATGTTGACATATTTCTTCGGGTTCGCCGGCGAATCGAAGGTCAACACATACTTCTTCCCAGTCGTCTTAGACAAAGCATTGAGCTGCGTTCGAAACTCTCTGAGCAAAGCCGTGAAATTCTGCTTGTCAGCGGCGCCGGGAAATTCCCAATCGATATTGAAGCCATCGAACAAGCCCGGAGCAGTAATCCCAGCCGCAATGTTCCCCTTAACAAATAAATTGATGCACGACGATGCAAGTGCAGCACGCCCGGCCGGGCCAGCTGCAGCGGTCACAAAGCCGGTGACGTCGCCCGCTTGCCCTCCCAAAGAGATCAAAACTTTCAGATTGGGATGAAGCTCTTTCAGTTGTTGAATCGCGCCGAAGTTCCCGTAAAGCGGCGCCGTATAGGATTTGCCGTTCACGCTGGGGAGGTGGGGATTCTGGTAAGCGGCCACAGGATCGGCAATGGCGCACGCCGCCGGGGAGGTTGGGGTCACATTGCCGAAGGCATAGATCAAATGCGTCAACTCGTCGGCCACGCCATTTTTCTGCAAATCTGCAATGTTGTAACCGGCGTAATTGATGCCCCATTCCTCGAAATAACCACCGAAAATCCGGGCATGACTGCGCTCCCGAGCCGGCGACTGTGAGCAAGCCAGGATGACCAAAAAGGTCGTCAGAGTCACCCGGAATATCCGGCAGATTAATGACACAGCGAATGCCTCCACGATTCATAAAAGCAAGAATTCGCAAAAGACCGACCGCCCGAGTATAGAACCATGCAGGCGAGGCTGCCCGATCTTCCATCCACAAGCTGAACCAGACGCCTGGCCTGGTCAATTGCTTTTTCGGGCGGAACCGCGCACATTGCCCGTTTCCAGGCTGGTTCTCCATCGCCGACCGTCCCACGGAGGCTGCTATGATGCGGCCATGCGTGATATCTCCCGCAACGAAATCATATTGTTGTGGGCTTTGACTTGCATAGTTTTCACGGCAACGATCGTCCATTTCAGGAATTACGCCAACGAGGTCGACAATACGGGCGACACCGGCGATTATCTGCATGCCGCTTTTTGCATTCGGCACGCCGACCTCGTAGACAGCCGCGTGAAGCAGTTCTGGGGCGTTTCTTATGTGACCGCAGCGGTATCTTCAATCTCGAGATTTTCCGAGCGCACATCGCTGTTACTGGTTTGCGGAATTTCTTCTCTTCTCACTGTGCTGTTGGCGCATCGGCTATGGGGCGGTTGGATTTCCAGCTACTTTGCAATTATCAATTTTGAATGGCTGCAACGATCATACCTGGGCGGCTCCGAACCGCTTTTCATGGCTTTGCTGCTGGCATCGTTTCTGGCAATCCGGCAGGAGCGGTGGCTTCTGGCATCGCTGCTGGCCGCATTGGCGACAGTGACGCGCCCGGTGGGCATCTTTGCGCTCGCCGCTCTCGCAATCGCGCTCCTCCGCAAGCGCCAATTCAAAACGCTGCTGTATTGCACCGGCCTGGCGCTCGCGATCGGCGGATTGTACCTGCTGCCGTTCTGGATTTGTTTACGCGATCCCCTGTTTCAGATTCACAGCTACAAGACACATGACTGGCAATCCGGAATGCCGGTTGGAGTCCCTTTCTACGCCTTGGCCACCAGCATGGTTCACAATCTGCAGCCGTGGACCAATGTAATTCTCACTGGTGGCTGGATTGTCTTCGTGCTAGCGGGTGCGGTGGCGATGTTCAGAAACGATTTTCGAACGTATTCTCGCGAGCATCTGGCCGAAGCTATATTTGCTCTCCTCTACATCGCGTTTCTTTTCACTTACAATTCGCAGACCTGGGCGCGCGCCGATATTGTGCGGTTCGCGATTCCAGTATTGCCGTTTGTGTTGCTGTCGCTCCGTGACTGGATTCCCCGTCAACGTGCCATCGTTTATGGCATGGGAATTTTATGTGCCGGTCTTGCCGCTTTTTCCGCCATCGGCGTACCAAACATCTTTCCCGCACTTCGCTAGGATTGCAGCCATTCTGTCCTTTATGGAAAGTGCCCGCTCCATTTAGAATCGATACTGCGTTTAAACTCAGGCAAAAAGACCTCAGGAGAAAGAACTATGTCAGCACCCAGCCGCCGGCCGGAAATTCGCCGGCGCCGCGCCCGTCACCACAAAATAACGCTCCTCCGCAAGCGTCTCGCCTCCGCGCAGAACGACGCCGAACGTAGCCGCATCAGTGCCAAGCTGCATAAGCTCGCTGTCGCTTCGCCGGGTCAAGCTTTGGTGAAATAGCCTTACTCACTGCGCTGTTTCAAGCCGCAAGCAACCCGCTATGCCACGCCCTGCGTGGCGTGCGGCTTGGCGTTGCGGCGTGAGCCGCGAGAATCGGCGCTGTGGCCGGCGAGCACTTCCTGATACACCTCCATAATCCGGCGCACGGACTTTTCCCACGAAAACTTCGCCGCCTGCTTGTAGCTGCGCTCTTTCATCTTTTCGCGCAAAGGCTGATCGCGCAGCACGCGATGTAATGCGCGCATGATCTCGAAAGAATTTTCGGGATGCACCAGCACGGCCGCGTTTCCCACCACTTCCGGCAACGAAGTGACATTTGAGGTTACAACCGGCGTGCCATGAGCCATCGCCTCCAGCGGGGGCAACCCGAAACCTTCGTACAACGACGGAAAAACGAAGATTTTTGCCTGATCGTAAAAGATGCGCAGAACTTCGACCGGCACAAAACCCAGAAAACGCACATCATTCTGCACTCCGCTTCGGATAACCGTGCGCCGCAGGTCAGGATTTCCGGAAAGATCGTCCCCAATAATAATGAGCTTTAAGTCTGGAAATGCCCCATCCTTTTCCAGTTCCGTTTTCAGAGCGGAAAACGCCTCGATCATCCGCACCACGTTTTTGTGCGGACTGATTCTTCCCGCGTAAAGCAAGAAAGGATAAAACACCTGGTAGCGTTCGGCGATCAGTTGCCGGTCAGCGGCGGTCGCGTGCCCGTAGAGAAAGCGCTCGTCGATGGCGTTGTACACCACCTCGATGCGCTGCCCGGGAATGCCGAACAGCTTCTCCATCTCGACCTTCGTAAAGTTTGAAACCGCAAAAATTCGCGACGCTCCGTGAAGGGCACGTTTGGTCAACTGAAAATGTAAAGATCCCCAAAAACCAGTCTGCTGGCGTGCCCGCGACAGATGATCGAGCATGTCGTGCACCGTCATCACATAGGGGCAAGGCAAAGCGCGGGGCACAGAGAAGAGGTTCGGAATGTGCACCAGATCGCATTCCAATCGCTTCACAACGTCGCGAAACTCGCGAAAGCTTTTTACTGAGCGCTCCGGCTCGGCGATGGCGATGGTGTGAAAGTTCGGCGGCAATGCGCCGATTTCTTTTACTTTGGTGGGCGATCCGATCAGGAAGTAAGTGGTTTCGTGATCGAGGCGTCCCAGGTTGCGCACGATGTTGCGAATGTACGTCCCGACGCCGAACTCGCTCATCCGCCGGATGTCGATCGCGATCTTCACCAAGGGCATTTAATCACAGCGTAGACGTGAGATCGCAAAAGAATTCGGCCGCCTTCAATGAAATGTCTCAGGCTCGCACTTCCGCTTGCGCCTTCGCCCTGCGCTCGGCGTAAAGCGGAAACGCCTCGCACAAGCCAAGCACTTCCTTGCGGATTCTACCGAGCGCCGCAACATCGCTGCGATGATTCAGCGCCTCCGCAATCCAGTGTCCGATCTGCCGCATCTCCGGCTCCTTCATACCGCGCGTCGTGACTGCCGGTGAACCGATGCGAATCCCGCTCGGCTTCAGTGGAGGGTTGGTATCGAATGGAATCGCATTCTTGTTTACAGTAATTCCGGCTTCGCCCAGTGCCTTTTCGGCGTCGCTGCCCAGCATGCCCTTCGAGAAAACGTCGACCAGCATTAGGTGCGTATCGGTACCGCCAGAGATGATGCGGAAGCCATCGGCCGCCAGCGTCTCGGCCAGCACTTTGGCATTGGCAACGACCTGCTTCGCGTAACTGCGAAACTCCGGCTGCATCGCCTCCTGAAAGCAGATCGCCTTCGCCGCAATAATATGCATGAGCGGACCACCCTGCATTCCAGGGAAGACAACCTTGTCGATTGCCGCGCCAAATTCCGCTTTCGAAAGAATCATCCCCGAGCGCGGACCGCGCAAAGTCTTGTGCGTGGTCGAGGTTACAATCTGCGCGTGCGGCACCGGCGATGGATGAACACCACCGGCCACGAGCCCGGCAAAATGTGCCATATCGACCAGAAACAATGCGCCGATCTTATCGGCAATCTGGCGCATGCGCGCAAAATCGATGATGCGCGGGTAAGCGCTGCCGCCTCCGATGATCAGCTTGGGCCGGTGCTCCTCGGCCAGTTTCTCCAACGCGTCATAGTCGATGGTCTCAGTCTCTTTGGTCACACCATAAGGAACGATCTTGTAGGTCTTTCCCGAAAAATTCAGGTGATGGCCATGCGTAAGGTGACCGCCATGCGCGAGGTTTAATCCAAGAATCGTATCGCCCGGCTGCAGGATCGAAGCGTATGCCTCCATGTTAGCCTGTGAACCGGAATGCGGCTGCACGTTGGCATGTTCGGCGCCGAATAGCTGCTTGGCACGGTCGCGCGCTAAATTCTCGACAACGTCGGCAAATTCACACCCGCCGTAGTAGCGCTTGCCGGGATATCCCTCAGCATATTTATTCGTAAATACCGAGCCGGCAGCTTCAAGCACGGCCTCGCTGACAAAATTTTCGGAAGCAATGAGTTCGAGGCCTTCGTGCTGGCGGCGGGTTTCGTTATCGATGGCGGCGGCGACCTCCGGATCGGATTCATGAAGCGGCAAATACATGCGATTAAAAGTATTCATTTCTCGGGGCCTCGCTACTCGACTGTCTCAACGTTGTGAAGAAAACTTGGGAGATCGCTTACGCGACCTACTTCCGCACTGTCAAACCTGCCTGCTATCGTGTTCTTGCCGATACAAATACAAAGCAAGCTCAGAATCGACCGGCTCATGGCATCTCCCGTTCATAGACCGTGGGATCGTGCCGTTCCATATACCGCTCGGCGGCCCTGAGCGGAGTAAAACCATACTTCGAGTAAAGATCGTGGGCATCGCGCGTCAGTAGAACCCAGCGGCGCAGATTCTGCAGCGCAGAATGTTGAGTGATGCACTCCATCAACCACTTGCTCAGCCCGCGCCCGCGATGCGATTTCACCACGAATA
Source organism: uncultured Acidobacteriaceae bacterium (assembly GCA_964530145.1). GTDB lineage: Bacteria > Acidobacteriota > Terriglobia > Terriglobales > Acidobacteriaceae > Sulfotelmatobacter. The sequence continues at coordinate 7,611 of CAZGXY010000067.1, read as the reverse complement.
TGTCGCCGAGATAGGCGATGGTCGCAAAGTCGCTGATGACGCGGGCAAATCCAACTTGCGTGCGGTCATCGTATATGCCAAAACACAACGAGTGCTCGATCGACCGCGCAACAATTTCCCGCGAGATGCCCTTCGCCCAATAACAGTTCGTCAGAAAGTCGTGAACCACGTCGAGGCTCAAACGCCTGCGATCGGTGCTGATGACAAGCTCGCCGCGGCGATGTTCGACCACCGCCTCGGGATCACACACCTGAATTACTTCCATAATTCATTGTAAATCGCGCCAACATAGCGGCTCGGTTTCTTCCTCAAAATGCCGTTCTCAGGAACGACGCCAGTTGCCAGCCGTCCATATAATTGTAAGGCGCTTCTCCCATCGTGTAATGCCCGCAAGGCAAAACGACCACTTTATGATCGAGACCGCGGCGCGCGAATTCGGCCACGACGTCGCGCGAAAGCTCCGGCAAGAATGTCAGGTCGTACTTCGCATAGACGATTAGCGACTTCCTTGGCGAGCGCGAAAATTGATCGAAATACGCCATCGGACTCACCGCCAGCCAGGATTGTCGCAATGTCTCCAGCGTAATCTGCGATTCAATTCCCTTCCGGATATGGCGCGTCGACTGTCCATGCCAAACCACATCCGCCACATAGGTTGACGCGTGGTTGAAAGCCGCGACCCGAATCCGCGGATCATGTGCCGCCGCGATAAACGCGTAACATGACCCCAGACTTGTGCCGAGGATTCCCAACTTGCTGTAACCTTGCTGCTCAAGCCAGTCAAGACAAGAACGAATGTCCGTAACGCCCTGGCGCACGGCATCGAGCGTGCGCCCAATATTCGCCGAAACGGCATAATCGGCGCGGCTGATCTCGGCAGGCATGCGGATATCGTGATAAGGCATGCTCAACCGGAGCACGGCGATTCCAAGCATGTTGAGCACGCGGCATAGACCCGTGTAGGAAATCGCATCCGAATTCCAGTGCGGAAGAAGCACAATCGCACGACGCCCGCTTGCCGGAAACCATCGCGCATTCACCAGATCGTTCTCCGGATAAGGAGTTCTTACCGGCGAAGTGAAGCGCAGGAACTCCGAAAAAGTTCCCTTCACCTTGGCCTCAAGCTTCGGATCGGGAACTTCGCGGGTCGAGTAGACCTGGACCTCGCGCTTTTCAAGCCGGAAATCAGTCGGCCGTGTGTAGGAATAAAACTCTTCGCTGGAGGCGACGATGCGCCGGTTGAAATCGACGAGGAACTTTGCAGGATTCTCCGCAGCCTGTGCGGGAGAGCAACCATTGCGGCAAGGCCAGTCCTGCGCCCACTCCAGACCCCACTCCAGCGGGCGCACCACGCGGTTGTTGTCCACCGAAGTGAGCCGGTGCTCCCAATCGTACATCCATTGTGCATAACGCGAGGGCATGGTCAATTCTTAGTCTAACAAGCGCATGTCGGAGTACTTAACGCAGGCTCAGGCAATGGTCGCAATACGTGGCTAATGCCTCCCATTTTGCCCTCGAATGGGAAAAAAGGAAGATTATTTTTCTGGAGTTGTGACGTTCGTCACTGTTCGATCGGAACCGAAGAATATCTAGTGTTCTTACCGATGCCTTTTGCATGTAGCTACATTCGAAGTTACAATGACTTTTGAGTGGGACGAAACCAAGAACCGGGCAAACATCCGCAAGCATGGTTTCGATTTCGCCTGGGCAGGGCAGATGTTCCGTCGTCCGCTCCTGGTGCGTCCGGATTCAAGGGAGGACTACGGCGAGGAGCGATGAATCGGAGTAGGGATGATTCAAGGGCGTCTCGCTTTCGTGGCATTCGCCCAACCCTCGCCCGACACCATTCGCATCATTTCATTGAGAAAGGCAGATCGTGAAGAACGGAAAGAATACGAAAAAGCCATCCAGGACGGGCTGGAAGCGTGTTGATGCGATGCGCGATGAAGATATCGATTATTCCGACATCCCCAAGCAGGGAGCGGACTTTTTTTCCCATGCCATTCTCTGGCCCGGCCCAAAGAAGCAAATCACGCTGCGTATCGATCCCGACGTGCTGACGTTCTTTCGCAAGCACGGGCGCGGTTACCAGACGACGATGAATGCAGTGTTGCGCAAGTATGTGGAAGCAAGGAAAGAACGTCAGAGGGCTTAGCTGGCGTACTTCCGGGGCACGCGCTTCGAAATATTGCAGAGAATCTCGTAAGGCGAGCTGTTGGCCAGCCGGGCATGTTCGAGCGCGTCGACAGTCAGACTATCGCTCGACCCGAGCAAAACCACTTCATCGGCGACGGCGACTCCCGGAATGTCGGTTACATCGACCAGCGTGAGATCCATCGAGATGCTGCCGACGATCGGCGCGTAATGGCCGCGAACAATCACGCGACCGCGATTAGAGAGCTGCCGATTATAGCCATCCGCATATCCAACCGGCAGCACGGCAACGTGAGCCGGAGCCTTCGTCACATAAGTCCCGCCGTAGCCGAGCGCCTGATTGGCGGCAAAGTTCCGCATCGAGAGAATTCGCGTCTTCCACGTCAGCACTGGCTTCACCGACAAACGCAGCGTGCCTCCGCTCACTTCCCGCCCAGCGCGCTGAAACGGCAGATAGTAACCATACAGCGCGACGCCCGGGCGCACCATATTGTTCCAGGTTTCGCGCCTTGATATCAGCGCGCTGCTGTTGGCCATATGGACGAAATTCGGCGCAAAGCCCGCTGCCTGCACCATCCCTTGCGCCTCTGCGAAGCGACGCGCCTGCTCCTGCACAGAAGGCGCGTCCATGATTTCGGAAGAAGCCAGATGCGTCGAAATTCCCTCGAGGACGACATGCGGAGCGGTACGAAACGCCTCCAACACCGCCGGAAGATCATCCAGCGAAACCCCCAGCCGCCCCATGCCGGTATCCACTTTCAAATGCACCGCGTGACGCGTCGAGGCAGCTGCGGCGGCAGTTTCGAAACGCTCAATATGCCACGGCTCCCAAACTGTGGGAGTGAGTCGCGAGCGTACGATTTCATTTTCTTCCCCGCGCCAGAAGCCGGTCATCAACAGGATGCGCAATTCGATTCCGGCATCGCGCAACGGAATGGCCTCGTCGAGCGAGGTTACGCCGAGCCACTTCGCGCCCTCCGCCTGCAATGCGCGCGAACATTCGACCGCGCCATGCCCGTAGGCATCAGCCTTCACCACCGCGCAAACCGTCGCCGTACCGACGTGCTTTGCCACCGTGCGAAAGTTCTGCCGCAGAGTGCCGAGTGATACTTCCGCCCACGTCGGACGAGTCGCTACACGGCTCAGGGATTCTACAGTGGTCGCCACAGGCTCGATTATAGCGGCGGCGGCGCATGCTCCTAAGTTACGCTTGGGCTACTCCCGCTTTGCGATCGAGCCACGATTGGCCGTGCCGATACCTTGATGCGCTCACCCCTAATTCCCTGCCAGCGAAAAGTTCACCGTGATCTGCGTCTCCACTTCGACCGGCTCGCTGTTCAGGATGTACGGACGATAACGCCATTGGCGAACAGCTTCAATCGCAGCAGGCGCGAGCATGGGATGTCCTGAAAGCAGCCGCAGATTCTCGATCGTGCCGAGCTTACTGATCATCGCTGCCAGCACAACCGTGCCTTGAATGCGGGCGCTGCGTGCGAGAGGCGGATACGCCGGCAGCACCTTATGAACCAGATCTCCTTCGCTCATGTGCGAGAGCCGGACCGTCTGCACGGTCGCGACGGGAGCGGCTGGAATCACTGGAGCTGCACCGATTCCGATAGATCCTGAAACTCCTTGACCGGACGTTCCTCCTGGTCCTGCAACGTATGGACCGGATTCGAGCGCCGGAGGCGCCGCAGCGTCGTCTCCAGTCGCGATACGGTTGGGAATTCGCGACGGCTGGAGGAATATCGTAGGCGATGAACTCGGAGATGCCGCGGTGAATGCCGAGTGCGGTCTGGCTGCTGGTCGTTCCGGTTCGGGCTGGCCCAGGCTGATCGGCGTCGTCAGCTGGCGGAGTAATGGGATGCCTGTCGGCCGCAGCAGCGGCACGATTAGCAGCACGGCGACCACCACAGCCTGCACTCCGAAGGAAGTGAGTGTGGTTAAGCTGCGGCGCGAGCGTTCGTCCCAGGACGATGCGAGCGTGCGTTCAAACATGCTGTCCTCCTTAAGGAAGATTGTTGGAGATAAAGACACCGCGAACAGCTGGCCTGGATCGCTCCGCGAAAAGAAAAAAGGCCGCGTGTAACGCGGCCTTTTGGGAACTTTCACGACACTTTCGGTGTCGTGGGCAAACTACTGTGGCGTGGTTGGCTTGGGAGTTGTGGCCTTCGGTGCCGCCGGTTTCGGAGCCGCAGGCTTCACTGCGGGCGCGCCAGTCGTGGCCGGAGCAGGAACTCCCGACTGCGTGTTGTAGAGATCGACGACCGCTTTGGTGATGTCGGACTTATCTCCGTCATACCAGAGCACCGGGCTTTGCGGCCAGGGATTCGAGGTGTCGACGATCATCGCGTAGCCGCCTTCCTGGGCGTGCTTCACGATCACGGGCGCCATCTTCTGCAGAATGCGCTGGAAGATTTCCTTCTGCTGGTTCTGCGCGTCTTCCTGGGCGTCCTGCACCGAGCGGTCGAAGGATTTCTTCTTAGTCTCAATCTGCTTGACCAGGGTGGCGCGGGCTTCTTCATTCAGCTTGTCGCCCTGGGTCTGGAGCTGTTTCTGCAGGCTATCGAGCTCATCGTTCTGCGATTTCAGTTCGGCCTGCTTGGGGTCGAGCTTTTTCTGCAATGCCTGAAAGTCGCGCTGGCCTTCGTTGGTGCCGAGCACGGCCTGCTCAATGTTGATGGTGCCGATCTTCGAGCCCGGACCGGTGGCGATCGGAGCGGCCGTCGGAGTTGCCGCGGCGGCTGCCGATGGCGCGTTCGGCGGATTGGTGCCGGCAGCGGCCGGTGCGGCGGCCCCGGCGGTTTGGGCCCATGCGGAAATCATCGAGATCACGGCAACGGCCAGAAGAGAACGCACAAACTTGCTTTTCATTGGATCGTTTCGACTCCTTGGAGCTTTTCTCGGCTCAGAAAGAAACTCGGATTACGCACTTCCGGCAACGCCGGGCGCACACTCGCGAAAACCTGCATCTCCCTGGGACTGTTCGCGAACGGCCGCCGTCAGATCTTAATCGGAATCCCTTATTAATTGGAAACCGGGCGCACTGGAATGCCAGCGTCACACGCCGGGGTTGCGGACGTGTCGTCCACCCTTGAACATCTTGCAGCAATGGTGTGGAACGTAACGATTATAGAGAGCCTACTAAGGTGGCGTCAAACGACTGTCCACAGGGATGCTCAGCAAGCGCGCGATTCTTGCGTCGCAAACAACGCGCCGCGTCGCTCGGCTTGCGCAGATTCCTCGCCGCGTCAGAAACCCCAGCTCCCTGCTTCTGGACCCCCGGCAAATGTGGGCCATGGGGCGTCTGGTTTTCGCGAACATACGGAATTCGCTGTACGGAAATTTTTCTCGACCTGCGGAAGAAAGTCTTGATTTTTTAACCCCTCAGGCGCTTACTCAGCACAAATACAAGGCACAGTTCGATGGCACGAAGCGTGCTGTGGCCATAACGCCACTGGCGGAGGCCATATGCTACTTACCCATGTTGAAAACATTGGCGAGATGGCGGTGATTGAGTGCGAAGGCCGCATTGTGCGGAGCGAAGATGCTTTCCGATTACGCGACGCTGTTCACATGCAGAGCGACTCCCGAATAATCGTACTCGATCTCTCGGAGGTCTCCTCGATCGAAGGCGGCGGGCTGGGCATGCTGGTGTTTCTGCAACGATGGGCTTGCGACCATGACGTTCGGCTTAAGCTGTTCAATCCCCGCTCGTCAGTGCGGAACCGGCTGGAGCACGCCAGCTCGATGCGCGAATTCGAGATCGCCTCGCTCGATGAAATGATGGCCCTGATGGCGCGCAACGATACGCAGTACGCACGAGCTGCCTGATCTTCAATCGCGTGAGCTTCGCGTGCGGCTAAAGGCAAAATCCGCTCTTGTCCTAAATTGCGTTGGTAAACAAAACAGCAACCGCTTGCATCGGAAGTGTTACGGTGTTACGGTTGCCGCATGGGAAAGAAAAACGATCTTCGCGCACTCCGCAATCTTATCTCAGAAGCGCAATCCCTCTTGATGACTACCAGCCTGCCGGAAGGCCGTTCGCAACGCGCCAACGAGTTGCTAACTGCCGCTGTGCATCTCGCCGATGATCTTCTCGATCAATCCCCAGCGGCCACGCTGGGCAAAAAAGGCGGCAAAGTAACAGCCAAAAGAGGGCCTGATTACTTCCGAAAGATAGCCGCCATGAGGCAAGACTTCAAAGGCGGTCGGCCTTCCAAGCCGTCGAAGCCAAGCTAAGTTGTAGCAACATCAGCCCCGGCCAAAACGTACTCCCTTTTGAAGCCTGCACAGCCTGGCTGTCGCCCCTCCGCCGCAGAGATTCGCCATTCATTCTCGGTACAGATGTACACAGTATTCCTCAAGATTTCCACAACCCGCCTTTCTACGATACCTTCAGAAAAAGTCCTTACCTTTACTAAGTCACCTGTTTTCATGGCATTACTCCGTTAGCACACCATGCTAGCAGGGCTGGTCGGCGTGTACGAAATAAACTCTTGCGCGTGCGGCAACGAAATGTTACGTTAGATCATCTTAAGTAGTTACCGCAACAAGCGGAGTTCACAAATGGAAACCAAGCGAGTGCCGCCGTACCTTCCCTTCAAAACGTTTCTGAGTTCTCTCGATGCGCTTTCACATGGCGTTCCGCCAAAGATTGACCGTATGCTGTGGCGGAGCCAGTCGGGTGTTACGCAGGGCTTGATCATGAGCGCCTATAGGTTTCTCGGCTTGGTCGAGGATGATGATAGCGCCAATGAATACCTAGAACGGATGGTGAAGTCAAACAGTCGCACCGTTGAAATGAGGGCCACTCTCGAAGCACAGTACGAACCAATACTCTCGAAGCATGACCTCACGAAGATGACGCTCAAGATGTTGGAGGATGAGTTTGAAACAAACTTCTCTGTAAGCGGCGGTACGAAGCAGAAAGCGATCACATTTTTCCTCAAGGCCGCCAAGTTTGCGGATATGCCGCTATCACCATACTTGTCGTCACTGCTCCGAGCAACGCGAAAAAAACGTGGACCGCGACAACGGCAAGATAACGGAATCGCGGAACAGGTCCATGTTCCTTTCGTCCCTATACCTGCTTCCGAAGCGGCCAGCACACACAGTGTTCGCCTTATCAGTGGGGGTCGGCTAACGGTCTCAATCACAGCCAATCCATTCAAGATGCCGCAAGATGACAGGCAGTTTGTTTTTTCAATTGTTGATCAGCTCCAGAAGTACGAGCAAGATCACGCCGACCTCATCCCACTTGGGAGTGACGAGGAAGAAGAAGAAAGTGCTTAGAAACGTAGCTCCCCCCATCACTGCTGCACCTCATCGTGGGGCTGAGCGAAAACACTAAGACCCGTTCCGATTTCCTGGCGGGAGCGGAACGGGCCGTGATGAGGCTGCTTTTACATTGCCCGACCGGAGGGCGACTAGTTGGCACTAGGAGCGGTCTTATAC